>DASPTZ010000136.1:0-11544 GCA_035623155.1 Casimicrobiaceae bacterium | reverse complement strand
ATTCCTCGCTTCCAAGGCGAGAGCCGGCGAATTCGATACCGCCTTCTATCTGGTGCAGGCGCTCGAGCTAGCTGCAGGGGCGACGAACATCACTCTCCTGAGTCTCAACTTGCGGGACGGTCTCAAGCTTATGGGCCGCCTGCGCAGAGGAACCAGCCATGAACGCATCCGCGCTGCGAATTGACATTGCTCCTACCGTGCCACTGTCCGCAGTGGACAAGACATTCAAAGTCGTCCACATCGTCGCCTTGGCGTTGCTTTTTTCCGCTGATGGTGCGACAGCAGCTGACGCCGAACAAGGCAAGATGGATCGCGGCAAAGCTTGTGCTGGTCACGCTGATTACGCTCAATGGCGTGTTCGTCCTTCCGCCGGTCGCGCGAGACCTGGCCATCTCCGCCCAGACCGCGGCCACGACCGGAAGCCGCCCACCCGCTTTCACCGAGCTGGAGCGACGTGAGTCTTTATTCGGAGACGCGAACCTCGCGATGATCTTAGCGACAATTGCTCTTTCAGTATTCAGGCCGGGCTCGCGTGGCACCGAGACGAAGCCGGAGTAGGTGCTGCCATGACGTATCTTCTTCTCAGATTCTTGCACATCATTGGCTTCATCCTCATCGGTGGCGGTCTGATCAGCGTATGGCTTGCCGATCTTCGATCCCGCCAACTTCGCGAGTTGCATGCCTTCGCCGAGGCGGTTCGCAACATCGCGGTGTTCTATGACGGCCTCGTCGTACCGGGCGCCCTTTTTCTACTCGGCTCCGGTACCTGGATGATCGTCGAATTCTACGGCGGCTGGGGTTTTCTAAAGATTCCATGGCTTGCCGGCATGGCAGGGCTGTTCCTATTCGAGTTCGTCGAAGGCAATACCGTGACTCGTCTGTACTTCATGCGGCTGCGCCGTTTGACGGGGCGCGCTCTGGAATCGGGGCAGTTCACGCCTGAGCTTGAGGAAGCCCGCGCGGAAACCGTGCCGACGTTCACGCATTTCCTCGACTTGCCGATGCTCTTCCTCATCGTCACTTTGGGGGCAGTGAAGACAGGAACCTGGACTATCTTTGTGGTGGGCTCTGTGATCGCGCTGGCGATTGCAACCGCGCTCACCCTGTACGTCCCCAAGTTGTATCCCTGGGGAAGCGAGAAACCGCGTCAACGTCAATCCGGTGCCATCCCCGAGGAGTCATGCAAATAGAGAATCGCGGACCTTCAGCCCGAGTCGCCGCGGGTCAGAGTCAGAAGCCCAGCTTAGTCAGCGCCTGCAACACCCGAGTGCGCATCGGGTGTGACCTCATCGGAAAAGCTCGCAGGAAATCATCCCGGTTTAGCGCTGCATTGCGTTCGCGAACATTCGCTGCCCAGCGGACGGCACGCGCAGCATCGCCGTTTAGGGACTGGGCCGCGGCCGCAATCATCGCGATCAACACGTGGGCACCGGGCGAGCGTGCGCCGCGCTCGGCCCAGTCTGCCGCCTCCGCGTCTTCGCCCATGACCATGTGCGTAAACGCCCGAGTTGCCATCATCGCATAGTACAGTGGATCGATTGGGCTCAGCCGCATGGCCAGATCGACGTGCTTCCTTCCTTCCGCAGCGCGCCCTGCAAGAGCCTCGGACCAGGCACGAGCGTAGATGCCCTGCGCGTAGTTTGGACTAACGCTCGTCGCGCGCTCGAGCCAGCTCAAGCTGCTGTCCAGGTCGCCTTCGAGCCAATAGCTGCGCCCCATTGTGAAATTCACGAACGGGTCCAGGGGGTCGAGCTCCAGTCCGTGCTCCGCACAGTGACGCGCCTGGCGGATCTCGCCCGCAATATCCCCGGTGTACCGCATGAATGCCGTCTGGAAGTGGACGAAGGACAACCCGGCGTGAGCGCGCGCGAAGCGGGGATCCAGCATAACGGCGCGCTGGAACAGTTGGGCTGCGGCCGCATTGTCGGCGCGGTTGAAGCGATAGATGTGCTGTAGGCCCAGGTGATAGGCCGACCAGGCATCGAGATCATCAGGCACGGTAAGGCGCGCCAGAGCGGCTTCGTGCATCGGGATCCGGATATCGAGGGCTATGAGGACCCGGCTGCGAATCTCCTCGCGCATCGAGTGCACGTCGTCAATTCGCCCCGAGAAGCGGTCCGCCCACACGATGCCCTCATCGAGCGTGTCGACGAGTTCAACGGTGACGACGAGGCGCCGGTCGGAAACCTCAACCGTTCCCCGCAGGCAGTAGCGCACGCCCAGCAGCCGTCCGATGTCGCTGAATTCGCAATACGCGGCGCGCACCCGGAACGATGACCCCCGAGCGGTCACGAACAGCCAGCGAAGACGCGACAGCTCTGTAATCAGCTCGGCTGGTAGCGCGCTCGCAAGCGCTTCACCGCGCACCTCGTCCCCGACCGTGCGAAAAGGAAGCACCGCCAGTGATGGCCTGGACACTCGCTCCAGCTGCCGAACCAAGCCCCCCAGGTCTTGGGCGATATGGGCATCACCGGTTCCCGCGGCGAGGCGCAGACCGGAGCCTCGCAAGGCTCTGACCTCTGCGACGAACCGAAAACCCTGGCCATGAACGGTCTTGATGAAACGTTGCGACTGGCCATCGTCGCCGAGCGCCTTACGCGCAGACTTCACGCGACTCGCCACGGCGGCGTCGGAGACGGCACGGCCGTCCCAGACCTTCTCGACGATTTCGTCCTTCGAAACGAGCCGGGCGTGGTTCTCGACCAGCAGCGCCAGGAGCGCAAAGACCTGCGGCTCGAGCCCGCGCGCTTCGCCCTTCGCCCGCAACTCCACGGCGGCCAAGTCCAGTTCAAAGGGGCCGAACTGGTAGATCATGTCTTCTATAGAATAGGTCCGGCAGAGATCGCTCGCCAATTCTGCAAGATTTCTCCAGAGAACCTGCAAGCTTTCCTGGTGCGTCCGTACCACTCTTCGCTCACGGTCCCGGATCGTCCGCGGCCGAACTACTGGAGGACCATCAGATGCCGCTCGTCACAATCGATGTGATCAAGGACGTCTTCACCCCGGCGCAGAAGAAGGATCTCATTGCAAAAGTTACGCAGGCAATGATCGAGGTGGAAGGCGAGAACATGCGGCCAGTTACCTGGGTCCGCATCAACGAGTTCCAAGGTGGAGACTGGGCAATCGGCGGCCAAGCGCTCCGAGCTTCGGACGTTCACGCCCTCGCTGCGGGTAAGGCGGCGTAAAGCATCGACAACCCACCGGGCGGCGCCCACGGGCGCCGACCTGTGTGGCTATTGTCTTTAGAGATCACGTCAGTGTGGCGCGCACCGATATGATCGACGCATGGAACGTCAGCTTGCGGGAAAGCTACCTGCGTTCCATGACTGTCGCTTCATGGCCGACTGCGGAAGTTTCACGAACTGGCACTATCGACCCTCAAGACGGGCGGATGCAAACTTACCGCAACCAATTGAGCCCGTGTGCACCTTGGGCCGCACACTGCAAATCATTTCGGTTCTATCTGCTGCGACGCAACAGAAACCCAGCGACGTGAAAAGCGCGCAGCCACGCGACGAGGAAAGGCCCGCGCCGGCTGGGTGCAGAGGCGCTGCTTCAGCCATCTGCTCAGGCCTGGGTCCTGAGTGACTCGCCCCGTCCTGCTTATAAACTAAACTGTAATCGTGATCGTGAGTACGGACAGGACTGCCGGCGGTCCCTCGACGCCTTTCGCGCTCGACGGGGAGACATTTCGCCTGCTCATATCGAACATTCGCGACTATGGGATCCTTCTGATCGACATCAATGGTCACATAGTGGGCTGGCACGCAGGCGCCACAAACCTGACCGGCTACAGCTCCCGCGAAGTAGTTGGTCAGCATATCTCACGCTTCTTTACGCCGGAAGACAACAAGCGCGGGTGGCCGCAGCACGTGCTTGCGATGGCGGAGGCGCAGGGCCGCTTACAGGTTGAAGGCTGGCGCGTGCGCAAGGATGGCTCGCGCTTTTGGGCAAGTGCCGTCATCACGGCGCTGCGTGACTCGGATGGGAAGCTGCGAGGCTTCGCAACGCTGACGCGCGACCTGACCGAGAAGCGAAGGCAGGAAGAAGCTCTGCATCAGAGCGAGGAGCGATACCGCTCCATCGTCGAAGGAGTTCGCGACTACGCGATCTTCACCCTTGACCCTAACGGCAACGTGACGAGTTGGAACGCCGGCGCCCGTCAGATCAAGGGCTATGAGTCGGACGAGATCATCGGCTCGCATTGCTCTCGCTTCTATACGCCAGAAGCCATCCAGCGCGGGTGGCCGCAGCACGAGCTTGCGGTGGCGAAAGAGCAGGGTCGCTCCGAAGATGAAGGCTGGCGCATGCGCAAGGATGGTTCGCACTTTTGGGCCAGCGTCGTGATCACGGCCATGAGAGACGCATCGGGCACCCTTGTCGGCTATTCGAGGATTACCCGTGATCTCACCGAACGGCACAGGCGCGAGGAGGCGCTGACCCAGAGCGAGGAGCGCCTGCGCAAGCACGGCGAGGCCCTAGAGGATACCGTGCAGCGGATGCGGGATTTCATCGCAATGGCCTCACACGAGATGCAAAATTCGCTCGTGCCGATCCATCTTGCGGCGTCCCTGATGGCGCAAAAGCAGCTGGATCGGCCCCTCGAGCACCTGCGCCAAACGATCGACCGACAAAGTGCCCTCCTCACCCGTATCGTCGAGGATCTGTTAGACCTAAACCGTACCGAGCGTGGCCAGTTTTCGATCCAGCGTGAGCGGCTGCTGCTCGCTGATGTGTTGAGCGGCGCCATCGAGGCAAGTCGCCCGCTCATCGAAGCGCGAGCTCATGCATTGCAAACACAGTGGCCAAAGGAACCGATCGAGTTGCTAGGCGATGCCCAGCGACTCACCCAAGTATTTATCAACTTGCTGAACAATGCGGCGCGCTACACCGCTATCGGTGGACACATCAGCGTCATCGTCGAGACCACTGGCGCCGATGTAACAGTGTTTGTCGCGGACACCGGTAAGGGGATCGCGCCGGAGCTGCTGGAGCGCGTTTTCGACCCTTTCACCCAGCTCGCGCCGCGCGACACCGACTCGCAGGGCGGGCTCGGCTTAGGTCTCGCCCTCGTCCGGCGCATCGTCGAGTTGCATGGCGGAACCGTGGAGGCGCGCAGCGCGGGTATTGGCCACGGCAGCGAGTTTGTCGTGACCTTGCCGTTGATGAAACCTGCGGCGCGCGAAATGCGCAAGGATGGGCCGGGATCAGCGCGCGCAGTTCGCATTCTCTGTGTCGACGACAATCGGATCGTGGCCGATGGTTATGCGAGGTTGCTCGAGGGGATGGGCCACAAGGCGCAGGTGGCTTACGACGGCGAGGGAGCTCTGCGCGCCGCGCACACTTTCCGACCTGAGATCGTGCTGCTGGACATCGACATGCCCGGCATGAATGGCTATGAAGTGGCACACAGGCTGCTCGAGCAACAAGACGACCCACCGCCAAAGATTGTCGCTCTGACTGGTTGGGGACGTGAAAGCGATAAGCAGCGCGCTCAAGACGCTGGGTTTTACCGATACGTGGTAAAGCCGCTGACACGCGAAGCTCTGGAAAGTCTACTGGCAGGCTTCGCACGGGGAACGGGAACGAGTGGAGCTGGCTTCCCATCGCCCACGTAGCTTCTGAAGTCAGGCGGCCTGCCAAGCATTTCCGGTCGATGCTGCGATGCCGCGTCCGCTTACGGGAAGCAACACAAGTCATCGCCACCGACCGGGTCTTGGCAGCAAAGATACGGATGACGCGGTCGACCATTGAATGTCCCGTTGTGTATGAATCAAAGCGTGACAGCTCTTAGTTCATGGGCCCGAATTCATTCGCTGGTATCTCGGATTGACAGGTCGGTCGAAGCCGATCTGTACCTCGACGGATTTCTTGCCGCGGCGGCAGCGGAATCTGGCGATGATGCTGGCGAGCGGCTCGTCCCAGCTGCCGCGGCAAAGACGCGCCAGGAACGCGGGCCTCGTCTCGCGCGAGTGCCAGCAGCTGCGGCAGGAGTACCGCGGCGGCGATCGATCGGGCTAAGCTTAGCCGATGGGCGTCCTGCGCGTGGCCCACAACACGACGTATCAGTATCGGCGGCCGGTGGAGCTCGGCGAGCATCGGCTGATGTCGCGGCCGCGGGACAGCCACGACCTGCGCCTGATCGACACGACTTTGCTGATCGATCCGCCGGCGAGCTCGATCCGCTGGATTCACGACGTGTTCGGCAATTCGATCGCGCTCGTGCTGTTCGCTCGGCCGAGCGACAAGCTCGTCTTCGAGTCCGGGTTTCGCGCCGAGCACTATCCGGTTCCACCGCAGGAACTCGAGCTCGACTCCTACGCCGCGCGCCTGCCCTTCAGCTATCCGGCGGCCGAGGCGCTTGATCTCGGCCACACCAAGGAGCGTCACTACCCTGACCCGGAGCAGAAGATCGACGCCTGGGCCCGCGCCATTGTCAGTCAGAGCGGCGAAGCGGGGACTCTCGCGGTCCTCATGGCCATGACGGGCGCGATCAAGGGGCAGTTCCGCTATGCGGCCCGCGAGGCCGCCGGCGTGCAGTCGCCGCTCGAGACGTTGCAGCTCGCGAGCGGAAGTTGCCGCGATTTAGCCGTTTTCATGATGGAGGCGGTGCGCAGTCTCGGTCTCGCGGCGCGCTTTGTCTCCGGCTATCTCTACGACCAGAGCCTGGTCGACGCGGCGGGCGGGCTGGTCGGCGGCGGAGCGACCCACGCCTGGGTGCAGATCTACCTGCCGGGCGCCGGCTGGGTGGAATTCGACCCTACCAACGCACTGGTGGGGGGAAGTAACCTGATCCGCGTCGCAGTGGCGCGCGATGCCTCGCAGGCAGCGCCTCTCACCGGAACGTTCAATGGCGCGCCGGACGATCTGCTGTCGATGACGGTGACCGTGAGGGTGACGGCTGAGTGACTATTGCGTAAGCGCTTCTACGGTGACGGTGACCTGGAGCTGATGGCCGTGACCGCCGAGAATCACCCCGCGCAGGGGCGACACGTCGCCAAAGTCGCGTCCCCAGGCAAGTGCAATGTGATCGAGCCCGACGCGACAGTTGTTGGTGGGATCGAGATCGACCCACCCGAGCGGCGGGCTGTACACCGAGACCCAGGCGTGTGATGCGCCCGTGCCGACGAGCGCGCCGCCGGAAGCGGCAGCACGGGTGCGCGGCCGGGTGCGCAGATAGCCGCTGACATAGCGGGCCGCCAGGCCGCGCGAGCGCAGACAGGCGATCATCACATGCGCGAAGTCCTGACATACGCCGCTGCGATCGCGCAGGACCTCGTGCAGTGGCGTCTCGATCGTTGTCTCCCCGGGGGCGTATTCGAACTCCCGGTGAAGCTTGACCATGAGGGCGTCGGCACAGGCGAGAATGGGCCGCCGCGCCGGGAAGCACTCCTCTGCGTAGTCGGTATAGATGCGCTTGACGCGCACGTACGGCGATGCGTGCCGGAAGCGACACGCCTCGAGGCGCTCGCGCGCTGGCCAGGAGCCTCCGTAAGAGAGACCGTCGCGCACGACCTCCCAGGCATCCGTCAGCTCGGCAAACGCCGGGGGCCGTGCGTGCACATCCACCTGAAGCGCGGAGACCACGTCGAGCCGACGATGTGCGCGAGCGAACTCGAGCCGTGTGACGACGTTGCCGAAGACGTCGACGACGTCCTCTCGCCCGTCCGCAGCCGGCGTCAGCTCGAGAACGAAACTTACCCCCTGCTGAAAGGGAAGCGGGCGCGGCACGAGATGCAGCAGGTGGTGCGCGTGCACGACGTCGCTCGCGTAGCTGCAGCGGGTCTCGTGCCGAATGCGGTAGCGCTGCATGGCGGACTTCAGCTCGCCAGGGCCCTGGGACTGGTATGCGAGAAGTGCACCATCGAGAGGCGGTCCGAGAGGTTGCCCCCCGCGGCAGCTAACGTGAGCAGTCGTTCGGACAGCGACCGGCGCGCGTGCTCGCCCTCCGGGGCGTCCGCTTCGAGCCGCTCGAGGGTCTCCGCGTTGAACTCCGGGAGCGGTTCGGCGATTCCCGGCTCGCTGTCGCCCCCGAGCGCCCGCCCCAGCTCGCGAAGATCCCGATGGATGGAGTCAAGCTGGAATGCCACGGCTACCGGATGACTCGTGTCACGCACCAGAAGATCGAGCACTGGTCCGACGCGCGGCGCAACAACGTAGCGCGAGCGATAGATCGCAAGGCTGCCGCACGCGTCGAGTAGCCATTCCAGATGCCGTTGGCGCGTGGCGGTTCGCGAGCGCAGGTGGTGGGCCAGGAGGCACGCAACGATCTGCAGGCGCTCGAGACGCCTGCCGAGCCGCATGAGGCGCCAGCCTTCGTCGTGCGTCATGTCTTCGGCGGTGAATCCGACCAGCGCGGTGAGAGAGATGAGTAAGCGTTCCAGGATTTCGCGCGGCTCTTCGCGCGAAGCGCCGGCCTCCTGCAACAGCCGCTGCAGGCTCACGACTGCCCGCCAGTAACGCTCCGACAGGCGGCTGCGGACCTGAGACGCGCACCAGGCTAGCCGCTTGATATCGGCGACTATCGCCACGGTATGGCGATCGGCATCCGGAGTGAGCGTCGCAGCCACGTTCTTCTCGAGCGCGCCGATCTTGCGGCATATCCGCACCGAGTGAATCCACACGCTGCGGTCGATGCGGTACGCCAGGGTGCTGCGCAGTACGCGTGCCTTGTCGGCGCAACGCACTTTGTAGCGGCCGAGCCAGTAGAGGTTCTCCACCAGCCGCGAGGGCAACTCGTCCTGTCGCACCGCCAGGCTCCGGCTTTTTCCCGAATGGCGCTCGGCGCTGCGCTCCGACGCTTCGGTAAGAACCCAGATGTCCTTGCTGCTGCCGCCGCGCTGACTGGAAACGACGTCCGCAGACACGGCGGTCGCCACGCGCGCCAGCCCGCCGGGCATGACTCGTATCCCCGCTTCGGTCGCGAGCGCGTACACGCGAATGGTAAAGGCCTTGGCGGCGAAGCCCGCGGCACCGCTGCTCTTCCATACCGGCGCCTGAGAGAGCGCCAAGTGCTCCTGTGCGACATAGGCATACGGCCGGGATTTCAGTTTCTGCAGGAATGCGGCGCGCGCCTCACCGGCGAGGTCACGCCCGAATATCGGCTCGAAACGTTGATTCGGATAGGTCGGCTTCAGCACCAGATGGTCGAGGTTGGCGAGCACGTACTCAAGGGCGGGGCGCTCGCCGCACCACCAGGTCGCAATGCTCGGCAGCGCGAGGGTCTCATCGAGCAGCCGCTCGGCGATGCCGGGCAGAAACCCGAGCCACGCCGCCGACTCGAGAACGCCCGTACCCAGCGCATTCGCGACCACCACGGTACCTGCGCGCACTGCGCTGATCAGGCCCGGCACGCCAAGCGCCGAGTCGCTGCGCAGCTCGACCGGGTCGCAGTAGTCGTCGTCGAGACGGCGCAGGATCGCATGGACGCGGCGCAGTCCGGCAAGAGTCTTCATATATACCGTGTTGCCGCGGACCGTGAGGTCGGGACCTTCGACGAGCGGACAGCCGAGGCGCCGCGACAGGTAGGCGTGCTCGAAGTAGGTCTCGTTGTAGGGTCCGGCCGTGAGGATCACGGCGAGCGGATTCTCGCCGGCATCGGCATGAGCGAGCATGGCGTCGCGCAACTCACCGAAGAAGCCGCCCACGCTGCGCACCCCGAGGTCGCGGATCGCCTCGGGCAGCACCTGTGCCACGATCTCGCGATTCTCGAGGGCGTAGCCGGACCCCGACGGAGCCTGGGTGCGATCGGCCAGCAGCCACCAGCGTCCGTCCGGAGCGCGCGCCAAGTCGGCAGCGTAAAGATGCAACCGGCGGCCGTTGCGCGGCTTGAGGCCATGACATGGCCACAGAAAGTTAGGATGGCCGAACGGCAGCTCCGGAGCGAACACTCCTTCGGCGAGCAGGCGCTGAGCCCCATACAGGTCTGCGAGCAGCGCATCGAGCAGGCGGGCCCGCTGCGACACGCCGGCTTCGATGGCGCGCCATTCCGCGGCACTGAGGATCAGCGGCAGAGGATCGAGTGCCCAAGGTCGGTCCGCCCCCTGCGGATCTGCGTAGACATTGTAGGTAACACCGTTCTCGATGATGAGGCGCCGCGTCAGCTCGATCCCGCGGCGTGCCACGTCCCGCGCATCGTGTGCGATGAGGTGGTCGATGAGCGCCGCCCAGTGCGGTCGAACCGCCCCCGCGGCATCGAGCAACTCGTCGTACCGGCGCGCGTCCGCGGCGTAGCTCGCGAGTGGGACGTCCGACACTCTTCGATTCACTTCTTTCTCAGGTCGAGCGTGAACGGGTGCTCTTGACTCGGCACCTCGTCCACGACAACCAAACTATTTAAAGTATGGCCCATCCGGAAGAATCGCGCGAGGCGGCGGCTCTCAGATTCGAAGGAATTCACCGGAAAGCTGCGGTAATTGCGGCCGCCGGGATGCATGACATGATACTGACAGCCGCCGAGGGAGCGCTGCATCCACGTGTCCACCAGATCGAAGGTCAGGGGCGAATGCACGCCAATGGTCGGATGGAGCGATGCCGGCGGTTGCCAGGCGCGATAGCGCACGCCGGCGACGAACTCCCCGACGTTGCCCGTGGACCGCAGCGGCAGGCGCCGGCCGTTGCAGGCAAGCGTGTAGCGATCGGGCGCGAGGCCTGTGACCCACACCTGCAGCCGCTCCACCGATGAATCGACGTAGCGTGCGGTGCCGCTGATCGCCCCCTCCTCACCCATCACGTGCCAGGGTTCCAGCGCCTGTCGCAACTCTACCGTCGCGCCCATCGCCGAGAAGTCTCCGATCCTCGGAAAGCGGAACTCGAAGTGAGGCTCGAACCACTGCGCTGCCAGCGGATAGCCGGCGCGCTGCTGCTCGCTGAGCACGTCGGCGAAATCCTGCTGGATGAAGTAGGGCAGCATGAAACGGTCGTGCAGCTCCGTACCCCAGCGCGCGAGCCGGGGCAGCGCGTACGGCTCGCGCCAGAAGCGTGCCACGAGCGATCGCAGCAGTAATTGCTGCGCGAGGCTCATGCGTGCGTGCGGCGGCATCTCGAATGCGCGCAGCTCGAGGAGGCCAAGCCGGCCGGCGGGCCCCCCGGGCGAGTACAGCTTGTCGATGCAGAATTCCGCACGGTGTGTATTGCCGGTCACATCGACCAGCAGGTTGCGGAACAACCGGTCTACCAGCCAGGGTGGTGCGGCCGTGCCCGGGGACGGAACCTGCTGAAACGCGATCTCGAGCTCGTAGAGCGAATCGTTACGCGCCTCATCGACGCGCGGCGCCTGGGACGTCGGGCCGATGAAGAGGCTCGAGAACAGATACGACAGAGAGGGGTGATTGTGCCAGTAGGCGAGGAGACTGCGCAGCAGGTCGGGTCTGCGCAGGAACGGTGAATCCACCGCGCTGGCGCCGCCCAGAACGAAGTGGTTGCCGCCACCGGTACCCGTGTGCCGACCGTCGAGCATGAACTTCTCTGTCGTCAGATGGCATTGTCGTGCCTGCTCGTACAGATAACTCGTTCGCTCCGTGAGCTCATTCCAGTTTGCGGCCG
>DASPTZ010000135.1:0-25381 GCA_035623155.1 Casimicrobiaceae bacterium | reverse complement strand
GCGCAGGCCTTGGCGGAGGCGAGCCCGATTCCCTTCGTCCCGCCGGTGATAATGGCAACCTTACCAGACAGTCGTCCCATGCTTCCTCACAGTCCATTCGCATGATGCCGCAGTCTTACAGGAGCTGTAGGGCGAGCAGCGTCCATGGTTGCCGTTGCGATTGCCATGGCAAATTCCTCCAATAGCTTTGGACGTGTTTCGGTGCGTGGTCGCTAATCCGTTTCCGCGACACGCTCATGCTCGCGATCCTGCGGGTTGTCGGCGCTTTCGGGCCACAGCTTACGCATGACGGCCTGAACATTGCCGCTCCTCTCCAGATTCATGAACGTGTCAACGATCTCGTCGATAGCAGCCCGGGTGAGGACGTGGGACGCGTTTCCAGCGAACTTTGCGACGATCTCGTCATCGGTCATGTAGGTGCTCGGGTCGGGAGACCTGGAACCCTTCGGAAAGCTTCGCTCGCCGATGAACGTGCGACCTCGCGCCTTGATCTCGACGTGAGCAGGTTGGCTTGCCGGGTGCAGGGCGCGTAACCTGACATAGTCGGGATGCGCCTGGTGCGTGACCTTCTTCATCAGCGCCATGACGGAGGGGCTGAATACGAGAGCCGGGTCAGTCCAGGCTTTGCCCGGAGGCACCCGGTGCGCGGCCAGAGCGATGCCGTGCGCGATCGAGAACTGTGCATCGTGCGGGTACTCGATGACCTGGTTCAACCAACACGGCCGATCCATGAAGGCTTCAACCCACGCGTGGATTCCGTCGATTTCCTCGACCTTGATGTCATTCTCCTCGAGGACTTTGGTCATCGCGCCAAACAGAGCGTGCTGATTGCGGCAATGCGGATAAGGCTTATAGGACAGAGCAGAGGCAAACCCCCACTCCTTGCCGATGCCGTCCGTGATGCGTTCGGACTCCCAGCGCTTGGTGCCGATCAAGCGGGGATATCCGTACTCGCGATCGTCGAGCATCTGCGAGTCACCACGGTGGCCAAGCTCGGCCATGAACGACGCCGTCAGCGCGGACTGCGCCACATGTCCTCCGAGGAGGTACTTGATGGTGGTGGTCGGCGCGTGTTGCATCCAGGCGACATGCGGATTGACCGTCGAAATGTTGCCTGCGATGCCCAGCGCGTTCGCGAGCACCTCACGCGGCAAACCGCGCAGACGCGCAGCCGCTGCAGTCGCACCGAAGATCGTGCTCGCGAATCCATACACAGGCGGCACATCGATCTTGCCGTCCTTGATGTCACGCAAGTAATCCATCGCCTTGCCGATGCGGAAGGAGATCTCGTGCGCAATCGCACAAGCGACAATGAGATCCCTTCCCGAGACGCCTTTGCTCTCGCCGACCGCAAGGGCAGGGGGCAAGACGTATGGGGAGACATGCCCGGGCGGCAGAATGACGTCGTAGTCGAGGGCGTTAATGAGCTCGCTGTTCGCGAATGCGGCGCCGAAAATAGAGGTGCGCTCGCCGGCGCCAATGATCGTCGCCGAGGGGTCCTTCCCGCCCAGGAGCCGACCGTACTCGATGCCTATACGGCCCTTCAGCTCATCGATCCCCGCGAGCGCACACCCGACCGAATCGAGAAGGACTCGCTTGGTTTCTGCGAGTACATCAGCAGGCAAATCGTCGAATCGGGTCTCCGTTGCAAACGCTGCCAGGCGGTCAATGATCGTCGACATTACGAGGCTTGGGCGGTGATATTCACGCACGGCTCGTATACGTGCTTCGACCAGTCCGGGACGAAGAAGCCGTAGTTCTTCATTCCGTTCCAGCGATCCTTCGTGAGGCGTGCATCAAACCCAGACTTGTACACATCCATCACCTCCCGCGCCTGCGCCGGCGAGAGATTCAATTTGGCCGCCGTGAAGTCGATTACCTTCGAATTGTTCGCCGGGTCCTTCATGTATTTAATCGTATCGACGATACCGCGGCAGAAGTTCTGCGCAACATTGGGCCTGTTCTTTACGAAATCGGAATTTGCAGTAAAGACCGTGAACAGAAAGTTCCTGTCGTATACCTTGGTGCGCGTGGTGTTCAGATCGACAACCAGGTCATAGCGATCGCGGCCGACGAGAGTGGAGCTCGGAGGAATGTTCACCATTGCGTCGACCTGATGGTTTATGAAGGCTCCGGCTGCGGCAATTCCTGTTCCGACGGCGATCAGAGTGACATCCTTGTCCGGGTTGATGCCGGCATCGGCGAACAGCTTGCGAATGTATTGCTCGGTAGCGCCGCCCCTGATAGCAACGCCGACGACTTTCCCTTTGAGACCGGTAAGGATGGCCGGATACGGTTTGGTGAGATCGAGATGCGCGTCCTTCTGCGCAATCAACGTGTAGTCGATGTCGTAGTTGCCAGCAAGCACGGTCAGATCGGCCCCCTTCTCGATCGCAGGCAGGATCTGCGAGGACGCAACGTGGGTGATGTCGGCCGACCCGCCAACGACCGCCGATACCATGGCCGGACCACCCATCCCCGCCCTTACAAACCGCAACTCGATCCCGTATTTCGAGAACGTGCCGATTTCCGCGCCGAGGAGCGGGACGAACGCATCCAGTGTTTCGGTCGATGTGGAGATTGTGACGACTTCGGCCGCTTTCGCGTGTTGAGGGACTGCCAAATAGATGACCAACGCGACCGCGGCCACCGCCGTAATCAAATGCTGTCGCATCTCCTGGATTCCTTTGCAGGAAACGTTCGGCTTTCTGGCTTTCATCGTCGATCCTCCTTGACCTTTGTTATGGGCGATGGACGCTGCTACCTGTTCCATGTGATGCGCGACTACTGCATTCTCTGGCCGCCATTGACGTCCAGCGTCATTCCTGTGACGAAGCGCGCCCCCGGAGAAACCAGGAACCGCACAGCGGCAGCGACATCGCTGGGCGCGCCGATGTATCGAAGCGGAATGGCTTCCGCGGCGACATGGTCATCCTCGGGATCGAGCGACAAACGCAGCATCGCGGTATCGATCATGCCTGGAGCGATGCAATTCACGGTCACACCCGCCGGCGCCAGCTCGCGCGCCAACGATTTGGTCAACCCCAAAATCGCGGCTTTGCTCGCAGCGTAACTCGCGCCTGATCGAATGCCCCCGAGCTGCGCCGCGACCGAAGACACTGTTACGATGCGGCCATGTTCGACCGCTGCCGGCAATCTGCGTACGTACTCGCGCGAGGTTAAGAAAGATCCGGTCGCGTTGACGGTCATCGTGGTGACCCACTCATGCAGGGTCGTATCGGCTATCGCTGCGCGACTGCCATCGTCGCGCACTATCTGAATTCCGGCACAATGAACCAGGACGGTGACCGTACCGAGGCGCCTCTCGACGGCGTCAAACAGCCGAATTATCGAAGTCTCGTCAGATACATCAACGCCGAAACCTGCGTGGCCGGATCCCACCAGTCCAGCCGCAACGCGTTCAGAGCCCGAAGAGTCGAGGTCCGCGACCGCCAGCGTGAGCCCGTCCTCGGCCAAAGCGCGACAAGCTTCGGCGCCGATGCCCCTAGCCCCGCCTGTAACAACTGCGACCCGCCGGCCAATCATCGTCATCGGTCACGCTTCACGACCGCCGCTGCGTTCGGAGGGCACAGAAAACACTCGCCACCCGCGCGTTATGCCATTTGCGCTAACCATTGCGCCGAGCGTAATTTTCGTTGTTCATCCGTAGGGCGTACAGTTAACTTTTTTGACGCAACGTTTAGTTCACCTAATGTGGTCAACTTATGCCGAGAATAGAAGATGCACCTGGACGCTCCAAGGTGGCTCGATGTAAACTGCCCAAGCTGAGTGCGGAGCGAACCAACGAGGGCGCGCCGACTGGGGCGATCCACGAGGGACACGCGGTTCAGTAGCGCCGTAACTGCTTGGGATTCGCGAGCTCGCGCTGTTGGCGCGCGGTGCGCGATGCAACCGCTTCGAGCCAACTGGTGGATCGAGTTGACTAGCTAGTCACTGACCGCCCACCGGCGGCAGATCTCAGTGGGCTCAGCGACACGCGGCCAGATTCTCTGAGCGTGCCTGAGGTGGCATGTTGCACGCGACCGGGATGAGCATGCGAACTGAAAGACAGAAGATGCGCGCCGGCGAACTTTACCGGCCAGCTCATCCGGGAATCCAGGCCGATCTGGCGGCAACGCAACAGTGGCTTGCGCGATTGAACGCTTCGATCGCTCATTCGCACGCACACCGGGAGGCGATCCTGCGCGAGCGCCTGGGGGCGTTGGGCGAGGGCACAGTCGTGCGCTCCCCATTCTTCTGCGATTACGGTTTCAACATTGATCTCGGCGACGATGTCTTTCTAAACTTTAACTGCGTGCTCCTCGACGTCGTCAAGATCGCTATCGGCAATCGAACCCAGATCGGACCAGGCGTGCAGATCTACGCGGCTGATCATCCGCGGGATGCGAACCTGCGCCGGCAAGGCCTCGAACTGGGTCGGCCTGTTACGATCGGTCGTGACGTGTGGATTGGAGGTGGCGCCATCATCCTTCCCGGCGTTTCGATTGGTGACGAGGCCGTGATCGGTGCGGGAAGCGTGGTCACGCGGGACGTACTTTCGGGAACGACTGTCATGGGTAACCCTGCCCGAAGCGCAGCATAAGAGCACTGATGCTCCACGGTCACGTGAAACTGCGTCGGCGATTGGCCCGAACCGCCGGGCATCCAAGATCGATGAAACGTGCGATGTTCCGCCGCGGATCCACCTCAAACGGCATCAAGCTCTACCACTGCTCGCCTGCCGTCGAATAGGACCTTGGTCGCGATCGCTTCGACCTTGACCTGCAAATTCGGTCTCTTGCGCGCGACTCGCAGGTAGGTCTGCGCCGGCTGGCTGCGAAAGCGACCGGCGCGGTTGTGCTGAAAATAGGCAGCACCTTCGCGACTCGCCATTCATCTCGCCAATGTATGGCATGCCGATCTCCTGCGCCCTCGACGAAAGCTCGCGTCAAGGAATGGGCCGTTGGCGGGTCCGACACCACGTGCGGCCCCTCAAAGCCGCGCAGCGCACTGGCCGTTCGCGCGTTGCCTCGGTAGGTCTCGGCCTTGCGGTAGTAAGGCAGTAGCTCTTCGTAACTCCAGCCGGCGCAGCCCGACTGCACCCTATCATTGAATTCCTCTTTCTGGCCGCGAACGTGAAGCATCCCGTTGATCGAGCTCGAGCCGCCGAGGACCTTGCCCTGGTCGATGATCAATCGGCGACTGTTGAGCGTTGGTTCCGGTTTACTCTCGTACTTCCAGTTGTAACGACGATTGCGATACACGAAGATGAAACCGCGTGCCGATCAGCACGATGGCGCCGCTGCGGCGCTCGATCATCCCTCGCACGAACGCCTGGCAGGTCGAGAGAACGCCGCCTACGTTGACGGCGAACACGTTGTTGAGCTCTTCGAGCCTCATGCCCTCTGCCTTCGCCGCGCCTGCAATCCCGGAGGAGGCGATTAGTCCTGACACGTCGCCGAGCTCCGCGGCCACACGCGCCCGCGGTGGCCAGCGTCGCCGGGTTCCGCACGTCTGCGATGACGCCGATAACCTTCGCGGTGCCGCTAGCTGCCTCGCGCACCTGCGCCACCGCAGCGGTCATGCGCGCCTCGTTGGTCCCGAGAATGCCACATGCGCACCGTTGCGCGCCAACGCGAGTGCGCACGCAAGGCCGATGCCCGACGTGGCGCCGCAGTACGAACCGATCACCCTATCGCGCTTCGCGGAAGTGGTGTTACGGCGAGTGAATCCCGATCGTCTCGATGTCCCATGAGCCGCTATTTGCGGTAGCGCAGCGCTTCCAGCACAAGCGCAAACGCCGGCGACGACTGACGGCGGCTCGGGTAATAGAGATGGTAGCCCGAAGACCGAGGGCACCAGTCCTCGAGTACCCGTGTGAGACGACCGCTACTGATGTGGCACTCGACCGCGCCCTCTGGCACGAACGCAACGCCTAATCCAGCCAGTGCCGCGTTGATCATCTGACTCGAGCTGTTGAAGACCAGCTGGCCATCGACGTGCACATTGAGTTTGCGTTTGCCCTTCTCGAACTCCCACGCATAAGTTCCGCCGTGGGTCGGGAGCCGAAGGTTGATGCAGTTGTGAGCAGTAAGCTCCTGCGGTTTCTTCGGTGGTGATCGCGTAGCGAAATACGACGGCGCGCCGACGACGGCCATGCGCATGTCCGGGCCGATGCGCACGGCGATCATGTCCTTCGCGACCTGCTCGCCCCACCGTACGCCCGCATCGTAGCGCTGGGCAACGATGTCGGTCAGGCCGTAGTCGATGGTGAGCTCGATGCTGACATCCGGATAGTGCGGCAGGACCTTCGCCAGCTTCGGCAATAAAACCGCGTCGATTGCGTACTCGGTCGCGGTGATCCGGATGGTGCCCACGGGCTTGTCGCGGAGCTCACTCAAGCGCTCGAGCTCGACCTCGATCTCGTCGAAGCGATGGCCCACCGTCTGAAGCAGACGGTCGCCGGCACGTGTCGTCGAGACGCTCCGCGTCGTGCGAGTCAGCAGACGAATGCCAAGCCTCGCCTCGAGGCCACGAAGCGTATGACTCAAGGCTGAACGCGACACGCCGAGCTTTGCAGCCGCTTTGGTGAAACTGCGATCTCGCGCGACGGCCACGAATGCGAGGAGGTCGCTCAGGTTTTCGCGGCGCATTGTTGAATCCCATTCACCATGGCATACGAATTGTGCCCACTAATCATTCCGGCGCCAAGCCGATAAATTATCTCGGCATGGACAGCCAAAGAATTTCGCAGGGCTTGGTCGCCGCACTGGTTCCCATCATGGGGCCCGTCTTCATCGCGTTCCTCGTCGTCGGCCTGGCCATGCCGGTGCTTCCGCTCCACGTGCACGATGGCCTCGGCCTTAGCACCTTCGTCGTGGGGCTCGTCGCGGGAAGTCAATTTGCGGCTTCGCTGGTCTCTCGGGTCTGGGCAGGCCGCCACGCCGACCTCCGCGGGGCCAAGCACGCGGTCCTCGCCGGCCTTCTCGCATCCACGGGAGCCGGTCTTCTCTACCTGCTATCGCTGCATTTCGCGAGCGCGCCCGAGATCTCCGTGGCGATCCTGTTAGCGGGTCGAGCGCTCCTTGGCGCAGGCGAGAGCTTCATCATCACCGGCGCACAGGCGTGGGGCTTGGTGCTGGTTGGCTCGCGGCATACAGGCAAGGTTCTCGCATGGATGGGAACGGCGATGTACGCCGCCTTCGCGCTCGGCGCGCCGGTTGGCACCACGCTGTATTCGCACTATGGGTTCGTGGCGATTGCGGTTGCCACGACTGTTATCCCCCTTATCACGCTGCTGCTCGCCGCGCCGCTTCCGCGCGTAGCACCGACAGCCCATGACCGCCCGCGATTCAGCAATGTAATTGCTGCCGTGCTGCTACCCGGCACCGGATTGGCACTGAGCAGCGTTGGCTTTGGTGCGGTCACCGCGTTCGTGTCGCTGCTCTTCGGCGCGCGCGGCTGGGCGGTCTGGCCCGCATTCACCTCTTTTGCCATCGCTTTCATAGGTGCGCGTGTGTTCTTCGGTCATCTCGCTGATAGAAGAGGTGGTGCCAGTGTCGCTCTTGTCTTCGTGTTGATCGAAGCCGTCGGTCAGGCATTGATCTGGATCGCGCCTGGATCCGTGTTGGCGTTGACGGGTGCGGCACTGTCGGGGTTTGGGTACTCGCTCGTGTATCCGGCGTTCGGCGTCGAGGCCGTGCGGCGTGCGCCGCCACAGAGCCGGGGGCTGATGATGGGCGCGTACACCAGCTTTCTCGATCTGACGCTCGGACTCGCGAGCCCTGCCCTAGGTCTGATCGCCGGTGTCGCCGGCCTGGGCTGCGTCTTTCTGGCGAGCACCCTGTCCGTGATATGTGCCGCGCTTGTCGCAATGCGTCTGCTCGGCGCGCGATCGTCTTCGGCACCATCCTTCCGCCAGCCTTCTTGGCAGCGCTAAGCAAGGGAAGATCGATCACATGAAATCGCCCTCGAATTCGCGAGGTCAAATCGATCCCTCGGTCAGTTGCGCTTACTTTGAGCTAACAAAAATCATCTGTACAGGCAGCGCGCTTGGTCCGCACACTCATCGGCGAACAAAGGGCAATCGGCTCATGTACAAGTCTTTTCTCGCAACCAGTCAGATAAGCATGCATTGCATGGTGACGTGTCGAAAACAGCGATGGAGTTGACCATGAATCGTGGGACCTGTATTCCGAGACGCTAAACATCCTACTGCGCGATAAGGGGCTGGCGCAGCTGTTCCTCTCATCACCGCGATGATTAAGAACTCGCTCACGTGGTCGGACATTAGTACTGCTGCAACGTGTCAGCGCGCTGTGACGGCCAATGTCATTCCTCGATAGGAGAGCTGAAGATGGCGAGCTTTGATCCAAAGCGACGAGACCTGCTGAAGTTAGGCGCGGTGACCGGCGGGGCTCTGGCGATGGGAGAGCTGTGGCCAGAGATGGCCGACGCAGCTGAAGCCACGAGTGCGGCCGCTAGCGCCGCGACCCCTACGACTGCCCAAGGCAGCGCGGCGCCCACGCCTATCGACGTGCTGCTGCGCGTGAACGGAAGCGAGCATCGCCTCGCGCTGGATCCGCGCACGACGCTACTCGACGCGCTGCGCGAGGAACTGAACCTGACAGGCTCGAAGAAAGGCTGCGGCCTCGGGCAGTGCGGCGCCTGCACGGTGTTGATCGACGGGAAGCGCGTCAAGTCGTGCCTTTTGCTCGCTGCGCTTGTTGATGGACGCGAGATCACCACCATCGAAGGGCTCGCGCAAGGCAGCAACCTTCACCCGCTGCAGGCAGCGTTCATCGAGCGCGATGCGTTCCAGTGCGGCTACTGCACGCCCGGACAGATCATGGCGGGCGTGGCATGCATCAGCGAGGGCCACGCTGGCTCGGCGCCGGAAATCCGCGAGTGGATGAGCGGCAACGTGTGCCGCTGCGGTGCGTACGACAACATCGTCGCGGCGATTCAGGACGCCGGCCGCGCAGGCGGTTCGTTGAAAGGAGGTTGAGCATGCACCCCTTTACGTTCGAACGCCCGCGCGACCTGGCGGCCGCGCTCGCGTTGCGCGCGCAGGCAGGCCATAACCTGGCACCCGCTGAGTACATCGCCGGCGGCACCGACATGGTCCAGTTGCTGCAGGAGAACGTGCGCCGGCCCGAGCGGCTCGTGAGCCTCGCCGGCCTTCTGGACAACCGGATCGAAGCGGGGCCGAAAGGCTTGAGGATTGGCGCCGCCGCCACGCTGACCGACGTCGCCGCACATCCGGCGATGAAGGGCGAGTTTCCTGTAATCGGCGAATCGCTGCTCGCCTCGGCCAGTCCACAGATACGCAATGTGGCGACGATGGCGGGGAACCTCATGCAACGCCCGCGCTGCCCGTACTTTCGCGACGTCGGCTACGAAGTGTGCAACCGGCGTTCGCCGGGCACGGGCTGCTCGGCGGCGGGCGGCGTGAACCGCTGGCATGCCGTGCTCGGCACTGGGGACTGCATCGCCGCCCATGCATCGGACGTGGCGGTCGCGCTGGTTGCGCTCGACGCTTCCGTCGAGCTGCAGGGCCTGGGCGGCCGGCGCACGGTGCTGCTCGACGACTTCTACCGCCTGCCCGGTGACACGCCGCACATCGCAAGCGTGCTCGAGCCCGGCGAGCTGATCACGGCGATCACGATCCCTGCAAGCGCCGCCGCGCGGCGCTCGCACTACCTCAAGGTTCGCGACCGCGCCTCGTTCGAATTCGCGCTCGTGTCGGCCGCGGTGGGGCTCGACTTGGACGGACAGCGCATCCGCGAGCTGCGCGTCGCGCTCGGCGGCGTGGGCACGAAGCCTTGGCGCGTTCCGAAGGTAGAGAAAGCGCTCGCCGGCGCGACCCTCGATCCCGACGTCCTCCGCCGCGCGGCAGCGCTTGCGGCCGAGGGTGCGCAAGGGTTCGGCCATAACGACTTTAAGATCGAGCTGATGCAGCGCGTGATCGTGCGCGCCATCGAAACTGCGGGAGCCCGCGCATGACAACCGCTTTCATAGGCAAACCTGTAAGCCGTGTTGACGGGGCGCAAAAGGTGAGCGGCGCCGCTCGCTACGCCGCCGAGTTCGACGTGCCGAACGTCGCGTACGCCGCGATCGTCCGCAGCACGATCGCGGCGGGCCGCATCGCATCGATCGACATCGCCGCTGCGGAAAAGGCGCCCGGCGTGATCGTCGTGCTGACGCACCGCAATGCTCCGCGGCTCGCTTACCGGCCCCACAAAGGCCCTGTCGATCCCACGGTGGGTGAGCGGCTGCACGTGCTCCAGGACGACCGCGTCGTCCAGCAAGGCCAGCCGATCGCGCTCGTGGTCGCCGAGAAGCTGGAACAGGCGAGCCACGCGGCGATGCTGGTGCGCGTTACCTACGCACCGGGAAGCGGGGTTACGGACGTTACGCGCGTGAGTCCGGTTCTACCGACGCAGCAGAAGACCGACCAGGGTTCGACCGAGCCTCCGGAGACCCGCCGTGGTGAACCCGAGAAAGCGCTCGCGGACGCCGAGGTCAAGATCGACCAGACCTACGTGATCCCGCGTGAGAACCACAACCCGATCGAGCTGCACGCCACCATCGCATCGTGGGATGGCGATCGGCTGACGCTCTGGGACAAGTCGCAGTGGGTAGGCAACGTTGCCGAGGAGATCGGCGCCGTGTTCGGCATTCCGGCACAGAACATCCACGTGGTCTCGCCCTTCGTTGGCGGGGCGTTCGGCTCGTGCTTGCGTACCTGGCCGCACGTGACGCTCGCGACGGTCGGCGCGCGCGTGGCGAAACGGCCGGTCAAGGTGGTGCTCTCGCGGCGCGAGATGTATTACGGCGTGGGCTTCCGTCCACACACGGTGCAGCGCATGGCGCTTGGCGCCTCGCGCGACGGGCGGCTCTCAGCGATCGTGCACGACGCATACCAGGAAACCTCCTCCTACGAGGAATACTCGGAGGCGCTGATGGATTCGAGCCGGTTCGTGCACTCGTGCCCGAACGTCTACACGCGCCACCGCATCGCGCCCATGAACGTTCACACGCCGACCTGGATGCGCGCTCCCGGCGAGGTTAGCGGCAACTTCGCGCTCGAATGCGCGATGGACGAGCTCGCTGTTGCGCTCGGCATCGACCCCGTCGAACTGCGGCTACGCAACGAGCCGAAGATGGACGAGTTCCGCAAGCTACCGTTCTCGAGCCGCTCGACGCGCGAATGCTATCGGGCGGCCGCCGAGCACTTCGGCTGGAGCCGCCGCAACCCGAAGCCGCGCTCGATGCGCGACGGGCGCTGGCTGATCGGCTGGGGCATGGCGACCGCCAACTATCCGGCGAACTTTGCGCCCGCGTCGGCCAAAGCCCGCCTGCTGCCGGACGGCACGGCGGAGGTGACGAGCGCGTCAACCGACATGGGACCTGGCACCTATACGTCGATGACGCAGGTGGCGGCCGACACGCTCGGTTTGCCGATGGAGCGCGTGAAGTTTACCCTCGGCGACAGCCGCATGCCGCGAACCCCTCCGCACGGCGGCTCGATGACGATGGCGAGTGTGGGCAGCGCGGTGCAGGCGGCGTGCCGCAGGGTGCGCGAGGACGCGCTTGCCCGCGCCGGGGTGAGCGACTTGGCCGATGCGATGCGCCGGCTCGGCCAGCCGATCGAAGCGTCGGCGGATATAACCCCGGACGATGCGGGAAGCCGGTTCTCGATGCACGCCTTCGGCGCGGTGTTCGTGGAGGTCGCGGTCGATCCGGATCTCGGCGAGACGCGCGTGCGGCGCATCGTCGGCGCCTACGGTGCCGGCCGCATCGTCAATCCGAAGACGGCTCGCAGCCAGTGTACGGGCGGCATGATTGGCGGCATCGGCATGGCGCTCATGGAGCACTCGGTGGTCGACCCGCGCAACGGCCGGGTGCCCAACGCAAACCTCTGCGAATATGCCGTGCCACTGCATGGCGACGCGCCGCGCACGATGAACGTGATCTTCGTAGAGGAGGACGACCCGCACGTCAACCCGCTCGGCGTGAAAGGGTTGGGCGAGATCGCCACCGTCGGGGTTCCGCCGGCAATCGTCAACGCCATCTACCATGCCACCGGCAAGCGCGTCCGCGAGCTGCCGATCACACCGGACAAGCTGCTTTGAGAGACACCCGCATGAAATCATCGTCGATGACGCGGAACGCCTCCATGAAGCAACAAGCCGCGGTTACGGCTATCGCGGGGGTCGTCCTGTCCGCGGCGTCCGGCTTCACGAGCGCCGCAACCCAGCAAGACGTGAAGCGCATCAGCATCCGCATGGGTGATCGAACGGTGAGCGCAACGCTCAACGACACCGACGCCGCGCGCGATCTAGCCGCGATGCTTCCGTTGTCAATCCATATGCGCGATCACATGCGGCGCGAAAAGACGGGTCCGATTCCCAAGCCGCTATCAGAGCGCGCGCAAGGAAGCCCGACGTACGAGAAAGGCGATCTGGGGTACTGGAGGCCAGGCGGGAACTTCGTGATCTTCTATCGTCACGACGGACTGACGATTCCCCCGCCCGGAATCGTCCTGCTGGGGAAGATCGACTCAGGCACCGAGGTCTTCGATGTGCCGGGCTCGGTGGACATCACCGTCGAACCGATCAAGTGAGTGATCGCTGCGCTGGCGCCGTCCGTTGTGACTGTCGCTCGATAAGCGCGTGAAGCAAAGTAGGAAGGACAAATGGCCACGAATGGAAAAGGGCAGTTCACAGGAAAGGTCGCGTTCGTGACCGGTGCAGCGAGCGGCATCGGACGGTCGGCGGCGATCGCCTTCGCCCGCGAGGGTGCGAGCGTCGTCGTCGCAGACGTTTCGGATCAAGGCAACCGGGAAACGGCACGGATGATCGAGGAACAAGGCGGCCGTACGCTCGCCGTCCGCTGCGACGTGACGCGGGCCGAGGATGTGAAGGCGGCTTTGCACAAGACGATCGAAGCCTTCGGGCGACTGGATATCGCCTTCAACAACGCCGGCGTAGAACCGAAGAAGCTGGTCAGGACCGCGGAGGTCGAAGAGGAGGAGTGGGACCGCATCATCAACATCGACCTGCGCGGCGTGTTCCTGTGCATGAAACATGAGATCCCACTAATGCTCAAACAGGGAGGCGGCGCCATCGTGAACACGTCGTCGGGTGCGGGAGTCATCGGCATTAAGGGCAACCCCGCGTACGCTGCCGCGAAGCACGGGGTGATCGGTCTCACGCGATCTGCGGCCCTCGAGTACGCGGCGGCGAACGTCCGCGTCAACGCAGTGTGCCCCGGGTACGTCGACACCCCCATGATGGCTCGCTTCACCGGGGGAACCGCCGAGGGCCGGGCGAGGGTCGTCTCGGAGGAGCCGATTGGCAGAATGGCCCAGCCGGAAGAGATTGCCAATGCCGTCCTTTGGCTGTGTTCGGATGCGTCCTCGTTCACCGTGGGGCACGCGCTGGTCGTGGACGGCGGTCAAACGGTGCAATGAGGCGTCGTATTCGGGTAAGGGAATCGCTATGGAACTGAAACGCAGCGGCACGGAGCCCTCGGCACGAGGGCCGGCAGAGTACTTCACGGGAACCGTGCGCATCGATCCACTCTTCAAGGCACCACCACCCGCGCGCACAAGCGGTGCGTACGTCACGTTCGAGCCCTGCGCCCGGAGCAACTGGCACACGCATCCGCTCGGGCAAACGCTGATCGTTACGTCCGGATGCGGCTTCGTGCAGAGCTGGGGTGGTCCGATCAAGGTGATTCGGCCCGGCGATGTCGTGTCATGCCCGCCGGGCGAGAAGCACTGGCACGGCGCATCGCCGAACACCGCGATGACTCACATCGCCATCCAGGAAGAGCTCAACGGCAAGGTCGTCGACTGGCTGGAGAAAGTTACCGACGAGCAGTACAACGGCCCGCGCGAGGAATGACATGAAAGGCACCGTTCTTCACTGTCCGCGCGACATCCGTTTCGAGAGCCAGCCAGATCCGCAAATCGTGCAGCCCACGGATGCAATCATCAGGATGTCGGCAACGTGCGTATGCGGGTCGGACCTGTGGCCGTATCGCGGGCTGCAGCCGATCAATGGCCCGACGCCGATGGGACACGAGTACTGCGGCATCGTCGAGGAGGTCGGCAGCGCGGTGCGCTCCGTCAAGCCGGGGCAGTTCGTCATCGGCTCGTTTGCCACTTCGGACAACACGTGTCCCAACTGCCGCTACGGATATCAGTCATCGTGCATGCACCGCGAGTTCATGACCCGGGCGCAAGCGCCGGTGCTGCGCGTACCGCTGGCAGACGGGACACTGGTGCCGACGCCGGGTGTTCCTTCGGACGACCTGCTCCCTAGCCTTCTGACCACATCGGATGTCCTGGGCACCGGCTGGTTCGCAGCGGACGCGGCGAACGTGAAGCCGGGATCGACCGTCGTGGTCGTCGGCGACGGCGCGGTCGGTCTGCTCGGCGTTCTCTCGGCCAAGCAGCTGGGCGCGGAGCGGATCATCGCGATGAGCCGGCACGAGAAGCGGCAGAGCCTCGCCCGCGAGTTCGGCGCGACCGACATCGTGACTGAGCGCGGTGACGAGGGAGTTGACCGGATCATCGAGATGACCAATGGAATCGGCGCCGACTCGGTGCTCGAATGCGTCGGCACGCAGGAGTCGATGATGCAGGCGATCGGCTGCGCGCGGCGCGGCGGCTACGTGAGCTACGTCGGCGTGCCGCACGGGGTCCAGCTCGACGGACAGCAGTTGTTCTTCGAGCATGTTCACCTCCACGGCGGCCCCGCGCCGGTGCGTCGTTACCTGCCCCAGCTGATCAACCTCGTGCTGAACGCCAAGATCAATCCGGGCAAGGTCTTCGATCTCACCCTGCCGCTCGATCAGGTGGCCGAGGGCTATCGTGCGATGGACGAGCGTCGCGCGATCAAAGCGTTCCTCCGTCCGTAGACCATGGCAAGCAGAGCAATGGCGGGGCGCACAGCGCTGATTACCGGAGCAAGCCGCGGCATCGGACGCGAAGTCGCTCGCACGCTCGCAACCGAGGGCTGGCACGTGTTATCTGGCGTGCGGGATCCGAAGTCGGCACCGCCAGGAACGCAGGCCGAAGCAGTGGACATGGCAGACTCGCAATCGATCGAGGCATTGGTTAAACGGCTTCGCGCGCGCAATCAGCGTCTGGATGCACTGGTCAACAACGCGGGCGTCTATGAAGGAAGCTCCCGTCACATCTGGGATGTCAACGTGCTCGGTCCGCTGCGGCTGACGACTGCGCTCGAGCCGCTGCTGGCGACGAATGCGCGCGTGGTCATGGTGACCAGCGGCCTCGGGAAGCTCTCGGCCCAGCCTGCAAGCCTGGTCAAACGTCTGTCGAACCCCAAGCTATCGCTCGCCGAACTGGAGCGCTTGGCCAAGGAAGCCCCGGGCGGTTACGGCGCAAGCAAGGCAACGCTCACGGCGATGGCTCACCTGTTCGCGGACAAGCTCAAGCCGCGGGGGATTCTCGTAAACGCGATAAGTCCCGGATGGGTCCGCACCGACATGGGCGGACGAGGCGCGCCACGTTCAGTGGAACAGGGTGCAGCCAGTATCCTGTGGGGTGTGCGATTGCCTCCTGGCGGGGCGACCAGTGGCGTCTTCGAAGATGGAAAGCTCATCGAATAGCTTGATCGCGATGCCGCCAAGGCACCGGCGAGCGGCGTGCGATCAAAGCGTTCGGCTGTCTGTGAATCAGTGATGAAGCGAGTTGTAGCCCGTGAGTTTGGCGGACCGGAGCGATTGACGGTCGAGTCCGCTGCGCAGCCATCCGTACCCGGACCCGGAGAGGTTCTCGTCGCGGTGGAAGCCGCCGGCATCAATTACCTCGACGTGTACCAGCGCAAGGGGCTCCGCAAGCTGCCGCTGCCGTTCACGCCCGGGCTCGAAGGCGTGGGTCGCGTGCGCGAGCTTGGCGGTGATGCGAGCGATGTGTCAGGCGCGATCCGCGTCGGGCAGCGCGTCGCGTGGATCAACGTGCCGGGGTCGTACGCGAGCCAGATCGTCGTGCCCGCAACGAAGACCGTCGTCGTGCCTGGCTCGTTCGCGGTCACGCAAGCCCTCCTCTTCCAGCCGCTGACGGCACAGTACCTCGTCACCGAATACCGTCACGTGCAGCCCGGCGACCACGTGCTCGTCCATTCGGCCGCTGGAGGCGTCGGCCAGCTGCTGGTGCAATGGATGAAACACCTCGGCGCATGGGTCGTCGGCACGGCGTCCAGTGACGTCAAGTGCGCGGCAATTCGTGCCGCCGGTGCAGACGCGGTCGTCAACTATGGTCACGACTACGTCTTCTTGGACGACGTCATGTCGCTCACGTCTGGGCGGGGCGTGGATCTCGCCTTCGATGCTGTCGGCGCCGCTACGCTGCATGCGACGCTGAAGGCGCTCGCGAGAGGCGGGACAGCAGTGTCTTATGGCCAGGCGTCCGGGCCCGCGCCGGCAATCGAGCCTCGAGAGCTGACCGAACGCTGCCTACGATTGGCGGCAGGTTCCGTATTCACGTATACAACGGACCCGAAGGAGTTTCAGCAGCGTGCGGCGGCAGTCATCGAGGGCATTGAGGCGGGCTGGCTGCACGTGGGGCGCGCCAAGGAATACAAGCTCGAACAGGCGGCCGAAGCGCACCGTGCACTCGAAACGCGCGCCACGCAGGGCAAGCTTTATCTCACTCCCTAATCGTTACAACGGAGAACGCGCATCGTATGGCTGCATGGCGGAAACAAGAGTTGCGAAAGATCGCCGAGGCGGATGATCTGCACATCGCGCCTTTTCGCGACGACGGCGTGACGTACGGCACGCCCACATGGATCTGGTCGGTCATGGTGGACGACGACCTCTACGTGCGTGCCTACAACGGGCGGGAGTCTCGGTGGTACCGGGCTGCGCTCCGCCAGAAAGCGGGGCGGATTACGGTCGCCGGAATGACGAAAGAGGTTACCTTCGGGCCGGTCAACGGACCGATCAACGATCTGATCGATGATGCGTACCGGGCGAAGTACTCGGACAGCCCGTATCTATCATCGATGATCAGCTCGCGGGCGCGCAACGCGACGGTGAAGGTAGCGCCGCGCGAGGGCCAGGCTGCATCGTCTGCCGCCGGCGCGCGATGATGAAGTATCCTCCCAGCATCGCGGTCGCGTTCTCCATTATCCTGGCACAGCCTGCCATTGGTGCCGGTGGGGAGCGGCTGGCACCTGTCCCCGCAATTACTCGCCCTCGCTTGCTGTTGGTCGCGGAAGAAGTCACGTAGTCACGCGGTCGCCATGGCTTATTCAAGTCATCTGTCGAATGCTGGCCGGTGCCGTCAGCCTGATCGGACACGATCAGGCCGGGATCATGCCATAGGACAACGCGGTTGCGCCGTTACTCCGTGCGAGATCGGGTTTTTGCGGAGCACAGCGGTCCCATTGCACGCCGCGGTTCGTGGCGGCGAGCCCTTCCAGCGCCAGAATCGTGCGGCACTTGCTACGAGCCCGATGCCGGAACTTGGGACGTAACTCTAGCCCTTAGGCGGGGCGGTCCCTCTTGTCGTCGCTCATTCTACCTTCAGGTGACGCTCCGCGACTACTTTCCGGAGCGACGTGTAGAGCTCTTTGATGTCCACGGCAAACTCTTGAGGCGAGCTCGCGACGACAACTGCTCCGCTATCTTCAAACCGCTGTCTAACGTTTGGCTCATTAACCGCACGCCGGACCGCCGCGTTGACTGTATCAATGACGTCTTTTGGAAGACCCTTTGGTCCGAGGATTCCATAGTGGCTCATATGGTTCAGAGCAGGCAGACCGACTTCAGCGAACGTTGGTACGTCAGGCAGTTCCTTCACTCGCGCAGGTGCGGTCAGAACGATGGGGACCAGCTTGCCAGCCTTCACAAATGGAAGCATCGACGGCAAAGCGTCCTCGAGCATGTCCACCTGGCCGGCTGTGACAGCGACCTCTGCTGGACCTGCGCCTCGGAAGGGCACGTGGGTAATAGATGTGCCAGTCAACGACTTGAAGTATTCCGTCTGCAAATGAAGAATGCCGCCCATGCCCGAAGAAGCATAAGTGTACTTGTTGGGATGACTCCGGACCTCCGCGATAAACTCCTGGTAATTCTTCGCCGGGAAGCCAGTGCGCACCGCCAACATCGTTGGCCCGGCGGCGACAATGGTGATCGGCGTCAAGTCGGTCACCGGATCGTAATGCGCATTCGGATTGATGGCCGGATTCGCGCCTGTAATGGAGGGACTCACCATCAGCAGCGTGTACCCGTCAGCCGGGGCGCGGACGACCTCCATTGTGCCGAGGATGCCGCCTGCGCCGCCCTTGTTCTCAACGACGATCGGTTGTCCGAGCGCCTTCGAAAGTGGATCTGAGATGACTCGCGCAACAAAGTCTACCGTACCGCCAGGCGCAAATGGAACGATGAGCCTTACGGGCATCGTGGGATAACCCGCGGCGCGCGCGAAACTGAAAGGGAGCGTCGCGGACGCGACGCCAGCGAGCAGCAGTGTTCGACGCTTCATCGATCCTCCTATAACAGGCTTTCCGTTCAGCCCAATGCCACCGTCTGAGTCGTGACCCGCACTGCGAAGCAGCCCGTTAAGGCCACGCGGCGTCACCCATGTCGAGCTTATGATTGATTAGTCTAATCGGGTAATCGCGCGTGCACGGTTGGATTTTCTTAGATTCAAGTAAGCGTTGCTGACGTCCGCGGCCGGACTTCAGCTGTCCTCTTCCATGACCCAAGCTTCGGTCCGAAGAGCTGACTTGACGCGCGCGCGGCCAGAGGCCGCCGGGCGCCCCGCGCTACAACTTTGTCGAACCGACTTTGGTCGGGCTTCTGCCGACAACGCGATGCTTGCGGTCGATATCGAAAACGATGCGATCTACGGCGCTCAGTGGCGTCGCCATCAGGGCCGTGCGCCTAAGACGCAACGACCAGAGTGTCGACGATGGAAAGGCCGTTGCCCTGAGGTTTGACGATGATCGGTTGAGCTTGAATTTCCTGATCTGCGGTGACGCGAAAAACATGTCGCGATGCCAACGACTGCGTTGGCGAGCGGTAGGCCAGATTACCGCGTCGTTAGCGGATCATGCTACTCGGCCCGACCCATGCACACCGAGGAAGTGATGCGGACGCACGGCAGCTGGATCGCGTCGCAGGCGATCTGCACGCTGCCGTCGGTGCCGGTGCATCTTGGTCCATATTGCGAGCCCTCGATGGCACATGAGGCGCAATTCATCGACTTGTCCTGTTAGATTTCGCGTAACCCGTCGTTTATTCTGACGCTGCGTCAGGATAACTTACCGTCAAACACAAAAATGGCGACTGGACCCTGCTCAAGCAGACCCCGAGAATCTGGCTGGGACATAACACTTGGAGGATGCGCTTGAAACTGGAAACGCACGGGCCTAGGCACTGTCTCGACCGGACTTACTCGCAACTCTTCATTGCTAGATGAAAAAATGCCTTTAGCTCACCCGGACACTCGTCGCGAGATCCACCATCGTGTCATCGACATGCGTACCTACGCGAGGGACGATGGCCTCTACGATGTCGAGGCTCGGCTAATGGATAGCAAACCGTTCCCGTTCCAGCGAGAGAGTTCGCCCGATCCGGTTCCCGCTGGCCAAGCCCTACACGACTTGTGTATCCGGATGACGGTAGATGATGATTACATAGTACGTAACATCGGGGCGGCCTCAGACGTCACGCCTTGGGACTTGTGCAGGGAGGCCGAAGCCACCCTGGCCGTACTCGTCGGCGAGCGAATCGCCCGCGGGTGGTCAGCCAAAGTCAAAGAGCGGCTGAGGGGTGCGGCAAGCTGCACTCATTTGATGGAAATGCTCATCCCCATGGCGACAACGGCACTCCAAGGCATCCGTGGCCTGCTTCCCGAGCGCTCCAGATCCTTCAACGCTGACGGGTCGCCGCAGAAGCTGGACACGTGCTATGCGTACGGCAGGCAACGAGAGGTCGTCAAGCTACTGTGGCCGGAACATTACCGACCGCCTGACGGCTCCTGACGGCTATGCGCGAGCTTATTGGATAGATCCCCGGCGTCATGCCCTCTAAAGCAGGAACCCGAAGCGATAGGACGGTCTGTTATCGGAACTCTTGGTCCCGCAAGTCGGTGCCGATCGCCGAAAAGGCGCTGGCGTGGTAAGGGATCGTAAGTGTCGCGGCGCGGCTCGATTCAACTGAAATCGGGTTCGCGCGCGCCGGCGTGGCGCTCAAGCACGCGCTCTGCCTCTGGCTAGAAGTGCGCTCCGATCTCCCGACCAGCAGACGAAACCCTGCGTGACGAGCCATTGGCAAAATTTGCGCGTTTCGGCGATCCAGCTACGCGGGCGCAGCGCAGATAATCAGCTGCAAAGGGAACAACTGCCGCGCGATTAACCCCGAACCCCGCGTGATGGATGCCGATGCGGAAGCCGACGTCCACTCGCTCGAGCACTCAATCACCGATCGCATCGTCGAGTTCGACCTCGGGTTTGATGCCGGGATGCGAGCTCGGCGTTTCCCATCCGCGAAGGTCCTCCCAGTCACCGGAGGCACTTCCACGCGTCGCGCGTTTGCTGGAAGGCGCGCGGCCCCGTACTGCCAGAAGGTATTGGTTCGCTGTCCCCTGAAAGCAAACGCGGAGGATGCCACTTGCTCGTTTGACGCAATCACTTCCATTGAGGTTGCAGCGCGTCAGGTAATCGTATACGACTGGCAATGAAAAGACCGTCAGTCCGGCTTACCTAGCGCTAAGAAAAGACGTCTGTACACCTAGTGCGGCGTCGCCGCAAACTTCACCATCGATCAGGAGTGTCGCCATTTACGGAGACGGAGGAGAGAATGCAAGCAAGTCTCGGAGCAACGACGTACGCTGGAGCAAGCGCTGTGAACGCCGGCGCGCGGCTGGATCGCCTTCCACTCGGCCGCTTTCACCACCGCATGTTGTGGCTCGTTGCCTTGGGCGTCTTCTTCGACTCGTTCGACAACACGTTGTCGGGTTCGGTGCTGGCGGACATGCTCAAGAGCGGCTGGTCGACCTTGCAGCTGAATTCGCTTTTCATGTCTGTAACGTTCGCTGGGCTGATGATCGGCGCGTTCTTTGCCGGGTGGCTAAGCGACCGATTCGGACGGCGTTTCGCCTACCAATTCAATCTCCTGATCTTTGGCGGTATGGCCGTGGTATCTACGTTCGCGCCGTCGATGGAGTGGCTGATCGCGATACGCGCCGTGATGGGAGTCGGCATGGGGGCGGAGTACGTGATGGGTTATGGACTCATCACGGAATTCGTGCCGCCCAAGCAGCGCGGCCGATATTTGGGATGGTTCGCGCTGTTTGGAGGTGTCGGCGTCTTTGTGACTGCAATGACGGCCTTAATCGTGATTCCGTCGCTGGGCTGGCGGCCGATGTTCCTGGTCGGCGGACTGGGCACGCTGTGGGTCTGGTGGGAACGTCGCAAGCTGCCGGAGTCACCGCGATGGCTGGAACGGGTAGGCCGCACGGAAGAGGCTGAGGCGATATTGCAGCGCATCGAACAAGAGGCCGGCGTTTCTGCGCCACCGCTCCCGGTTGCCCTGCCTGCACCGTCGGTGCCAAAGCGGGTTGCCCTGTCCGTGCTGTTTTCGCGCCCGGTGATACGACGCACGTTGCTGGCGATTGTCGTAAACGTCGTAGCCCTGTTTGGATCGTACACCATGACCGGCTGGATGCCGACTTTCCTCGTCAAGCAAGGTATGACTGTCACGAAATCGCTTGCCTACAACAGCACGATGATGGCCGGGTTTGCGTTTGGCACCCTGCTCGTCACTTTCCTCGCCGATCGGGTCGGACGGCGCTGGGGCATCGTGTTGTTCGGTATTGTGTGTGCGGCGCTCGGCTCGCTCTACCCATTCATGACTGCGCCTGCCCTGATCGTTCTCTGTGGGTTCCTGCTGACTGCCGGGGTAGCGGTATTTCTGACGATGGCCCTGGGCGGCACTCCGGAGTTGTTCCCGACGGAGTATCGCTTCCGTGGCGGCGGATTAGCTCAGACGGTGGGCCGCGGGGTGCTGATTGCCTCGCCCTTCATCGTCCTGACTCTGTTCGACAGCTACGGTATCAAGGGCGTCATCGGCACGATCGCCGGGATGTATGTAGTGGTCGCTTTGCTCATGGCAGTGGCCGGCATCGAGACGAATCAGAAGTCGCTCGAAGCCATCGAACCGGGCGCGATGGTGGACGAGCCTCCTGTTGCGATGCCCCTGCAGAGGGAGCAGGTCTAGCGCGATTGATCGCGGCGAATGGCGGAAAGGAGCGATCCAAATGCGTGGCGTGGTATTCAGGGGGCATCGCAAGCTCGAGCTGATGAGCTTTGATGATCCAGTGCCGGGCGATGCCGAAGTGGTGCTCGAAATGAAGGCGTCCGGGTTCTGCGGGAGCGACCTGCATCACTACAGGGGCGAGCGCGGGGCGTCGGTGCGAGGCAAGAGCGCCAAGTTCCTGGCTGAGCACGGGTTGACTTTCGATACTCCCATCATCGCTGGTCACGAGCCGTGCGGGGTGATCGCAGAGCTTGGCAAGAACGTCGACCAACGATCGTTTCGCAAGGGCGATCGCGTCATGGTTTACCACTACGACGGCTGCCATTATTGCGATCAGTGCCGCAGTGGGTGGGTTCAGATGTGCGAGCAGGGCTCGACCGTGTTCGGCCACACCGCGCACGGAGGCCATGCTCCCTACATGAAGGTCCCGGCCGGCTCGTTGATCCATTTGCCGGACGAGGTCAGTTTCTCTTCGGGTGCTGCGATTTCTTGCGGTACTGGCACGGCGTTCGCCGCATTCGAGAGGTTGGAGCTCAGTGGGCGCGATACGCTCGCCGTGTTCGGACTGGGGCCGGTGGGTCAATCAGCCATTCAATTGGCGAGCGCGATGGGTGTCCGATCATTTGCCGTCGATGTTTCAGATGACAGAGTCAAGCAGGCCAAGGAGCTCGGCGCAACCGAGGCAGTGAACTCGAGCAAAGCGAATCCGGTCGAGGCGATCATGGCGTGGACCGACGGAAGAGGTGCGACGGTTGCCATCGATTGCGCCGGAATCGCGGCGGCCCGGCAAGCGGCCGTCCGTTGCACGTCCAATTGGGGTCGGATCGCCTTCGTGGGCGTCGGAGGAGACGTCACCTTGGACGCGTGGGCGGACTTGATGGTCAGGCAACGAACCGTGCTGGGCCACTGGACTTTTTCTAATGTAGGAATGACGAGGTGCGTGCGGTTCGTCGCGGACCACGGCATCGACATCGACAAGCAGTTCAGCGATCGCTGGAAGCTCGAGGATGCCGACATCGCGTATCAGAAGTTCGACGAGCAGACCGCGGGAAAGGCGGTATTCGAGTTCTGAGCGAACGCACGCCCAGTCGCAGGAGGAACACCTTGAATGAATGATTCGTCCCCGAATCGTGCCATGCCGAGCTTCTTGGCGAACCCTGCCAAGCAGCATTTCATCGACGGCAAGTGGACCCCTTCGGTAGCCGATGAGCGGATCGAGACGTTCAACCCGTCGACAAGCAAACTCCTGGCGACACTTGCGCGCGGGCGCGCGCCGGATGTAGACGCTGCGGTCGCCTCGGCTCGGCGCGCTTTCGAGGGGCCTTGGCGACGCTTCACGCCCGCCCAGCGTCAGCAGCTGATCATGCGCTATGCCGAGCTCTTCGAGAAGAACTTCGAAGAGTTGTCGCTGCTCGAGTCGCTGGACATGGGCGCGCCTTTGACGCGCTTGCGCGCGGCGAAGAATGGGTTGGTGCAGACGATCCTGTATTACGCCGCGCAGGCCAGGAACATAGGTGGAGACATCACAAGCAATTCGCTGCCAGGCACCGTTACGACGATGATCGTGAAGGCGCCGGTGGGGGTGGTCGGCGGCATCATTCCGTGGAATGGCCCCCTGTTCGGCCAGATGCACGTTATCGGCCCCGTACTGGCAACAGGATGCACTGCAGTGATCAAACCTGCCGAGGATGCATCGTTGCTCGTCTTGCGCACCGCCGAGTTGCTAGTAGAGGCTGGCCTTCCACCCGGTGTAATAAACGTCGTGACCGGGCTCGGACCTGAGGCCGGCGCTGCACTCGCCGCCCATCTGGACGTCAACCGCGTCGCATTCACCGGCTCCACGGCAACGGGACGCGAGATCATCAAGGCCTCGGCCGGCAACATGAAGCGCTTGCAGCTCGAGCTCGGAGGCAAGTCTCCGGACATCGTGTTCGCGGACGCAGACCTGGATAAGGCGGTGCCGGGCGTGGCTATGGGCGTATTCGGCAACACGGGTCAGATCTGCTTTGCCGGAACGCGAGTGTTCGTCCAGCGCAGCATACAGGTCGAATTCGTCGAGCGGTTGAACACCTACAGCAGCAAGCTCAAGGTGGGAGACCCGCTTGCAGCTGACACGAACCTCGGCCCGCTCATCTCACAGCGCCAGCTCGAACGCGTGCTCGGTTACGTCGAGAAAGGGGGCCAAGAGGGTGCCGACCTCGTTGTGGGAGGCAAGCGCCTGGGCGGGGATCTCGCCAACGGCTATTACATCGAACCCACGGTCTTCTGCAATGTGTCGAACACCATGACAATCGCACGCGAAGAGATCTTTGGGCCAGTCGCGTCAGTGATCCCGTTCGATACAGTCGACGAGGCTCTGAAACTCGCGAACGCTACGGAATATGGCTTGGCCAGTGGTCTGTGGACGCGCAACATCAACACTGCTTTGAAGATGGCTCACGGCATCGAGGCGGGTACCGTGTGGGTCAATTGCTACGGCCTGGTTGATCCATCCATTGGATTCGGCGGCTACAAGCAAAGCGGCTACGGGTGGAAAGGGGGTCAGGCGCAGATCGACGGCTACCTTTATCAAAAGGCGGTCTACATCAGCGGCAATTGACTCTTCATTGATCAGCCGCAAGCAGCGCGACGAGCGATCCATTGATGCAGTCACCGTCGCACGGTGCGCGCAGTTATTCATCTCGCATTATTGGAGCGCGCGGACACACCGGCAGACGTTGGCAATCGCCTCCTCTGCGGCGTGCCTGCTGATGTTCACAAGGAGAGCGGATGTTCGCCCGAAGGTGGGATGGAAGCCCTCTGGCGTTTCGAAAAATACGCATCTGTCTGCTAAACCTTTTGTCGCTGGTCACCACGCGGCCGGCGACCGAGCTACTCGATCGCACGAGCCGCGCTGGCGCTACGCCACCTTCCTTGCGGGCCTGTTGAGCGAGCTGAGGGCGTGAGCCGTACTAGCTAACGCAGGTCTCGACTTCGGGCTACCCCGTTGGAGTTGTGCCCGACACACCCTCAATCACTAGTCGGTCACGCCGGGCGAGTTCGGGGAAGAATCGCCACCACAGAGCCGCGATCGCGC
>DASPTZ010000134.1:0-4208 GCA_035623155.1 Casimicrobiaceae bacterium | reverse complement strand
CTGTGGGGCAACGTCCTCGAGCCGCCCCGCTACGACCTGGTGAGCTGGACCTTCCTGCGCGGATTGGGGCTCATCTATCTCGCGGCGTTCGCGTCGCTCGGCGTGCAGATCCTCGGGCTCGTCGGCAGCGGCGGCATCTCGTGTTCTTCATCTTCGCCCCGCGACGGCTGCGCGCGGCGGCTGCGTGGTGCGTCATCGGCTTTGAGCTTCTGATCGTGGCCACCGGAAACTACAATTTCTTCAACCGAGCTCGATTTTTGCGTTGGCATCGCACAGGATCGGCGGTAGAGTAATCAGCTCTCGCCGGCCGAACGAAAGGGGTTTTTCTCGCGGATGTCGTCCGGACTCACGACGCTGCTGTTTACCGATATCGAAGCCAGCACCCGGCTGTGGGAGCAGGACGGCGAGCGGATGTCGCGGGCGCTCGCGCAACACGATGCGCTGTCGCGCGCGGCGGTGGAGCGGCATAACGGCGTGGTGGTGAAGATGACCGGTGACGGCATGTACGCCGCCTTCGGTGATCCCGTCGACGCCATCAACGCGACGGTGGCACTGCAGCAGGCGCTGAAAGATCCGTCGGCGACGAGCGGGCTCGAGCTTCGGTTGCGCTACGGGCTACACCTCGGTGTGGTGGAGCGTCGCGACCAGGATCTGTTCGGAAGCCCGGTGAATCGCGCTGCGCGGATCATGAAGGCGGCGCACGGTGGGCAGATCTTGCTCTCGCAGGCGGTGGTCGATTATGCGCGGGAGAAGCTGCCGGGGTCGGTGTCGCTTCGCGATCTGGGTGCGGTGCGCTTGCGCGACCTGGCGAGTTCGGAGCACGTCTACCAGCTGCTGCACCCGGAGCTGCGCCAGGAGTTTCCGGCGCTGCGCTCACTCGAGGCCACACCCAACAATCTGCCGCAGCAGGTCACATCGTTCGTAGGTCGCGAGCGCGAGCTCGCGGAAGCGAAGGCGATGCTCGAGGGGACCCGTCTGCTTACGCTGCTCGGCATGGGCGGCCTGGGTAAGACGCGGTTGTCGCTGCAGATCGGCGCCGACGTGCTGGAGAAGTTTCCCGACGGCGTGTGGTTCGTCGACTTGGCGCCCATCAAGGACTCCTCGCTGGTTCCGAACGCGGCGGCGCAAGCCCTGAGCGTGCACGAAGAGCCGGGGAAATCTCTGACGCAGACGCTGTACGCGCACGTCAAGGAACGCAAACTTCTTCTGATCCTCGACAACTGCGAGCACCTTGTGGCGGCATGCGCGAGTCTGGCCGATCAAATGCTCGCGCACGCGTCGCAAGTGCGCATCGTCGCCACCAGCCGGGAGGCGTTGCGCATCCGCGGCGAGCAGACCTACCCGGTGCTTCCGCTGGCGGTGCCGGGACGCAACGCCGACGCCGAGAGCCTCCTGCGCTCGGACGCGGTGCAGCTCTTCGTCGAACGCGCGCGATTGCAGAAGCCCACCTTTGAGGTGACCGAGCGCGAGGCGCCCGCGGTTGCCGAGCTCTGCGCCCGCCTCGAAGGCATCCCGCTCGCGCTGGAGCTGGCGGCAGCGCGCTTGCGATCGCTCTCGGTGCAGGATATCAACAAGCGGCTCAACGATCGCTTCAAGCTGCTTACCGGAGGCAGCCGGGTGGCGCTGGAGCGCCAGCAGACGCTGCGCGCGCTGGTGAGCTGGTCCTACGATTTGCTCAATGAGCAGGAGCAGATCGTTCTGGACCGCCTGAGCGTGTTCGTCGGCGGCTTCGACCTCGACGCCGCGGAGGCGGTCTGTGGAGCGGACCCGATTGCGCCGGAGGACGTCCTCGACCTGGTGACCTCGCTGGTCGAGAAGTCGCTGATCATGGTCAAGCAGGAAGAAGGCTGGTCTCGTTACGGCATGCTGGAGACGATCCGCGAGTTCGCCCGCGAGCACCTGATCGAGCTTGGTGACGAGAAGGGCCGCTACGGGCTGCAGCAGACGGTGCGCGATTTCGCCCGCGAGAAACTGATCGGACGCGAAGATCTCGCCGCAACCGCGGCGAGGCATTGCAGTCATTACCACGGTTTCGCGAAGAAGGCGCGGGAAGAGTTGCACGGACCGGATCAGGCCGACTGGATGCGTCGTGTCGAGGCGGACCTCGACAACCTGCGCGCGGCGACGACCTTCGCCCTGGCGGGCGGGGTCGACCCCGTGATCGCAGTCAAGATCGAGGTCGCGTTGATGCGCTTCCGGACTCTTGGCGGTTACTCGAGCGAAGGGCGCAATAACATACGCGCCGCCCTTGCGCTGCCGAGCGTGAGCGAGCCTAACATCGCCCGGGCGCACGCGCTCTACGTGGGTGCCGTACTTGCCATGAACCAAGGAGACCACGCGGAGGCCACCCAGATGTTGACGGAGAGTCTCGCGATTCGCAGAACGCTGGGAAACCAGCGCGAGATCGCGGCGACGCTCTCGACGCTTTCAACCGCGTGCGTGAACCGGGACGAAGCGGAAAAGGCCAGGGAATGCGAGGAGGAAGCGCTTCTGATTTTTCGAAAGCTCGGTGATCGCATGGGCGAGGTGATCGGGCTCATCAATCTCGGCGAGATTGCCGGGCGACAGGGCGACGACGCCGCGGCTCGAGGGTTCTTCAGCCAAGGCCTCGCGATCGCGAAGAGCATCAAGCATCAGGAACTCGAGGCCGACTCCGAGCGCAATCTTGGGGATGTGGCGCTTCGCGGCGGCGACCTGAAAGCGGCCGCGAGTTGCTTCGAGCGCTCGCTCAAGATATGCCGGGACACGAACGACAAGCGAGGGGCGGCGTTGGCGCTGTGGCGGCTGGGAAAGGCGCTGGCCGCCCGTGGCGACCACGATTCGGCACGCGCGAAGATGTCCGAGGCGTTGCCGGCATTCCAGTCCTTTGGAATGAACTCGGAGGCGCTCGACTGCCTCGAGGACCATGCCGAGCTGCTGCAGGCCATTGGTCGAGCGGAGGATGCTGTTCGTCTGCACGCGGCGGCCGCGGCCGCCCGGGAGGCACTTGCCCTGCAAACACCTCGCGGCGAGGCGGCTCGGCAAAAAACGCTTGATGATGCACGAGGTATCCTAGGCAGCGAGACCTTCGATGCCGCGTGGTCCCTGGGCCGCACGTGGCCTCTCGACAAGGCGATCGATGAGTGCCTCGGCGCAGTTGGACGCTCGGCGGTGCCTGCGTAGCGCCAACGCGAAAAAGCCGCGCAAACAAAAACCCCGCCACGCGGGCGGGGTCCAGTCAGGTGATACGGACTAACTCTTCCGGCGGCGGCGCGTCAGCGCGAGCCCACTGAAACCCAGCCCGAGCAGTGCAAGCGTGGCAGGCTCCGGAACCTGTGCGATCTTAATTTCTGCCGGGCCTGCGCTTCCGCCTCCACCCCCGGCACAGTCGAAGATTATGTGCTCCCCCTTCGTCACCCCCAGCAGGGCGAACGGAGCATAAGCGAGCGTAAGGTGCGGAATGTCACTGCCACAGGGAGGCGACTCGTAGGCGAATTCAGGTATCAAGTGGTAGATGTCCAGGTCAACCCCTATCAGGTTGCCGTGCGAATCGAACACGAGCCCCCCCGGAAGGTCCTGCGCAAAGGATTGCCCCCAATCCCTGCCCAGACTGTCCTCGAAGTCGACGGTCACCACATCGATCGAGGGGCAAAGATACACTCCGAGAACGGGGGCGCAGGAAGCCAGATTGAAATCAATGAAGACATCGCCCTCGAACAGCGGGTCCCAGCCGACGTCATAAGAAATCGCCTGGGCGGGGAAGCCGAAAGCCCAGCACATAACGGCGGCTGTCATGCACAAGAGCCTTCGCAACGATTTGCGGATCACGATTCTTCTCCCAATCTTGGCGCCTAGTTCGGCGCAGCCCGTATGGACTACCCTTCCCCTGGCGTCCCTTGGTCTAAAATTCCAAGCAAGAACCGCGCCGAAATCGGGGAGAAACCGTAAACGATTGAATTGGTGTGCGGACCGCCGCAGACGTCGGAATCGTCCCGCGCGTGAACCTGAGAGCTGTAAGATTCCTCGACAAAATGTCCGGCGGTCACCCCACGCTGATCTATGACGGCGGCTGCGGAATCTGCAGACTTTGGGTGAACTATTGGCAAGCGCTCACCGGCGAGCAAGTCGACTATCGCGCCTTCCAGGACGTCGCAGCCCATTATTCGTCGACTACAGTCGATGCGTTTCGCCGTGCGATTCACTTCGTCGAACCGGACGGTCGCGTTCAT
>DASPTZ010000133.1:0-39291 GCA_035623155.1 Casimicrobiaceae bacterium | reverse complement strand
CCTTGATGATCTCGTAGCCGTGACGCGGACGCTCGGCTAGCAGCGTCAGGATGACGAGCTGCAGCTCGTCGGATCCGAGCTTGCGGCCCATGAAAATCCCGCGTCCCCCGAGCCCGCGGCCATGGACGAAAGCTGCACCGAAGGGGCCGAAGTGACCTCTAAAAGCGCGCCGGGCGCAGCCGTTGTAGAAGGCGAAAGCATGCATATCCCATATCCTTTGGTTAGTCGTAAGACACGTCTTAAGCTATATCTTACGATATCTCATGTCAAGGCACCCGTCTGCGGGCCCTGCGCGTGGGCGGGGTTGCTCGTCAAAGAGCGCGCCGGTGTCGTCATCGAATAGCCACTTTGCCTAAGACAGTGAAATCATGAGCCAAAGCCGAGGCCGAACGAGTCGGGCAGGGAGTTTGCTTAGGAAGGGAGCAGGTGACGAGGCCGGGGACACGCGGAGTTCCTTGGGCAAAGCTGCAACGCCACCGCTAACGATCCCACATTGTGATCTAACCTATTGAGTGTCAACAACAATATCAGCGACCTGCCATCGATGCCGATGCTTTGCCGAAATTCGAGGACGCGACCACGCCGAACGATGGCCAGTCCCGTCTTCCGCGTTCGCCGTCGCAAGTGCCGAAGCGCGGCACTGGGCGGGCTTCCCGGCGTGGGTCGCGAAGCGGACGCGCGCCTGTTTCTTGACTCGCCGCGCACTGGGCACCATCCGACGGTCCTGCCGCGACAGTGGAGCCCATCCCGTCGGCAGCCCGCTCCACTTCACGGGCGGCGGGCCGCAGCAGTTCGCTAGTCTCGTTCCCTGATCGCTCCGGCTCCCCCCAAGCCATGGTGATCGGCAGCCTGCAGACGCGGATCATCGCCTTGTTCCTGGCGGTGATGGTGACCGTGCAGCTGGGTGTGTTCGCGCTGATCAACACGGTGGGAATAACGGCAGCGCGCAAGACGGTCGGTGACGAGCTCGCTGAAGGTGCGCGGGTCTTCGACCGGCTTCTCGAGCAGGACAGTCAGCGGCTCATGCAGGGCGCGCGCCTGCTCTCATCCGACTACGCGTTTCGCGAAGCCATCGCGACTGGCGATGCGGACACCGTGCATTCGGTGCTCGCCAACCACGGCAAGCGCATTGAAGCCGATCTGATGATGCTGATCGGACTCGACAAGCGCGTGACCGCCGACACCCTCGGCGTCGCGACCGGCGAGTCCTTCCCTTTTCCGAAGGTGCTGGCGCAGGCGGAAGGTTCGCAATCGCAGCAAGCCGCGGCGATGGTCCTGCTGCGAGGCCGTCTCTATCAGATGGTGATCGTGCCGGTGCTCGCGCCTGTGCCGATTGCCTGGGTCGCCGTGGGCTTCGCCGTCAATGACGCGCTGGCGCACGACTTGCGTCGGCTGACCCAGCTGCAGGTCTCGTTTCTCACGCGCGAGGGCGACCTTTCATGGCGCCTGCAGGCGAGCACGCTCGCCGGTGAGCGCCGAGGCGCGCTGCTGCGCGAATTTCTGTCGGCGCGCTTCGCCGAGCAGGACGCAGAAGGCAATGCCGTGTCCGCCGACGCCGATGCGACGCGTGTGGTTAGCTTGCAGGCGGGCGCCGGCGAGCCGGTCGTCGCCGTCCTTCAGCAGCCTTTGGCTTCGGCACTCGAACCGTTCCGGCGGCTGCAGCGGCAGCTCGCGCTGATCTCACTCCTCGCCATCGTCGTGTCGATCATTGCCAGCGTGGCCATTGCCCGCGGCATCGCGCGGCCGGTGCGCGATCTTGCCCGCGTCGCGCGACGCATCGCCGCGGGCAAGTACATGAGCGTGTCCTTCTCTGGGCGATCCGACGAGATCGGCGACCTGGCGGCGGCTTTCCGCACCATGCAGGCGGGGCTTGCCGCCCGCGAAGCGCGCATCACCGATCTTGCCTTCCGAGACACGCTGACCGGGTTGCCCAACCGCACGCGGTTCACCACGCGCCTGGACGAGGCGCTGGCGGCCGCTGCGCACGTGCGCACGCCCGTGGCCGTGGCGCTGCTTGACCTCGATCACTTCAAGTACGTCAATGACACGCTCGGGCATCCCATCGGCGATTTGCTCCTGCGTGAAGTCGCGGCGCGTCTCCAGACGGTCGTCGACAAGCCGGGCGACATCGTCGCGCGGCTGGGCGGCGACGAGTTCGCGATCCTGCTCCCCGGGAACGACTCCACCGATGCACAGCGAGTCGCGGAGGCAGTCGTTGCCTCGCTCGATAGGTCGCTGAACATCGAGGGACACGTGGTCGATATACGCTCGAGCATCGGGATCGCCGCGTATCCCGAGCACGGTGAAGACAGCGCGACCCTGCTGCGATGTGCCGACGTGGCGATGTATGCCGCCAAGCGCAAGAACCTGACCTTCGCGGTTTGGGACGACAGCCACGATCAGCACAGCCGCGAGCGGCTTTCGCTGATGAGCGATTTGCGCAAGGCGGTCGACGGCGACGAGCTGACTCTGGTGTATCAACCGAGCGTGGCGCTGCGCGGGGCCGGCGAACATCGCGCCGAGGCCCTGGTGCGCTGGCGGCACCCCCAGCGTGGGCTGGTGGCCCCGGCGGAATTCATTCCCTTCGCCGAGCAGACCGGTTACATCCGCGCCATCTCGCAGTGGGTTCTGTCGCACGCCGTAATGCAGTGCGCGGCGTGGCGTGGGGAAGGATTGCAGATCAGCATCTCGGTCAACCTTTCGGCGCGCGACCTGATGGACGCCAGTCTTCCCGAGCGCTTCGCCGCGTTGTTGAGCCGGCACCACTGCGCTGCGGCCTGGATCGGCCTGGAGATCACCGAGAGCGCGATTCTCGACGATCCGTCTCATGCGATCGAAAACCTGAAGCGCTTTCACGCGCTTGGGTGCCGCATCGCCATCGACGATTACGGCACGGGTTACTCCTCGCTGGCGTACCTGCGGCGGCTTCCCGTGCACGAACTGAAGATCGACCGCCACTTCGTCTCGGGTATGGCGACCGACGCGGGCGACGCGCTGATCGTGCGCTCGACCATCGATCTCGCGCACAACATGGGCTTGAGCGTGGTCGCCGAGGGCGTCGAGGACGATCTAACGTTCGAACGGCTTCGAACGATGAATTGCGACATGATTCAGGGCTTCCTGGTGAGCCGGCCGCTCGGCGCCGCGGAGTTGCCGGCGTGGCTGCGGGGCTCGGTGTGGTCCCGGCCGGCGAGCGAGGCGCCCGCCCTGCGCCGCGTCGTCTAGCAGGCTGATCCTCGCGTAGAATCTGGCGCGCGACGCGCTCGCGCTTGCTTTCGGGCGGGTCCGCGCCACGATATGACGCGCTATCCGCATCTACTCGCTCCTCTCGACCTCGGCTTCACCGCGCTCAAGAACCGCGTGCTGATGGGCTCGATGCACACCGGGCTCGAGGAGGAGTCCAACGGCTTCGAGAAGCTTGCCGCGTTCTACTCGGCGCGGGCCAAGGGCGGCGTCGGACTGATGGTCACCGGGGGCATTGCTCCGAATCTCGCCGGGCGGCTCGAGCCGCGCGCGTCGCAACTCTCGTTTCCGTGGCAGGTCGCCAAGCACCGCCTGGTGACCGATGCGGTGCACGCTGCCGGCGGCAAGATCGCGCTGCAGATTCTGCACGCGGGGCGCTACGCGTATCACCCGCTGTCGGTGGCGCCGTCGGCGCTCAAGTCGCCGATCACTCCCTTTCGCCCGCGCGCCCTGACGCGGTGGGGAGTGAGCAGGACGATCGGCGCCTACGTTCGCTGCGCCGAGCTCGCACAGCGCGCGGGCTACGACGGCGTGGAGATCATGGGTTCAGAGGGCTATTTGATCAACCAGTTCGTCGTGCCTCAGACCAACCACCGCGACGATGAGTGGGGCGGCTCGTTCGAGAAGCGCATGCGCTTTCCGGTGGAGATCGTGCGGCGCACGCGCGAAGCGGTTGGCCCGAAGTTCATCATCATCTACCGCCTGTCGATGCTCGATCTCGTCCACGGCGGCAGCAATTGGGACGAGGTTGTGGCGCTGGCGCAAGCGGTGGAAGCGGCTGGCGCGACCATCATCAACACCGGCATCGGCTGGCACGAGGCGCGAATCCCAACCATCGCGACCATGGTGCCTCGCGCAGCGTTCACCTGGGTCACGCGGCGCCTGAAAGGCGCAGTGCGCATTCCGCTGATCACGACCAATCGGATCAACGATCCCGCCACCGCCGAAGCGGTGCTCGAGCGCGGCGATGCGGACATGGTGTCGATGGCGCGCCCCTTCCTCGCCGATCCGGAGTTCGTCAACAAGGCCGCGCAAGGACGCGCCGATGAGATCAACACCTGCATAGGTTGCAACCAGGCGTGCCTCGATCAGATCTTCGAGCGGCAGACGGCGACCTGCCTGGTCAATCCCTACGCCTGCCGCGAAACGGAGCTCGAGCTCACACTGGCCAAACAGAAGAAACGGATCGCGGTCGTCGGCGCCGGTCCGGCTGGCATGGCTTCGGCAGTGACCGCCGCCGAGCGCGGCCACGCGGTGACCTTGTTCGACGCCGCCAGCGAGATCGGCGGACAGTTCAATCTTGCACGGCGCATTCCCGGCAAGGAGGAATTCGCCGAGACGCTGCGCTATTTCCGGAACCGGATGGCCAAGCTCGGCGTGGCCGTTCAGCTCAACCGGCGCGTGGGTGCGGATGACCTGCGCGAGTTCGACGAGGTGATCCTGGCCTCGGGCATCGTCCCGCGGCGCCCGGCGATTCCGGGGATAGATCATCGCAAGGTTGCGAGCTACGTCGACATCGTCCGAGGCAGCACGAGCGCTGGGCAGCGCGTGGCGATCGTGGGTGCCGGGGGAATCGGTTTCGACGTGGCCGAATTGCTCACCGCAGGGGCATCGCCCGACGGTCATTCGAGCGACGGGCACCCGGGAGAACCGGCCGTCGTCGCCTTTCGCGACGAGTGGGGCATCGATGCCGACTACGCGAATCGCGGCGGATTGAAAGTGCCGAGCGAGCATGCACCGCGGCGCAAGCTGTGGCTGCTGCAGCGAAAGACCGAAAAGGTCGGTGCAGGGCTCGCCAAGACCACCGGGTGGATCCGGCGCACGCTGCTCAAACGTCGGGGCGTCACCATGCTCGCGGGTGTCGAATACCAACGCATCGACGACGCCGGACTGCACTTCAAAGTCGACGGCAAGCAGGAGGTCTTGGACGTTGATACCGTGGTGATTTGCGCAGGTCAGGAGCCGCAGCGCGAATTGGTCGCAGCACTGCGGAGCGCCGGCATCCAACCCAAGCTCATCGGCGGCGCCGACGTTGCGCTCGAGCTCGACGCCAAGCGCGCGATCGATCAGGGAACCCGAGTCGCGCTGGCGCTGTAGTCGTAGCCTGGGTCGAGCCCTTCGACTTCGCTCAGGACAGCCTTGCGAGACCCAGGGCCAACACAACACGGGGCAAAGGGCCCAGGCTTTCACCGCTACGAAGCTCAATCCGCGCTACACGCTGCAGGGTAAGACGATGTCGCAGCGTATCGCTTCGGTAGCTCAGGGCTCCATCGAGTACGGTGTAGCGAGAACGAGCCCGTCGAGGTCCGCGATCACCGCCTCGCCCTTTAACGCGAGATAACCCAGCACGAACAGCAGCAGCGCTGCCCAAAGCACACCGATCAGGGCATCGGCACACCCCGGAGCAGTTCTCTCGGGCCGCCGTTGCCCTGAGGAACGCTCGCGCGCACCGGGCGGAGAGGCGGACGCGCCTCGACTGGGTTTCTCGCGGGCGCGACGCCGAGGGCCTATCTTGAGAGAGGCAAGGAAGGACAAAGCGCCGGCGAGCCTGACGAGGCTGTCCACGGTCTCGATCGCTATCAACTCACCTGCTGATTATTTCCGATACGTTTCTTCCGCAAGCCTTATGCCAAGCAGTCCTTGTGGAGGCAGGATATTTGAAAACAACGACTTGAGTTTCAAGGCATCGATGTAGTGAGCATTTACATCGCACCACGGCGACGCAGCGCCTAGCTGCGGTGCACCATGGCGGCCCATGAACGAGCCGCACGGTCGGTTTGTTGCGGTGCGTCATGCACGAGGATGAATATAAGATATTGATTAATATATGTAGTGAACTAGTAGTAGACTCTCGGAGTCGAATCCTGATATCGTATATGCTGCATAGCAGCATGAGGCGGACCGATCCGCAGGGTCTTCCCCGTGCTTTGGACACGCCGGAACGCCCATCAGGCTCCAGCGCGTGCGACCGTCGTCCAACCGACGAGGAATCGTCGACAAGGCCAGCAGCCGTGTCGATCCCCCACTCTTATGAACCCAACCATTCCTAATAGCCAGCTTCGTCCGCGAACTCCCAGTTCGCGAAAGCCTGTGGGCCTTGCTCTGCAGGGCGGGGGCTCCTGGGGCGCATATACCTGGGGCGTTCTCGACGCGCTGCTTGCAAGCCGCAGCCTCACTATTGCGCAGCTGTCGGGCACGAGCGCGGGCGCGATCAATGCCGCGATCGTGGCCAGCGCGTTGGCCAAGGGATCGCCTGCTCAGGCGCGCAAGGCATTGCGCGCGTTCTGGCTTGCTGTCGCGCGCCCGGCGGTGGCCGACCTCGGACGTCATCTGTGGGGGCCGGTTGAGCGCGCGTGGCGCGACTCGGTCAGCGCCTGGCTGCTGTCGAGCGGAATGTTCTCGCCATACGCGGTGAACCCCCTCGGCATCAATCCGCTGCGCGAGATCATCACCGCCCACGTCGACATCGACGCGATCCGGAGCAATTCGGCACCGGCTCTCTACGTTACGTTGACCAACGTCAAGACAGGGCTGCCTCGTGTCATCTCCAACGAAGCCATGAGCATCGACGCGCTGCTCGCGTCGGCGTGCTTGCCGATGCTGTTCCAGGCGGTCGAGATCGACGGCGAGCCATATTGGGACGGCGGTTACTGCGGCAACCCGACCTTGTGGCCGATGATTCACGGCGGCGCAGCCCGCGACCTGATTGTCGTTCAACTGGTGCCTGACGAGGCGAGCGAAACGCCCACCGATGGGCCTTCGATCCGCCAGCGCATCGGCGAGATCGTGTTCAACTCCAGCCTGGTGGCCGAGATGCAGGCCATCGCCGCGATGCGCAAGCTCGCGACGCGCGGGGATGGGACGTCGAACGTGCTGGATCTGCGCCTGCATCGCATCGGCCCGCCGCAACGCCACCTCGTCGAGCCGGGTTCCGCGCTTGAGCGCTCGCGGGCCTGGCTGTTGCGTCTGTTCAACGAGGGCCGCGCAGCGTCGCGGCAGTTCCTGGGGCGCCACAGTGCCGACATCGGAGTGCGCGAGACGCTCGATATCGCGCGCGTTTACGCAGACGCGCACAAACCCAAGGTGCGGGCGGCGGTGACGAGCGACGGTTCCGCAGCGCCCGACGCGACGACTTCTGCGCCTGTCGAGCTGCAGCCGGAAGCGCACTAGATAACGGTCATCGCGCCGCCGAGTCTTCCCACGCTGCCAGGTTCGGCCGACGTCGATGCCAGTCGGTCAGGCTCTGGAACGCGCGCCCCAAGCGCACCAGCATCGCCTCGGCAAACCGCCCGCCCATCAATTGAACGCCGACCGGCAGCCCGTCGCTCGACAACCCGGCCGGCAGCGACAGCGCGCAAGCACCCAGATAGTTGGCCACTCGTGTGAAAGTCGCGAGCGGAGTGGCAGCTTCGTCGACCTCCTCGAGCGGCGTCGCGGTGATCGGCAGTGTCGGCGTAAGCAACGCGTCGCGCCCGCGCATCCAATTGCCGAAGACCACGGCGCATCGCTTGCGCTGCTTGAGCTCGTCGATGTATTCCGCCGCGCCGATCGACTTGCCGCCGATGATGCGCTTGCGCACCCAGGGGTCGATCGGCAGGTTCTCGTCCTGGATGTAGGCGCGATGCAGGGCCCACGCCTCGGCCGCGATGATGCGGCCGTTGCGCAGCATCACGTCTTCGAACTCGAGCGGGAAGGGCGCGCTCTCGACGATCGCGCCTGACTCGCGCAGAACCGCAATCGCGTCGTCCCGGGCGCGCACCACGTCGGGCAGAGTGTCGTCGGGAAAATATTCAGGTGGGACCGCGCTCACCCGCAGGCCTTGGACGTCCGGTTCACCGGCGAGCGCGGCGCCGAAGTCGATGCGCGGTGCGGCTAGCGTCGCTTCGTCGCGCGGATCGGCGCCAGCCATCGCCGCGGTGAGCAGCGCGCAGTCCTCCACGGTGTGAGTCAGCGGGCCCAGCGAATCGAGCGTCGTCGCGAGCGGCACCACACCCGCGAGACTGACGAGTCCATAAGTGGGCTTGAGGCCAGTGAGCCCGCAAAGCGCCGCGGGAATGCGAATCGAGCCGCCGGTGTCCGAGCCGATGGCGGCCGGCGCGAGCCCAGCAGCCACCGCTGCCGCCGACCCGCTGCTCGAGCCACCCGTCACGCGGTGCCTGCGCGTGTCCCACGGATTCCAGGGCGCGCCCATCGGCTGGTTGCGGCCCCAGCCGCCGAAGGCGAATTCGACCATGTGCGTCTTGCCGAGCGGAATCATTCCTGCAGCGAGCAGCCGCTCCACCGCGGTCGCCGTTTCGACCGCGACACGGCCTTGCCAGGTCTTCGAGCCGGCCGTCGTCACTCGCCCCTCGAGGTGCAGGAGATCCTTGAGAGCGATCGGCAGTCCGTGCAGAGGACCGCGCGTCATACCTGCCTTGCGTTCGAGGTCCGCGGCACGCGCGGCATCCATCGCGCTCTCGCTGTACACGTCGACAAACGCATGCAGCCGCGTATCGAGCGCGGCGATCCGCGCAAGGCACGCGTCGACGATTTCGCACGACGAGATCTCGCGCTTGGCGAGTCGTCGCGAGAGCTCGCTCAACGGAAGCCAGGTGAGATCGTTCGGCATGATTCAGGGGTCTCGAGTCAGACGGGATGATAACGCTTTGCTCAGCGTCTCCTCACCGCGATTGCGAAGGCCGCGACCGACGCGAGCGCCATTGCGAGCAGCACCAGAAGCCAGCCGAACGAGGCAGTCTGGGGAGACGCCAGCGGTGCGAATGCGAACGGCGCGACGGCGCGCGCAACAAGCGCAGGCGCCGCGAGGCTTCCCAGCGTGCTGCCGTAACCCGCGCGACCGAACAGCTCCGCCGGCACCGTGCCGCGGACGATCGTAACCACACCGTTGCTGCATCCAAACGCGACCGCGAACAGGAGCGCCAGCGCGACCTGGCCTTCGACCGCGAGCAGAACGAGCAGCGCGACGACGAGCAGCCATAATGAAGCCGCGCCGATCGTGCGCGGTAAGAACCTCCGGCCGATCGAGAATTCCGTGATTCGACCTGCGACCTGCATCGGCCCGAAGAACGACCCTACCCAAACCGCGGTCTCGAGCGTAAGGCCCTTGCCTTGGAGGACGCTGATGAGATGCACGGTGAGCACCGACACGATGAAGCCGTTGAAGGCGAAGGCCGCCGCAAGCGCCACGAACGCGCTGCGCCGCGATTGCACCGGCAGAGTGCCGGTGTCCGCCATTGCAGCAATCGTTCCCGGCTTCTCCATCGAGAAGCGAGGCACGAAGGCGAAGTGCAGCGGCAGGCAGACCGCGAGCTGCAAAGCGGCGAAGCCGGCAAACGTTTCTCGCCAGCCGAACCATTCCAGACCCTTGAGTGATACCGGCCAGAACACGGTGCTGGCGAGTCCTCCCATGAGCGTGAGCGCAGTGAGCGCGGTGCGGTATTTCGTGCCGGTGTGCTGGGAGAGCGTGACGAAAGCGGCGTCGTACATGGTCATCGCCATGGCGACTCCCGCGAACGACCACGCCAGGTAGAGCTCGACCGCCGACTGCACTCGTGAAATGGCGAAAAGGGCCATCGCCGCGATCAGCGAACCGACGGACAAGACCGCGCGGCCCCCGAAGCGATCGATCGCACGACCGACGAACCGAGAGACGAGCGCGGAGAGCAGGAGGCTCGCGGAATAAGCGCCGAACAGAGCTGCGGAGGACAACCCCAGTTCGGCGCGCATGCTCGCGCCCAGCACGGCAATCGCGTAGTAGAGCGAGCCCCAGGAGATGATCTGAGTGACGCCGAGCGCCGGTACCAGCCGCCAGACCGGCGATAGGATCATGGCCGGACTCTAGCGCATTGTCGGCGACGTCGCAGGAATTCTGCGCGGCGTCCATCCGGGCACGCGCCGCTGCATCGTGCGTACGACGCTGTCGTGGATCTTGCTTTGCAGTTCAGGAGTCGCCGGCAAAGGCGCGGCGGTCTCCGCTTCGATGCGCGGCACCCGTGGCCTAAGCCTCGGGTGCCACGCCGACGAAGCTCGCCAGCGTCGCATAGATATCGGTGCGATTGTCCAGCCGGTCGTTGTTGGTCTGGGCGTGGAGCGGCACGAACAGCGTCCCGGCGCTAGCCAGCGCCTGTCTGAATCGTAAAGTGCGCACGGATCGACGGCTTCGCCGCGAAGGGCGAAGTCTAGTAGCCCAGCCCGGCCCGCCGGCGAGGCCGCTTTGCAAAAAAGGTGCCATGGCCCTAAGATAAGCGCTTACTCGCGATTGAAGCCATGCAACCGCTGATCTTGACCGTCGACCTCGCCGGCCTTCCCCAGGCCTGGGTTGAGCTGGAGGAAGCGATCACTTACCACGCCAAGCAATTGGTGGCGTGGTCGGTGGGCGACGTCGTGCGCGAATTCCGCGGCGGTTATCAAAAGAACGGCCAGAGGTCACGGATCGCCACCAAGTCGATCCTGGCCATCAAGGGGAGCGGCGCGGGGAAGTTCACCCATACCCCGAGCCTCACCAACGCGCTGCTCTTTGCTCGCGACCGGCACCTCTGCGCCTACTGCGGCGAGCGATTCATTACCCGCGACTTGTCGCGGGACCACGTGCTGCCGGCGGCGCGCGGCGGCCGCGACAGCTGGACCAACACCGTCACCGCCTGCCGGCGCTGCAACACCCGCAAGGCCAACCGCTCGCCCGAGCAAGCCGGCATGCCCTTGCTCTACGTCCCCTACGTCCCCGACCGGCACGAGCACTTCATCCTGCGCAACCGGCGCATCCTCGCCGACCAGATGGAGTACCTTCTGGCGTCGGTCCCCAAGACCAGCCGACTGCACGCTGCTCTGCGCGTTTCGTAATTGGCAGTTGAACTCGGCCTGACCGGGCCGCATCTAGTGGCCTGCAACGCCCCATTCAATACTGTCTGGCTTGGCCTCCACGCCGATCGCGGCGTTGCCCCAGCTCGCAAGGGGAGCCTACCCTTGCTTCGCTGTGGCGCCTTGCGCTCGGCGCGGATCCCGGCGCCATAACACTGCGTTCAGTACCGAATCGGACGTTACAGGCCACAGGCGGCTCAGGAGGCGTTCCATGAACGTTCGCACCGTGCAACGCGTCATCGAAGCGATACCCACGTCGGACGGGGCAGGCGTCAAGCTTCGCCGCAGCATCGGCCAGTCGGCCTGGGCTCGCGTCGATCCGTTCCTCATGCTCGACCACTTTTCGACCGAGAATCCCGACGATTACATCGCGGGATTTCCGCCGCACCCGCATCGCGGCTTCGAGACCGTCACCTACATGCTCGACGGCCACATGCAGCACAAGGATCACCTGGGCAACACCGGCGAATTGAAGAGCGGAGGCGTGCAGTGGATGACCGCTGGTCGCGGCATCATCCATTCCGAGATGCCGCAGCAGGAGCAGGGCCGCATGCGCGGATTCCAGCTCTGGATCAATCTTCCGGCGAAGGAGAAGATGAAGCCCGCGGGCTACCGCGATATCCAGTCAAAGGACATACCCGTCGTCGAGTTGCGCGGCGGCGGCCGCGTCAAGGTGATCGCCGGGAGGCTCGAGATCGACGGCCGTGAGACCGCCGGACCGATCCAGGGCGTCACGACCGATCCGCTCTATTTCGACGTCGAGCTTCCGGCGGGAGCCTCGTTCGTGCATCCGGTAAAGCCCGGGCACCACGCTTTCGTCTATCCCTTCGAAGGCGGCGTCGAAGTCGGCCCCGTCGGCGGGCGCCGGACGCTGAAGACGCATGATGCAGGCGTGCTCTCGGACGGCGACACGGTCGAGCTCACCGGGGGAGCCGGCGGTGGCCGCGTCATCCTGCTTGCCGCCAAACCGCTGCTGGAGCCGATCGTGCAATACGGCCCCTTCGTGATGAACACGCGCGAGGAAGTCGAGCGAGCGGTGCGCGATTACCAGAGCGGACAGCTTACGCAGGCGAGCGCCTGAACAGCCAAGGTCAGTTGGCTGCCTGGGTCACGAGGCTCGCCACCTAGGCAGCCTTGACCGGCATGTGCTGGTCGACCGTGTCGATGAGCTGTTCCGGTTCCTCGGCGTCGGCGTCGGTCTCGCGGTTGAGCACCTTCTTCATCCGAGCGGCGTCGAGCTCGTGGCACCACTTGCCGACGACCACCGTGGCAACGCCATTGCCGATCAGGTTGGTGAGCGCCCGCGCCTCCGACATGAAGCGGTCGATGCCGAGGATCAGCGCCAGCCCCGCCACAGGCACGTTGCCCACCGCCGACAGCGTGGCCGCGAGCACGATGAAGCCGCTGCCGGTGACGCCCGCGGCACCCTTCGAGGTGAGCAGCAGTACCGCGAGCAGCGTCAGCTGCTGAATGAGCGTCATCGGGGTGTCGGTGGCCTGGGCCACGAACATCGCGGCCATCGTGAGGTAGATCGACGTGCCGTCGAGATTGAACGAGTACCCCGTCGGTATCACCAGGCCGACCGTGGACTTCTGCACGCCCAGGTTCTCCATCTTGGCCATCATCCGCGGCAGCACCGATTCCGACGACGACGTGCCGAGCACGATCAGGAGCTCCTCCTTGATGTAGCGGATGAACTTGAGGATGCCGAAGCCGTGCAGACGGGAAATGATCCCCAGCACGACCAGGATGAAGACGAGGCAGGTGAGATAGAACGTTCCCATCAGCTTGCCGAGCGAGAGCAGCGACACGATGCCGTACTTGCCGATGGTGAAGGCCATCGCGCCGAAGGCGCCGAGGGGCGCGACCTTCATGATGACGCCGACGATCTGGAACAGCACATGTCCGGTCTTCTCGATCATGTCGAACACGAGCGTGCCGCGGCCGCCGAACTTGTGCAGGCAGAAGCCGAACAGCACCGCGATCAGCAGCACCTGCAGGATCTCGCCCTTGGCGAAGGCGTCGACCAGCGTGTTGGGGATGATGTTGAGAAGGAACTCCTGCGTGCTCTGCATCTGGCCGGGCTTGGTGTAGGCGGCGATGCCCTTGGTGTCGAGCGTCGCGGGGTCGATGTGCATGCCCGCGCCAGGCTGTATGAAATTGACGATCGTGAGCCCGACGATCAGCGCGATGGAGCTGACGATTTCGAAGTAGATCAGCGCGTACCCGCCGGTCTTGCCGACCTTCTTCATGTCCTCCATCCCGGCGATGCCGACGACCACCGTGCAGAAGATGATCGGCGCGATGATCATCTTGATCAGCTTGATGAACCCGTCGCCTAGGGGCTTCATGGCGGTGCCGGTCTCGGGATAGAAATGGCCCAGCAGGACGCCGATCACGATCGCGACGATGACCTGGAAATAGAGCGACTTGTAGAGCGGTCTGCGAGTCTTTGGCATGCGCCTTCCTCCGTGTTTCGATGCTCGTGATGTTCAGTGCGATCGCGCGCGGCGCCGGGCTCGTGCTTCCCCGTTGGTCTCAGTCGCCGGGCAGGCCCTGTACCCGGAAAATCTCCTCGAGGTGCGGGCTCATCGGCAGGTTGAGGCGTGTGCCGGACGGCATCGGCTTGACGAACCAGCGCTCGTAGATCGCGACGATCTCGCGGCTCCCGGCGAGCCGATGGAAAGCGCGCTCGACGACCTCGGCGAATTCCGGGTCGTCCTTGCGCATGGCAAGCGCGTAGTCTGCGTAGGTGAGGAAATCGCCGACCACTCGGAAGTCGCTGGCCGACTTGGTTTCGGCGAGCATCCCGTAGAGCTGCACGTCGTCGTTGGCGAAGGCGTCCGCCTTGCCCGCGGCGAGCATCTGGAACGATTCATTGTGATCGGCGCCGAACACGAATTTGATGTTGAGGTTCTGGCGCGCGGCGAGCTTCGGAACCGCGGTCTCGTGCACCGTGCCGCGGGTGAGCACGATGGTCTTGCCGTCGAGATCGCGCAGCGTGCGGATACCGCTGCCGCGGCGGACCATCAGCTTGGTGCCGGTGACGAACATCGTCGGCGAGAAGGCGACCATCCTGCGTCGCTCGGCATTGTTGGTGGACGAGCCGCACTCGAGATCGATCGCGCCCGAGGTCACCAGCTCGAAGCGGTTCTCCGGCGTCACCGGCTTGTATTCGACCGTGATCTCCTTGCCGACCTCGCTGGCGATTTCCTCGACGACGACCTCACACAGGTCGAGCGAGTAGCCGATGGGCTTGCCCTTCGCGTCGAGAAACGCGAAGGGCGGAGAATTCTGACGGTAGCCCAGCTGCAGCACGCCGGTCGACTGGATCCGCTTGAGCGTCGGGGAAGACCAGGCCTCGATCGGCGGGCCGGCGGGCTCGGCACTCGCCGGGGCAGCCGCGAAAAGCGCGGCCATCGCTGCGGCAGCCGCCAGCTGCCAGGTAGAAGTCAGCCGGCAGGTGGCTCCGTCTGTGGAGCGAGATCCGATCGCGCTCGTCGCATCGCTGCCGCAGCTGCTCCGCTGCATTGTTCCGCTCCGATCCACGGCGAGCTCGGCAATCGAGCGTGCCCCGCAGAGCAGACGCCGGATCGCGTGAGCCCGCGGGGATGTTGGTGGAGACGAGGAGGATCGAACTCCCGACCTTCGCATTGCGAACGCGACGCTCTCCCAGCTGAGCTACGTCCCCAGGGAAGTGAAATTATAGCCCGGTGCTGGCTGGGGCGTAAACGGACCGCGGGGAGCTGAGCGACGCCGTGTTAGAGTTGCGCCGATGGGCAAGGACGCCATTCAAACCAGCAGCGCGCCGGCAGCGATCGGTCCGTATTCGCAGGCAATCCGCGCGGGTCGCACCGTGTATCTGTCGGGTCAGATCGGTCTCGATCCGGCGACGGGCAAGCTGCGCGAAGGACTCGAAGCGCAGATCCGCCAGGTGATCGCGAACTTGAAGGCCGTCGCGGAAGCCTCCGGCGGGACGCTCGACGACATCGTCAAGATGACGCTGCTGCTCGCGGACATGGCCGATTTCGCAACCGTGAACGACATACTCGCCAAGACTTTCACGCCGCCGTATCCGGCTCGCGCGACGTACCAGGTCGCCGCATTGCCGAGAGCGGCACGCGTGGAGATCGAGGCGGTGCTGGAACTCAAAGCGTAGCGACCCGGGGTCGGCCCGGGCTACTGCCAGCGTCCTTGCATGGCCGGCAAAAGCCGAGAGCAAACCGAAGCCAAGCCAGGGAGCACGCTCAAGGACAAGCTCGCTCGCTTGGGGCTCGAGCGCGAGCAGGACCTGGTTTTGCATCTGCCGCTGCGCTACGAGGATCAGACTCGGCTCTGCCCGCTCGCGGCGGTGCGACCCGGGCAGGCGTGGCAGGTCGAGGGCACCGTCGTCAACACCGAGATCCAGTACCGCGGGCGCCGCCAGCTCGTGTGCCTGCTCGAAGAAGGCGATGCGCAACTTGTGCTTCGCTTCTTTCACTTCTACCCCAGTCAGCGCAAGGCGCTCGCGCCGGGCAAGCGCGTGCGCGCCTTCGGCGAGGTGCGCGAGGGCCACTTCGGCCCGGAAATGATCCATCCGAGCTTTCACGTCGTCGCGCCGGGAACGCCGCTGCCGGAACGCCTCACGCCGGTGTACCCGACGACGGCGGGGCTGTCGCAAGACACGTTGCGCAAGCTGGTGCACGACGCGCTCGTGCGCAATCCCGCGTTTCTCGCCGAGACGCTGCCGCCGTGGACGCGCGCTCCGCGCAAGCTCTGGGGTTTCGCGGAATCGGTCGCCTATCTCCATGAACCGCCGCGCGACGCGTCGCAGGCGGCGCTCGACGAGCGCACGCATCCTGCTTGGACGCGGCTCAAGTTCGACGAATTGCTGGCGCAGCAGCTCTCGCTCAAGATCCACCGAAGGGCGCGTTCGCGCCGTCGCGCGCCTCGCCTGCCAGGAGACGGCTCGCTGACGCGCGCCTTCAATGCGCGGCTGCCGTTCACGCTTACGCGAGCGCAGCAGCGGGTCATCGCCGAGGTCCGTCACGATCTCGCTCGTGCCGAGCCGATGCAGCGCTTGCTTCAGGGTGATGTGGGAAGCGGCAAGACAGTGGTCGCTGCGCTGGCGGCGCTGCAGGCGATCGAATCCGGATATCAGGTCGCGTTCATGGCGCCCACGGAAATACTCGTCGAGCAGCACTATCGCAAGCTCGCCGCATGGCTCGACGGACTTCCGGTGGAGATCGCTTGGTTGTCGGGGGGTCTGTCGGCGAAGGAACGGAAGAAAGCGCTGTCGGCCATCGAAAGCGGAGAGGCGCAGTTCGCCATCGGCACCCACGCGCTGTTCCAGGACGAGGTGACCCTCCCGAGGCTGGGACTCGCAATTGTCGACGAGCAGCATCGTTTCGGCGTGGCGCAGCGGCTGGCGTTGCGTCAGAAGGGCATCGGCGACGCACATCAGCTGATGATGAGCGCAACGCCGATCCCGCGCACGCTGGCGATGAGCTTCTACGCCGATCTCGACGTTTCGGTGATCGACGAGATGCCGCCGGGACGCCAGCCGGTCGTGACCAAGCTGGTGAGCCAGCGCCGCCGAGCCGAGATCATCGAGCGCGTGCGCAAGCTCGCCGCCGCGGGCCGGCAGGCGTACTGGGTTTGCCCTCTGATCGAGGAATCGGAGAAGCTGGAGCTGCAGACCGCCGTGGCGTTGCACACCGAGCTGACCGGGGCGCTCGGCGAATTCAACGTGGGACTGCTGCACGGGCGCATGAAGCCCGCCGACAAGGCGGCGACCATGGAAGGCTTCGTGCATGGACAAGTGCACGTGCTGGTCGCAACGACGGTAATCGAAGTCGGTGTGGACGTACCCAACGCGTCGATGATGGTGATCGAGCACGCCGAGCGCTTCGGACTCGCCCAATTGCACCAGTTACGCGGCCGCGTCGGGCGGGGAGCGGAGGAGAGCGTGTGCGTGCTTCTGTTCGAGGAGCCGATGTCGGAGCTCGCCAAGGCGCGTTTGAAGGCAGTCTACGAGAACAACGACGGCTTCGAGATCGCGCGGCAGGACCTTCTGATCCGTGGGCCGGGCGAATTCCTGGGCGCGCGCCAGTCGGGAGTGCCGCTGCTGCGCTTCGCCGATCTCGAGCGCGATGCGCGATTGATCGAGCGGGCGCGCGACGCCGCCGACGAGTTGCTGCGCCGAGAACCCGGCGCTGCGCAGGCGCACCTTGAGCGCTGGCTGGGCGGGAAGCAGGAGTTCATTAAGGTGTAGCCCGGGTTGAGCGTTCTGTGCGAAACCCGGGGAAGGGGTTACATGAATCCCGGGTTTCGGCTGCGCCTCAACCCAGGCTACGGCTACACCGGGCAGCAAGGCTTGACCTCAATCAATGCGTCCGGAGCATCCGCCGGGCAGGATCGCGCGTATTGCGTTAACATATCAGGTACTTGCGAGCCGGCACCCGCATGCCTCTCTACGCCCTCGGCCTCAATCACACGACCGCGCCCCTCGAGGTGCGGGAGCAGGTGGCGTTCCACGTGGATACGCTGGGCCAGGCCTTGCGCGACCTGATCGGGCGTCCGCGGGTCAAGGAAGCGGCAATCCTCTCCACTTGCAACCGGACCGAAGTCTATTTCCACGGCGCCGAAGCTGCGCCCGTCGTCGAGTGGCTCGAGGACTTCCATCGCGTGCCCAAAGCCTCGCTGTCGCCGTACATGTACACCCTGCCGCAGGAAGCAGCCGTTGCACACGCCTTCCGCGTGGCAAGCGGACTCGATTCGATGGTGCTCGGCGAGCCGCAGATCCTCGGTCAGATGAAGCAGGCGGTGAAGACGGCGGAAGCGGCGGGGTCACTGGGACTGGTCTTGAACAGGCTGTTCCAGCGCACCTTCGCGGTGGCGAAGGACGTGCGCTCCAACACCGACATCGGCAATGCATCGATCTCGATGGCCGCGGCGTCGGTCAAGCTCGCCGAACGCATCTTTCCCTCCATCGCCGAACAGCGCGTGCTGTTGATCGGCGCGGGCGAGATGATCGATCTCGCTGCGACGCACTTCGCCGCCAAGAAGCCGCACTCGATCACGGTGGCCAACCGCACGCTGGAGCGCGGGGCGCAGCTCGCGGCAAGGTTTGCCGCGGATGCGATCACGCTCAACGAATTGCCGGACCGCCTCGCGATGTTCGACATCATCGTCACCTCGACTGCGAGCTCGCTGCCGATCCTCGGCAAGGGGCTGCTCGAGCGCGCGATCAAGGCGCGGCGACACACGCCCGTGTTCATCGTCGACCTGGCAGTGCCGCGCGACGTCGAGCCGGAAGTGGCTACGCTCGACGATGTGTTCCTCTACAGCGTCGATGACCTTGCCAACATCGTCAAGGACAATCTGCAGATCCGCGTCGAGGCGGTGCGCGAAGCCGAAGCGATGATCGCCGAGCAGGCGCAAAGCTTCCTACGCTGGCTCGAAGGCCGCAGCGTGGTTCCGGTGATCGCGGCGCTTCACGGGCACCACGATCGGCTGCGGGCCTCGGAAGTGGAGCGCGCCAAGCGCATGCTCGCGGCCGGCACACCTGCCGATCAGGTGCTCGAGCAACTCGCCCGCGGGCTCACCAACAAGTTCCTGCACGCGCCGACCCAGGCGCTCAACCAGGCAGGCGAAGCCGAGCGGGCAGAGCTGCTGGCGCTCCTGCACCGCGTCTACCAATTGCCCGACGAGCTGACGTAGCTGACGCATCCGTCCAAGAGCGGGCACGAATGTGCCCGCGATTCGGAAACGGATGCGTCATTCCCGCGAAGGCGGGAATCCAGTGACTTAAGGTGCTACGTCATCCCCGCCCCCCGATTTAAGCACTCGGGGGCAGGCTCCAGCGGGGACCCAGGGTCTGAGTTGCTGGTGCGTATTGTCCGAACGCCGCTGGGTTCCCGCTTACGCGGGAACGACGTAATCGGTAATGTGTCATTCCCGCAATGAAGCCTTCTCTTTCCAACCGACTCTCGCAGCTTACGACACGGCTCGAAGAGCTGAACGGCCTGCTCGCGGCCGAGAACGTCACCCGCGATCTCGACCGGTTCCGCGCGCTTTCGCGCGAGCACGCCGAGATCGCTCCGCTCGTGGCGCTGTATGGCGACTGGCGGCGCGCGGAGGGCGATCTCGCTGCGGCGCGGGACATGGCCTCCGATCCCGAGACCCGCGCATTCGCCGACGAAGAGGCCAAGGCAGCCACGGCACGCATGGAGGCGCTCGAAGCCGAGCTGCAGCGTGCCCTGTTGCCGCGCGATCCCAACGACGACCGGAACGTGTTCCTGGAGATCCGCGCAGGCACCGGCGGCGACGAGGCGGCACTGTTCGCGGGGGACCTCTTGCGCATGTACGTTCGCTTCGCCGAGCGCAACAAGTGGCAGGTCGAGATGATCTCCGAAAGCCTCGGCGAATTGGGAGGCTACAAGGAAGTCATCGCGCGCGTCGCTGGAGATGGCGCCTACGCGAAGCTCAAGTTCGAGTCGGGCGGCCATCGCGTGCAGCGCGTGCCAGAAACCGAAGCGCAAGGCCGGATCCACACCTCGGCGTGCACGGTGGCGGTGCTGCCGGAAGCCGATCCCATCACCGACATCACCATCAACCCGGCCGACCTGCGCATCGACACTTTCCGCGCTTCGGGGGCGGGCGGCCAGCACGTCAACAAGACCGATTCGGCGGTGCGCGTCACGCACTTGCCGACAGGCTTCGTCGTCGAATGCCAGGACGATCGCTCGCAGCATCGCAATCGCGCGCGGGCGATGGCGGTGCTCGCCTCGCGTCTGCTCGAGCGCGAGCGCCAGGAGCGGCAGCGGAAGGAGGCGGCCACCCGCAAGAGCCTGATCGGCAGCGGTGACCGCAGCGAGAGGATCCGCACCTACAATTTTCCCCAGGGACGCGTCACCGACCACCGCATCAACCTGACGCTGTACAAGATCGATCAGATCATGGACGGCGACCTCTTCGAGCTGGCGCAGGCGCTTGCCAACGAATTCCAGGCCGAGCAGCTCGCCGCGCTGGGCGAGGGCGCATGACGCAGGGATCGGCCATCGCTGCTCCGCCGTCCCACGCAGCGGCTCAGGCTGCGCAGGTTCCGCGCGGCCGACGTCGACGCGTTACTGGGAACGCGAGGTCCAGCTGTTTGCGGCCGAGAGTCCCGGCGAGGGCCCTCTAGCGGGCGCTCAGGGCTGACCGTAGTTCTTGGTCAGATATTCGGCGATCTCTTTCGCGTCGGCATCGGAGATAGGCGCCCCGAAGACCTTGATCATCTTGGTGACCTCGGCGTCCCACACCTGGCGAGTCATGAACGGCGAATTGCCAAGGATGTAGTCGAGGCTGTGACACGACGCGCAGTTCGCCTCGACCTTGTCGCGACCGGGCGCTTCCTTTAGAGCCACGCGCTGCTCGGCGGCGACGACGATGCCGGCGGCGAGCGTGAGCGCTGTCATCAGCAGCAAGGCTCTCATCGGCTTCTCCTAAGCGACGCTAAGCGTGACGCGTTGCACGACGTTGTGGTGGTATCCGGCGGGGTTGGCGATCAGCTCGAAGGTCTGCGTCGACCCGGCACGGTTGGTCGCCTTGGCCATTACCGTCATCGTGCCTCGCTCCGTCGGGTTGGCAACGAAGGTCCACTGCCGGAAAGAGAAGCGGCCGTAGTCCTGTCCCAGCGTTGCCGCCCGCCACCACTGGCCGCCGTCGGTCGAAACCTCGACGCGTGCGATGCCGTAGCCCCCGTCCCACGCGACGCCGTTGATCTCGAATGGTCGCCCCGCGGTCACTTGCTGGCCGTTTACGATGTTGGTGATCAGCGAGTTGACCACGATCTCGGTGATCGGCGTGTTGACATCGGTTTCCTGGGTGATGAAGCGGTCGATCAGCGCGAACCTGCCGCGCGGAATGCGGTAGGCGCCCTTGACCCAGAAGCCCTCGAACGGCTTGGTCACCGCGTCTATCGAGATGACATGCTTCATCCAGTAGGTGCCGGTCCAACCGGGCAAAACGATGCGCGCCGGGAAGCCGTTCCAGTGCGGCAGCGGTTCGCCGTTCATCTGCCAGGCGATGAGCGTGTTCTCGTCGAGCGCTTTCCAGACCGGGATCGATTTTACGAAGTCGGGCGTGCCGGGGACCTTCCCCGAATCGGCGCCGTCGAGCACGATCTCGACCGCTTCCTTCTTGAGTCCAGCCTTGGCGAGCACGTCCTTGAGCCGCGCTCCTTTCCATTTCGCATTGCCCATCGCGCCGAGTCCCCACTCGACGCCGGGGACATGCGGCACGAACATGCCTCGGCGGTTGCCCGAGCACTGGTTGACCGCCGCGATCTCGACCTGCTCGTAGTTGTTCTTGAGGCTGTCGAGCGTGAGCTCCAGCGGCGTGGTCACCGCTTCGCCTCCGATCTTAAGTCGCCAGCTTGCCGCAGAAACCTCGGGAATATTCGACAGGTGGTAACGCACGTAGAACGCGTTATTCGGCGTGAACACTTCGTTGAAATAGGAGATCGGCGTCTCATAGTTCGGCGGACGCCAGGTCTTCTTGATCAGCGGGACCTTGCCGGGAAGCGCCTCGAGGATCGAGGAAGAGAGCATGCCCTCGGGCAGTTCGGGCGGGCCCAAGACGGCATCCGCCCCATGGGCGTGACTCGCCATCCACCCTCCGCCGCTGGCGAGCACCAGCCCCCCGGTTGCCTTAAGGAAATCGCGTCGTGAAGACATGCTTCCTCCTGGTGTGCCGAAGCACCTGCGCCGATTCGTTGGATTTGTGGGCGTTGACTGCGGGCGGTGCCGTGGACATTATGCGCATCCCCATGGCCGGCAGCAAGCCAGCGAGGACAGTGGCGACACCTCTCACGGTTAACCGGGCTCTTGCGCTCTCGGGTCTCGTTTCATTCGAGGCCAAGGTGCTGCTCGCGCACCTCCTTGCTACGGACCGTGCATGGCTCGCTGCGCATGGCGATGCGACCCTGACCATCGAGCAGGCGAAGAGCTTCGATGCGCTGGCGCGACGACGTCGCGAGGGCGTGCCGATCGCCTATCTCACCGGCCGCCGCGAGTTCTACGGGCTCGACCTGGAAATCACCGCCGACGTGCTGATTCCGCGGCCCGAGAGCGAGATCCTGGTGGACTTCGCGCTGGCGAAAATCGGCGAAGCAGAGGCCGCGCGCGTGCTCGATCTAGGCAGCGGCTCCGGTGCGGTCGCCCTGGCCATCGCCAAGGCGCGCCCGGCATCGCGCGTGCTGGGAGTCGACTTGTCATCCGCCGCGAGCGCGCTCGCGCGGCGCAATGCCCGCCGGTTGCAGATCGCCAACGTCGAGTTCATCGACTCCGACTGGTTCGAGCGCGTTCCGCCGGGGGAATTCGACTTGATCGTCGCCAATCCGCCCTATGTCGCCGACGGCGACCCTCACCTCGCCCAGGACGACTTGCGCTACGAGCCGGCGATCGCATTGAACGGCGGTGTCGACGGTCTGGCCGCCATACGCCGGATAGTCGACGGCGCGAGCGGCTACATGAAGCCGGGAGGTTGGCTCGCCATCGAGCATGGCCACGATCAAGCCGGGAGCGTGCAGGCCTTGTTGCGCGCGGCGGGCTTCGAAGCGGTGAACACCCAACGCGACCTTGCCGGTGTTCTTCGCACAACCTCGGCTCGACATCCGGCGTAACCACGGCCGCGTACGAACACAGCTCGTCATCCCGGCCCCGGACTCAAGGACTCCGGGGCAGGCTGCGGCCGGGATCCAAGTTGGTTTGGTTGTTTGTCCAGCAAATTGGGGCCCCGGCCTGCGCCGGCGCGACGCAAAGGTCACGGGATCGCGGCCGGGATGGGAATGCCGTACCGCTTTGCCCACGTTTCGAGCGAGGGGAGGATCGCCGGGTAGAGGATGACGCCGCGGGCGAGTTGTTCCCGGTAGCGCTCGAGGCCGCGCTCGCCCGGCAGCCGCACGCGCTCGGTCCCCGGTCGAGCGCGCGTGTTGCGTGCGGCGGCGACCACGAAGTCCATCTGCCTCACGAATGCGTCGATCCCGGCGAATGCGGCAGGATCGATGACGTGCACGAACACCGTTCCTCCCCAGCCCGGCGGCGGATCGGCACGCCCGTGTCCGGCGAGACCGGCCGTCATCGCTTCGACCAGCAGCCCCAGGGCGAAGCCCTTGTGTCCGGCGTCGAGGCCCCCGAGCGGAAGCAATGCGCCTTTGGGATCATTGAACAGCACACCGGGATCGCGGGTAGCCTTGCCCTCGTGGTCGATGAGCCAACTCCCGGGAAGTTGGTTGCCCGCGAGCATTTCCTGTTTGGCGTAGCCCATGCTGGTAATCGAAGTCGAAACGTCGATCAGGATCGGGTCGCCCGAGGTCGGCACTCCCGCGGCGATGGGATTGGGCGTGATGAACCCTTTCAAGCCGCCATGCGGCACGACCGCGGCGACGCTCGGGTCCGAGCTCTCAATGATCGCTGCCAGGCCCTGGTCGGTCGCGCGCTTGAGGTACGCGGCGAGACAAGCGATGTGGTGCGAACGCCTGATCGCCACGATGCCGGTGCCGGCCTCGCGCGCCATCGCACTCGCGCGCTCCACTGCGCGCAGCGTGAGCCAGGGTCCCGGCAGCCGGTGCCCATCCCAGAGCTCGGCCGCGGGCCGTCGATTGAGCACTTCGTGAGCGCCGGATTTCGCCATGCGATCGTGCTCCAGTTCCCCGAGGTACAGGTCGAGGAGTGCCAGCCCGTGCGTCGTGTGTCCCAGCAGATCGCCATCGAGCAACACGCCGGCAACATCGCGGGCGATGTCGACACGCACGCCCGCGCGCTCGAGCAGACGCTGCGCGAACCCGCGGAGCGTGGCGGCGTCATACCTCGTCGCTTCAGCGGCGCGCGGGCTCATCGCTCGTCGTGCCCGGGTTGTAGGCTCCAGGACATGCCGAGGCATTGTAGTGCAGCGGCCTGGACCACTACACTAGCCGGCGCCGCGACCCCATGCTTTCCAACCTGCCCCCGCCGACGCTGACGGTCAGCATCGTCACGTATCGCCCCAACCTTGCGCTGCTCGATGCGACCTTGCGCAAACTCTCGTATGCGATCGCCGCGGCCACCGAGGAGGGGTTGCTGCGCGCCGTGAATCTGGTGTTGATCGACAACACCGGCGACCGAGCGGTCGCCGACGCCGTGGTGAAACTGGGCGCCGCGCACTTCGAGAACTCCGCGGTGACGATGAACTATCTTCACGGGCACGCCAATATCGGCTACGGTGCCGCTCACAACCTGGTGATGCACGGCGGCAACACGCATTATCACCTGGTGCTCAACCCGGACGTCGAGCTTGCGCCCGACGCGCTCTGCGTGGCGCTGCGCTACCTGGCAGAGCATGCCGACGTCGGCGTCGTCGTCCCCGCAGTGTCCCGACCCGACGGCACGCGCGAGTATCTGTGCAAGCGCTATCCGACGATTCTGGATCTCGCGCTGCGCGGATTCGCCCCGGGGTTACTCAGACGCATCTTCCAGAAGCGGCTCGATCGCTATGAAATGCGCGACGCCATCGGCGACGCCGCGGTCTCGCCCGTTCCAGTGATGAGCGGATCGTTTCTGCTGGTGCGGCGCAAGGCGATCGAGGTCACAGGCGGTTTCGATCCGGAGTTCTTTCTGTATTTCGAGGACTTCGATTGGAGCGTGCGTCTGAATCAGGTGACGCAGAGTGCGTACCTGCCCGACGTGCGTGTGGTCCACCACGGCGGGCGAGCCGCGGGCAAGGGCCCGCGGCACGCTGCCTACTTCGCGCGCAGCGCGGTGCGCTTTTTCAACAAGCACGGTTGGAAGCTCGCGTGACAGCGAGCCGCGTTGGCAAAGTGCTGATCACCGGCGCAGGCGGTTTTATCGGCCGCGCGATGCGCCGGCGCCTGGCAGAGAGCGGCATCGAGCATATCGCGGCGATGCGCGCGCTCTCAGCCGAGGAAGGCGACGCTTCCGAGTGCGTGGCTCTGGGAGACTTCGCCGCTGCCGAGTGGACGCAGGTGCTTGCCGGCGTCGACGCCATCGTCCATCTCGCGGGCCTCGCGCATGTCGTGCGCGCGGGCGACGCGACGCCCTACGTCATCTCCAACGTGCACGTCACCCGGCGCCTCGTCGATGCGGCGGCGCGGGCCGGTGTCCGTCGCGTCGTCTTCGCCAGCACGGTCAAGGTCTACGGCGAGACAACAGTGCGCGGGCGGCCGTTCCGCGCGGGAGATCCGGCGCGTCCACGCGACGATTACGCGCGCAGCAAGGCGGAAGCCGAAAAGGTGCTGTGGGAGCGCTGCCGCGATACCGGCACGGAAGGCGTCGTTCTGCGACTGCCGCTCACCTATGGCCCGGGAGTCAAGGGCAACTTCCTCAAGCTGATGGAAGCGATCGCCGCCGGCCGCAGGCTGCCGTTCGGACGAGCCGCCAACCGGCGCAGCCTGCTCTATGTCGGCAATGCGGTTGCCGCGATCGAGGCGGCGCTGAGCGCACCCGAACTGGCCGGCGAAACACTGCCCGTCGCCGATCACCCGAGCGTGTCGACGGCGGAGCTCATCGGTCGCATCGCGCAGGCGCTGGGTGTACCTGCGCGGCTATATCATGCGCCGGCGTCGCTGCTGCGCGTTGGTGCCTTTTTTGCAGGTAGGCGGCGTGCAGCGGCGCAATTGCTCGGCTCGCTCGAAGTCGACGCAACGCGCTTCAGCGAGCTCGCGCACTGGTCATCGTCGGCGACGCTCGACCAGGGGCTCGCAGCGACGGCAGCGTGGTGGCGGTTGCAGCACACGCTGTGAGCAGGCGAAACCTGCCGCTTTCGGAGCATTCGGTGCCGGCCGCTATAATCTGCACCGACTTCACTTGGAAATCGCGATGACCCATCGTCGCAGCGGCCGGCGCGCCGACGAACTGCGCCTATTGACGCTCACCCGCAACTGCAATCGCCACGCCGAGGGGTCCGTGCTCATCGAGTGCGGCGACACGCGAGTGATCTGCACGGCGTCGGTCGAGGATGGAGTCCCGCCGTTCCTCAAGGGCAAAGGCCAGGGCTGGATCACCGCCGAATACGGCATGCTGCCGCGCGCGACCAGTACGCGCATGCGGCGGGAAGCCGCCGACGGCCGCCAGTCCGGGCGCACTCAGGAAATACAGCGGTTGATCGGCCGCAGCATGCGGGCGATCGCCGACCTCGAGGCGCTCGGCGAGCGCACCATCCGCATGGACTGCGACGTGATCCAGGCCGACGGAGGAACGCGCTGCGCGTCGATCACGGGAGCCTGCGTCGCGTTGTACGACGCGGTGGCCTGGTGCAAATCGCTGGGGCTCATCGCCGGCGAGCCGCTCAAGGATTTCGTTGCCGCCGTCTCCGTCGGTGTCGTCGGTGATCAGATATTGCTCGATCTCGATTATGCCGAGGACTCCGGCTGCGATACCGACATGAACGTCGTCATGACCGGAAGCGGCGGCTTCGTGGAAGTGCAGGCCACCGCGGAGGGTGCTCCGCTTTTGCGCGCCGACATGAACCGTCTGATCGCGCTCGCCGAAGGCGGCATACGCGAGCTGATCGCCGCTCAGAAAAGGGCGCTCGAGCAGTGAACGATGACGCAAACGCTCTCGAGCCCGCCCTCACGTCTGGTCCTCGCCTCGGGTAATCCGGGAAAGCTGCGCGAGTTCCGGCGCCTGCTCTCGCCGCTCGGCATCGAGTTGATCGCCCAAGCGGATCTCGATGTCGCCGAAGCCCACGAGCCGCACGCGACCTTCGTCGAAAACGCGCTCGCCAAGGCGCGACACGCGAGCAGTCTCACGCGACTTCCCGCGCTCGCCGACGATTCCGGAATCTGCGTCGAAGCACTCGGCGGCGCACCAGGAGTGCAGTCCGCGCGCTACGCCGGAGAACCCAAATCCGACGCGCGCAACAACGCCAAGCTGGTTGCAGACCTGGCAGGTATCGCCGATCGACGCGCGCATTACTACTGCGTGCTGGTGCTGTTGAGGCACGGCGACGATCCGGAACCCATACTCGCCGAAGGCCGCTGGCACGGGACGATCATCGATACGCCGCGAGGCAGCGGCGGCTTCGGCTACGATCCGCACTTTCTGGACGCGAAAACCGGCTTGACCGGCGCCGAGCTTCCGCTCGACACCAAGAACGAGCTCTCGCATCGGGGACAGGCGATGCGAGCGCTGGTGGCGCGGCTCAACGACAGGCGATGAGCGCCCCCGTTTCGGCAACGCTCGTGGCGCCGCACTTCACCGCGCCACCTCCGCTCGCGCTCTACGTGCACATCCCATGGTGCCTCAAGAAGTGTCCCTATTGCGACTTCAACTCCCACGAAAAGCGCGGCGACGTGCCAGAGGCCCGATATATCGAGGCGTTGATCGCCGATCTCGAGTTCGCGTTGCCGTCGATATGGGGGCGGCGGGCAGGCTCCGTGTTCTTCGGCGGCGGCACGCCCAGCCTGTTTTCGCCGGAAGCCATCGATCGCATCCTCGCCGCGCTGCGGGCGCGAGTGCCGATCTCGCCCGACGCCGAAATCACGCTGGAGGCGAATCCAGGCACCTTCGAGCAGGCCAGGTTCACCGGGTTCAAGGCAGCCGGCGTGAATCGATTGTCGCTCGGAGTGCAGAGCTTCGATCCACGTTTTCTCGCGGCGATCGGCCGCGTGCACGACCATCGCGAGGCGCGCGCCGCGGCGGGCGCGGCGCTGGCGATCTTCGGCAACGTCAATTTCGATCTCATGTACGCGCTTCCCGGCCAGACACTCACCGACGCGCAGGCCGACATCACCGCCGCGCTGGAGTTCTCGCCGCCGCACCTCTCGTTCTACCACCTGACCATCGAGCCGAACACTCTGTTTCACCGGCACCCACCGCGGCTGCCCGACGACGACACCGCCGCCGCCATGGAGCAGGCGATCGACGATTCGCTCGCTCAAGCGGGCTATGCTCACTACGAGACCTCGGCGTACGCCAAGTCGGGACACGAGTGTCGCCACAATCTCAACTATTGGCGGTTCGGCGACTATCTCGGGATCGGCGCCGGCGCCCATTCCAAGCTCTCCTTCGCCGATCGCATCGTTCGCCAAGTGCGGCACAGGCAGCCGCAGCAGTATATGGAGCAGGCCGAGCGCGGCCAGCCGCTGCTCGAGGAGCACCGGGTCACGCGCGCGGAAGTCGGATTCGAATTCATGCTCAACGCGATGCGCCTCAGCGACGGAGTCCCCGTGTCGCTGTTCGCCGAGCGCAGCGGGTTTCCCCTGACGCTTATCGAGCGGCAGCTCGAACAGGCCGAACGCCGCGGATTGATCGAGCGCGATCACCGGCACATCAAGCCGACAGCGCTGGGACGGCGCTTCCTCAATGATCTGCAAGCACTGTTCCTGCCCGAACAATCGCGCGGCGGCGGCGCGGGCGCGTCCGCCACCCTGATGCGAATCGAGCCATGAGCGAGCCGTTGCATCGTCTGACGCTCATCGAGGCGATTGCGGAGATCAAGGCAGGCAGGCTTCGCAGCGAGGACTACGTTCGCGCCCTGCTCGAGCGCATCGCGGCGACCGATGCCAACGTCCAGGCGTGGGCGCACCTCGATCGCGACCATGCGCTGGCGCTCGCGCGGGAGGCTGACCTGAGGCGCGCAGCCGACATCGGCGGCGGGGCGCTCGAAGGTGCGGCCGTCGGCGTCAAGGACATCGTGGCGACTGCCGACCAGCCTACGCAGATGGGGTCGCCCATCTATTCCGGCGCGCGCCCGCCGTACGACGCCGGGTGTGTGGTGCGGCTAAAGCGCGAGGGTGGCCTGGTGCTGGGCAAGACGGTAACCACCGAGTTCGCTTTTCTGCAGCCTGGCAAGACGAGGAATCCGTGGAATGCGGCGCATACGCCCGGAGGATCGTCCTCAGGTTCTGCGGCGGCGGTCGCGCTGGGCCAGATTCCGGCCGCGATCGGCCAGCAGACCAACGGTTCGATGATCCGGCCCGCGGCGTATTGCGGCGTGGTCGGCTTCAAGCCGAGCAAGGACGCGTTGTCCTACAGCGGAGTGAATCTCTTCAGCCCGACGCTCGACACGCTCGGCGTGTTCGCTCGCAACGTCGCGGACTGCGCACTGCTCGCCGGCTGTCTCGCCGAAGACAAAGCCATTGCGACAGCCGTGAGGGAGCCGAATCGTGTGCCGCGGCTTGGGTTGCTCGCCGATTTCCCGTGGATTGCGATCGGCGGCGTTCAGGCCGCTGCTGTCGACGCCGCGCTCGCCGCATTGCGCGCTTCCGGCGCAATCGTCACTCCCGTTGCTTTGCCCGAGCGCTGCCGCGAAGCGAATCTCGCTCATCGCTGCATCATGCTGCGCGAGGGAGCCGACCAGCTTGGCGCGCTGCAGGAGCGTGAACGCCCGCGTATCTCCGGCAAGCTTAACGCTGCGCTTGACGAAGGCCGCAGCATCGACGCGGCCGCGTATGCCGAGGCGCTGGCGCAACGCGCCCGGATAGTCGCGATGCTGACCGACTGGATGACTCCGTTCGACGCGATCGTTACGTCGCCGGCGACCGGATCCGCGCCGGCGGACTTGACGCAGACCGGCGATCCGGCGTGCTGCACGCTGTGGTCGCTGGCGGGTTTCCCGGCAATCACTATTCCGGTCGCCCTGGCGCCCAACGGCCTGCCGCTGGGACTGCAGCTTGCCGCACCGCTCGGCGAAGACGACCGCCTGCTTTCAACCGCGCGATGGTGCGAGGTGCGGCTGCCTTTCGAGGGGCTCGCATGATGTTGGAAATCACCGATTCGTCTTCGGCGCGCGGTTTGCACGCGAGAGGCTGCGGGTCTTGAAGCGAGCCAAGCAACATCCTCCGCCCAAGCCACGCAACCCGGTGGCGCGTTCGCCTCTGCTGCGCAAGGGAGGCGCGCATGGCAAGACGACCGCCGCCAAACGCCGGCAGGCGAAGGTCGAGTTGCAGAAGCTCGTGCGAGAGATCGAGCCGGACAGATGACGCTCTCGCGCCGCGATCTCGAGGAAGGGCGGATGCGCGCGCTGTACATGGCCACCGTCGATCCGCGCTTTGCGCTCACCGATGCGCAACTCGACGAGTCCCTGCGCAACACACTGGCGCGCCGGCCCGCGGAGGCCGGCTGGTGGGTGTTCGCCTATGGGTCGCTCTTGTGGAATCCGCTGTTTCCTTTCGCCGAGTCGAGACCGGCGACGGTGCGCGGCTATAACCGGCGTTTTTGCCTTTGGTCGCTCGCTTCGCGAGGCACGGCGACGCTGCCGGGGCTGGTGCTGGGACTCGATCGCGGTGGGACTTGTCACGGCGTCGTCTACCGCCTGCCGGCACGATGCGCTCACGCCGAGCTGAAGCTCTTGTGGCGGCGCGAAATGGTCGTCGGCGCGTACGATCCGCGCTGGATGCGGGTGCGCGCCGGGCATGAAACGCTCACCGCGCTCACCTTCATCGTCGATCGCCGACACCGGCAATATGCGGGACAGCTCTCCAACGCGGAGGCGATCAGCGTTCTCGCGACGGCGCAGGGTGCGCTGGGATCGTCAGCGGATTATCTCGAGCGCACGCGCGTGGCGTTGATCTCGCACGGCATCGTCGATCCCTATCTGGAGAAGCTCGCAGCACGGGTCGCTGCGCAGAGACGGTTGCGGCCGATGGAAGGGGTGTAGGTGTAGCAGGTAGCCCGGGTTGAGCGCAGCGAAACCCGGGAAAACGCTTCAGCCAAGAGTCTGAAGGCGCCTACCCGTAGATCATGGTAGCTTGACGCCATGGTCTCATACCGTCGCAACTTCGTTCCGGGCGGCACGTACTTCTTCACCGTGACCCTTGCCAACAGGAGCGCGACAACGCTGGTCGCGCATGTCGACAAGCTCCGCTGGGCGTTTCGGGATTGCCGTGAAGCACATCAATTCGAGATCCTTGCTATCGTTGTCTTGCCGGAGCACCTGCACTGCGTGTGGACGCTCCCTGCCAACGATGCCGACTATCCAACGCGCTGGCGGCTGATCAAGTCCACGTTTACGCGCATCGTTGGCTCCCGCGCGCCAGCGAGGTTCAATGGCGAGCGTTTGCTTTGGCAAAGACGATTCTGGGAGCACACCGTCCGGGACGAGCAAGATCTGCAACGCCACGTCGATTACGTGCATTTCAATCCCGTGAAACATGGCCATGTCTCGCGTCCCGCCGATTGGCCGCATTCGTCGCTTCATTGGTATATTCGGCAAGGACGCCTGCCCACCGATTGGGCCGTCGACGTCGGCGGAAGTGCGCCAGAGTCCGGCGAGTGATCCCGGGTTTCGGCCGCTGGCCTCTACCCGGGCTACAACGCTACATGCCGCCCACCGTCGACATTGATCGTTTCTCCGGTGACGTAAGTCGCTTCGGCGAGCAGAAAGTGAACGGCCTTGGCGATATCCTCGGGTGTACCTTCGCGCTTTAATGGTGTGTGCGAAATGATCCGCTGCCGCGACAGTTCGTCGAAGGCCTCGTCGTCTGGCCACAGGATCGGCCCAGGCGCGACGGCGTTCACGCGAACCTCCGGCGCGAGCTCGCGCGCAAGCGATCGAGTGAGGCCGACCAGACCCGCCTTGGCGATGCTGTAAACGACGTAGTTCTTGAGCGGGAACTCAGCGTGAATGTCGGTGATGTTCACGATGACGCCCTGCGTCTTCTTCAACGCCGACGCCGCCGCCTGCGCGAGGAACAGCGGCGCGCGCAGATTGGTGCCGATCAAATCCTCCCATTGGTCGACGGTGATCTCGCCGACCGGCGTCTGGAAGAACGATGACGCATTATTGATCAGCGCGTCGAGCCTGCCAAAGCTCTGCACGGTTTGATCGACGAGCGACTGGAGCTTGGCGAGATCGAGCAGGTCGGCCTGGATCAGCGCCACCGAGTCCTTGCGCTGGTGATTGAGCTCCGCCTGTAGAAGGCGCGCTTCGCCGGCCGATTCGCGGTAGTGCAGCATCAAGTTGGCGCCCGTGGCGTGCAGCCGCCGGCAGATCGCCGCGCCGACGCGCTTGGCCCCTCCTGTGATCAGCACGACTTTGCCCTGCACGCGGCGCTCCGGCTACACTGGAAAAATAGGAAAGACTAGCACATCGATGGGTCTCTCTCCACCCGCTGATTCTTCGGGCGCGCTGCCCGAGCCCTCCGCCGAAGCGCGCGCGCACAGCGAGCGGGTGGTGGAACACATCGCGAATTCGATAGTCGAGGCGGGCGGCTGGATTTCCTTCGCGGATTACATGGGCGCGGCGCTCTATGCGCCAGGGCTGGGCTACTACGCTTCGGGAGCGCGCAAGTTCGGAGCTGCCGGAGATTTTGTCACCGCGCCCGAGATGACGCCGCTTTTCGGCCGTGCGCTCTCGGTGCAGCTCGCAGAGGTGCTCGCTCAGACTCGTGGCGACATCGTCGAGCTGGGACCGGGCACCGGACGGCTCGCCGCCGACGTGCTGGGCGAGCTGGCCGAGCGCGACGCGTTGCCCGCAAGCTACAGGCTGCTCGAAGTGAGCCCGGAGCTTCGCGCGCGGCAACGCGAACATCTGGCGAGCAAGGTCCCGTCGCTGCTGCCTCGCGTGGAATGGATCGAGGTTCTGCCGGAGCGCTGGCGCGGAGCGATCGTCGCCAACGAAGTGCTCGACGCCGTGCCGCCGCATTTGATCGTGCGCAGGGGAGGGACGTGGTTCGAGCGCGGCGTGGCGATCAACGGCGGACGGCTGGCGCTGGTCGATCGACCGCTCTCGAACCGCGCCTTGCGTGATACGGCGCAGACGCTGTACCCCGGTGACGGCGACTATGTGAGCGAGATCAACCCCGCTGCGCAGGCGCTGGTCAGAAGCCTCGCTCAGCGTTGCGACGCCGGCGCGTTGCTGCTGATCGACTACGGCTTTCCGGCGAGGGAGTACTATCACGCGCAACGCGACGGCGGCACGCTGGTGGCTCACTACCGGCATCGCGTGCTGGCCGATCCGCTGTATCTGCCCGGTCTCGTCGATCTCACCGCGCACGTGGACTTCACCGCGATCGCGCGCGCGGCCACCAGCGCCGGAATGAGCATCGCCGGCTTCACCACACAGGCACATTTCCTGGTCAACTGCGGCATGCTCGATCTGTTGTCGCGCGTCGGCGACGTCGAGTCGGCGGCATACCTGCGCGCGGCGAACGCCGTGCACAGGCTGTTGTCGCCGGCCGAAATGGGCGAACTGTTCAAGGTCCTGATGCTCCGCCGCGGCGCCCCGATTTCACCCCTGGGTTTTCGCGCCGGCGATCAACGCCACCGCCTGGAAGCTCTTGCTGAGCAACGCTGAGCGCGCACTAGGCGTCGCTTATCCGTTCGCTGCGACCTCCTTTACCGAGTTGTGACCCCACGCGCCCGATTCGAGTCCCGGGTTCCAAGGACCAAAATGCGTATCGCTTTCATCACGGTGCGCGTCAAGGCTTACTTTCGGGGTGGCAGGGCGAAGAACAAGTCTACCCCCCGCCCCTATTCGAGCGTTCGGCATTCTCCTATGATCCTCCATGACAGGAGACCGGCTTGGATACTCCGATCGCCACCAACGCGCTGGTACTGGGCAGGCTGCTCGAGCGGCATGCGCGGTATCGCCCGCGACACCCCGCGGTCGTTGTCGGCGACGGTGCAGAAGCTTCCCGCCTCACCTACGCCGAGTTCAATGCCTGCGTCAATCGCTGGGCGAACGCGCTTGCCGCGCTGGGCGTCGTGCGCGGCGAAAGGGTCGCGACCATCCTGCCCAACTCGTTGGAGCTGCTCGCGAACTATTGGGCGTGCGCGAAGCTGGGCGCCGCGGCGGTCCCGCTGTCGCCGCTGCTGCTGACGGCGGGGCTTGTGTCGTTGCTCGACGATGCCAGGCCTCGCGTCGTGCTCAGCGACTCAGCCTTTCGGTCCGCTCTCGACCAGGTCCGGCCACAGCTCGGCTTCGCGCCGTCGTGCGTCCTGATCGATGGCCGCGGCAAGGATTACGCGCGCTACGCCGAGCTGTGCGATGCCGCGAGCGCGCGGGAACCGCAGAGCCGCGTCGAAGCCAGCGATGTGGTCACGGTGATGTACACCAGCGGCACCACCGGGCTCCCCAAGGGGATCATGCACACGCACTTCATTCGGGCGATGTACGCGGGGCTGATGGCGACGAGCTGGCGCATGACGCCGGAGAGCGTAGTGCTGCACACGGGCGCCATCGTGTTCAACGGTGCGATGACGACGATGCTTCCGGCGTTCTATTGTGGCGGGAGGTTCATTGTCCACCGGCGCTTTGACGCCAACGCTGCGATCGAAGCGATCGCTACCGAGGGCGTTACCCACACGATGCTCGTGCCTTCGCAGATCATCGCCATTCTCAACTCGCCTCGTTTCGATCCCGCGCGACTGGGTTCGCTGGAGATGATTCTGTCGTTGGGCGCGCCGCTGCACAAGCAGCACAAGGACACACTCAACCGCGTGCTCCCCAATCGCTTCTACGAGCTCTACGGCCTGACCGAAGGCTTCATCACCGTGCTCGATCGCGCCGACGCGACACACAAGGCGGGCTCGGTCGGCGTTCCGCCGCCGTTTTACGACATGCGCATCATCGACGAGGCGGGAACCGAGTGTGCGGCTGGGCAGGTCGGAGAGATCGTCGGCCGCGGCCCGATCACCATGCCCGGCTACCTCAACCGCCCCGAGCTGACCGCGCAGACGCTTCGCGACGGCTGGCTCTACACCGGCGACCTCGGCTACGTCGACGACGACGGCTATCTGTATCTCGTCGATCGCAAGAAAGACATGATCGATTCGGGCGGCGTCAAGGTCTATCCCAAGGACATCGAAGAGATCGCCGTGCAGCACCCTGCCGTGCGCGAAGTCGCCGTTTTCGGCATTCCGCACGACAAGTGGGGCGAGACGCCGATCGCCGCAGTGGTGCTAAGTTCGAGGAACGCGAGCACAGCGGTCGAGCTGTGCGACTGGATCAACGCGCGCGTCGCCGCGCGATACCAGCGCGTCGACCGTGTCGTGATCATGGACGATTTCCCGCGCAACGCCGCCGGCAAGACGCTCAAGCGCGAGATGCGCGAACCGTATTGGACGGGGCGCTCGGCGAAGATCTGAGCTGCGAGGGCAACCCAAGCCGCCTGTAGAGGAATCGGCGCCGCCGGGCCTGATTTTTCCCGATTGGCATCCGCTGGCCGCAGCGGTAGAGTATCCAGTTAGTAACAGCCTGACGGAAAGGGGTTTTCGCGGCAGATGTCGTCCGGACTGACGACGCTTCTGTTCACCGACATCGAGGCCAGCACCCGCTTATGGGAGCAGGAAGGCGAGCGGATGTCGCGGGCGCTCGCGCAACACGACGCCCTGTCGCGCTCGGCGGTGGAAGCTCATCACGGTGTCGTGGTGAAGATGACCGGCGATGGCATGTACGCCGCCTTCGGTGATCCCGTCGACGCTGTCAACGCCACGGTAACGCTGCAGCTGGCGCTGAAAGATCCGTCGGCGACGGGCGGACTCGACCTTCGCCTGCGCTACGGCCTTCATATCGGCGTCGTCGAGCGTCGCGACCAGGACCTCTTCGGAAGCTCCGTTAACCGTGCCGCACGGATCATGAAGGCGGCTCACGGCGGCCAGGTACTGCTCTCCCAGGCCATCGTCGATTACGTTCGGGAGCGCCTGCCGGCGCCGATCTCGCTGCGCGACCTCGGTGCCGTGCGTCTGCGCGACCTGGCGACGTCCGAGCACGTCTACCAGGTCCTGCACCCGGATCTGCGCCAGGATTTCCCCGCTCTCCGTTCGCTCGAGGCGACCCCCAACAATCTGCCGCAGCAGGTCACCTCGTTCATCGGTCGGGAGCGCGAGCTCGGCGAGGCCAAGGCCATGCTCGAGGGCACGCGGCTGCTGACGCTGCTGGGGATGGGTGGCCTCGGCAAGACGCGCCTGTCGCTGCAGATCGGCGCCGATGTGCTTGAGCATTATCCCGACGGCGTGTGGTTCCTCGACTTGGCGCCGATCAAGGATCCGGCGCTGGTGCCCAACGTCGCCGCGCAAGTGCTGGGCGTGCACGAGGAGCCTGGCAAGCCATTGGTGCAGACGCTGTGCGCGCACGTCAAGGAGCACAGGGCGCTCTTCATTCTGGACAACTGCGAGCATCTGGTGGCCGCGTGCGCGAGCCTGGCCGACGCGCTTTTGATTCAAGCCCCGCAGGTGCGGATCATCGCCACCAGCCGGGAGGCGTTGCGCATTCGCGGGGAGCAGACCTACCCCGTGCTTCCGCTGGCCGTGCCCGCACGCAACGCCGACGCCGAAAGCCTTTTCCGTTCGGAAGCCGTCCAGCTGTTCGTGGAGCGCGCGCGGCTGCAGAAGCCCAGCTTCACGGTGACCGATCGCGAGGCGCCCGCCGTTGCCGAGCTCTGCAGCCGGCTCGAAGGCATCCCGCTGGCGCTGGAGCTGGCCGCCGCACGGCTGCGATCGCTGTCGGTGGAGGACATCAACAAGCGCCTCAACGATCGATTCAAGCTGCTCACCGGCGGCAGCCGTGTCGCGCTGGAGCGGCAGCAGACGCTGCGCGCGCTGGTGAGTTGGTCGTACGATCTGCTGAATGAGAGCGAGCAAATCGTGCTCGATCGACTGAGCGTGTTCGTCGGCGGCTTTGACCTCGACGCCGCTGAGGCGGTGTGCGGAGCGGACCCGATTGCGGCCGAAGACGTGCTCGACCTCGTGACCTCGCTTGTGGAGAAGTCGCTGGTCATGGTCAAGGAGGAGGACGGCTGGTCGCGCTACGGAATGCTCGAGACGATCCGCGAGTTCGCCCGCGAGCATCTCATCGAGCTGGGCGACAGCAAGGGGCGCTATGGGCTGCAGCAGACTATCCGCGACTTTGCCCACGAGAAACTCATCGGACGCGACGATCTCGCGGCGACGGCGGCGCGCCACTGCGACTATTATCTGACGCTCGCGAAGACCGCCCGCCCGAAGCTGGAGGGTCCCGACCAGGCGGAATGGATGCGCCGCCTCGAGGTCGAACTTGACAACCTGCGCGCCGGTATCGCGCTAGCGCTCGGCGGGTCGGTGGACCCCGTGCTCGCGGTCAAGTTCGAGGTCGCGCTGATTCGCTTTCGCATCCTTCGCGGCTACTCGACCGAGGGCCGTGCCAATATCCACGCGGCGCTCGATCTGCCAGGAATGCGTGAGCCGAACGTAGCACGTGCTCACGCACTCTACGCCGCTGGCACGCTGGCTGCCAACCAGGGCGATCTCGCGCAGGCCTCGAGACTGCTCAGCGAGTGCCTGGTCATTCGTCAACACCTGGGCTTGCAAACGGAGGTCGCGGGAACCTTATCTGCGCTGGGGGTCGTCTACCTTCAGGCGGGAGACCCCGCGAAGGCGCGCGAATGCGAGGAGCAATGCCTGGCCATCTTTCGTCGGCTGGGACACCGGGTCGGCGAGGCGATCGCGCTGGGCCATCTCGGCGAGATCTCGATGCACCTCGGCGAGGATGGCGATGCCCGGGAGATGTTCGAACAATGCCTGACGATCGCACGAGCCATCAAGCACCACGAGCTGGAGGCCGAGTGCGAGCGCTACCTGGGAGAGCTCGCGCTCGACGCTGGTGATCTCGAGGCCGCGCAAGCGCACTTCGTCCGCTCGCGAGAGGTCTGCAGGGACGCGGAGGACAAGCGTAACGAGGCGATGGTCCTGTGGTGCCTGGGCAGGTACGACGCGGCAAGCGGTGACTTCGAATCGGCGCGCCTGAAGCTCGCCGACGCGCTGCGCGCCCTGGAAACCTTCCAGATGAGCGGCGAGGCGCTCGATTGCCTGGAGGACTATGCCGGGCTTCTGCTCGCCGCCGGGCTTTGCGGCGATGCCGTGCGGCTGCTCTCCGCGGCGGAAGCGATCCGCGAGCGGCTGGCGATTGCCCGCCCGAAACGCAGCGAAGCGAAGCGGCAATCACGCCTGGGAGCGGCACGCGCGACGATCGGGACCGACGACTTCGGCGCGGCGTGGGCGGACGGCCGGGAATGGGCGCTCGACGACGCGATCGAGCACGCGCTGGCCCTGGCGGTCGCCCGTCCGGTCACCGCCTGAAACGCTCGCCGGGGGAACCCTCGCTCCTACGGCGGACGATCAAAAGAAAACGCCCGCCGGTCGAATCCGCCGGCGGGCGTCGTCATGGCGAGGGGCTCAGGCCGCTTTCTTGCGCCGCCTTCCGAACCAGCCTGCAGCGAGGGCGCCCCCGATCAAAGCGAGCGAGCCCGGCTCGGGGTTCGAGAAGTTTTCGGTCGTAGCGACCGACACGATATTCTCCGGGTTGCAGTCAACTTCGCCATAGGAATTGCAGAGGGATACGTCGGCGCCCTGGGAGAACACAGCGTACCAGTCCGGATACTCGCCGGTGCCGCAGTTAGGCCCGCTGCAATTGAGGTAGATCGGGTCGGAATCGATTCCCTGGAGCGCCACCGGACCCGGCTCGAGAATGATGCCGAAGATGTCGGCCGTATCGTGGCCCGAGAACGTGAAGCTATCTCCGTTGTACGTAGCCGACAGGCTCAACAGCTCGACGCCGGTGCACGCGGCTTCCGAGTGGTAGTTGACAAAGTAAGTGCCGGGACCCAAGTCCAAGCATGACTGGGGCACCAGGAACGTCGCGTTGCCATTGAAAGGAACAGGGTTGGAATCTGGGTCGAAGCCATCGTTGAAAACGGCCGCGCATGCGACCGACGCGAAAGCCATTGTCGCGACCGCGGCCAGCACGTTGAGCAAGATTTGGGAGGCACTGTTCGGCATATCGGTTCTCCGTATCGAACCTGCAGCATACAAAGCTCATGCAAACTTCGCGCCAGGCTCTGATCTTATGTACCAATAACTTGAATTCATTGGCCATTTTCATATATATCCGAAGCCGATCCTTGTCGGCAGGCCGCCACCTGTAAAATTCCTCGACAGAAACGGCTGTCCTTTTTTGCCGGGCGGCCGTCGCGGTCCACCCAGCGCGATTGAGCCCGTCGCGAAGCGCCCATATGGGCCGGTTGTCATCATCTTTGGCCTCGGGTGCCTACTATCACGTCTGCACGTGCGCCCCACGCTCGTTTACGACGGCGACTGCGGCATCTGCAGGCAGTGGGTGAACTATTGGCAAGCGCTCACCGGCGAGCAAGTCGACTATCGCGCCTTCCAGGACGTCGCAGCCCATTATTCGTCGACTACAGTCGATGCGTTTCGCCGTGCGATTCACTTCGTCGAACCGGACGGTCGCGTTCAT
>DASPTZ010000132.1:0-3977 GCA_035623155.1 Casimicrobiaceae bacterium | reverse complement strand
GTCCTTGGTCCAAGCTCATCGGGCCAACCGCGACGCCGCACGCTTGCGCTGGCCATTGCGGCCTCGCTGCTGCTGCACCTGGCGATCACTCAGTGGCCGGTGAGACTGGGAGAAGACGCCGAGACGCCGCAACCGCTCAGCGCGACCATCACCGAGCTGCCACCGCCGCCCGCCCCGGTCCCGTCGCCGGCGGTGCCCAAGGCGAAGCGCCGCGCGGCGACCGCTGCCGTTGCGGTGACGGCGGCGCCGATCGAGCGCGCGCTGGAAGCACCCGCGGGCCTTGCCGAGCTGGAGCCTGCGCAGCCGCTGGCCCTCGCGCCGCCGCTCGACGAATTGGTTCCCGCACCCTCAGAAGCTCAGCCGCCTCCCAAGCAGCTGCCGCCACGGGTCGACCTGGTGTACCGCGCCTTCCTTGGCACCGGAGGGTTCTTGATCGGCGAGGCGGTGTATCGCCTGGACCACACGACGACCGAATACAGAATTTCGACCGTCGCCGAGGCGCGAGGCATTGCAGCGCTGTTCTTCCACGGCGAGGGGCGCGCTACCAGCCAGGGAGCGATCACCCCCAAGGGCTTGCAGCCCTCGAGCTTCAGCATCGCGCGCGTCGGGACCGGCAACGACCGCCGCGAGTCGGCCAATTTCGACTGGGAAACGGGGATGGTTCAGCTCAACGACGACAAGTCGGCGCCGCTGGAACTGCCCACCTACGACCCGCTGATCGTGCTCTGGCAGTTCTACTTCGCGCCACCCGAGCAGGACGAGATGCAGTTCAACATCGCAACCACGCGCAGGGTCTATCACTACGTCTTCCGTCGCGACGGCACTGAAACCGTGTCGCTGCCGTTCGGCGATGTGGAGGCACAGGTGTGGCGGCGCGAGAGCGGCGACGGCCAACTCGACGCGCGGGTGTGGATGGCGCCGTCGCTGCACTTCGTCGCGGCCAAGGTGCGGCTATGGAACACGCGCGCCACGGTGGAGTTTCTGCTCGACAGCATCCGGGTCGACCAAACCGTCGCGCAGCAATGACTCTGCGCGCTGGCCAGTTGACAGCGCTGTCCGCCGCGCTTGCCGCGGTGTTGCCGATGAGCGAGCCGGCGGACGCGGCGCTGCATACCTTCTTTCGCAGGCATCCCAAGCTCGGGCAGCGCGACCGCGCCTTCGTTGCCGAGAACGTATTCGCAACGCTGCGCCATCTGCGCTCGCTCACCGCGAAGGCCGCCGCCTCCGATGCGCGGAAGCTCGCAATTGCGGCGGTGATGCGCGGGGGATTGAGCCTGCGCGAGCTCGACGGCGCGATCTCCGCCGACGAGCGCGCATGGGCGACGGCATTCAAGGCGCGCAAGCCGAGTCTTTCTCCTGCGGAGGCCGCCGAGCTGCCCGACTGGTTGTGGGAGCGGCTGGGAGTCGCGATGCCGGCGACCGAGCGCGAAGCGCTGGCCGGAAGCTGGCTTGCATCGGCCCCGCTCGACCTTCGCATCAACCCGCTCGCGATCAAGCGCGACGCCGCGCGGGCGGCGCTCGCCGCATCCGGCATCGCCGCCGAGCCCACGCCGTACTCGCCACTCGGATTGCGCATCGCCGGCCGGCCGGCCCTGCAGCATCACCCGTTGTACACGTCCGGCGCGATCGAGGTGCAGGACGAAGGCAGCCAGCTGTTGGGCTTCCTCGTCGCGCCGCGACGCGGTGACATGGTCGCCGATTTCTGCGCCGGCGCTGGCGGCAAGACGTTGCTGCTTGGGGCGCTGATGCGCTCGCAGGGCCGCCTTTACGCCTTCGACGTATCGGCACACAGGCTCGCGCGCTTGAAACCGCGGCTCGCGCGCTCCGGGCTCTCCAACGTACACCCGACACTGATCGAGCACGAGCGGGACCCGCACATCAAGCGGCTCGCCGGCAAGATCGACCGGGTGCTCGTCGATGCGCCGTGCAGTGGGTTGGGAACCCTTCGCCGCAATCCCGACCTCAAATGGCGGCAGACGCCGGCATCGATCTCCGAGCTCGCGCTCAAGCAAGCGAAGATCCTTGCCGCCGCGGCAACGCTCGTCAAGCGCGGGGGGCGCCTGGTGTATGCGACGTGCAGCGTGCTGCCCGAGGAAAACGAGGCGATCGTCGAGGGCTTTCTCGCGCAGCACGAGGACTTCAGGTCGGGCGACGCCGCGGCCGAGATGGCGCGCGCCGACATTGCTCTCGATACCGGGCAGCGGCTGCGATTGCTGCCGCATCGCCACGGCTGCGACGGTTTTTTCGCTGCGGTCATGCAGCGGGCGTAGCCCGGCTCGAGCTGGCGAGGGCCGGGACCACTATGCTGAAGAATCGCACCCGGGTTTCGCCTTCCAGGCTCAACCCAGGCTACTCGCTGCTTCTGCTGGCTCTGCTCGCAGTCTGTGCGGCGGCAGCCGATCCGGCGCCCCGTCGCTACCCCGCCACCGGCAGCATCGAGATCGCCTTCACTCCCGGCGACCGCATCGATCGTCTGGTCATCGCCGCGATCGATGCCGCAAGCAGCGAAGTGCTCGTCCAGGCGTTCAGCTTCACCGACCACGCGATCGCACGCGCTCTGGTGCGCGCGCGAGCGCGTGGCGTCACGGTGCGCGTTGTCGCAGACCGTGAGCAGGCGCGACAGTTGCCGCAGAACGTTCTTCCGGAGCTCGCCGCCGGCGGCGTCGAAGTGTGGCTCGACGGGAATTTCCAGGCTGCGCATAACAAGGTGACCGTCATCGACGCCGACTCCCCGCACGCGACGACCATCACCGGCAGTTACAACTTCACCATCGCCGCGCAACGAGGCAACGCCGAGAACGTGATCGTGCTGCGTGACAACGCCCCGGTTGCACGCGCCTATCGTGAGAACTGGGAGCGGTTGCGCGCGAGCGCGCTCGCCTGGTCCGAGGACGCGCTCCGATAGGCGTTTGCAATGCGCTAAACTTGCGCCCTGTTCCGCACATTCGCTCCTGCGGAACGGGACACGTCCGATGTTTGCTCCGCTCAACCTCGACAGCACGCTGAAAGGCCTGTCCACACCGGAGGGCTGGGCCGAGCTCATTGCGGTCCTTGCCTGCTTCGGCATCGGCTGGTGGGTCGACCGGAAGGTGCGCATTGCGAGCCCTGGCGAGTCGCGCGTCGCCAAGCTCGGGGCCGGCGGCGTCAACCGGCTGATCTTTCCGCTGACGACGCTGGCCCTATTGATGCTCGGTCGCGCGGTGGTGAAGCAACTCCACCTGCCTGTTTTTTTCCCGATCGCCATTCCGCTCGCGTTCGCTCTGGCGTTGATCCGCTTGTCGGTATATTTCCTGCGCAGCGCATTCGGCTCAAACCGTCCCCTCCCGATGTCCGAACGCGCAGTGAGCTTCGCCATCTGGGGCGCGCTGCTCCTGTATTACGTCGGCGTGCTGCCGGAGGTCGCCTCGCTGCTCGATCAGGCCGAGCTTACATTCGGCAAATCGAAAGTGAGCCTCCTCGACATTCTGCGAGACGCCGTGATCGTCGTACTCGCGCTGATGATCGCGCTCTGGTTCTCCGGACTGATCGAGCAGTGGATGTTGCGAATGCCCGGTGCCGATCAAAGCGCTCGCGTCGTCGCGGCGAAGGCGCTTCGCGCGGTTGTGCTCATAGTCGGCGTGCTGATCGCCCTGCCTATGCTCGGCATCGATCTCACCGTGCTGTCGGTATTCGGCGGGGCGCTGGGCGTGGGCATCGGCCTCGGGTTGCAGAAGATCGCCAGCAACTACATCGCTGGCTTCACCATCCTGCTCGATCGCTCGATCCGGCTCGGTGACCTGATCACCGTCGACAACCGCTTCGGGGTCGTCACCAAGGTCACTTCGCGCTATGTCGTAGTGCGCAGCCTCGACGGGGTCGAAGCGATCGTGCCCAACGAGACGCTGGTCGTGACGACGGTGCTGAACCACTCCTATACGAGTCGCGACACGCGCGTTGCCGTCCCCGTCCAGATCAGCTACGAATCGGATCTCGAGCTG
>DASPTZ010000131.1:0-2457 GCA_035623155.1 Casimicrobiaceae bacterium | reverse complement strand
GAGGGCGACGAGCGCGCCCGCGCACCCAGGCGCGCCGCATTCGCAACCCAAGCGCGGACCAAACCGCAATAACGCTGGAGCAGACCATGAGTCAATACCGAGCCCCGCTCGCCGACATGCAATTCGTGATGACAGAGCTCGCCGGACTCGACGAGATCGCCAAGCTGCCTGGATTCGCCGATGCGACTCCCGACACCGTCGCGGCGATCCTCGAGGAGGCGGGCAAGTTCGCGACCGATGTCCTCGATCCGCTGAACCCCGTTGGAGATCGCGAAGGCGCGACGCGGAGGGACGATGGCAGCGTGACCACGGCACCGGGCTTCAAGGACGCCTACCTGCAATTCTGCGAGCTGGGCTGGAACGGCTTGGCGAAGAGTCCGGACTTCGGCGGGCAGGGCATGCCCCACCTCGTCGCGGCGGCGATCGACGAGATGTGGAACGCGTCCAACCTGGCCTTCGGACTTTGCCCAATGCTCACCAGCGGCGCGATCGAAGCGATCGAGCTCAACGGCTCCGACGCGCTCAAGCAAGCCTACCTGCCGAAGATGGTCGCCGGCGAGTGGACAGGAACGATGAACCTGACCGAGCCGCAAGCCGGGTCGGACCTTGCCGCCGTGCGAACCAAGGCGGTGCCGCAAGCCGACGGCAGCTACAAGGTCCAAGGAAGCAAGATCTTCATCACCTACGGCGAGCACGACTACACCGACAACATCATCCATCTCGTGCTCGCGCGCACGCCGGACGCGCCCCCGGGAACGAAGGGCATATCGCTCTTCGTCGTGCCCAAGTTCCTGGTCAACGCGGACGGCAGTCTCGGCGCGCGAAACGACGTGCGTTGCGTCTCGCTCGAGCACAAGCTCGGTATTCACGCGAGCCCCACCGCGGTGCTTGCCTTCGGAGACAGCGGCGGCGCCGTCGGCTACCTAGTCGGCGAGGAGAACCACGGCCTCGAGTACATGTTCGTGATGATGAACCTGGCGCGCTTCGGCGTGGGAATGCAGGGCGTCGGCGTGGCCGAGCGCGCGTATCAGCGCGCGGTGGCTTACGCCCGCGAACGCGTCCAAGGCCGCGTCGTGGGTGCACCCAAGGACGCCGCGACTGGCATCATCGGCCATCCCGATGTTCGGCGGATGCTTCTCACCATGCGCGCGAACGTCGAAGCGGCGCGCGCGCTGGGCTATGTCACGGCCGCGTCGCTCGATCGCGCGCATCGCCACCCGGACCTCGAGACGCGCAAGCGCGAGCTTATGTTCGCCGAGCTGATGATCCCGATCGTCAAGGGCTGGAGCACCGAGATGGGACAGCAGATGGCTTCGCTGGGCGTCCAGGTGCACGGCGGCATGGGCTTCATCGAGGAGACCGGAGCGGCGCAATACGTGCGCGACGCGCGCATCACCACGATTTACGAGGGCACGACCGGAATCCAGGCCAACGACTTGATCGGACGCAAGATCGGACGCGACCAGGGCAAGGCGCTCACTGCGGCCATTGCTTCGATGCGCGAGGTAGCGCGTGCGCTCGACGCCGCGGGGAACGACGAGCTCAAGGCAATCGGCGGGCGGCTGCGCACAGGCGTGGACGCGCTGGAAGAGGCCGGCCGCTTCGTCGCGAGCCGGTTGCAACCCGAGCCGCGTGCGGTGCTCGCCGGCGCCGTGCCGTTCCTCGAGCTCGCGGGAATCGTCTGCGGCGGAGCGCAACTCGGCCGCTCGGCGATCGTCGCCTCGCAAAAACTGGCGGCGGGCGAAGGCGACTCGACCTTCATGCGAGCGAAGATCGCGACCGCACGCCATTTCGCAGACCACTGCCTGACTCACGCACCGGGGCTGCGCGACACGGTCGTGGCGGGATCGGCAGCCGTGCTCGCGCTCGCCGACGAGCAGTTCTGAACCCGGTGGCGCGGCTTCACCGGATGTGTCATCCCGAGCGGAGCGCGGGATCTGCTGGTATAACGAATAGGCAACTCACTGATAGCAGATTCCTCGTCGCGAAGCTCCTCGGAATGACAAGCTAGCAGAGAGACAGAACAACTTTCGAATGGAGCATCGCACTTGAACCACAACGCGTCGCCGACGATCCTGATCGTCCCCGGCCTTCGCGACCATATGCCGGACCACTGGCAGACCCTTCTCGAGCCGAAGCTCGCGAAGGCGACGACCGTTCCGCGAATGGAGCGCGACAAGCTCTCGTGCGCCGCTTGGGTCGCAGCGCTCGATCAGTCGCTCTCGAAGATCCAAGGCCCGGTTGTCCTGGTGGCGCACAGCGGCGGCTGCATGATGGTTGTGCACTGGGCGCAGCGGCATCGGCGTCCGATCAAAGGCGCGCTGCTGGCCACGCCGGCCGACCTCGAGTCGCCGCTGCCCGAGGGCTATCCGACGCAGGAGGTTTTGCAACAGAACGGCTGGCTGCCCGTACCGCGCACGCGCCTTCCGTTTCCCAGCATCGTTGCCGCGAGCACCA
>DASPTZ010000130.1:0-31859 GCA_035623155.1 Casimicrobiaceae bacterium | reverse complement strand
CGTACAGCAGCTCGCGCTTGACCGTGTCCTCGCGCACGGCGTGCACGAATGCCCCCGCGGGCAGGCCGGCATCGATGCGCGTCCAGCTTTTGCCGGCATCGGTCGTCATGAAGACGTAGGCCTTGATGTCATCGAGCTTATGGCGATCCACCGCGACATAGGCGGTGCTCGCGTCGTAGCGCGATGGCTCGATCATGCTGACCGTGCTCCAGGCGGGCATTGCCGGCGGCGTGACATTCGCCCAGTGCTGGCCGCCGTTGTCGGTGAGTTGGATCAGTCCGTCGTCGGTGCCGACCCAGATCATCCCCCGCCGCAGCGGCGACTCCGCGATGGCGAAGATGGTGTCGTAGTACTCGACGCTGGTGATGTCCTTGGTGATCGGACCGCCGGAGGCCTGCTGCTTGGATTTGTCGTTGCGCGTGAGATCGGGGCTGATCGCGCTCCAGCTGCCGCCATGATTGGCCGTCTTGAAGAGGCGCTCCATGCCGTAATAGAGCGTGTCGGGGTCGAACGGCGACATGGCGAGCGGCGAGGTCCAGTTGAAGCGATGTTCGAGGTCCTCGGCGGGGTGACCCGAGGCGTCGACCGGCCACACCGGAATCGCCTGCTGCTGCATCGTGCGACGGTCGAAGCGGCCGATCTGGTTTTCGCTGGTCCCGTAGACGATATTCGCATCGCGCGGATCGGCGAGCACGAAGCCCGATTCACCGCTGAACACGTCGTACCAGTCGCGCTCGACGATCGCGCCGTGGTCGTCCATGCTGGCGATGGCGACGCTGCTGTTGTCCTGTTGTGCACCATAGGCGTAATAGGGAAAACGCGCATCGACCGACACGTGGTAGAACTGCGCTGTCGGCTGGTTGCGCTGCGTACTCCAGGTCTTGCCTCCGTCGAAGGAGATCGAGGCGCCGCCGTCGTTCGCCTCGATGATGCGGTCCGGATTGATCGGATCGATCCAGATGCCGTGATGATCGCCGTGCCGTGCGGGCAGGAGTTCGAACGTCACGCCACCGTCGGTGGAGCGGAACAGGCCGGTGTTCTCCGCGTAGAGCGTGTCGAGCTTCTTCGGGTCCGCCAGGATGGTGGAGAAATACCAGGCGCGCTGGCTGAGCCGACCGTCGCTGTTGACGCGCCGCCAGTGCGCACCGCCATCGGCGGAGCGGTACAGGCCCCCTTCTGCCGCCTCGATCATCGCGTAGATGCGCTTGGAGTCCGCCGAGACCGAGACGTGGATGCGCCCGAGAAGACCCGCCGGCAATCCGTTGCCGGAGAGCCGGGTCCAGCTGATCCCGCCGTCGGTGGAGCGGTACAGTCCGCTGCCGGGACCGCCACTCGAGAAATTCCACGGCTGCCGTAGTGCCTGCCAGAGCGCCGCGTACACGATCCTCGCATCGTGCGGATCGAAGCAGACGTCGATGGCGCCGGTCTGCGCGTCCTTGTAGAGAACCTTGGTCCAGGATCTGCCCCCGTCCGAGGTGCGGAAGACGCCGCGCTCCGTACTGGGGCCGAACGCGTGGCCAAATGCGGCGACCAGCACGATGTCGGCGTTGTTGGGGTCGACAATCAGCGCCCCGATCTGCCGGGTGTCTTCCAGACCGATGTGACTCCAGGTCTTGCCACCATCGACGGACCTATAGACACCGTCACCGTAGGTGATATCGCCGCGCGGGGCCGCCTCCCCGGTGCCGACGTAGATGACGTTGGGGTTGGAGGGCGCGATCGCGATCGCACCGACGGACGAGATCGGGGTGCCATCGGTCAGTGGCAGCCAAGTCGCACCGCCGTCCGTGGTCTTCCACACCCCGCCGGCCACGGCGCCGAAATAGAACGTGTTGGCGTCGCCCGTGATGCCCGCGGCCGCGAGCGCCCGCCCGCCGCGATAAGGTCCGATGCCGCGCCACGCCAGCGCCTTGAAGAGGCTCGGGTCGACCAGGAAAGTCCGATCGGCTCCGGGACGTGCAGGCGCCGCCGCGGCAGCGGCGGTGCCGAGCGCGGGCAGGCTCGCCGCAGCCATCACGCTCAGCGCAATGAAACGCCGCATAGACCTCGACCACGGCGAACTCGACCACGGCGAACAGACGTCCCCGGAATGCATCGCTCCCCCTCTGGCGTTGGTGATGCTGTCTCCTGCATGTGACTGATCCGCGCGCTCAGGACAGCGAAAGTGCGACGTGCAGAACCCCGTCCTCCTGCTTCCTCGTGAGAGCGAGCCCGCTCTCCTCGAGCACTTTGAGCATGGGTAGGTTCTCGGGCAGAACTTCCGCGATCAGCTGCTTAAGTCCGGCGCGGCGCGCGAGGGCCACGAGATGGCGCATCAGAACAGCACCGATACCGAGGCCCTGGCAGCCGTCCTCGACCATGAAGGCGAGCTCCGCCGTGCCCGGGCGCACGACGATGTAACGTCCGCCGCCCACGATGACGTGGCGCCCCTCCTGCCGCATCACCGCCACCAGGGCGACATGATTGGTGAAGTCGGCGTTGAGAAAGAACTCGATTTCCCTGTCGCTGAAATCGCGTCTGACGGCGAAAAAGCGGCGGTAGAGCGATGCGGCACTGGTGCGGCCGACCGCCGCCAGCACGTCGGCCTGGTCGCTCTTCTCGAGCGCGCGGATCTCGATCTGGCGCCCGTCACCGAGCGTCTCGGTTGCCGAATACGAGGCCGCGCTCACGCTCCCCGATCCCGGTCCGTGTGCGCGGAATGCGATCAGTGCCCTCTCATCCAGGGCAGGCGATCGAGGTCCACGTTGCCGCCCGAGAGGATGATACCGACCGACTTCCCGGCGACGGGCAGTCGCTTCTCCAGCACAGCCGCGAGCGCCACGGCGCTGCTTGGCTCGATGACGATCTTGAGGGTCTCCCACGCGAGCCGCATCGCGCTCACGATGGACTCTTCCGAAACCGTCACGATCTCGTCCGCGTAGCGCGCGATCAGTGAAAAAGTGAGATCCCCCAACGAGGTGCGCAGCCCGTCCGCGATGGTCCGTTGCGGCTGCAGCTGCGGGACGATCCTGCCGAGGCGCAAGGACTGCTGAGCGTCATCCACGGTCTCGGGCTCGCAGCCGATGACACGCAGCGTCGGCTGCAGGGACTTTGCCGCAAGTGCCGTCCCGGAGAGCAACCCGCCGCCGCCGACCGGAGCAAAGAGAAGATCGAGATCCGGCCGCTGCTCGAGAAACTCCAGCGTGCAGGTCCCCTGCCCAGCAATCGTGCGCGGATCGTTATACGGATGCACCGGAGAGGCCCCGGTCTCGGCCCGGATGCGCTCGGCAGTGGCCTCGTATTCCTCCGACGTCGGGACTTCGCCCTTGCCTTCCACCCAGACGATCCGGCCGCCGTAGCGCTGCACCGCTGCGATCTTCGACTTCGGAGCGATCTTCGGCATGGCGATGTAGGCCGGGATACCGCGCGTGTGCGCCGCGAGCGAGAGCGCCGCCGCCTGGTTTCCCGAAGAGCTCGTCACCACGCCGCGCTCTGCCTCGGAGTCACTCAGCGACAGTACGGCATTGAAGGCGCCGCGCGACTTGAAAACCCCGGCGCGCTGGAAGTTCTCGCACTTGAAGTACAGACGCGCGTCCACGCGGGCATCCAGCGTTTGGCTCGTGAGCACCGGAGTGCAGCGGATGTACTCGTTGATGCGCTCACGCGCCTCGCGGATGAGTGCCAGTGTGGGAACAGAACTTGAGGAGGAGTCGATCATGAGTGCATCCGTCGGCGTCGCCGCCTGTCCACAGGTTTCGGTTTTCAGCCCGCCGCGGCCAACGGCGCCGGCCAACGCAGCGCGTGGCCCGTATCGCGTTCGAATCGCTCGATGTCCTCCAGTGTATCGACATCGAGCACGAAACGGCGATTGTCGGTGTCGAAGCTCGCCACCGCCCCCGGGTGCGCCTCGCGCCACTGCCGGCAGCCGACGTTGATCTCGCCTGCCAGGATCTCATCACGCACCGCGGCGCTGAAGACGACCGGGTTACCCGGCTGCCCGGCGACGCGCGGCACGAGCACCGAGGTGCCCTCGGGGCGTTTCTTGAATGCGCCAATCACGGCGGTGATAGCCTCTTCATCGATGAGCGGCTGATCGATGAGGGCCACTACCACCGCATCGACCCGTGGGTTGAGCGCGGCGAGGCCGAGCCGTAGCGATGACACCTGGCCGTCGTCCGGTCGCGGGTTGTGCACCAGCGTCACGGGAAAGTGCTCGATCACGCGCATGATGCTCTCGGCGTGATGCCCGAGCACGATGACCAGCTCGTCGACCCCGGCACCGGACAGCGCGATCAGCTGTCGCAGCACGAGCGGGACGCCGCCGAGCTCGAGGAGTGCTTTCGGGCGCCCGCCCATGCGCGTGCCCGCACCGGCCGCGAGCAACACCGCCCCGATCGACATGCGGCTGTAAAGGCCGCTCTGCTTGAGGAGACAGCCCATGTCAGTCGCTGCAGCACTTTTGCGGGGCGCCGCCTGAGGGCGCGCTCTCCGCGCTCACCGGCGCTGCGACTCTTTGCTCGACGGCTTCTGCTGCGGTCGGCGTGCCGCCTGCCACCGCCTTGGCCGCGGCGCCCTCCCCGGGTGCGCTGCGCGCCGCGCGGCGCACGGCCACCACCGAGGCGAGCACCGAAAGCGCAATTTCCTCCGGCGTGCGCGCGCCGATCGGCTGGCCGGCGGGCGCGACGATGGCGTTCACGGCCTGTGGGTCGTACTGCGCGGCAATCAGCAGCTCGCGCAGCACCTGCGCCTTGCGTGCGCTCGCCACCAGCCAGACCCGAAGTGCCTTCAGCGCCAGCGCCGCGCGCAGGCCCTGCAGATCGCGTCGCCCCTGGGTCGCGACGACCACCAGGCAGCCCGGCGCCACCTGCGCAGCGACCGCCGTCGCATCGTCGGTGTCGATGACCTGGCTCGCGTCGGCGAAACGCTGCGCGTCCGCGCCGCGGGCAATGACGGTCACGGGCAGTCCCACCCGGGGCGCAAGAGCAGCGACGGCCACCGCGACCGGCGAGTCGCCGATGACGATGAGCCGCGTCGGCGGCAGGATCGGGTCGATGAAGAGCTCGATGGTGCCGCCCGAGTGGCAGCTCATGCCGAACTCGAGCGCGTCGCTGAGCAGCCCCTGCGGATCGCGGGATGCGTCGGCCGAGGCCGGCGAGATACGGATCAGCCGTGCACAGCCGTCCTCAAGGGCCTGGCGAACGGTGTGCAGCACGGCCGGCTGCGCGCAGCCGCCGCCGATCCAGCCGTGCACGATGCCCTGAGCGGTGACGAGCGCCTTGTCGCCGGGGCGCGCCGAGGCCGGCGCCTCGGTATGCACCACGCTGACCAGCGCATAAGGCTGCCCCTGCTGCTGCAGCCGTTGCGCAACCGCGAAGAGATCGGTGCTTGCCTCGGTCATCGCAGGGCTTCGATCAGGTTGGGAAGCACCGCCGCGAGGCTCGCGAGGTCGGCGCCCGGGGCGAGCAGATCGAGGTGCGGCAGCGCCGCCTGCATCCCCGCGCTGCTTGGCGTGTAGTCCGCTCGACTGCACAACGGGTTTATCCACACAAGGCGCCGCACGTGCCGGCGCAGCGCCCCGAGCGCTGCCGAGAGCCTTTGCGGATCGCCCGTGTCATAGCCATCGCTCATGATGATCACCGCGCTGCGCGAATGCACGCAGTGGGGTGCGTGCGTGCGGTTGAACTGCTCCAGGCTCTCGCCGATGCGGGTGCCCCCGGCCCAGCCCTGCGCGAGCACCTGCAGCCGCTCCTGGGCGCGGTGGGGGTCGGCCTCCGTGAGTGGCTCCGACACCGGTGTCAGGTGCGTATGGAAGATGAAGCTGCGGACGTCGGTCAGCTCGGCACCGAGGGCGCGCGCGAGCCGCAGGTAGAAGAAGCTGTATGGCGCCATCGAGCGGCTCACGTCGATGAGCAGCACCAGGCGCGGACGGACGCGGCGCGGGTTGCGCCAGGCAAGGTTGAGTGGCGTGCCACCGGTTGCGACGCTGCGGCGGATGGTCGCCGGCAGGTCGAGCCGGCGACCTCTGCGTGCGCGCGCCTCGCGCCGCAGCCGGATGTGCTTCAAGCGCCGCGCGAAGCGGCGCATCAGCGCCTCGATCTCGAGGAGGTGTTCGCGCTGCATCAGGGTGCGAAAGTCGGCCGAGCTGTGGACCTCCCGCTGACTCGCGACGTGGCGCGCGCGCAGCGCATCGCTCTCGGCACCGCGCGGTGCACGGCTGTCCGCGGCCGCCGGACGCACGCCCTGCCCGTGATCGCAAGCGGTGCGCCGCGCCGGGCTCTGCCAGCGGTTGGGCGGCAGGAACCAGGCGTCGAACAATTCATCGAAGCGCCGCCATTCTTCACTGCGGCCGCACAGCAGCGCCTTGAGCGACCAGCGCAGCAGCTGCGCATCGAGCACACCGACGCGCTCGGCGGTGCGCAGTACCTCGACCGCATCGCCGCCGCCGACGGCAAAGCCGTTGGCGCGCAGGAACGCGGCAAAGCCCGCGAGCCGCTGCGCGGCGCGGTACTCGAGCGTTGCGGCCGGCGTATTCAGCATGCCGCCGCCAGCCGCGCGACGACCTCGCGCGGGAAAGCCGCGCGATCGTCTCGCGTCTTAATGAGGGCACTCAGGGTTTCCATGATGCGCCCGGCACCCTCGGCCTCGAGAGAGGATATCCCGAGGCGCAGCAGCGCCGCGGTCCAGTCGAGCGTCTCGGCGATACCCGGCTTCTTCTGCAGATCCATGCGGCGCACCGCCTGCACGAAGGCGACGATCTGCCGCGCGAGTGCGCTCGCGACCTCCGGCGCCTTGCGGCGCACGATCGCAAACTCCTTCTCGTAGTCGGGGTAGTCGATGTACTGATAGAGGCAGCGCCGGCGCAGCGCATCGGAGAGCTCGCGCGTGCCGTTGGAGGTGATCACCACCAGCGGCCGGCTGCGCGCCCGCACCGTGCCGAGCTCGGGGATCGAGAGCTGAAATTCCGACAGCAGCTCGAGCAGGAATGCCTCGAAGGCCTCGTCGGCACGATCGATCTCATCGATCAGCAGAACCGGCGCGGTGTCGGCGCTGATCGCCTCGAGCAGCGGACGCCTGAGCAGGTAGCGCTCGGAGAAAATGTCCTGTTCCTTCTGCGCGATACCGCGCTCGTCGTGCTCGAGCAGCTTGATGGCAAGCAGCTGGCGCTGGTAGTTCCATTCGTACATCGCGGCGTGCGCATCGAGGCCTTCGTAGCATTGCAAGCGGATCAGGCGCGTCGCACGGATCGCGGCCAGCACCTTCGCGACCTCGGTCTTGCCGACGCCGGCATCGCCTTCGAGCAGCAGCGGCCGGCCGAGCTCCTGCATCAAGAGCAGCGCCGCGACGAGTGGTGCTTCCGCGATGTAGCCGGCGCGCGCGAGATCGTCCTGCAATGCGGCGAGCTCGCGCGCACGCACACCCTCGCTCATGCCCGCCTCCAGCCGAAGAGCGTCCGCAGCCAGCCGATGAGGACGCTCCAGATGAGGGCGAGGCCGTTCAGCTCCGCTGGCCGCGCTGCCGCCGTCGCCACGGGCGCCGTGGACGCATCTCCCCCCTCTCGCGACGCGGTCGCGGCCTGCCGGGTCTTGAGCTCAGCGGCGAAATTTGCGCCGAACTGCGTCAGTACCTGCTCGGCGACCGCCTCCGCCATCCGTGCGCCGAACGCGGCGACCTTGCCACTCATCGACACTTCGCTGCTGCCAACGAGGTTGCTCGACACCTCATCGACCGCATCGACCCGGGCCGTGAGATCGAGCGACGCCCCCGAGCCGCCGCTCGTGTCCGTGCCCTTGCCGATGAGGCGCAGCGTGCGGCTCGCCGGCTCGAGCGAGACGACCTCGACCTCGCCGCGAAACGACATATTGGCGGGGCCGAAGCGCACGGCTACGCTCCCCTTGTAGTGCCGCGCGTCGATCCGCTCGCTGATCTTGGCGCCCGGCATGCAGCCGGCCACGCGCTCGACGTCCCGCAGCAGCTCCCAGGCCTGCGGCGCCGGCGCCGGCATAGGAAAGGTTCGCGCCAGGTTGACCTTCAAGCACGCACCGCCCGCTTGTTCACGCCGAGCTCCTGGCATTTCTGCCAGACACGCCACGCAGTGTGCGGCATGTCCATGTGCGTCACCCCGAGATGCGCGAACGCGTCGATGACCGCGTTGCTGAAGCACGGGATGCCGCCAACGTGAGGCGATTCGGCGACGCCCTTGGCGCCGATCGGGTGATGCGGGCAGGGAGTGACTGTGTGGTCGGTTTCCCAGTGCGGCGTCTCGACGGCGGTCGGCAGGAAGTAATCGAGGAGGGTGTTGCCGAGTTGATTGCCGCTCTCGTCGAACGGCAGCTGCTGGCCCATCGCTACGGCATAAGCCTCCGTCAACCCACCGTGGATCTGGCCTTCGATGACCATGGGATTGATGCGCGTCCCGCAATCATCGAGTGCATAGAAACGCCGTACCTTGGTCTCGCCGGTGAACTTGTCGACATCGACCACGCACAGGTAGGCGCCGAACGGGTAGGTGAGGTTCGGCGGATCATAGTAGGTCACCGCGTTGAGTCCCTGCTCCATGCCGCTCGGGAGGTTGCCGGTGTGCGCGACCATGCAGATTTCCTTCATGGTCTTCGCCTGGCTCGGGTTGCCCTTCACCTTGAAGCGATCGATCTCCCACTCGAGATCCCCCTCGCCGACCTCCAGCAGATGTGCGGCGATCTTGCGGGCCTTGTCCCTGATCTTGCGCGCGGACTGCGCCGCGGCGGCACCCGCCACCGGCGTCGAGCGCGAGCCCCAGGTGCCGGCGCCGTAGGGTGCCTTGTCGGTATCGCCTTCCTCGATCACGATGTCGCTCGCCGGAAGCCCCAGCTCGGTGGCGATGATCTGCGCGTAGGTGGTGGCGTGACTTTGCCCCTGGCTCATCGTTCCGAGGCGGGCGATCACCGCCCCGGTGGGGTGCACACGGATCTCGCAGCTGTCGAAGAGGCCGACGCCGAGGATGTCGCATACCTTGGTCGGGCCTGCGCCGACAATCTCGGTGAAGGTCGAGATACCGATGCCCATGAGCGTCGGGCAGTTCGGGTCGGCGCGCTTGGCCGCCTGCTCGCGGCGCAGCCCCTCGTAGTCGACGGCCTTGAGTACCTTATCAAGCGCCGCCTGGTAGGCACCGCTGTCGAGCGTCCAGCCGAACGCCGTGGTGTACGGGAACTGCTCGGGCTTCACGAAGTTGCGGCGGCGGATCTCGGCCTTGTCGACACCGATCTTCTGCGCGAGCACGTCCATCATGCGCTCGATCAGGTAGACCGCTTCGGTGACCCGCAGCGAGCAGCGATACGCCACGCCGCCCGGGGCCTTGTTGGTGTAGACCGCATCGACGCGGCAATAGGCGTTCGGGATCGCATAGGAGCCCGTGCAGATCGAGAAGAGTCCCGCCGGGAGCTTGCTCGCCGAGACGTGCGAGTTGAACGCGCCATGATCGGCGAGCGCGCTGAAGCGCAGACCCTTGATGCGTCCGTCCTTGTCCGCCGCGAGCTCGCCGACGCCGTGGTAGTCGCGGGCAAACCCGGTGGTGGAGATGTTGTCGATGCGCGATTCGATCCACTTGATCGGCACGCCGGTCACGATCGAGGCAACCGTGGCCACCACGTAACCCGGATAGATCGGCACCTTGTTGCCGAAGCCGCCGCCGATGTCGCCGCCGACGACGCGGATCTTGCTCTCGGCAAGGCCCGAGAGCATCGCGAGAACCGTGCGGAACAGGTGCGGAATCTGCGAGGTGACGTAGACCGTCAGGTACCCCGTTGCCTTGTTGAAGGACGCCACGCAACCGCAGGTCTCGAGCGGGCACGGATGCACGCGCGGGTTGAGAATCTCCTCGCGCACCGTGACGGCAGCGGCGGCGAAGGCCGCATCCGCCGCCGCTTTATCGCCGGCTTCCCAGGTGAAGATATGGTTCGGGTGCGTGCGCGGCCCGTGCCCGACCTCCTTCTTGTCGGCGATGTCCTCGCGGATCACCGGTGCGCCGGCGAGCAGTGCCTTTTTCGGGTCAGTGATGGCGGGCAGCTCCTCGTAGCCGACTTCGACCAGCGCCGCACCGTCATAGGCGGCGTAACGGTCGGTGGCCAGCACCATCGCGACCTCCTGGTACTGGAAGCACACCTTCTTGTCGGCGAGCACGGCCTGCACGTCGCCGCCCACGGTCGGCATCCAGTGCAGCTTGACCGGCTTGAGATCCTCTGCCGTGAGCACCGCCACGACGCCGGGCGAGGCCAGCGCCCGCGCCTTGTCGATCGAAGTGATGCGCGCGTGCGCATAGGGACTGCGCACGATGGCGCCAAACAGCATGCCCGGCAGCTGGATGTCGTCGATGTATGTGCCCTGGCCACGAATGAAGCGTGCATCCTCCTTGCGCAGTAACGAGCTTCCCAGACCCTGAAGCTTCTGCTCGCGATCCTTCAGTTCCGCCGTGTCGCCCATGGTGGTATCTCCGCTCGTGGCGCGCGTCACGCGGCCGCCGGTGCAGCGGCGAGTTTCCGCGCCGCGGACTGCACCGCCTTGATGATGTTCTGATAGCCCGTGCAGCGGCAGAGGTTCCCGGCCAGGCCGTAGCGGATCTCCTGCTCGCTGGGATTCGGGTTCTCCTTGAGCAGCCGGTACGCCCGCATCAGCATGCCCGGGGTACAGTAGCCGCACTGCAGGCCATGCTGCTCGTGGAAAGCCTGCTGGAGCGCGTGCAGAGTACCACCGCGCTCGAGTCCCTCGACCGTGAGCACCTCGGCGCCGTCGCACTGCACGGTGAGCACGGTGCAGGACTTCACCGACATGCCGTTACAGTCGACGGTGCAAGCGCCGCAGTGCGAGGTCTCGCAGCCGATGTGTGCACCCGTGTGCGCCAGTCGCTCGCGCAGTGTGTGGATGAGGAGCTCGCGCGCCTCGACGTCCACCGCAACACTCTTGCCGTTCAGCTCGAAGGACACCTTGTGATTCGTTGCCACGACCTGCTCCTCGCGTTTCTTCTCCAGCCTTCTTCAGCCTTTGGCGCGCGCCGCCGCTGCCTGAAGCGCGCGGCGTGTCATTTCCCCGCACATCGCGGTTTTGTACTGCGCATCCCCGCGCTGATCGGCGGCTGGTTTGCAGATACTCATCGCGAGCCGTGCCGCCTCGCTCACACTCGCCTCGTTGATCGGCTTGCCCGTGAGTGCGGCCTCCGCGGCGCGCGCCTTGAGCGCCGTCGGCGCCACATTCGTGAGTGCGATCGCAACCTTGGCAACATTCGCGCCCTTCGTCTCGAGCAGCACCGCGGTCGCGGCGGTCGCGAAATCACCGGTCTTGCGCTTGAGCTTCTGGTACGACCAGCCGCTGCCGGCGGCGGGCAGCGGAATGCGGATCTGCGTCAGGATCTCCTCGGGCGCGAGCTGCGTGGAGTAGAGCCCGAGGAAATAGCCGTCGGCCTTGACGGTGCGCTGACCCTTAGGCCCCGTGAGCACGAACGAGGCGTCGAGCGCGATCATGAGGGCGGGGTGATCGTTGCCCGGGTCGCCGTGCGAGATGTCCCCGCCGATGGTCCCCTTGTAGCGCACCTGGGGGTCGGCGATGGAGGCTGCGCCCTCGGCGAGCAGCGGCAGCTTGTTCCTGACGAGTGAGGAGGCCAGCAGCTCCGCCTCGGTGGTCATGGCGCCGATCAGGACGTTATGGCCTTCCTCGCGAATGCCGCGCAGGTCAGGAATGCGTCCCAAGTCGATCAGATGCTCCGGCTGTGCAAAGCGCAGCTTCATCATCGGCAGCAGACTGTGCCCGCCGGCCAGCAGTTTGGCGTCGCCGCCGAGGCTCGTGAGGAGTGACACAGCCTCCCCAATCGAGCGCGGCGCGTGATATTCAAATGAGGGAGGGATCACGGTGTCTCCTTGGGCATTGTGTTTTGGGTTTCGATCACCGCCGGCTGCCGCGTGCCTCAAGCTGCCGCTGCGTCACGCGAAACCGTATCTTGCTCGCGGCTTCGGCAGGAAATCAAAGTACCTGCAGAGGACCCATCGTTCCGCTTCTCCGCCGGTCCGCGCGCTGCGGTCCAGCGAGCGCGGACTTGACGATGAGGCGCGGGTGGCAACGTGGACTTGTAATACGTAAGATGCTGAAACTAAAAGAGAAATGACTTTCCAGGACGGAAGTGCTGACATGCCGACGAGCGAGCAACTACTTTCCACCTCGAGCCCGGTTCCCTGGTTACTGCGCCCGCTCGGCCGGGTGCTCGCGTCTGTAGTGGCCGGCGGCGCATGCCTCCTGGCAACCAAATCGCTGCCTCGCGAGACGCGGATCATCCTCAGCCTCAATCTGCTTCTGCTCACGTTTGTAACGCTGGTCTATGTACTCATGTCTATCGCCACGGCCGAGCAATGTGCCGATCTGGCGGTAAAGGGGAGGACGCTGGCGAAGAAGGCCGTGCTGGTCGCCACGGTGCTGGCCTCGCTCGTCAGCATCACCGCGATCGGAGTGATGCTCAACAGCCAAAGGGACCATGCGCACTGGCTCAAGGTGCTCCACCTGGCCGCGTCGCTGTCTGCACTGTTACTCGGCTGGATCACCGCGCAGATGATCTTCGGCATCCAATACATGCGGTTCTACTACAGCGATTCGCAGAAGAGCGGCGCCGTGCGCACTGAGCCGGATCTGCATTTCCCCGGCCAGTCGGCACCAGTTCTGTGGGACTTTATGTACTATTCCTTCACGATCGCGATGTGCTTCGGAACCACGGATGTTTCCATCTTCGGCACGGCGATACGACGGTTGACACTGCTGCACGCGATCTATTCATTCTTCTTCGTGGCGACGATCATCGGCTTCGTGGTGAGTGTGCTCTCCAACGCTGCTTAGGTTCGAGCGTTTCCGAGCACCGGACGGTCGCGCCGGCCTGACTCCCACCGCGGGGGTCAGTTCGCGGTCAGCCCCTGAGCGCGGAATATGCCGCAGGCCTCCTCGAGCGCCTCTGCTGAGGGCGGCGCGGTGTGCTCGAGTGCGTGCCCGCAGCCGCATTTCGAGCCTTGTGCAGAACGGTCTCTGGGTATCTGGGTATTCCACGTCAGCGCTTTCGGGCGGAAACTGACTTGTCGGCGACACGTGGATCGCCGCTCAGCTGCCGGTCTGGCTCCGCGGTGGTCTACGACCGGGCGCGGCATGGTGGTGAAGGTTGTTGCCCGTGTTGTAAGTGTTCGCCATGCGACTGTTTCCCGCCGTCGCGGCCATCGCGGCTTCATGTTTTCCGGGGGTGTTGTATGCCCAGTTCACTGACCCGCGCACGTACACCGTTGGACCCGTCGGCCTAAACGATCTCGAGTTCGATTACACCTACGCGCGCGCAAATGCCTCCATTGATACGTCAGTTGTCGTCGGTAGCGCGACCCTTGAGCTGAATAAGGGGGATCTCTCCTACACGCATAATTTTAGCGTCTTGGGCCACTTTGCGTGGGTGAATGCGACTGTTCCGTACGCCTCCCTCAGGGGCTACGTAGCGGAGAGCAACATCTCCGGCTCGACTACCGGCCCCGGTGATTCCAGCCTTGAGTTAGCCGGGATATTGATGGGGGGCAAGGCGCTCAGTGCGCCGGAACTCGCGACCCACGAACAGACGACGAGCGTGGGGATTAGTCTGACGGTTCCCGTCCCCACCGGGGAATACAACGCTGACAAAGTGCTCAATGTGGGCACACATCGCTGGTCGTTTAAGCCAGAGGTTGGTATCTCGTATCCCTTCGGACCCGAACAGAAGTGGGAGGTCGACGGATACGTCAACGCGCTTTTCTTTACTGACAACACGGCATATCACGGGGTCGAAGTCCTACGTCAGGAGCCACTACCGGGCGTTGAAGGGCACATCAGCTATACCTTTACACACAGCCTTTGGGCGTCCTTAGACACCCGCTATGCCTTCCGCGGTGAAACTGTCGTCGACGGGCTAGCGCAGAACAATTCACAAGAAGGTCTCATCGTCGGAGCCGAAGCGCATTGGTTGCCGAATTCACGCAACTCCCTCGGTCTCGTGTTCGCCAAAGCGCTCGTGCACACAAACGCCCCGAACTATACCGGCGTCGTTCTCAAGTATGTTTACAGCTGGGGCAAGGACTACAAGTGAGTCAGCCTAAAGGTGACTGCCATGACGGAACCACTGAGCAAGACTTCACCCCGCGCTGAAGGCGGAGAGGTCCCGGCCAAGAGCGTCTTCTCTGAGCTCCGGCGGATGGCCGCGCTTTACTGGGCTTCACGGGAGCGCAAGCGCCTTCTGATGCTGGCTGCCGGCATCTTTATCGTGATCGCGGCGACGGCGCACATGCAGGTTCGACTGAACGCATGGAATCAGCCGTTTTACGATGCGGTGACGCGCAAGGACGTGCCTGACTTCATAAGACAACTGGGTGTGTTCGCAATCTTGGCGGCGATACTACTGGTGCTGAATGTGTCGCAGGTGTGGCTCAATCAGACCACCAAGCTCACGCTGCGCAGGTCGCTGGTGCACGACATGGTCGACCAGTGGCTCAAGCCGCTACGAGCTTTTCGTCTGTCGAATGCGGGTTCCATCGGAGCGAACCCGGACCAGCGGATGTCAGCGGATGCGCAACACCTGGCGGACCTGGTCACCGACTTGCTGATCGGCCTGCTGCAGTCAACGTTACTCCTGCTGTCATTCATCGGCGTGCTCTGGTTTCTCTCGCAGCAGATGTTTCTGCCGTGGGGTGGCCGGCGGATCCAGGTGCCCGGCTATCTGGTGTGGTGTGCGCTGCTTTACTCGGCCGCAGCGTCGTTCCTCAGCTGGCGTGTCGGTCGACCGCTCATCGCCTTGAATGCCGAGCGCTATGCGCGGGAGGCGGAACTGCGCTTCGCGCTGGTGCGCGTCAACGAAGACATCGAAGGCATCACCATTTGCGGCGGCGAAGCCGGCGAAAAGCAGCTACTCGATCGCGTGTTCGAAAGCGTCCTCGAGGTTACCCGACGCATCGTCGGTGCCGTGACCCGGCTGACGTGGGTCACCTCCGGCTATGGCTGGTTCACGATCGTGGCTCCGATCCTCGTGGCCTCGCCGAGCTATCTGTCAGGGAAGATGACCTTCGGACAGTTGATGGTGGCGGTCGGTGCCTTCAACCAGGTGCAGAGCTGTCTGCGATGGTTCGTTGACAACTTTTCCATCCTCGCGGACTGGCGTGCCACACGGCGGCGTGTAGCTAGTTTCCAAAGAGCGGTAGAGACCATGGATGGCCTCGGCCGGTCCGTCGGCCACATCAGCCTCGAGGAAACGCAAGACCACTCGATCCGTATCGACGATCTTTCTATTGCCGCAACGGACGGCTCGATCAAACTGAGTGAGCCGCACGTGGAGGTGAGGCCCGGTGAACGCACTCTCATCGTGGGCGAACGCGGGACGGCAGGAGCCTTCTTGCTGAACGCTATCATCGGGATCTGGCCCTGGGGCGGCGGCCGGATCACGCGCCCGCTCCGCCAGGCAATGATGTTCCTGCCAGCACGTGCCTACGTCCCACCCGGTACGCTGCGTGCCGCGCTCGCTTATCCGCGCGCGGCGGTCGACTATGAGGACGCGGCCATCACTCGCGCGCTCGCGGATGTGGGCTTGGAGCATCTCCGACCGCTTCTTGACACGACCGATCGTTGGGACCGGCGATTGAACGAGAACGAAAAACAAAGCCTGGCCTTCGCCCGAGTCTGTCTGCAGCGGCCACAATGGTTGGTGTTGAACGGCGCGTTCGACGCGCTCAATTCTGTCTCGCGCGGGCGGATCGAAGCGCTCTTTGCGGGTCCACTCTCCGATGTCGGCGTCGTCGACATCGGTCAGGGCAGTGCTGCCGACGGGTTCTTTACGCGCAAATTGCGTCTCGTAACTGACCCGGAAGGGCCGATGTTCAGGCCGGCTGAATACTCCGCAAGCAGTTCCGCGTAAGGAGCTTCTGCGCGCCAGTGGACTGGATGCGTATTCGGCCAAGCCGGCCTCGATCGAAGAGCTCGCGCAGTTAGTGTCACAATTTGCGCTGAGTCACAACTGCTACGGTCGGGAGCGACGCCCCAAGCGAGCGGTCCCTGGAATCAGCCCCCAGTATGTTCCTCGTGACGCCCGTCACAGCATCTGAGCGGCGTTGAGAGTCTCATACAACCACGTTCGCGCCAAGGACACCGTCATGCCGCGCTCGTTCGTGTCTCTCGTTCTAGTCTCGCTGCTCGTCTGCGGCGGCGCCGTCGCCGATGAACCGAGTGCGGCCCACCAAGAGAAAGAGTGGAACGATATCAGGGCCGCCGCCCAGAAGGCAGCAAAAGCCGCGATCGACTCGGAGATATTTTCTCGTGGAGGCGACGGTTCGCAAGGCCTGGACGAGTTTCGCAAGCTCATGCTCGAGGCGTGCCGCGGCCCTCGCTATCAGATTACCGATCCGAAGGTTCGAGCAGGGGTCGACGCCGAGTGCGCTTACTGGAACCGCCTACCGACGGCGACTTAGTTATCCAACCGAAGGCCGCTGCATGACCGGGTGAGGGATCGGCGACACCGAGCTTGCCGACTGGTCGGCACAACAAAGCGCGCCTGCAGCCACCTGCAGCCTATTTCGCAGTGGCAACGTGAGTCGGCTCGACTGCAACGGCTAAGGCCTCCACGTACGTGACCTGAACGTGGTCCCCCTTCTTGATGTTCATCAACTGGGCGGCGTCAGTTACCTCAAGATCCACCTGCTTGCCTCCGGGACCCCGGAGCGTGACGACGTGATCCTTGGCGTCGACCGCCGTGACGTCCGCCATCGCAGTCACTTTTTGGCCGGACTGCACCGGCGGGCGTTGCGCCTACGGCGCCCCGGTCGCGGCGCGCTCCATGGTCGGCGGACCTTTATCAACCGCACCCTTATTAAGCTCCAGCGCCACCGCCCGCGTGTAGCGCGCGTGCACGATGTCACCCACCTTGATCTGGTTGAAGTTCCGCACCTGGTCGCTGACAGCGACTGTTGTCAGCGTGCCGTCCGCTCGCTTGCGTGTGACCTCGCGCTTGGCAGCGTCGATGGGCAGCGATGGTCACGCTTACCTCGACGCTCGCTGCCGCCGCCTGACCCGGTCCAACGCCGGCTGCTTCCTTGATGGTCGGCGCAGCTGGCGCTTCTTGGGCAACCAGCGGCGTGACGCCCGCGAGAGCTGATGCGACCAGCAGCGCCGTAATGGCCCGTTCGCTTTCATTAGCACTCTCGCTTCAACACGATAAGAGATGATCGCAGCATGGAGTTAGAACGAGCACTATGGTCTCCGGAGCGACTCAACGCGAGTTCGACTTCGAACTGAAAACCGGGTCTAAATGCGTCTCTGACTGCAGAGCGTCAGGACTGTCAAAAGCAACGCTCACGTTGCCGCCATGTGTTGTCCTGGCGAGGACAGCTCGGTTTCGTGACGGCGGCGAGTGAGCGCAGTCTGCGGCGCAGCCGTGCGGAGATTTGTCAATCGCGTGTGATGCACCTAATACGGATTCGTCTTTTCACGCAAGTGAGCCAATACTATGTCCTGTTGGGCCGCAGCAAAGTCCCTGCGCATGCGCAGAACGCCGTGGGCACACAGCGTGGGGAGCCGGTCGCCGATACCACCGAACGGATTGGGAGGTAAATCGTGAACAAGATCTTCGCATCTCTGATGTTGGCCGCGTTCGCGCTCGCCGGCTTTCCGGTCATGGCGGACGAATATTCGGACACGATCAACTTGTTCAAAAAGGCCGGCGAGAGCGCATCGTTCTTCAACAACAGCTACGGTTACGCGGTCTTCCCCTCGGTGGGTAAAGGCGGCCTGGTGGTCGGAGCAGCGCACGGCGATGGCAGGGTCTACGAAAAGGATAAGTACATCGGCGATACCTCCATGACGCAGGTGAGTGTCGGATTTCAGGCCGGCGGAGAGGCGTTCAGTCAGATCATCTTCTTTGAGAACAAAGCTGCCCTGGACCAATTCACAGGTGGCAATTTCGAGTTCGGCGCCGATGTGAATGCCGTGGCGATCAAGTCGGGAGCTTCGGGTTCCGTGGGCACGAGCGGTGCTGCGGCGAGCGCCAGCACCGGCGGCGGCAAGGAAGCCGGCACTGCTACCAAGTATTACAAGGGGATGGCGGTGTTCACGATCGTGAAAGGAGGGGCCATGGTCCAAGCCACGGTCGGCGGCCAGAAGTTCAAGTACAAGGCAGTCGGGGGCACCTGACGGGTATTGGCCAGTCCGTCCAAGCTCCAGTGTGGGGCGGGGGAGTCTCTACTGTCGTGAGAGGCAAACGACGGGAATCAACACCACGATATCTCTTGACCGTGTGAGCCCCGCGGCCGAGAAAACGCCATCGCCTGATAAAGTAACCTTCCTGACACGACGTGCGTTTGCCGCGGCGTTGCTTGCGCCTCAGTGCGCCCTCAGTCCCTGGGCGCGAAATATCCCGCAGACCTTCTCGAGAGCATCTGCCGACGGTGGCTCGGTCTGCTCGAGCGCGTAGCGGATACCGAGTGTATGCCACTTGAAGCGGCCCATCTGGTGGAAGGCCGGCACCTCGACGCGCTGGACGTTGCCGAGCTTTGCCGCAAAGGCCGCGATCTGCGAGATGTCGCCCATGTCATCGGTGAGCCCCGGCACCAACACGAAGCGTACCCAGATCGGTTGCTTGCGAGCGGCGAGGCGGCGCGCCAGCTCCGGCGTCGGGTCGTTGTCACGCCCGGTGAGCGCCTTGTGACGCTCGCGGTCGAAGGTCTTGATGCCGAGCAGCATCAGATCGATGTTGTCGAGATCGGCGTCGGTGAGGTCCGCGCCGATAAAACCGTTGGTCTCGATCGCGGTGTGGATCCCCATGGCCTTCGCCCCGCGGCGAGCACTTTCATGACGAAGTGCCGCTGCATCAGCGGCTCGCCGCCGCTGATGGTCACGCCCCCCGACATCACCTTGAGTCCGTGGCGGTACTTGCGCAGCTCCTCGAGCGCCTGCCCGACGCTCACCGGGATGCCGTTGCGCATCGTCCAGGTGTCCGGGTTATGGCAGTACTGGCAGCGCCACATGCAGCCCGTCGTCCAGCCCACCACGCGCACACCGGGTCCATCCACCGCTGACCCGGTGGTGAAGGAGTGCATGAATCCCATGTCGCCTTCGGCGAGCGCGGTGCGCACATCCGTTTCCGGAACGTCCTGGCCGAGGTTCACCCGCAGCTCGAAGGGACTCTTGGCCTCCAGCGGAGGCTGCTTCGTTCTCGCTGACGTCAGCCATGGTGTCGTTCTCCTGCAACCTCATGTCCCGTGGAAGGTGCGGTTGATCACGTCCGTATGCTGCTCGCGCGTCAGGCGCACGAAGTTCACGGCGTAACCCGAGACGCGGATGGTGAGGTTCGGATATTTCTCCGGATGTTCCATCGCATCGAGCAGGGTCTCGCGGTTGAGCACGTTCACGTTCATGTGGAATCCCGTGACCCCGAAGTACGCATCGAGCATGGCGGTCAGGTTGGTAACGCGCTCCTCGGCAGTGCGCCCCAAACCGGTCGGCACCAGCGAGACGGTGAGCGAGATGCCGTCCTGGGCGTCGCGATAGGGGATCTTGGCCACCGAAGCCGCGGCGGCGTGAATGCCGTGGCTGTCTCGACCGTGCATGGGGTTGGCGCCGGGCGCGAACGGCTCGCCTTTGCGGCGGCCGTCGGGTGTGTTGCCGGTTCCCTTGCCATAGACGACGTTCGACGTAATGGTGAGGACCGACTGCGTGTGCAGCGCATTGCGATAGGTCGGGTACTTGCGCAGCTTGCTCATGAACGTGCTCACGGTCCACGACGCCAGCTCATCGACGCGGTTGTCGTTGTTGCCGAACTTCGGGAATTCGCCCTCGGTCCGGTAATCGGTCACCAGTCCGGTCGCATCGCGCACTATGCGCACTTTGGCGTGCTTGATGGCCGAGAGGCTGTCCGCCACCACGGACAGTCCCGCCATACCGAATGCCATGGTGCGCACCGGTGCGTAGTCGTGTAGTGCCATTTCGATGCGCTCGTAGGCGTACTTGTCGTGCATGTAGTGAATGACGTTCATCGCGTTCACGTACACGCCCGCGAGCCAGTCCATCATGCGCACGAAGCGATCGAGCACGTCGTCGAAGTCGAGCACCTCCCCCTCGACCGGTGGGAACGCCGGTGCGACCTGCTTGCCCGAGATCTCGTCGCGGCCGCCGTTGATGGCGTAGAGCAGACACTTGGCGAGGTTGGCGCGCGCGCCGAAGAACTGCATCTGCTTGCCGAGCACCATCGGCGAGACGCAGCAGGCGATCGCGCCGTCGTCTCCCCACACGCGACGCATCGTCTCGTCGTTCTCGAATTGTATGGAACTCGTATCGATGGCCACCTTGGCGGCGAAGCGCCGGAATGCGTCCGGCAGCCGCGGGGAGTACCACACCGTCAGGTTCGGCTCGGGCGCGGGGCCTAGGTTATAGAGCGTCTGCAGGAAGCGGAAACTGGTGCGGGTCACCAGTGTGCGGCCGTCCTCACCCATGCCGCCAATCGATTCCGTGACCCAGGTCGGATCGCCCGCGAACAGCTCGTCGTACTCCGGCGTACGCAGGAAGCGCACGATGCGCAGCTTGATCACGAAATCGTCGATGATCTCCTGCGCCTGCTCTTCGGTCAGCACTCCGGCCGCGAGGTCGCGCTCGAGGTAGATGTCGAGGAACGTCGAGGTGCGGCCGAGCGACATCGCCGCGCCATTCTGTTCCTTGACACCTGCCAGATAGCCGAAATACAGCCATTGCACCGCCTCGCGCCCGTTGGCCGCCGGGCGGGAGATGTCAAACCCGTAGCTCGTCACCATCTCCTGCAGCTCGCCGAGCGCGCGGATCTGCTCGGCGAGCTCCTCGCGATCGCGGATGATGCCCTCGAGAGAGGGTTGGGCGTCGAGCGCGCTCTTCATCTTCCTCCTTGCGCTTGATGAGCCGCGTGACGCCGTAGAGTGCCACGCGACGATAATCGCCGATGATGCGCCCGCGGCCATAGGCGTCCGGCAGTCCCGTGAGGATGTGCGAGCTGCGGCAGCGCCTGGCGTCAGCGGTGTAGGCGTCAAACACCGCGTCGTTGTGGGTCTTGCGGTACTTGGTGAAGATCTCCACCACCTTGGGGTCGGGCTCGTAGTGGTATGCCTCGAGTGCGTTTACCACCATGCGGATGCCGCCGTTCGGCAGGATGCCACGCTTGAGCGGCGCATCCGTCTGCAGTCCGACGATGATCTCGTCGTTGCGGTCGATGTAGCCCGGCGCGTACGCAGTGATCGAGCCGGGGATTTGCGACACATCGAGTATGCCCTTGCGTCGCGCCCTGGAGAAACGAACCATCGCCCTCGTACGGCGAGCAATTCTGCTGGATGAAGTCGCGGACGTTGATCTCTTTCTGCCACATGCCGCCACGAAAGCCCTGCCAGGGGGACTTCTCGCTGCCGGCGGCGGACTCAAGGGGTTGGGTTGCGGCCATGGACAAACTCCTCAGGGAGGTCGCGCCGCTAGCGGCGGGCAGCGCCTCCCGATGCAAGCAATCGCCCCGTGTGTCGGGCGATCATCAGTTCCTCGTTCGTCGGGATCATCCACACCGACACCGTGCTCGCCTTGCGCGAGACGCACGACGCATTGGCGTTGTTGGCCTGCGGATCGAATTCGATGCCGAGCCACGCGCAGGCTTCGCCGACGCGACGCCGGATCTCGGGCGAGTTCTCGCCGATGCCGGCGGTAAAGACGAGTGCGTCGAGTCCGCCGAGCACCGCGGCCAGCGCTCCGACCTCCTTCGCCACGCGGTACACGAAGTAGTCCACGGCGAGGCGTGCGGACGGTTCGCTGCTCTCGAGCAGGTCGCGCATGTCGTTGCTGACGCCGGAGATGCCGAGGAGGCCCGACTTCTTGTAGAGAATGGTCTCGACCTCCTTGACCGAAAGACCGAGCCCCTGGAAGAGGTAGAGGATCACACCCGGGTCGACGGCGCCCGGCCGCGTCCCCATGCAAAGGCCATCGAGCGCGGTAAAGCCCATGGTGGTATCGACACTTTGTCCGGCGCACAGCGCACAGAGGCTCGCGCCGCTCCCGAGATGAGCGACGATCACACGCCCTTTGGCGATCTGCGGGGCCACCTGCGGCAGAACCGCTGCGATGTACTCGTAGGAGAGGCCATGGAAGCCGTAGCGCTCAACGCCGTCGCGGCACATCTCGGCCGGCAGCGGCAGGAGCTTCGCGACTGCCGGGAGACTGCGGTGAAAGCTCGTGTCGAAGCACGCGACCTGCGGCACGTCCGGCCGTTGTCTCCCCACCGCTTCGATGGCCGCGAGGTTGTACGGTTGATGCAGTGGGGCGTATGGCACCAGCCGGCGCAGCTCTGCGAGCACCTCGGGCGTCACCAGGGCGGGGACGCTGTAGCGTGGACCGCCGTGCACGACCCGGTGGCCCACGCCGATGATGCGGCCGCCACCGAAGCTCGTGCGCAGCCAGGCAAACACGTGCTCGAGCGCAGTACTTGCATCGCGCACTTCCGCAGGAATCGCCGGCGTCGACAGACTGGCACCGGTACCATCGCGCGCCGACATCTTCGGCGAAGTGCCGATCCCCTCGAGGTTGCCGCGCGCCGCGAGCGGCCAGTCGGCTCCCCGCGTCGCGCGAAACACCGCGAACTTGAGGCTCGAGGAGCCCGAGTTCAGTACCAGCGCGAACTCTTCCATGATTTACGTCCTGTGATAGGTAGCGGCGACACGATCCCTGCTCATGAGTCGGCCGCCGCCGGCGTGTGCCGCGCGTGCGCCGCCAGCATCGCCACCGCGCAGCTGGCGATGCGGGCGCGGACGCTGTCCGCGCGGCTCGTGAGAATGATGGGTACACGTGCCCCGACGACGAGGCCAGCGCTGTCGGCCCTGGCGAGAAAGCTCAGGAGCTTCGCCAGGATATTGCCGGCCTCGAGGTCCGGCGCCAGCAGAATGTCCGGGTCGCCAGCCACTTCGGACTTGATGCCTTTCGTGCGTGCGGCCTCCTTGCTGATCGCGTTATCGAACGCGAGCGGGCCGTCGAGGAGTGCGCCCTTGATCTGCCCGCGCTCGGCCATCTTGCAAAGCGCTGCCGCATCGAGCGTCGCGGGCATCTTCGAGTTGACAGTCTCGACGGCAGCCAGTATCGCAACCTTTGGCTGTTTGAGCCCGAGGGATATCGCAAGATCGATGGCGTTCTGGCAGATGTCGGCCTTGTCCTCGAGCGAGGGTGCGATGTTGATGGCTGCATCGGTGACGATCAGCACCTTGTGGTAGGTCGGCACGTCCATGATGAACACGTGGCTGATGCGCCGCCCGGTGCGCAGCCCGGAGTCGCGCGCGACCACGGCGCCGAGCAATTCGTCGGTGTGCAGGCTCCCCTTCATCAGCAGTTCCGCCCTGCCCTCGCGCACCAGCGCGACCGCCTGCGCGGCAGCAGCATGACTGTGCGGCGCGTCGATGATCTCAGCGGAACCCAGATCGATCCGGCCCTTGGCGGCGATTTCGGCGATACGCGCCTTGGGACCCACGTAGATCGGTTTGATCAGTCCCTCTGCGGCAGCCTCCGCCGCGCCCGCGAGCGCGCTTTGCTCGCACGGGTGCACCACAGCCGTCGGGACGGCCCCGAGGCCCTTGCAGCGTGCCACGAGCTGTTCGTATTTTCCGGTGCCAGTTTCCTGTGCCATGGACGCCCTCTACGATGGCGCTGCGACCGGCACCTGCCGTCGGGCCGCCGGGCCGGTCTCCCGCAGCAGCAGCGTGAGCACGATGGCGAGTAGCACCCCGAGCAGCAGCGGCTGAAACGCCACCTGATAATGCTCCAACGTCCTTTCGGCGGCCCCGGCGGAGGCGTGCGTCAGGAGCCCGCCGAACGCCGGACCGAGCAGAGCGCTAAGCGTGAAATTCAAGAAATTGACGACCCCCGTGGCGGTGCCGCTCAGGTTTGCAGGATTCGCTTCCTTGATGACCGTGTACGGGATCATGGCCGCGCCGGATGACACCCCTGCGACAAACCGATGAGGTATGGCGGCAGCACTCCGTGTGGTCCGAAGAGAATCACCGCAAGACAGGCGAGCAGCACCAGTGCGCTGGCCGCGATGACCGGCTTGCGACGCCCGAGGCGATCGGAGATGAATCCGAGCAGGGGGCACCCAATGATCCAGCCGAGTGGCACCGTCGAGGAGCGCATCACCGCCTCGCCGTAGCTGAAGCCGTGCGCTTCCTGCAGGTAGCGCACGCCCCACACCATGTCGAAGATCGTGGTCGGGATGAACAGCAGCCCGGAAATCAGCCCGCACATGATTGACTGCCGGTTGCGGAACACGGTGGCGAGGGCGTGGCCGGCTTCTTTGAGCCAGCCGCCGCGCTGCTTCGTCGCCTCGGCCCGCGGCAAGAACGCAAACAGCAGGATGCTCAGGGCGATACCCGCGAAACCCATGTAGACCCAGAAGCGGCTCCATGGCAGGCCCGCAGCGATCGCAGGCCCCACGGCGAACTGCCCGGCAAAGCCCCCGGCCATGCCGAACATCTGTGTGGCACCGATCAGCGTCGCAGCGCACGATGCAGGGAAGTAGGTCGTCGCCAGGTACGCCGCCCCAAGGAGCGCGAACACCCCGCCCGCCCCCTGCACGAACCGGCCAGCACTGGCCACACCACCGCTACCGCTGGCGAACATCAGCGCGCCGATACCGATGACGGCGGCGCCGATCGGAACCACCGTGCGAGGCCCCCAGCGGTCGAGCGCCACACCGGCCACCAGGCTGAAGGGCGAATAGCCGTAATAGAAGAGACCGGCGAGCGATGCCACACTGATCGCCGTCAGGCCGAAGGCCTGCGACAGCTCCGGCATCATGACGGCCGGAGCCGAGCGCAGCACGTACTGATAGAAGTCATACACGGCCGTGATCAGCCAAGCGACCTTGATGGTAGCCGCAGCAGTCTTCATGGCGTGCGCCTCGGGCGCGGTGCCGTTACCGGTTGCTCTTCAGCAGAGCGTCACCGACAAGGCGAGTCCGCCCTCCGACGTTTCCTTGTACTTCGGGTTCATGTCCTTGGCGGTGAGCGCCATGGCGGTCACGGTGCTGTCGAAGTCGACGCGTCGATTGATGGGGATTTCATTGCTCGCGATCATGTACCCGGTCCATGCCTTGACGGCCCCGTACGCGCACCGCTCGATGCAGGGGATCTGCACGAATCCCGCGACCGGATCGCACGTCATGCCGAGGTGGTGCTCGAGCGCCGATTCGGCGGCGTTGGCGACCACCTGCGGGGGACTATCCATCACCTGCGCGATCATGGCGGCCGCCATCGCGGAGGCGACGCCGATCTCCGCCTGACAGCCGCCCTCGGCGGCGGCGAGCGTGGCGTTGTGCTTGCAAAGATACCCGACACCCACTGCGGCAAGCATGCCTTGGCTGATCTTGTCCCTGGGCGCCTTGCGGCCGCCTTCGCCAAGCGCGTACACGACCGCGGGCATCACGCCTGCCGAGCCACCGGTCGGCGCCGTCACCACCAGATGCCCGCGCGCATTCTCCTCAGATCCCGCAAGTGCATAAGCCGACACGACGCCGATGCCCTGCTCGCGCTGGAACTTGTCCTCCAGCGCCCGCTTGTAGACATCGCCCGCCTTGGTCTTGAGCTTGATGGGTCCCGGGAGCGTGCCGGTCGGGGCGGCGAGTCCCGCCTTCACGATGTTGATCATCAGTGCGCCTTTTCATGGCGTGTCCCTCCGATTGGCGTCTGCGTCATGAGCATTGTGTGCCGGTTACCCTGGCGTGCTCTTCATGGGACGAGTCACTCGAATTAATAGCGCTCGGGCACGCGTCGGTAGGTGCGCTCCGGCTCCACGTAACCCTTACGCTTCTGCCGCTTGGGAAGCTTTGTCTTGTCCCGCTTGATCTCCTTGTAGGGAATCAGGCTCAGGAGATGGGAAATGCAGTTGAGGCGCGCGCGTCGCTTGTCGTTCGAGTCGACGACATACCACGGCGCATGTTGCGTGTCGGTGGCGAGCAGCATGTCATCGCGAGCACGCGAGTAGTCGTACCAGCGACGGTGCGCCTCGAGGTCCATGGGGCTGAGCTTCCAGATCTTGCGCGGGTCATTGATCCGCGACTCGAAGCGGAGTGTTTGCTCCTCCTCACCGACCTCGAACCAGTACTTGATGAGCATGATGCCCGAGTTGACCACCACCCGCTCAAAGATCGGACACAGCTGCAGAAACCGCTCCACGTCTTTTTCGGTGCAGAACCCCATGACGCGCTCAACACCGGCGCGGTTGTACCAACTGCGATCGAAGACCACGATCTCACCCGCCGCTGGAAAATGCGGCACATAACGCTGCATGTAGAGCTGGGACTTTTCGCGCTCGGTCGGCGCCGGCAGCGCGACCAGCCGATACACGCGAGGACTCACCCTCTCGGTGATGCACTTGATGACGCCGCCCTTGCCGGCGGCATCGCGTCCCTCGAAAATGACAATGACCCGCAGTCCCTTATGCTGCACCCATAACTGCAGCTTCACGAGCTCGCCTTGCAGCTTCTTCAGGTGCTCTGCGAACTCCTTGTTCTTCATCTTGGCGCGCTTCTCGTCCGAGCCGGCAGCGGCACGCTTGGCGGTCTTGCTCGGCGCCTTCGCTGAGGAGCCTTCATCGGTTCTTTTTGCAGCCATGTGTCTCACCTCGCTGCCGACCGCGCACCAGAGGGGTCCCTTCGTCATCAATGCGGCTGGGTCCACTCTTCATCCTTTAGATTCCAGCCACCGCCGAGCGCCTTATAGAGATTGACGACCGCCAGCAGCTGGTCACGCTCCGTTTGCGCCAGTGCGTTCTCCGAAGGAAACAGCGCCTGCTCCGCATCGAGCACCTCGATGTAGCTGGCCTTGCCGGCGGTGTAACGCTCGAGTGCCAGCTCGACGGCTTCTCGCAGGGCTCCAACCTGGTGCTCGAGCGCGGCGCGCTGACCGACCAGCGTTTGCTGGGCAATGAGCGCGTCGGAGGTCTCCTGGAAAGCGGTGATCACGGTCTTCTTGTATTGCGCGATGGTCTCGTCCCAGTAGGCCTGTTGGGCGTGATAGGCGGCCTGCAGCCGTCCACCCTGGAAGATAGGGCCGGCAAGTCCCGCGCCGATGCTCCAGATACCGAAATTGCTCTTGAAGATGTCCTCGGGGTGCTGGCCCTGTCCGCCGAACAACGCCGAGAGTCCAATTACCGGGAAGTAATTCGCCACCGCAACGCCGATCTCCGCATTGGCCCCGATCATGACCTGCTCCGCCTGCATGATGTCGGGACGGCGCTCGAGCAAATCGGTCGTCTGACCCACCGGCGTCTGCGGCGGCATGGTCTGCGCCGCCAGGTTCATTCCCCGGGTGATGGTGCGTGGATAGGCGCCCAGCAGTATGCACAGCGCGTCCTCCGCCTGGACGATGGCGCGATTCAGGGCGGCCACGCTCGCCTGGCTGGCATCGTAAGCGGCCTGAGCGCGATCCACCGCGAGTTTCGTGTCCTTGCCTCCCTGAAAGCGCAGCGTGAAGTACTCGAGCGTCTGTTTGTACGTGCTGGCACTTTCCTGGGCGATCGCGAGCTCGCGATCGAGCTCGATCAGCAGGAAATAGCCGGTCGCGATGTCGCTCGCGAGGGTCAGCATCAGTGCCCGCCGCACGTCGTCTTGGGCGTAGAGATTGGCCTGCGCTGCGTCAGTCGCGTGGCGTATGCGCCCCCACACGTCCAGTTCCCACGCCGCGTTGAGCGCCAGCCCAAAGGTGTTGTAGGTGATGTTGCCTATCTGCTCTATCGGGATGAACGCCTTCTGCCGTGCCGCAATCGCCTGGTATCCGACCTGCGGGAACAGCTGCGAGCGCACGACCGCCACCTGCTCACGCGCCTCCTCGATACGGGCGGTGGCGGCGTGCAGATCGTAGTTGTTGGTCAGGCCTTCGCTGATTAACGCCTGCAGGGCCTTGTCGTTGAAGACCTGCCACCAGGGCAGGTCCGCGATCGAGGCGGATTCCGACGGACCCACCTGCGCCTTGAATACCGGTACCGGCTTGGGATCCGGTCGCTCGTACCTCGGGCCGACTTTACAGCCGGCGACGCTCACTGCGGCCAGCAGCGCGACCAGCACGGTCGGGGCGATTGAGCTTCTCGTGGCGCGAGTATCCACTGCTACCCCTTTACTGCACTGCCGCCAGCATCTTGCGGAATCTCGACAAGGTGAACACGGTGTACACACTCCCGATCACGAACATGAGTAGCAGAGGCCACCACACCATGCTCAGGCTCGCGTTCCTGAAGAGCACCGCCTGCGAGAAGCTGACGAAATGCGTCGACGGGACGAACTGCATGGTCCGCTGCAGCCACAGCGGCATGCTCTCGAGCGGTGTCTGACCGCCCGACAGCAGGCTCATGGCGATGTAGGTGGGGAATGCCAGCAGTCCGAACTGTGGCATCGAGCGGACTAACGTCGCGAGCATGACTCCGAGGGCCGTGACCGAAAACAGATAGACGCACAAGCCACCGGCAAACAGGGGGATGGATTGCCCCGCGATCGGCACGCCGAGCGCGCCCTGTACTATGACGAACAGCGACGCGAGCGCCGTGATCACGACCACCAGTCCATTTGCCCAGATTTTGGCAAACATGAGCTCATAGGGCCGCAGCGGCATGACCAGCAGGTGCTCGAGGGTGCCGTGTTCGCGCTCGCGCAGCACGGCGGCGCCCGTCAGAAAGATCGCCAGCACGGTGATGTTGTTGATGATCTGGTTGATACCCACGAACCAGCTCTGCTGATAGTTGGGATTGAAGCGAGCGCGGGTGTTGAGCTGGACCAGGTCCTGGTTCTGCGGGGCCTGCGCGCCCGGCCAGAATGGCTCCGTGGTGCGCGTCATGATCTTTCGGATGTAGTCCGGGCCCCGGCCGGCCTGACTCATCGCCGTGGCATCCGCGGTGATCTCGACGGTCGGCTGCGCGTCGTTGTTGATGTCACGCTGGAAGTAGTGCGGAATGTCGACGATGAAGGTGTATTGCCCGGTGTTCATCGCGTGATTGATGTCGCCGAACACGATCTCCCTGGGGGGAAGGAACAACGGCGGCAGGAACGCTTGCGTTATCCGCCGGGACAATACCGAATCATCCTCGTCCACCACCGCTATCGAGGCATTGATCACGTCCATGACGGCGCTCTTGGCCGGGGTGTAAACGGAGAACGTGAACGAGTAGATGATGAGGAACAGCAGCACCGGGTCGCGCAACAGGCTCATCAGCTCCTTGACCCCGAGCTGGAAGATGTGGCGGACGTTGCGCACGGCTTAAGCCTCCTGCTTCTTGAGCAGCGCGGCGGATAGGGTGAAATAGACGATCGCGATCACCGCCAGGGCGACGATGCTCGGCCACAACACCGCAAGTCCCAGCGCCTTGGTAAATGTGCCGACGCTGATCGCCTGGAAATAGGTACTCGGAAAGATCTTCCCCGCCAGCCACGCACCCCCTTTCAGTGAGGAAACCGGCACGAACATGCCGGAAAACTGCACTGCCGGGAGGATGGCGATGATGGCTGCGGCGAATATGGCGGCGGTCTGGCTGCCGGCGAATACCGACAGCAGCAGACCAAAGCCGGTGCTCGCGAGCAGGTAGACGACGCCGCCCAGAACGAGCGTGCCGACACTACCCTTGATCGGCACCGCGAACAGCAGCACGGCGAGCGCGACGAGCGTCGCAAACTGGATCAATGCGACTCCGAAATAGGGCAGCTGCTTGCCGACCAGGAATTCGAGCCGCGTCGCAGGGGCTGCGTAGAAGTTGGCGATCGAGCCGAGCTCCTTCTCGCGCACGACGCTCAGCGCCGTGAGCATGCTCGGGATCAGCATGAGGAGCAGCATGATGTCGCCGGGCACCATGGCGTAGATGCTGTCGAAGCTCTGGTTGAACAACGCGCGTGTCTCGAGATTGAACGCCGTCGTCTGCGGCGGCAGCCCCTTCGCCTCCTTGAGGCGCGTGTTGTACTGGTTGTGGACGCCCTCGATGTAGCTGCGGGTGGTCTCGGCGCGGAACGGTACGGCGGCGTCGATGTATGCGGCGACCTGGGGTTGTGCGCCGCGCGTGATGTCGCGCTGAAAGCCGGACGGTATCTCCAGCGCCATGCGCAGCTCGCCGTCGCGCAGTCGCCGATCGAGCTGTTGATAGTTCTGTATGGGCGGCTTCTCTACGAAGTAATAGCTCGGGCCGCGGAAGCCGTCGGCATAGAGACGGCTCGCCTGGCTGCCGTCGAAATCCAGCACCGCAAAGGTCAGGTGGTTGACGTCGAGCGATATTCCGTAGCCGAAGACCGTCATCAGCAGAACCGGTCCCAGCACGGCGAAGGCGAGGCGCACGTGGTCGTGCAGGAGCTCGACCGCCTCGCGGCGCGCGAAAGCCCACGTGCGGCCCCAGGTGAACCGACCGGCGGTCTTGGTGGGATCACTCTTGGTGAAGCTGGCCTCCGCGGCCGCAGCCGCCTCGGCGGCGGCGGGCGTCGCCGCCGCCGTGCTCGCCACTTTGTCTCTGGCGTTCGGGTCCTTGGCGGCATCCTCCAGGTAGCCGATGAAGGCCTCCTCGAGATTCTTGGCCTTGCGCTCGGCGACCAGCTGCGCGGGCGGTCCCTGTGCCAGGACCTTGCCGGCATGCATCATCGACATGCGGTCGCAGCGCGCCGCCTCGTTCATGAAATGGGTCGACAGAAAGATAGTGACGCCGTTTTCGCGCGACAGCTTGATGAGCAGTTCCCAGAATCCGTCACGGGCGACCGGGTCGACCCCGGAGGTCGGCTCATCGAGGATCAGCATGTCCGGCTCATGAATGACCGCTACCGCGAGCGACAGCCGCTGGCGGATGCCGAGCGGCAGGCTCTCGGTCAGGATATCGGCCTCGTTCTCCAGGCCGAACATCCTGATCAACTCCTCGACGCGCTTGCGGCCCTGCTCCTCGGGAAGGTCGAAGAGCCGCGCATGCAACATCATGTTCTGGCGAATCGTCAGCTCGGTATAGAGCGAGAACGCCTGCGTCATGAACCCGACGCGCCGGCGCGACTCCACATCGCCACCCTTGACCGGCTTGCCGAACAGCAGCGCAGTCCCTTCAGTGGGTGGCAGGAGCCCCGTCAGCATCTTCATGGTGGTGGTCTTGCCGCAGCCGTTGGAGCCGAGAAAGCCGAAGATCTCTCCGGCCTGGATCTTGAAGCTGACGTGGTCGACGGCGGTGAAGGTGCCGAACCTCTGGGTGAGTCCCTCGGCTTCGATGGCGGGCGGTCCCCCCTTCGCCTTGAAGGGTGGCACGACCGGTTCCTTGTGACCGCGCTTGGCCTCCTCGGGCAACAGCTCGATGAAGGCCTTCTCGAGGGTGTCGACGTTCGTGCGCTGTTTGAGCTCGGCGGGGGTTCCGGTGGCCAGGACCTTGCCGGCGTCCATGGCCACCAGCCAGTCGAAGCCGTCCGCCTCATCCATGTAGGCCGTTGCCACCATGACGCTCATCTGCGGGCGATCCTTGCGGATACGCGCAATGAGCTCCCAGAACTGCCGCCGCGCAAGCGGATCCACGCCCGTCGTCGGCTCATCGAGGATCAGGAGATCCGGGTCGTGGATCAACGAGCAGCACAGCCCCAACTTCTGCTTCATGCCGCCTGACAACTTGCCGGCGGGACGCTCGCGGAACGGCGACAGGTCGGTGCTCGCGAACAGATCCGTGATGCGCCATTCGCGCTCCTCGCGCGACTGTCCGAAGAGGCGCCCGAAAAAGTCGGCATTCTCGGTGATGGAGAGCGTCGGATAGAGGTTCTTGCCGAGACCCTGCGGCAGGTAGGCGATTCGCGAGGCCACCATGTCGCGAAAATGCGCGTCGGCGATATTGCCGGCCAGAACCGTCGCCTTGCCGCTCTGAAT
>DASPTZ010000129.1:0-121403 GCA_035623155.1 Casimicrobiaceae bacterium | reverse complement strand
CAGCAGGAAGAAAGAGGCGACGAGCTTGCAATGAAGAAAGATAGTCTCCGGAGGCGGTGGTCCGGGGTCGTCATGACAACGCCGACGCTACGACCGCTACCGGGTTACGTACCTTCGCCTTCAGACGGCGAGTGGCGACCCTCACCCGTCGTTCGCTTCGCCTGTGAGCGGACATCAGAGATAGCTGAACGCCAAGAGTTGGCCTCGACTCAGGCCATTGCGTCTGCGGTGAAGCACGGCGCATATGAGCGAGCCGACGAAAGAGAAAACGCCGCGCCGTTGTCTTGTCAGCACGGCGTGAAAGTGAATCGCGAAAGTCGCTACTGGCCCGCGTGGGCTGCCATCGCCTTCTGGATCGACGCCTTGACGGCCTCGAGGTTGAAGCTCGCTCCGGGCTGCATGGGTGGAAAATCGATCGCGGTCTGCGCGACCTTCGCGACCTCCTGCTGGACGAACACAAAGCGCCAGAATTCGAACGCGAACCAGTTGTAAAAGGCGAGCGATCCCCCAGCTGCGCTCGGCAGGCCGGTGCGCTCATATGGATCAAGCCGCAGGTTGGTGAGAATCGGCCAGTCGACTTTGACCGTGGCACCCAGCCAACCGTTCGGCTGATCGGTGAATCGATACTTGAAGTCGTCGATCCGGACAGCCGACAGAGTGCCTTCTGTAAAGTAGAAGATCTCATGGCGCGCCGACGGGCCCTTGCCGGTGATGAGGTTCATCTGGTTATAGCCGTCCAGATGGACCTTATAGGTGCGATCACCAAGTTGCTTGCCCTTCAGTAGCTCATCCGCGATGTTTGAGTTACCTGCTGCTGCAACGAGGGTGGGGAACCAGTCCATGCCCGATATGATGCTGTTTTCCACCTTGCCCGCCGGCACTTTGCCCGGCCAGCGCACGATCATCGGCACGCGGAAACCACCCTCTAAAGCCGTTCCCTTGCCGCCCGCGAACGGCGTCTGGCCGCCGTCCGGCCACGTGAAGTTCTCCGCGCCGTTGTCGGTCGTGAAACCGATGATGGTGTTTTCCTCGAGACCGTTGTCCTTGAGGTACTTCATCACCGCCCCGACGATGTCGTCGAGCTGTGCCATGCCGCCTTCCTCGATTGACCAGCCATTCTCGGGCGTGCGCATCGCTTCGTACTTCGGCGACAGGTGGGTGATGACGTGCATGCGCGTGGGATTCAGCCAGACGAAGAACGGCTTGCCGGCCTTGCGAGCGCCGTCCATGAATTTAATCGTGAAGTCCAGTATCTCGTCGTCCACTGTCTCCATGCGCTTGGGACAGAGCTCGCCGGCGTCCTCGATTTTCTGCTTGCCGATCTTGCCCCAGCGGGGTTGCACGGTCGGATCGTCAACGTCGGTTGCCCAGCTGTGCACCATACGGCGCGGACCGACCGTTTCCTTGAGCGCAGGCGGATAGTTGACGTGGCACGGATCCTCCATTGCATCGAGGTGATACAGGTAACCGAAGTATTCGTCGAAGCCATGCACCGTGGGCAGGAAGCGGTTCAAGTCGCCGAGGTGATTCTTGCCGAACTGGCCGGTGGCGTAACCCATGGACTTGAGCACCGTCGCGATTGTCGGTGCCTGATCCGGCATACCGGTGGTCGATCCGGCCTGGCCCACGGTCGTGAGGCCAGTCCGGATTGGCAGCTCGCCGGTAATGAAGTTGGCCCGCCCTGCGGTGCAGCTCGGTTCGGCGTAGTAATCCGTGAAGCGCATGCCTTGAGCTGCAAGCGTGTCCAGGTTCGGCGTCCGGACGGCCATGATGCCTTGGTTGTAGACGCCGATGTTGGCCCAACCCACGTCGTCGCCCATGACCATGATGATGTTCGGCTTGGTGGACGTTTGCGCGAGTACCGGCGCGACTGCGACCAACGTGGCAACGAGCCCAGCGAATGCAATCATGGATTTTCGAAGCATGGTGGTCTCCAAGATGTTGGAGGGGAATCGATTGAGATGTCGCGCCGCTGGAGGTTGATCCATCCGCGCGGGGCCCTGTAGGTTACACGAAACTGTTCGGGCAGAGTATTACCGTTTGATGTCAGCTGGACGGAAGCCAGAATCGAACAGCCGCTCCTGGCCGACCTCCGATGTTCGCGAACGACCGGTACCAGCGAACGTGCGAAATATCAGCGACCCATAGTTGACTTTCGGAGTCGAGGAAAGCAGACCTCGCGACAGGTCGTGGCAGGCGCCCGAAGCGAATGTGCCGTGCGACCTATCTGCGCATCGAAGCGCCTATGCGGGGCGCTAGCAGCAGTGCCTACGCCGCCGTACCAGAAATCAGCCTTGCGTGCGGAGACGCTAGCGCGGATCACAGTGGCTGCGTCTTGGGCGGCAGGTTGCGGATTGCGGAGTCAATGCCACAGCAACGCGCTCCACGCGGAAGGCGAAGAGCGTGCTAGGCTCCTCTGGGCCGGCTGGTAGTCTGCGCGGGCGACCCTGGGGAAACCGGGCATGTTTCTTGCGGTTCAGCTAATTGTCTTATCAACTGAGACCTGGTGTTACATCGAAAGCGCAAACCGCGCATCGCCCGAGTTGGGCTGCTCTGCTGTGGCATGCTCGCGCCCCTGGCGATTAGCGGGCCGCTCGACGGGACCGCCCAGGGACCTGCTTATCCGTCTCGGCCAGTTCGCCTGATCGTTCCTTATGCACCTGGAGGCGCTACCGACACACTTGCACGGATGCTCGCCACAGATCTCGGTACGGCCTTTGGGCAGTCGTTTTTAGTCGAGAACCGCCCCGGCGCGTCCGGCGCCATGGGCTTGGAGGCGGCGGCACGCGCGCCGGCGGATGGCCATACTCTGGTGTTGATCAACAGTACGCACGCAAGCTGGCTGGCGCTGGGCGGCGACACATCCATCGATCTCCTGCATGACTTCGTTCCAGTCGCTCTGCTCGGCAATTCGCCGGTGCTGATTGCCACGACTGTTAGGATCAAGGCTGCCACGCTCGATGAATTCGTCCAGCGCGCTCGCGCACACCCAGGAAGCCTGACGTATGCGTCTTGCGGTGTCGGCACAGCAGGACATGTTGTCGGTGAGCAGCTAAAAATCACCGCTAGCATCGAGATGGTGCACGTTCCCTATCGAGGATGCGCACCGGCGGTTCAGGCTGCGCTGGGCGGTCACGTCGATCTCGTGGTAACGAGCGTCACGAGCGGCCTTCCGTACATCGGCCCTGACCGTTTGCGCGGTCTCGCGGTAACTTCGCCGCACCGCTTGGCCGCGGCGCCGGATTTGCTGACCGTCGCTGAGCTCGGATATTCGGAGCTGGCGATCGAAGTGTGGCACGGCCTCCTTGCGCCAGTTAACACTCCATCCGAGGTCGTTCAGCGGCTCCAGGACGAGACGCTTCGAGCGCTGCAGACGGATGCGAATCGCCTTTGGTTAACGCGGATCGGGATCGATCCCGCATTTGGCACGGGCGACGAATTCGGAGCGCTGCTCAGGGCCGACATGAAGCGATACAGGGAAGTGGTTGAACGTGCGCGGCTCAAGAAGCAGTAGCGATGCCCTTCTCGCGGACGTGCAAGGCATGGGAATGAACGGATCGCCGATCGATGAAGGACTCGTCCGCAGCGCCCATCGGGCGCGCAGACTTGCGTTAGAACATTGCCCGCAGACAGTGCGCGGCGATTGCACTTGGTACCACGGGGTTTGGCAATACTTTTGCGCGCTCGGAGTGACTAAGACGGCAGGCGGGAGCGCCACCTATTTTGACGAAGTGCTGCGGTTGCTCGCGGTTCAGGGCGACATCCACCGAGTGCTGATCTCCGGAGCGGCAGACGATGCGATGGTGCTGGTCGCCCTCGCGGCCTTCCGCGCAGTGGACCGGCCAATCGAGCTGACCATGGTTGATCTTTGCGAGACTCCTCTCGCTCTCGCCCGCGCTAGTGCGACGGACTGTGGGGCGAGTGTGACCACGCACCGCTCGGACATCCTGGCCTTCGACAGAACAGCGGAATTCGACGTAGTGATGACCAACAGCTTCCTTGGCGCGTTCGATCCATCGGGAAGGGTGCGCCTATTCGCGCGTTGGGCCGATTTGCTGCGCCCCGGAGGCAAGGTCCTTTTCACCAACCGCGTGCGGCCAGGGAGCGGGCACGCACAGTTCGGATTCACAAGCGATGAAGGACGCGCCTTTTGCGCTGCGGTGCGCAGTGCAGCGGAACGCGGAAGGGCGCTTCTGAGAGTGGAGCCGGAGGTCATCGAAGGCTGGGCACGCGTCTACACCCAGCGCTATCGATCGTATCCCGTCCGCTCGGTCGACGAAGTGCTGGAGCTGCTGCGCTCGGCCGGGTTTGCGCCGGAGCGAGTCGAAACCGCGCACTTCGCAGGAAGAGTCGCGGGAGAGGCAGTGGCCGGGCCGTCGGCTGCCGAGCGGGCTGACTACGTTCGCGTCCTGGCGACGCGGATATGAGGAGAGCTATGACGCAAGCTCGGATACGAAATTTTCGAACTTGCCGCCCGCGTTGCGCGGGATGTCATCGACATAGGCAAACGTGATGCGGAATGGGCAGGGAAGCCTGCCCTGAATGTGCGTCCTAAGCTGCTCTTCCTCATCCGGCGTCAGAGGTCTCTCGGTAACCAAACGTCCCTCGAGCCACGCGGAGTCCTTCTGGGCGAACTGATGCTGGAGGATTGGAGCGATAGAAGTGAACTTGCGCGACCCGAACGCGGGCCAGTAGCGCTCGCCCGTCGGAGCTACAAGCAAGGCGTTGCGCTCGCGGCCGAGGATTTGCCTGAGCACCGGCAGGCCGCGGCCGCAGGCGCAGGGCGCACCAACCTCCGCATAGTCGCCAAGATCATAGCGCAGCAGTGGCGTGGCGTAATTGAAGAGCGGAGTCACTAGAACCCGGCCTATCTGACCCGGTGCGCAAGGTACGCCGGCTGCATCAACGACTTCTACCAGAATCGTTTCTGCTTGAATGTGATACTGCTCGCAGCTCGGACACTGGTCGGCGACCATGCCGACCTCGTGGGCGCTGTAGGTATCGATCAGCGGTGCATCCCACGCCTCACGCACGGCCTCGCGCACCTCGGCGTTCACAACCTCTCCCAGGGTCGACGCATGCTCCAGATACGGAAGCTTGATCCCTCGGCGTGCGCAGTGGCGTGCGAGCTCTAGGAGGTTGGACGGATAGCTCAGCAGATAGTCCGGGTCCTGGCGCGACAGCCATTCCGCCTGTTCCGAGATGCTGGCCCGAATCGAGAGCACGACCGCAGGCCCCGTCGAAAAAGGGAAAGTCGCCGTGTCCCCCCAGCGATCGTACGCTGCGCCCGAAGGATATTCCGCTCCACTGCCGCCCACATGGCGGATCACTGCGAGACGCCCGCTGAAATCGTGCGGATGCCACAAGAAGTGCCGCAGGTTGACGCATTTGAAGACGCAAGCATCGAAGACGCTGCCGCTCACCGTGATCGGTACTCCGGTCGATCCGGAAGATGAATTGGCCACGATTTCGCCGTGCTCGTTCGGGACCTGAGTGCTGACGAAATCGGGGCCGCCCTGTTGCAACTCTTTGCGTGTGAGCGGTTTAAGCCTCCGCCAAGCGTCGAGGCTAAGCGGCGCCCCGGGCGCAATTCCGGCTGCATCAATACGCCTACGTTGCAGCGGCACGGTGCGGTGAGCATGCGCGAGAAGCCGTTGCGCAAGGCCCAACTGGTGGTCGAGAATGCGCTCGGTTGGCCACCACTGCGTTTCCTGCAGCTTCTTTTGGAACGCCAGATCTCCCGGCCCCGTAGGCGCGAACGGCGTGCTGCCGGGAAGCACGGGAGGGGGACCGATCACGATCTCATCCTGGAGCGAAATGAAAACGGCTGCGACGGACGCAGCCGTTTCAGATTCTCCTGGATGCCGAACCCACTGAGGCGCGGACGCTGCTCCTTCAACGGCGCTTGCGCCGCCGGGTAACGAATGCGCCGACGAGACCTGCGCCGACCAGCGCCAATGTGGCGGGCTCGGGCGCGTTACCTGTTCTAGCAGTCAGGTGAAAGCCGTAGCCTTCACAGGTAGCGCCGCTGCACGTGGGCCCAGTTTGCAGCGTCAAGATCAACAGTCCCGATGGAGGAACCAGGCCGGTGAAATCATGAGACTGCTGAGATACCAAGTCGGCAGAGTCGATCAGGTCCCCCGGAGTAACCGCATCGTGATACAGATCTACCAGTAGGCCTCCATCTCCTCCCCCGTTGTCCATCACGAAGAAGTCGTAGGAACTGCCAGGCGTCAGCCCCGAAAAATCGTACTCATCAACGCCTGGCGAGGGAGCTAAGCCGGAATAGGATGTTCCAGGCGAACCTGCAATAACGGCCGCCTCAACCGGGGTCCCCGATAGGAGACCACATGCGGCCATCGCAAGCGCCAACCCGGATAATTTCGGTTCCTTTGGCATATATCCTCCCCGCCTGGCGACCGTACACCCATGCAAAAATCGTTCCGGAAATTCGGTGCTCAAAATTTAATCAGTCAAATCAATGGACATGTTGAATTTCCTCCCCAGTAATAAAAACTTGGAAAGTCGCTGCTGTAAGATTTTTCGACAGACGGATGATCGGGCCGCCTAAACTGATCAAGGCGACGGAAATCGAGGAGCAAGAGGTTCTGGTAGCCCCCAGATAATTACCTCCGACGCCGGCATAGCCATCTGGCCCTGTCGGCGCATTTCTTTCAAAACCGCAAAGGCGCTCGGCCCAGACGATCCCGCAATTGCTGCTACTGCGGGCGGACGCGGTGATCCAGTAGTCGACGAACCGCCCTCATCGCCTGCCCACTGTCGTGGGTTCGAATGACCGGTTGCGGCAGATTTCTAGCGAGCATCGAACGGAGTTGGCCCGTTCAGCGAAGTTCGCGAACGTCCGGTTTCATCGCCCGGGCTTGCCCGCACGTCTTTGCTCGCTGTGCTTCGTTCGAAGCGCTCAGTCCTTCAGCTTAGCTGCCGCATTGGAGCCCAGGGGCACCAAGGCAAGATAGAGAAGTTACTGCGCCTCGTACGAAGCCCTTCGCACTCGGTACGTCGCGATTCGAACGTCCAGCCGGTGGTATCTTTCGGAACTAAGTTCGATTGGCTCCGGCTCCAGCTGGCCTTTCTATGCACGTTCTCCGGGATGTTGGCCGCCCTAGCCATTTGGGCAGGGCTCTACTTGCTCGCCAGCGAATCCGACATTCCCATGCTGGCTGCGCTGGCTCCGTTTCTTGAAGCACTAAGTCTCAGTGGTCAGGTCTTCTTTCTTGTCCTTGCTGCGCTACTGTCGTGGCTAATCTACACCGTTCTGCGCCGAAGAGGATCTTGAGGCACGGCGTCCAAGGTGCTCAGCACCTCGTCCTTCGGGCTGATTACGACGGACTCTCCAGCACGTGCTTCAGGTTGTGAACCGCCTGATCGGACTCTTCCTCGACCCGTGATTTGATCGAGATCCAGTTGAGTATCGCGAACAGCAGGGTCGGCGACGGATAGATGAATTCCCGCACGAATCGCGTACCCCCAGCGACCGGCGCGAGGGAGTAGGTAATGACGCCCGCGTTACGGCCGTCGACGTTACCCTCGATGACCCATTCCCGTGGCGGGTCACGCTTGACCGTGGTCCAGACGACTCGGCCGGCGCGTCCCGCCACGACGAAGTCCTCCACCACCTTCTCGCCGACTTCCAGCGAATGATCCGTGGCTCCGCTGACCGCCTTCGATGCGGGATGCCACTTCGGCCAGTTCCCCGGTGTCGTTACGTATGCGAAGACCGCGTCCGGTGCGCGCGCGATGACGATTTCGTTCTCGATCTTTGTGTTGCCTTCGGTGAGCCACAGGAGTGCACCGGCGCCAAAGGCGGCGACCGCGATTGCGACAACGATAGTCTTCTTATTAGCCACACTGGTGAATGGAACCCGATTGCACCAAGAATACAGCGAGGGGTCGCAGTTGCAAACTGTCCTCAGAAGTGCTCAGTATTTCGGACTTCGGGCTTAGAACGCAGAGCGGACAACGACAGGTCTTAGCCCGAGCTGCGCGGTACGCGGACTGAGAACGCCGCTCTCGACCCGTTGCGGAACTTGGTCGCGAGCGAAAGCGAACACCGCGAGGCGTCGATTTCTACTGGACCTGCACCAGCGATGGCGGACTCCACGTGCCCTCTCCGGGCGGCAGGATGGACGGCGGCTCGGTCCTCGGCCAGTACAGCCGCATCACCAGGTAGATGGTGTCGTTCGGTGCGGGCAGCCAGTTAGCTTCCTTCGCTTTCCCGGGCGAGTCCTTCTGGATGTAGAGGGTGAGGGAGCCGTCGGCGTTCTTCTTCATGGCCGCCAGCATCGGCGAGTTGATCAGGTACCGGTTGATCGGGTTCACGATGAGCAGCTGCGTCTTGCTGTCGTACATTGTCACCGACCAGAATGCGTTGACGGGTGGCAGCTGTGCCTTGGGGAAGGTCAGGGTGTACTTGTGCTTGCTGCCATCGAGCGTCTGCCCCTGCCCGTCTTCACGGGTCAACGGGTACATCGCCTCCACGGCATCGTTTCCGTAAATGCCTGCCTTGGCGGCGGCCGCGCGCAGCAGCCAATCACCGTGGAAATATGCCCGATCTCCCTGCGCCGAACCCACCTGCCAGCCGTTGATCTTCTTACCGATCTTGCCCGCCGCCTGGTCAATCTTGTCGAACCCCTCTTTGATCGCCAAGGCCACCGCAGCCTTGTGCTCCAGCGACAGGTCCTTGAAGTCGAACTTCTTCCCCGGGCCAATGCCGATGCTCGCGAACTTGGCACGGAGCGCCTTGTCTTCGGGCACTTCGGGCGCGAACCGCAGCAGGAAGTCGAGATAGGAGGCGAACTCGGTCTTGAAGGGATCATCGCCATTGAACTTCGGGAAGTCGATGGCAGGCGCCGGCGGCGGCGCGGGCTTGTTCAGGTATGCCGATAGCGGTTGCACCTTGTACCCGGCCTGTATCTTCTTGACGTTTTCCATGTCGGCCGAATTGAAGAGCTGCGTGCGGAAGATCACGAAACTGAATTGAGTTTCTGATTGGAACACCTTCGCGATCCCCTCGGGCTTCTCTCCCTTCCAGCCCGGGCCAGCGATCAGATAGCAACCCCCGTCGTTGCCCGTCGTGCGGCTGCCGACGTAGCCGTAGTTGAACGAGTACAAATCGGCCAGTTGCACAGAGTAGTAGCGCTTCTTGTCGATCACCGGTACGCAGAAGACGATTGGCTCCGCACGTAGGTCCGCTTGCACGAATGAATACGGCGTGTCGGCGTTGGGCGTGACAATTGCCGTATCTTTGGGCGTAAAGGTGTGAGAGTCGTTCCAGATTTCGTTGAAGGGCACCTTGTACTGCGGCGACGACTTATCGATATTGAACTCATACATCGCCTTGTAGGCAGCAATCATCGGGAATCCGTAGATGTACGCTTCCTCGGCGGTGGCCTTCGTCTCGGCAATGCTTGGTGCCGGCACTCCGGCAGCCACGTCCTTTTTCTCTGCCGGCGAGATCGTGTCTTCTTTCTTCCCGCAACCGATCAGCAAGATCGCGACGACGCTGGACCAGACAAAGGCTTTCGACAACCCGCTGTGCATGACGGCTCCTTTCACAAGCAATAGCTTCCCCTTGGCGGCTTCCATGCCTGGAAACCCCTCCGCAGCGCGAGACGCCCAGCATCGCGAGGGGTGGTGACGATCAGATTAATACACGCGACATAGGATACCGCAGCGCCCGTTTTCGATTGTTACAGAGAGCGCCGTTTCAGACCACTGCAAAGAGGTAAGTTGATGACAAATCCGTCAACGGTGCCGTGTGTGGAATGTCTGGTGACGAGCATCTATCGCTAGGACCGGTCATGGCCGCAAGCGCCTATCCTATCGCGGGCGCGTTCCGGTCATCGAGGCTGGCGCCGGCCTTAGTCCGCGACGAATGCCGCTCAGCTATGACTGCGACCGGACTGCCTAACCTCGCCTCCGGCCGGCGAGGCGCGACCCGAATGCGCAGCTCAACGTCCCCGCTGCGTCACTAGGTGGCGGGACGCGATGTGCGAGCAACCAGCAGATAATCCAACCCAGCCCCGTCTTCAGCTCGGTTCGCGCAAGCACATGTTTTCAACCCCGGCCGCGGTCTTTGGCTCCCTGCTGTTCGGAGCCGTCGGTCTTGCAGCTTTCATCTACGGAAGGAGGATGGTCCTCTGGAAACCCATGGTCATTGGCGTCGTGCTGATGGCCTACCCCTATTTCGTCTCCCAGACATGGTTGCTCTACTCCGTGGGATGCACCCTGTGTCTGGCGCTGTACGTGTTTCGTGACTGAAAGAGGCGATGCCCAATCCGGTGGTGTCAGCGATGAACGACAGCTGCCGAGCGCAAGAGGCTACTCCGCTCAGGCCGGAGCTGACTTTCCGCAAAGCTGACCCTTCAACGCCGCTTTCGACTGGAGCAGTCGTTGGCAATGTGCGTTAACAGGCTCACAACAGGAGAGAAACTCGGCTGCAGCCGTCGTCGCCATGCGTGGCATCAGCCCGGCGGCGCCTCGGCCTTCGGCCACAGCAGCCAAATCCTGCCTTGCTGTTTCATTCGACCCGCTTCGCGTTCCGCATCGGCACCGAATCCCCAGAAGACGTCGGCTCGCAACGGCCCGCGGATCGCGCCGCCGGTGTCTTGCGCCAGCATCAGGCGGTTGAGCGGCCGCCCAGAGCTCGGCCAGGTCGTCGCGACGAAGACCGGAACTCCCAGCGGAATGAACCGCGCGTCCACCGCAATCGCACGACCTGCCGCGAGCGGCACGCCCAGCGTTCCAATGGGCCCATCGATAGTCGCATTCGGCTCAGGCGCGATTTCCCGGAAGAAGACGTAGCTCGGGTTCTCGGCAAGCAATTCGGGTAGCGCCTGCGGATGCTCGCGCCCCCACTGCCGGATGCTCTGCATCGACACATGTTCGAGGGTGAGTTCGCCGCGCTCGACCAGCACGCGGCCGATCGAGCGGTACGGCCAGCCGTTCTGATCTGCATAGCCCAACCGCACGCGGCTGCCGTCGGGAAACTCGACGCGCCCCGAGCCCTGGATCTGCAGGAAGAACGCCTCGAGCGCATCGTCCACATACACCAGCTCTTTGCCGGCCAGAGGCGGCCTGCCGGCTTCGATGTCCGCGCGCGACCAGTAGGGAACGATGCGCTTGCCCTCGAGGCGGCCGCGCAGGCGCTTGTCGGCTAGCTCCGGATAGACTCCCGACAGATCGATGCTGAGCAGATCTTCGGGAGGCGCGTAGAGCGGATATCGAAATCGCTCGTCGCGCTTGCGGCTTCCGTGCAGCAGCGGCTCGTAGTAGCCGGTGATCAGCGCGGTCGCGGCACCGTCGGCGGTGCGTACCTCGTATGCGGTAAAATGCCGCTCGAAGAATGCGCGCGCAGCGGTCGCGTTGTCTAGTTTGCTCGCCGTCCCGGCAGCGCAGGCGTCTCGCCACGCTTGGCTGGTGGCTGTTCTGGAGAGCAGCACCGAGCAACTTGCGACCAACGGGCGCCATGCGTCTTCGAGCGTATCGTCAGCCCAGCCGGGCAGATCGGAGAACGCGACGGCGCGCCACTGCACCGAAGTAGGCGGGGGCATGCCCGGAGGCTGCGTAACGCACGCACAGACCAGAGCGGCGACCGCAACGACGGCGCACCGAGAGAGACACGACACGATGGAATGGGTTCTTCTCGAAGCGGGAGTCGCCCTGGGACTGGCGGTCCTCATCGTCTGGTTCACCATGGGCGGCAAGAGACGCGAGCCACCTCCGGGCTCGGATCCGCCGGCCGGCGACGACGGTTCGAACAAACCCTAATGCAGAACGCGCGGGACCGAAAGCGTGAACAGCGGAATCGGCGCGTCGAAGGCGTGGCCGTCCTCGGCAAGCATCTGATACGTGCCGCGCATCGTCCCCACCGAGGTTTCCAGGTGGGTGCCGCTGCTGTACTCGAAGCTCTCGCCGGGTTTGAGCACCGGTTGCTGACCGATGACGCCCAAGCCCTTGACCTCGAGCACCTTGCTGTTGGCGTCGGTGATGATCCAGTGCCTGCTGATCAGTTGCGCCTGCACGCTGCCCGTGTTGGTCAGCATGATTGTGTACGCGAAGACGTACTGATTCTTGGACGGATCGGACTGGTCGTCGACGTAGATCGCCTTCGGCACGACGGTGATCTCGTATTTCTTGCTCTCCGCCACGTAGCGCCTTCTTCGATCGTGATGCCACAATTATAGCGCGATGCGACGCTGCCTGATTGCACCCTCGATCCTATCCGCCGATTTCGCGCGTCTCGGCGAGGAAGTGCGCGCGGTGAGCGCCGCCGGCGCCGATCTCATTCATTTCGACGTGATGGACAACCATTACGTTCCGAATCTCACCGTTGGCCCGCTGGTATGTCAGGCGCTCAAGCCCCTGACCAGCGTCCCGATCGACGTTCACCTGATGGTCAAGCCCGTGGACCGGATCGTTCCCGACTTTGCCAAGGCGGGAGCGTCGATCATTTCCTTTCACTTCGAGGCCTCCGAGCACGTTGACCGCACCATCGCGCTCATCCATGAGTGTGGCTGCAAGGCAGGGCTCGTGCTGAACCCGGCAACGCCCCTCAACTGCCTCGACCACGTGCTCGACAAGCTCGATCTGGTGCTCATCATGTCGGTGAACCCCGGGTTCGCCGGGCAGTCGTTCATCCCCGAGTCGCTCGCCAAGCTTGTGCAGGTGCGCTCGCGCATCGACGCAGTGACGGCCCGCACAGGGCGCGAGATCAGACTTGAGGTCGATGGCGGGGTGAAGGTCGACAACGTCGCATCGATCGCCAGGGCCGGCGCCGACACCTTCGTCGCCGGCTCGGCCATCTTCGGCGTTCCGGACTACAGCAAGACCATCGCCGAGATGCGGGCAGCGGTCGCGGACGTGTGCAAGGATGTAGCGGCGTGAGCCGGGAGCAGGGGCCTCCGCGCGTAGTGGGGATGCGACCCAATTCTCCTGCAACGCCTTGCGCGCTCGCCAGCGCAGGTATAGGCTAAATTTCATCGGGCATCGGCCGTCGATGCCTCCAGAATCGTCGTTGGGGTCTAGTGTCAATCCATTGGTAGTGACCTGTCCCGCGAGGCAATCGCCTTCGCTTTCATCCAAGGAGCTGCGATGAACAAGCTCGCTTCCATTATTCTCTGGCCGCTGATCGCAATCGTCGGTGCGTTCGCCTTCGCCGCCCTCGCCCTCGGCCGAGGCGAGTCGGTCAACGCCGTATGGCTGGTGACGGCGGCGTTGTCGGTGTACTTCATCGCCTACCGGTTCTACAGCAAGTACATCGCCGATCGAGTGCTGCAGCTCGACGATTCGCGCGCGACGCCCGCTGTCCGCCACAACGACGGCATGGACTACGTGCCGACCAACAAGTGGGTGCTCTACGGGCATCACTTCGCGGCGATCGCCGGCGCTGGTCCGCTGGTGGGGCCGGTGCTCGCGGCGCAGATGGGGTTCCTGCCCGGGACGCTATGGATCCTCGCTGGTGTCGTGGTGGCCGGCGCGGTGCAGGACTTCATCGTGCTCTTCGCCTCGGTGCGGCGCGACGGCAAGTCGCTCGGAGAGATGATCAAGATGGAGCTCGGGCCCGTTCCTGGCGCGCTGGCGCTCGTCGGCGTGCTCGCCATCATGATCATCATTCTTGCGGTGCTGAGCCTGGTGGTCGTCAAGGCGCTTACCGCGAGCCCCTGGGGGCTGTTCACGATCGCCGCGACGATTCCCATTGCCCTGCTCATGGGCATCTACATGCGGATCTTCCGTCCGGGACGCGTGGGCGAGGCTTCCGCGATCGGGGTGGTGCTGCTGCTCGCATCGATTGTCTTCGGACGCACCGTCGCTGGGGACCCGACCTTGGGCCCGGTTTTCACGCTCACCGGGCCGCAACTCGCGTGGGCGCTGATTCTCTACGGCGGCATCGCCGCGAGCCTGCCGGTATGGCTCATGCTCGCGCCGCGCGACTATCTGAGCACGTTCCTCAAGATCGGCACGGTCGTCGCGCTCGCCGTCGGCATTTATGTCGTGGCGCCCAAGCTGGCGATGCCGGCGACGACCGCGTTCATCGACGGCAGCGGGCCGGTCTTCTCCGGCACGCTGTTCCCGTTCCTGTTCATCACCATTGCCTGCGGGGCAGTCTCCGGCTTCCACTCCCTTATCTCTTCGGGCACTACGCCGAAGATGATCGAGAAGGAGTCGCACATGCGCTTCATCGGCTTCGGCGGCATGCTCGCCGAGTCGTTCGTGGCGATCATGGCGCTTACCGCCGCCTGCGTGCTCGATCCTGGAATCTACTTCGCGATGAACGCCCCGACCGCGGCGATCGGCAACACGGCGGCGAACGCGGCGCAGGTCATTTCGAGTTGGGGATTCACCATTACGCCCGACATGATCAACCAGACCGCCGCAGACATCGGCGAGAACACGATTCTTTCGCGCGCAGGTGGCGCGCCGACGCTCGCTGTCGGCATGGCACAGATCCTGGCGCAGGCGGTCGGCGGCAAGTCGATGGAGGCGTTCTGGTACCACTTCGCCATCCTGTTCGAGGCTCTTTTCATCCTGACTGCGGTGGACGCTGGAACACGCGTGGGGCGCTTCATGATCCAGGATATGCTCGGTCACGTCTATCGGCCGCTCGGCAACACCGAGCTGCTGCCCGCGAACGTCCTGGGGACGGTGCTCTGCGTAGCCATGTGGGGCTACTTCCTGTATCAGGGCGTGGTCGACCCGCTGGGCGGAATCAATACCCTGTGGCAGCTCTTCGGAGTCGGCAATCAGATGCTCGCCGGGATCGCCCTGCTTCTGTGCACGAGCATGCTGGTCAAGATGAAACGGGAGCGCTACGTGTGGGTAACCCTGGTGCCGACGGCGTGGCTGCTGGTCACCACGCTGACGGCGGGAATCCAGAAGGTCTTCCACAGCGATCCGCGCATTGGTTTTCTCGCGCTGGCGAACAAGTTCAGCGATGCGGCCGCGCAGGGGACGCTGCTCGCTCCGGCCAAGTCGATCGCGGAGATGCAGCGCGTTGCGTTCAACAACTACCTCGACGCGGTGGTCTGCGCCGTATTTGTCGTGCTCGTGCTGGCGATGTGCGTCTTCGCGATCAAGATCTCGCTGCAGGCGCTCAAGGCTTCGCAGCCGACCGCGCATGAAATTCCGCCGCTGGCCAAGGCGGCAGTGGCATGAGCGCGGGCAAGCAAATGGACGGGGTGGCGCCGGCCAGCGACGCCCCTGGCGCTCGCTCCGCGGAGCCACGCGGAGGCCTTCACGCGCTGCGTCAGGCGTGCAGGCAGATCGTGGGCATCCCGGATTACGAGCGCTACCTTGCGCACATGGCGGAGCATCATCCCGGCGAGCCGGTGCTCTCGCGCAAAGAGTATTTCGTCCGGGCCATCGACCGAAAATACGGGCGCAGCGGACCGCGGTGCTGCTAGGCCGGGTTCGCCCGATGGTGGTATAGTGCGTTCGGGGCCGCTTTCCGCGCGGCCCCGGAGCCTGAACGATTTCTTCGATGAGCTTCAACGCTTTCAACCGCAACGGCTGGGCTTGGCGGCACGGCAACGACTGGCGCTGGTGGCGCCAATCGTGAGTCGCGCCCGCGTCGCGCGCTTCCAAGCGACGCCCCCGGACCGAAGTTGCGCAAGTTGAGAGAATCGTTGAAGCATCATGACCGAAGCCGAATTCCGCGCATTTGCCGCGCAAGGGTATAACCGCATACCGCTCGTTCTCGAGTCGTTCGCGGACCTCGATACCCCCCTCTCGCTCTACCTCAAGCTCGCCAACCAGCGCTACACCTTCCTGCTGGAATCGGTCGTCGGCGGCGAGCGTTTCGGCCGTTACTCCTTCATCGGCCTGCCGGCGAAGGTGCGCATCCGCTCGCGTGGGAGTGCGATCGAGGTCGAGGACCGGGGCGGCGTCGTCGAACGGCACGAGGGCGATCCGCTGGAGTTCATCGGCGAGTTCCTGCGCCGCTACCGGGCGGCGCCACGGCCCGGACTGCCGCGCTTCTGCGGTGGACTCGCCGGCTATTTCGGCTACGACGCGGTGCGGCACATCGAGACCAAGCTCGCCGCTTCGGCGCCCCCGCCGACGCCCGAGCTGGCCGACATCCCCGACATCCTGCTCTTACTGACCGAAGAGCTGGCCGTCGTCGACAATCTCTCGGGCAAGATCTCGCTGATCGTCTATGCCGACCCGTCCGAGCGCAACGCCTACTGGGCCGCGCACGACCGGCTGCACGCGCTGCGGCGGAAGCTCCGCGACCCGGTGGAAATTCCCTACCAGACCGCTACCAGCCTGACCGAAGCGCAAAGCGAATTCGGCGCGGCGCGCTTCCAGGCGGCGGTCGCGCGCTCGCGCGAGTACATCGCCGCAGGCGACATCATGCAGGTCGTGATCTCGCAGCGGATGCGGCGCCGGTTCGCAGAGCAGCCGCTGCAGCTCTATCGCGCACTGCGGTCGCTCAATCCCTCGCCGTACATGTTCTACTACGACTTCGGCGATTTCCACGTCGTCGGCGCGTCGCCCGAGATCCTTGTGCGCAAGGAAGCGACGAACATCACGCTCCGGCCCATCGCGGGCACGCGGCCGCGCGGGCTCACGCGCGAGGCCGACGAGGCGCTTGCCGAGGAGCTCCTCGCCGATCCGAAGGAGATTGCCGAGCACGTCATGCTCCTGGACCTCGGCCGCAACGACGTCGGGCGCGTCGCCCAGACGGGCAGCGTGAAGGTCACCGAGCAGATGGTCATCGAGCGCTACTCGCACGTGATGCACATCGTGTCCAACGTCGAGGGACGGCTGAAGCCGGGCTTGACCAGCATCGACGTCCTGCGCGCAGCGTTTCCCGCGGGCACGGTGAGCGGCGCGCCCAAGGTCCGCGCGATGGAGATCATCGACGAGCTGGAACCTTCGCGCCGTGGGATCTACTCGGGGGCGGTAGGCTACGTGAGTTTCCAGGACGACATGGACACCGCGATCGCGCTGCGCACCGCGGTCGTCAAGGACGGCATGCTCTACGCCCAGGCCGGCGGCGGCATCGTGCACGATTCCTCGCCCGAAGGCGAGTGGCAGGAGACGCTCAACAAGCTGCGGGCGCTACTGCGCGCGGCGGACATGGTCCAACTCGGGCTCGACGCGGAGGCCTAGGCCATGCTGCTCATGATCGACAACTACGACAGCTTCACCTACAACCTGGTCCAATACCTGGGCGAGCTGGGTGCCGACGTGAACGTCTATCGCAACGACGCCGTCACCCTGGAGCAGATCGCCGCCTGGCGGCCGGAGAAGATCGTCATTTCGCCGGGACCGTGCACGCCGACCGAAGCGGGGATTTCGGTGCCCTTGATCCAGCGCTTCGCTGGCGAGATTCCGATCCTGGGCGTGTGCCTGGGGCATCAGGCGATCGGACAGGCGTTCGGCGGGCGCATCATTCGTGCCGGACGAGTGATGCACGGCAAGCTCTCTACCGTAGGCCATAGCGGCGAGCGACTGTTTGCCGGGCTCAAGAATCCGCTGACCGCCACGCGCTATCATTCGCTGGTGATCGAGCGCGCGAGCCTGCCGGCGTGCCTGGAGGTGACCGCCGAGAGCGAAGACGGCGAGATCATGGGGGTGCGCCATCGCGAGCACTCCGTCGAGGGCGTGCAGTTCCACCCCGAAGCGATCCTGACCGAGCAGGGCCACGAGCTGCTTTCCAATTTCCTGAACGCGCACTAGAGGAAACCACCATGTCAATCAGCATGCAGGATGCGCTGCAGCGCACGATCGAGCACCGCGAGATCTTCCACGACGAGATGCTCGCCCTCATGCGCAGGATCATGGGCGGGGAAGTCACCCCGGTGATGATCGCCGCGCTCACGGTGGGACTTCGCGTCAAGAAGGAGACCATCGGCGAGATCGCCGCCGCGGCGCAGGTGATGCGCGAGTTCGCGACCAAGGTCGATGCGCCAGACCGCGAGCATCTGCTCGATATCGTCGGCACGGGAGGCGACGCCTCCCACACCTTCAACATCTCCACCGCCGCCATGTTCGTCGCCGCAGCGGCCGGAGCGCGCATCGCCAAGCACGGCAACCGCTCGGTGTCTTCGAAGTCCGGCAGCGCCGACGTGCTGGAGGCGCTCGGCGCCAACATCATGCTCAAGCCGGAGCAGATCGCGGCGTGCATCGGCGAGACCGGTGTGGGCTTCATGTTCGCGCCCAGTCACCACGGAGCGATGAAGCACGCCGCACCGGTGCGCAAGGAGTTGGGGGTGCGCACCATCTTCAACATCCTGGGGCCGCTCACCAACCCGGCGGGCGCGGCGAAGCAGCTCCTCGGCGTGTTCCATCCCGATCTCGTGGGGATCCAGGTGCGCGTGCTGCAGCGCCTGGGCAGCAGGCACGTGCTAGTCGTCTACGGCAAGGACGGCATGGACGAGGTCTCGCTCGGCGCCGCGACCATGGTGGGGGAGCTCAAGGACGGCGAAGTGCGCGAGTACGAGATTCATCCCGAGGATTTCGGCATGCGGATGGTCTCGAATCGAGGCCTCAAGGTGGCAGACGCGGTGGAATCGAAGGCGATGGTGCTCGAGGCGCTAAACAACGTCGAAGGGACACCGCGCGAGATCGTCTCGCTCAACGCCGGCGTTGCGCTCTACGCGGGCGATGTGGCGGCGTCGATTCACGAGGGGATCGAGCGTGCCCGCGCCGCGATCGCGTCGGGAGGGGCCAGAGCCAAGCTCGAGCAATTCGTGGCGACCACGCAGAAGCTCGGCGGCAAGGCCTGAACGTTGAGTCGCGCCGACATCCTCACCCGGATCCTCGCCACCAAGGCGAAGGAGGTCGCAGCGGCCAAGGCTGCCCGGCCGTACATTCGCGTGCGCGCCGATGCGGAAAATGCCTCGCCCCCGCGCGACTTCGTCGGCGCGCTGCGCGCGAAGATCGGCGCAGGACGCCCTGCGGTGATCGCGGAGATCAAGAAGGCGAGCCCGAGCAAGGGTGTGCTCAGGCCTGTGTTCGATGCACCTGCGATCGCGCGGCGCTACGAAGCCGGCGGGGCGGCGTGTCTTTCGGTGCTCACCGACCGCGACTACTTCCAGGGCGCGCCGGAATATCTCGCGGCGGCGCGCGCGGCGTGCTCGCTGCCGGCGCTGCGCAAGGATTTCACCGTGGACGAGTACCAGGTGGCCGAGGCGCGCGCGCTGGGCGCGGACTGCATACTGCTCATCGTCGCTGCGCTCGACGACGCGCGGATGCGCGTGCTGGCGAGCGGTGCCTCCGAGCTGGGCATGGCGGTTTTCGTGGAGGTGCACGACGCCGCAGAGCTCGATCGCGCACTCGAGCTCCCCACGCCGCTGATCGGCATCAACAACCGCAACCTGCGCACTTTCGAGGTGGCGCTGGAGACCACGCTGGATCTCCTGCCTCGCATCCCGCCGGACAGAATCGTCGTCGCCGAGAGCGGCATTGCCACGGCCGCGGACGTAACCCGCCTGCGGTCGCAAGGCGTGAACGCGTTTCTGGTCGGAGAGGCTTTCATGCGCGCTGCCGACCCCGGCGCGGCCCTCGCCGCCCTCTTTGCGTAGCTTCGTAGCCCGGGTTGAGCAACGCGAAACCCGGGGCGGCGTACCAAGAAACCACGCCCCTGGGTTTCGCGCTCCGCGCTCTACCCAGGCTATAGGCTGAAGGGCTTCCCGTCCTTTTGTTATCATTGCCGGCCGGGCGTCGCGAGGACAGCGTGGCGGCGCAGCAGGGGGTGCCGTGTCGGCGATCGCCGTCGAGAACATTGCCAAGCACTGGACGACCGCCGCGGGACAGGTGCGCGCGGTCGATGGGCTGTCTTTCGCGCTCGACGAGGGCACGCTCAACGTGCTGCTGGGACCCTCGGGGTGCGGCAAGTCGACCACGCTGCGTCTCATCGCCGGGCTCGATCAGGCGGACGCCGGACGCATCTTGATCGGCGGGCGTGACGTCACGCGCCTGCCGCCGGCGCAGCGCAACATCGCGATGGTCTTCCAGTCCTATGCGCTCTTTCCCCATCTGACCGTCGCCGAGAACATCGTCTTCGGCCTGCGGGTGCGCAAGGTCGACGATGAGGAGCGCGAGCGCCGTCTGGGTCGCGTTGCCGGCCTGCTCGGCTTGAGCGGGCTCCTGGAACGCAAGCCCGCGCAGCTCTCCGGCGGGCAACAGCAGCGTGTCGCGCTCGGCCGCGCGATCATCGCCGAGGCACCGGTGTGCCTGATGGACGAGCCGCTGTCGAACCTCGACGCGCAGCTTCGGCAGGAGATGCGTCAGGAGATTCGCAGGTTGCAGCGCAAGCTGGGCGTCACCATGGTGTACGTCACCCACGACCAGGTCGAGGCGATGTCGATGGCCGACCGGGTGATCTTGCTCTCGGGTGGCCACATCGAGCAGAACGGCACGCCGGCCGATCTCTACGAGATGCCGGCCAACACTTTCGTCGCCCGCTTCATCGGCACGCCGCCGATGAACCTGCTCAAGCTCGAGCGAAGCGCGGATGGCGCAGTGATCGCCGGCACCGCCGGTCCCGCCGTTGCGCACGCCGAGCTCGCCGATGCAACGCTCGGCATTCGGCCCGAGCACGTGTCGATCGGGCGTGGCGCAGGGGTCGACGCTGTAGTGGAGAGCGTGGAATACCTAGGTGCCGACTCGCTTATCGCTTGCAGCGTCGGCGGCCAATCGCTGACCGCGCGCGTCGCCGGCCGGATGGGCCTCGCCCGCGGCGATGCCACGCGCCTGGGATGGGCACCCGGGGCGCTGCACTTCTTCGACGGCGCGAGCGGGAAACGCCGCGACGTCGTGTCGAGTCACGAACCGGCAACGATGCTGGCATAGCGTGAGCAGGCTGCAACTCGCAATTCACGAGGAGGAGAAAATGACGCGCAACACATCCTGGCGTTGGATCGCCGGCCTCGCCGCCGCTGCGCTGTCAGCCCTTGCGCTGGCGCAGGCGCCGGTCGAGATCTCGTTCTACTACCCGGTCGCGGTCGGCGGACCGATCACCAAGATCGTCGACGGGCTCGCCGCCGATTTCGAGAAGGAAAATCCAGGGATCAAGGTCAAGCCGATCTACTCGGGGAGCTACCAGGAATCGCTCACCAAGGTGCTCACCGCAGTCAAGGGCAATGACGCCCCGACGCTGTCGGTGCTCCTGTCCACCGACATGTACACGCTCATCGACGAGGACGCTGTCGTTCCCTTCGACGGCTTCATCAAGACGCCCGAGGACCAGGCGTGGGTCAAGGGTTTCTACCCGGCGTTCATGGAGAACAGCCAGACCGGTGGCAAGACCTGGGGCATCCCCTTCCAGCGCTCGACCATCGTGCTGTACTGGAACAAGGAGATGTTCAAGGAAGCCGGGCTCGATCTGAACAAGGCGCCGGCGAGCTGGAAGGAGATGCTTGAATACGCGCAGAAGCTCACCAAGCGCGATGGCTCCGGCAAGGTCACGCAGTGGGGCGTGCAGATCCCTTCCTCGGGCTTCCCCTACTGGCTATTCCAGGGGCTCACGACCGAGAATGGCGTGCAGCTCATGAACCCGGCGGGTACCGAGACCTACTACGACAAGCCCGAAGTGGTCGAGGCGTTGCAATACTGGGTCGAGCTGTCGACCAAGTACAAGGTGCACCCGGAGGGCATCGTCGACTGGGGTACGACGCCCAAGGACTTTTTCGAGCGCAAGATGGCGATGATGTGGACGACGACCGGCAACCTCACGAACGTCAGGAACAACGCCAAGTTCGACTTCGGCGTCGCCATGCTGCCCGCGAACAAGCGCCGCGGCAGCCCGACCGGCGGCGGCAACTTCTACATGTTCAAGCAGGCGAAGCCGGATCAGCAGGCGGCGGCGATGAAATTCATCAAGTGGATCACCGTGCCCGCGCGCGCGGCCCAATGGGGCATCGACACCGGCTACGTCGCGGTGCGGCCCGACGCTTGGGAGACACCGGCGATGAAGAAGTACGTCGCCGACTTTCCCGCAGCGGCGGTTGCGCGCGACCAGCTTCAGTACGCAGTCGCGGAGCTCTCCACCCACGACAACCAGCGCGTCACCAAGGCGCTCAACGATGGCCTGCAGGCCGCGCTCACGGGAGCCAAGCCCTCGGCGCAGGCGATGGCCGATGCGCAGCGCGAGGCGGATCGGCTGTTGCGGCCCTACAGAAGGTAGGCGGATGAAAAGCGGGATTGCCCCCTCGCCCAGGAAGGGGGAGAGGGGGGACAGGGGGCAACGGTGACGCGTACGACGCAGTGGCTCTACGGCTGGCTGCTGCTGTTGCCGGCGGCGGCGCTGCTGGCGCTGTTCACGCACTATCCGACGGTCGGAACGCTGTGGCACAGCTTCCTGTCGACGCCGAGAGGTGCGCGGCCGGCGGTCTACGTCGGGCTCGACAATTATGCGCAGCTCGTCGAAGACCCGATCTTCTGGCAGGCACTGTCGAACAACCTGTGGTACGCGGCCGGAACCATCCCGCTGTCGATCGGGCTGGCAATGCTCATGGCCGCTTGGGTCAACGGCAGGATCGCCGGCCGCGGCTTCCTGCGGCTCGCGTACTTCACTCCAACCGTGCTGCCGATGATCGCGGTGGCGAACATCTGGCTGTTCTTCTATACGCCAGAGTACGGTCTGCTCGAAAAGCTCACCGGCGCACTCGGGTTCCCGACGCACAACTGGCTCGGCAGCAAGAGCACGGCGCTCGGAGCGCTGATGGCTGTCACGGTGTGGAAGGAAGCCGGGTTCTTCATGATCTTCTATCTGGCGGCGTTGCAGCAGATGTCGCCGCACCTCGCGGAAGCCGCGGCCATCGAGGGCGCATCGCGCTGGTACTTCTTCCGCCGCGTCACCTTTCCGCTGCTCATGCCCACCACGCTGTTCGTGCTGGTCAACGCGGTGATCAACGCGTTCCGGCTGGTCGATCACATCGTGGTGATGACGCGCGGCGGCCCAGACAACGCCACCGCCCTGCTGCTGTACTACATCTACGAAATCGGCTTTCGCTTCTGGGACCCGGCGTACGCCGCCGCGCTGACGATGGTGCTGCTCAGCCTTCTCGGCGTCGCAGCGCTGGCGCAGTTCTGGTTCCTCGAGCGCAGGGTGCATTACCAGTGAGCGCCCTCGCGCATCGCGCATCGGGATTGGGGCAGGGTGTCGAAACCACGGCCGCGTGGCTCCTGGGCGCGCTGTGGATCCTGCCGCTCGCGTACGCCGTATGGACGGCGTTTCATCCCGGCGAGTTCTCGACGCATTTCGCGCTGAGCGCGCCGCTCACTCTGGAGAACTTTGCCAAGGCCTGGGCTGCGGCTCCGTTCGCGCGCTACTTCGTCAATACGGTCGCGCTCTGCGCGATGATCCTCGCGGCCCAGCTCGTGTTGTGCACGCTCGCCGGCTACGCGTTCGCGCGCTTCGAATTCCCAGGCCGCAATACGCTTTTCGCACTGGTGCTCGTGCAACTGATGATCATGCCCGATGTCCTCATCGTCGAGAACTACCGCACCATGGGCCTGCTTGGACTCAAGGACACGATCGTCGCGATCGGGCTGCCGTACATGGCAAGCGCCTTCGGCATCTTCCTGCTGCGGCAGACCTTCAAGACGGTGCCGAAGGAGCTCGACGAGGCGGCACGCATCGAGGGTTGTACGCCGCTGCAGGTGCTGTGGAAGGTGTACGTGCCTCTCGCGAGGCCCGTCTATCTCGCCTACGCGCTGGTGAGCGTGAGCTACCATTGGAATAATTTCCTGTGGCCGCTGATCATCACCAACTCGGTCGAGTCGCGGCCGCTGACGGTGGGCCTGCAGGTGTTCTCCGCTACCGACCAGGGAATCGACTGGTCGATCATCACCGCGGCGACGCTGCTCACGACGGCGCCGCTGCTCGTGGCGTTTCTGCTCTTCCAGAGGCAATTCGTTCAATCGTTCTTGCGCGCGGGAATCAAATGAAGCTCATCACATGGAACGTGCAATGGTGCCGGGGAGTCGACGGCGAAGTCGATCCGGCACGCATCGTGAGGCATGCAAAGGCGCTGGCCGACTTCGACGTGCTGTGCCTTCAGGAGATCGCCAACAACTACCCGGCCCCGCGCCTCGCCGGCAGCCGCGGAGAGAACCAGTTCGAGGAGATTTCGCGCCTACTCCCGGGCTATCAGCCGGTCCCAGGTGTTGCCGTCGACGTGCCGGCGGAAAGAGGCGCGAGGCGGCATTTCGGCAACATGATCCTGTCGCGACTGCCGGTGGGACAGGTGTTCCGGCATCTGCTGCCGTACCCCGTCGATCCAGGCGTCAACGGCATGCCCCGCATCGCGCTCGAAGCCGTGATCAGCGCTCCCTTCGGCGACGTTCGGGTGATCACGACGCATCTGGAATACTATGGAAAGCTTAAGCGCACCGCACAGGTCGAGGCGTTGCGAGGGATTTATGCCGAAGGTAGCGGTCACGCCCGTCACGGCAGCGTCGTCGACACCACGGGCGATCCGTTCCACACCAGGCTGCGACCGGCGTCGACGATCATCACGGGGGACTTCAATCTCGAGCCGAACGATCCGCTGCACGCAAGGGTGAGCGCGCCTTTCGATGACGGCACGCCGGCACTGACGGACGCTTGGGAGATCGCGCATCGCGGCGAGCCGCATCCCGCAACATTCAAGCTCTACGAAAAGGAGGTCCCCGGCGAGCCGGAGCTGCACTGCGATTTCATCTTCGTGTCTGCCGATCTGCGCTCGCGAGTGCGCGACGTGCGAATCGATCAGAAAACGCAAGCCTCCGACCATCAACCGGTGCTGCTCGAACTCGCGTAGTACGAAGTATGGCGCGGCGTATCAGTCTCGCGGCGCACGGCCGGCGAGCGCGTTGCGCAGTCGACGCATGGGCAGCGCAAGCCACCAGCGCAGGCCGGCGCGCCGCGTGCCCTCGTGCTGTGCCTGTGCGAGCTCGGCGCGGAGCGCGTCGCGCTCGGCCTGCGCCTGCGCGAGCCGCATCTCAGTGTCTGCCTGCGCAGCTTGTCGCAAACCACGCTCGTGCGTGAGCGCTAGGCACGCCCGGGTCACGCTTTCGTAGTCGCGGTAGATCCACTCGTTGTGGTCGGCGAGCACCGAGAGTCGCGGACCGACGCCGGCGATCGCGCGCTGGGACGAGGCGGCGATGACAATGAAATACATTGGTCGTCCGTGCCCAGGCATCGGGAGGTCGGGGGTGGATTCCGACACCTCGAAGATCTCACCGCGCGCCTCCCCGTGCTCGGGCCACACCACGGAGAAGAAGCCGGGGCGCTGTCCGTACCACGCCGTGTGCGTGAAGCGCGGCGCGAGCAGCGCTGCCAACTCGGTTCGTTCTGGCTCGTGGACATGAAACTCGTTGATTACACCGCGCTTGTTCGTATATTCGATGGGGTTCGGGCACGACAGCACGAGGAATCCCTCAGGGCGCAGCACGCGGCGGACCTCGTCAAGGAAGGTTTCCTGCCCGCCAATGTGCTCGATCGTTTCGAACGATACGACCACGTCGAAGCTTGCGTCGGGAAAGGGCAGGATCTTGCAGTCCGCCCGCCGGAATTCGAGGTTGGTAGCCGCGCCATAGCGGGCACGGGCGTGTCCGATCACCGCGGGTGCGATGTCGGCACCGACGACGTGCCGCGCGGTGCGCGCGAGGAGCGCGCTGCCGTAGCCCTCGCCACACGCGACGTCCAGGACATCGCGGCCCGTGACAAGCGCAGCTGCGAAATGATAGCGATGCCAATGCTCGTACCAAATCTCGCCCGGTGTGCCGGGGACGAAACGCTCACCCGTGAATTCGAGTCCGTCGCTCATGCGGGAGACTTGATAAGTGGGACCCGCACGCGCGATGCCGCGGCGGCTTCCACGCACACGCTGGTCGCGTCGCACGGGGACGCGGTCGAGCAGGCAATGGGCGCATAAGGCTTCCGACAGCCCGTTAGGTCGAGGCAGGGCCCAATTCTACTCCGACGATGGCCTCGGACTCCGCTAAAATGCTCATTTTGTGGTTCGACCCTCGCGTTGATCGACGCCGTCGCCCCGGTCTGCCGAGGGCTCCCGGGGACACCGCACTGCGTCGGAAGCGCTGCGGCCACCGCATGATTGCCACGGCTCACAACACGGCAACTCAGCCGACCATGCCGCCTGCGCCGTCCGCATCTGACCAATGATCGCGGAACGCCTCGTACTCTCGGAGTCTGTGCGCGGTCCCGGGCCGCTTGCGATCGTCGTTGCCGACGACGTGGCGGCTCTCGGGAAGACAGTGCGGGGACTCGTAGAAAACGCGGTGATGCCGGGGTTGCACGTATGCTTCGTGGTCCCGGAATCAATGCCGACGAGCGCCCGTGCCACGATGGAAGGGATCCGTACGTCGCTCGAAACGCGCGCCGCGTGGAGTGTCGCGCAGGCTGCTACCGGAGCCGATTTCGTGGCAACGCTATGCACGGCGATCGCACCGCATCCACAGCGCGACGTCGCGCTGATTGCTGCGGGTGCGTCCCTGCCGTTTGCATGGGACGCGCGGCTGGCCAAGGCCCTGCACGCCGAGCCGGGGATCGCGGCCGCCGTGCCCATGTGCGACATCTCACCGTTGTTCGCGCTCGTCGACGAGAAGCTCGGGGTTGAACCTCCGAACGACGCCGCGAGCGTCGATCGTACGGCTTACGTCATGGGCGACCGCAGCTACTATGAGGTCCCTGCCGTGCACGCGGTGTGCACCTACTTGAGGCGCGACGCGCTCGACGCCGCCCTGCCGATCGTGGGCGCCAGCGGCGCCGAGCCGCAACGCCTGCTCGACGCCCTCGCGGTGCGATGGCGCGCGACGGGGCTCTGTTGCGTCGTCTGCGACTACCTCTACGTGGGGTTCGCTGGCCGTGCGCCCGCACTGCCGTCGCCACCGGACGTCGACGCTGCAGCCTTACTGCGCGACCACCCGCTGGGTGGGGTGCGGCGAGCGGTCAACGACGCGATCCGGCGCGGGCTCCCTCCGGTCTCGACTCCAGGACTCGATCATCGGCCCGTGCAGCTCCACGTCATGCACTTCTGGGGCGGCGGTCTAGAACGCTGGGTGCGCGACTTCGGGCGGGGCGACCCGTCGCACATCAACATGATGTTGGCGACCTACCGTATCGGCGAGACTGGCGGCCAGCGCATTGTCCTCTACTCCGATCCGCGCGCGCTGATTCCGGTGCGGACATGGGACATCGCGCGTCCCATTCGTTCGACGGCGGCGGGCAGCGTCGAATACCGCCGCATCCTCGCTCAGATCTTCGAGGAGTTCGAGGTCGAAGCGATCATCGTCTCGTCGCTGATCGGCCACTCGCTCGACGTGCTCGAGCAGCCGGTGAAGACCCTGGTCGTCGGTCATGACTTCTACCCGGTTTGTCAGGCGATCAATCCGCAGTTCGGCACGACGTGCGTGCACTGCACACTCGACGACCTGCGCCGCTGCGCGGCATCGAATCCGTTGAACGACTTCTTCCACGACCAGACGAGCGATGAGTGGCATGAGCTTCGCGAACTCTACGCGAAGCGGCTTGTCGCGCGCGGAATCGAGATCGTCGTCCCCTCACCCTCTGTCGCCGTGACGCTGCGTCAACTCTCGCCGCGGCTCGCCGACGTGTCGATGCATTTGATCCCGCACGGCAGGGACGTTGATGCGCCGCGCATCCCGCCGTCGCCGCGTGCCGCCACAGAGCCGCTGCGCCTCGTCGTCCTGGGCCGCATGTCACCTCGGAAGGGGGCCGAGCTACTGCGCGCCGCCAGCGGCGGCCTGCGCCGCATCGCCCAGGTCACGTTCGTGGGATGCGGCGAGGACGGCGTAGCGCTCGCGAAGGCGTGCGGGTGGCAATCGATCGAGCGCTACCTGCCGGACGAGTTGCCCGATATCCTGCGCGGCATCACGCCGCACGCGGGACTGCTCGCCTCGATCGTCCCGGAGTCTTTCAGCTACACGCTGAGCGAGCTCCTTCTGCTCGGAATCCCGCCACTCGCGACCGACCTGGGCAGTTTCCGCGACCGCATCGTCGACGGCGAGAACGGCTTCCTGTTTGAGCCGAATCCCCACGCTCTGGTCGCGCTGGCGCGACGGCTGCACGCGCAACCGGAACTGCTTGCGGGCGTGGCGCGGAATCTCGCTGCTGCGCCGCGCGCGCGCACGACAGCCGAGATGGTCGGCGACTATCACTCGCTGCTGCCACTCGAAGCGCGTCCGGTGGCGCGCTTCCGCGTCGGTGTCGGGCGGCAGACCGGCCTGACCGAGCCGTACCGCCAGCTCGACGAAGCGTACGCGCAGCTTAGCGAGGCTTACAAGCAGAAGGATGCTGCTTACGAGCGGGAGCGCGCTTTGCGCGCGACATACGAGGCGTTCGTGCAGGAGCTAAGGGCGCTCGAAGTTTTGACGCACCCATGGCGCGCGCCCAAAGCGGTGGAGCTCGTGTACGCGTTCAACAAGAAGCTGCAGTCGGTCGCCGCGGGCCGCGTACCCGAGGCTGACATTCCCGCAAGGTGAATCGCACGGCCAGGGGATGTTCGCGCACCTGAACGGCGCGGGCTGACTCTGCGCGAGCTGCATGGTCGGCGCGATGCCCCCAGTTCGCGGCGGCCGGTTTTCACATGCCCGCACGTCGAGCTGCCGGGAATCCCCGCCGGGGGGATTGCAGCGCGCGCCACACATCCAACGTACAACCGCCCCCAGCATCTCTTGAGGCGGAACCGCGAAAGGCAGGATAATTACACCTTTTGCCGGAGCTGCTGCACGATGCTTCTTATGGAAAGCGCTGCGAGGACCGCCGACCAATTGAACCAGAACAATCTCGTCAAACTGATCGCGTTCTACTTCCCGCAATTCCACGCGATTCCCGAGAACGACGTGTGGTGGAGCAAGGGGTTTACTGACTGGGTGAACGTGCGCCGCGCGAAGCCGCAGTTCCGTGGCCATTATCAGCCACGTGTACCGCTGGATGAGCGCTACTACGACCAGTCCGACAAGGCCACGATCGAATGGCAGATCGACCTCGCGCGCCGGTACGGACTAAGCGGCTTCTGCCACTACCACTACTGGTTCGACGGCAAACAGCTGCTCGAGACGCCGACCAATATCGTCATGGCGTCCAAGGAACTCAATTTCCCCTTCTGCCTCGCATGGGCGAACGAGACGTGGTCGCGCCGATGGGACGGCCTTGATCACCACATCTTGCAGCTGCAGACGCACCGGCCCGACCCCGCGCTTTGGGAGCGTCACTTCGAGTATCTGTTCCGCGCGTGGAGTGATGAGCGCGCTATCAAGGTAGACGGCAAGCCGATCTTCCTCGTTTACCGGCCGCACCGCATCCAGCAGATCGACCGCATGTTCGACCTCTGGCGCACGCTCGCGCACCGGCGCGGGCTGCCGGGAATCTATCTGGCCGCGATCAAGCAGTTCGAGTTTCCCGTGCCAGCCGTGCTGCGACACTTCGACGCGACAGTCCAGTTCCAGCCGTTCGAGGCGCTTTTCTCGCCTGATTTTGAAGGCGACGTGCCCGTAAGCAAAGGCGACGTGCCCGTAAGCAAAAGCGACGTGCCCGTAAGCAAAGGCGACGTGCCCGACAGAAGCTGGCTCGTGGTGCCCCTGCGCAAGCTACCGCCGAGGGTGCAGCACGTGCTGCGCGCCATCCGTTATCGGCTGCTGGTGACGCCGCTGCGCGCCATCCGCTATCGGCTGCTGGTACCGCCGCTTCGCGCCATCCGCCATCGGCTGCTGATGACGCCGCTGCGCAGGCTTCCGGACAGGCTGCAGGACGTGTTGCGTGCCATCCGCTATCGGTTCTTGCCGAGGCTCACCTTCTACGACTACGAAAAGGTGTGGAGCCACATCCTCAGGGTCGAGCGCGAGGGCGGAATCCCGGCGTTCCCAGGCGCGTTCGTCGATTGGGACAACACCGCGCGGTATAAGAACCGCGCGCGGATCTTCAAAGGCGCATCGCCCGAGCGCTTCGCGTACTGGTTCAAACGGCTCGTCGAAATCACCGCGCAACGCCCCGCGCCCGAGCACCTGATATTCATGGACGCATGGAATGAGTGGGCCGAAGGCGCTTACCTCGAGCCCGATGCCCGCTATGGGTATCGTTACCTCGAGGCGGTTCGCGACGGGCTCGCGTGCGCGGCGAACGTGCCGGTGTCCGCGTCCCTGCCTGCGGCGTCCGAGCGCGAGGCGATCTCCAGCGGGTAGCCCGGCATTCGCGCGTCAACCCGCGCGCCTGCGAAACACGACGTCCCACACTCCGTGGCCGCGCGCCAATCCGCGGCGCTCGAACTTGGTCATCGGCCGATATGCCGGCTTCGGAGCGTACTCGGGCGCGGTGTTGGTGAGCAGCGGCTCGGCTCGGAAGGTCTCCAGGATTGCGCCAGCATAATCTTGCCAGTCGGTCGCCGCGTGCAGGTAGCCTCCCGCAGCGAGCCTCTCGGCGAGCGCGTGCACGAACGAGCCCTGCAGCAGGCGCCGCTTGTGGTGGCGCTTCTTCGGCCAGGGATCGGGGAAGAAGACGTGCACGCCGGCGAGCGCACCGGGCGCGATCATGTGCTCGACCACCTCGACCGCGTCGTGGCGGACCACACGGACATTGCTTAAGCCCTGTCGTGCGATAAGCTTGAGCAATCCTCCGACCCCGGGCGCGTGCACCTCGACGGCCAGAAAATCGCGCTCAGGATGCGCCGCTGCGATCGCTGCCGTGGTTTCCCCCATGCCGGAGCCCACTTCGAGGATCTTCGGATTGGGGCGGCCGAAAATCGCGTTGAGATCGATCGGCTCCGGCGAGAAGGCAACTCCGAACCGGGGCAGCAGCGTTTCGTAGGCAAGCCTCTGCGCCGGCGAGAACCGCCCTTGGCGCAGGACGAAGCTCCGGATCGGCCGGCGCTGTAACGCGAGGCTCATCTCCGGGAACGCGGGTCCATCGTCCTCGATCGAGCTCTAGGGCGCCAGGAGCCGCGTCCAGGAAGGGTCGGAAAGCCTTCGCTCGAACCTGACGTCACCCTGTTGTCCCACTGGAGTGTACTCGATGGTAAGCGTGTCGTTGCTCTTCCACGTGGCCGCGGCGTCGCTCCAGACCGACCCCGGCACCCACGCCAGTTCCTTGCGCACGTCGTCCTTCAAGATGCGCCAGACCGCGATTTCGCCGCTGCAGCCCTTGGCGCAGACATCCGCGGTGACCAGGCGCTGCCGGTCCGGTGACAGAAGAGGCTCCGCAGGGAACTCGAACCTGCGGTTGGTCGTCCGCTGCAACAGCGTGAACAGCGTGGCCTGGTTGGTCGTGGTGTAGAGCACCACCGCGTTGATCGGATCGAGAGAGTCCCACAGGCTGTACGAACGGCCCTTGACCGGATCGTCGACGTCGAGGAAGGTCGCCGTGCCGATTGGATACAGCGAGACGATCAGCTTCTCGCCTTCGCGGCGAGCAAGGCCGGGCAGGCGCTTGAGCTGCTCGTTTTCGATAAGCCGCCCGCAATGCGCCGTCCCTTCTGCGTTGGCGCACGTCGCGGCGATCTCCTGTGGCGACAACCGCGCGGCGGTGGCGAGCAGCGGGGCGAAAAGCAACGCCGTCGCGACGATGCGCAATACCGTCATGGCAAAGTCACCGGCCGACACTACCTGGTCCGGTCATCGGGCCATCTAAGCGATGAGCCCGCTCGTGGGAGAACTCGGGCTCGCAGCGTAGAACTTGCGCGGCATGCGCCCGGCGCGGAACGCTTCGCGCCCGGCCTCGACCGCTTTTTTCATCGCGCCCGCCATGAGCACCGGATCCTTCGCCAGCGCAATGGCCGTGTTCATCAACACGCCTGCGCAGCCGAGCTCCATCGCCACCGCAGCGTCCGACGCCGTGCCCACGCCTGCATCCACCAGCACCGGAACCTTGGCCTGATCGATGATGAGCTTCAAGTTCCATGGGTTGAGAATGCCCATCCCCGAGCCGATCAGCGACGCGAGCGGCATGATCGCGATGCACCCGACAGCCTCGAGCTCGCGCGCGACGATCGGATCATCCGAGGTGTACACCATCACGTCGAAGCCGTCCTTGACCAGAATCTCGGCGGCGCGGATGGTTTCGCGGACATTGGGGAACAGCGTGTGAGGATCGCCCAGCACTTCGAGCTTGACCAGCGCGTGGCCGTCGAGCAACTCGCGCGCGAGTTTGAGCGTGCGCAAGGCTTCCTCCGCGCTGTAGCAGCCGGCAGTGTTCGGCAGCAGGGTGAACTGCGACGGCGGCAGATGGTCGAGCAGCGAAGGCTCGTTCGGGTTCTGGCCGATGTTGGTGCGGCGGATCGCGACGGTGACGATCTCGGCGCCAGACGCGTCGATCGCGCTTCTGGTCTGGGCGAAGTCCTTGTACTTGCCGGTGCCCACCAGCAGCCGCGAACGGTAGGCGCGCCCGGCGACGACCAGCGGATCGTCGAGGGTTACCAGCGAAGTCTCGGCGGGAGCGTTCATGAAGCTCTCTAGCCTCCGCCGACGGCGGCGACCACTTCGATGCGGTCGCCTTCAGCCAACGGCGTCAGCGCGTGCTTGCTTCGGGGGACAATCTCGCCGTTGCGCTCCACTGCGATGCGCTTGGCCTGCATGTCGAGCTCGAGGACGAGATCCGCGATCGTCGCCCTTGGGCTGCGACACACGTGCGGGGAACCGTTGACTAAGAGCGAGAGCATGACGCGCTACCGGCGGCCTGCCCCGATAGTGTATCACGCGCCACCGCCGAGATCCCCCGGGTCGGCGTTGATGTGTCGGCCGCCGCCATCGCTCATTCCTCCTGCCGGGAATATCGTTGCATCACCGCACGCAGGAGGCGAAGCTGCGCGGCGAAGCGCGTGCATGCATCGCAGAACAGTAGGTGCAGGCGAACCGCAAGCTGCCGCCCGAGCGGCACCCCGCCGTCCTGCATCTGGGAGAGCAGGCGGCTCGCCTCCTTGCATGAGATCAACAGACCCAATGGGGCCCTCGGACGTTGGTCAGGCGGTCCGCCCCAGCTTGGCGAACCAGTGCTCCCCCAGGCATTGCCGAAGCGCGACCCTGGCCCGGTACAGGATTACCCAGAGGTTGGTCGAGGTGATCGACAGTTCCTTACAGATCTCGGCGCTTTCGAGTTCCATGACTTCGCGCATCATGAAGACCCGCGCCGTGTTGGGGGGCAGCTTGTCGAGGCAGAACTCGACGACCTCGAAGAACTGCCGCTGCGACATCTGCGCCTCCGGATCACCCCACTCCGCCGGCGGAATCTCCCAATGGCCGCTTTGATCGAACAGCGCGTCGAATTCATCGATTCGGGATTCCTCGGCCAGCGACAAGCGTGCCGGCTCGCGGCTCTTCCTGCGGATCGCGTCGACGATCTTGTGCTTCAAGATGCCGGTGAGCCAGGTCTTGACGCTGGACCGCCCGGAAAAAGCCGCCTTTCCTTCCAGCGCCGCCACGATCGTCTCCTGCACGACATCCTTCGCGAGATCGTTGTCGCGCAGCTGCAGCAGCGCGACGCGCAGCAGGTATCGGCGTTGAGCCTCGATGCGCGTCGCGAAGTCGTCGCTCATCGGTCCAGGAGGTTGCGGACGGCGGTCGCCGCTTGGCTGATCTGGAACAATCCGTCGAGGTGGCCGCCCTCGCCATCGAACTGTGCGACGCCTTCCATCGATTCATCCCTGACCTACGGCTACGTGCTGTCCGCCATCGCCCAGGCAGTGTCGCGAAAATGAAGATGAAGCGCAAGGGGCGGCGACCTGGAGTTGGCGACGAGCGCTGGAGCGCCAGCGCGGGGCGCGGGCCTCGCCCGAATGCAAATTGCACCGCGCTATGAGAAACTTGACATTGGTTCGATTTGGAGGAGACCGCATGAAACGTCTGACCACGCTGGTCGCAGCAGCAGTGCTCGCTGGCGCCACCAGCCTTTCATTGGGCCAGGACATCAAAATCGCCCACGTCTACGGCAAGACCGGTCCGCTCGAGGCTTACGCCAAGCAAACGCAGGCTGGCCTCATGCTGGGCCTAGAGTACGCGACCGGCGGCACCATGACCGTGCTCGGCCGCAAAATCGTGGTAATCGAGAAGGATGATCAGACCAAGCCCGACGTCGCCAAGTCCGCGCTCGCCTCGGCCTATGGCGACGACAAGGTAGACCTCGCGATTGGACCCACGTCGTCCGCGTCCGCGCTGGCGATGCTGCCGGTTGCCGAGGAGTACAAGAAAATTCTGCTGGTTGAGCCGGCGGTGGCCGACTCCATCACCGGCGACAAGTGGAACCGCTACATCTTCCGCACCGGGCGCAGCTCGATGCAGGATGCGATTGCCGCCGCGGTAGCCACGCCGCAGAACGCGCAGATTGCGATGCTGGCGCAGGACTACGCCTTCGGCCGCGACGGCGTCAAGGCGATGAAAGACGCGCTTTCCGCCACCGGAAGCAAAGCGGTGATCGTGCACGAGGAATACGTGCCGCAGGCGACGACCGATTTCACCGCGGCCGCGCAGCGCATGTTCGACGCGCTCAAGGACAAGCCCGGCACCAAGATCATCGGCATCATCTGGGCCGGGCCAAATCCGCTCGCCAAGATCGCCGACATGAAGCCCGAGCGCTTCGGCATCGCGCTCGCTCCAGGCGGCAACATCCTGCCCGTCATGAAAGGCTGGAAGGACTTCGCCGGCGTCGAGGGCGCGATCTACTACTACTATGGCTTCCCAAAGAACAAGGTGAACGACTGGATGGTCAGCGAGTATGGCAAGCGCTACGGCGGAATGCCTCCCGATTTTTTCGTCGCCGGCGGCATGGCGGCGGGAATCGCGGTCGTCGAGGCGATCAGGAAAGCCGGCGGCACCGACACCGAAAAGCTGATCGCTGCGATGGAAGGCATGAGCTTCGAGACGCCCAAGGGCACCATGACCTTCCGCAAGGAAGACCACCAGGCGTTGCAGGACATGTACCAGTTCCGGATCAAGAAAGCGCAGGCGAATGAGTGGGATCTGCTGGAGCTGGTGCGCGTGATACCGGCGAAGGAGATCCCGCTTCCCGTCCGCAACAAGCGCTGAAATCGAAAGAACCCAGGACGGGACACTTGTGGCGGGCGTGCATCCTGTCCTGGAAACGCGCGACCTGACGATCCGTTTCGGGGGCCACGTCGCGGTCAATGCAGTGAGTTGCCGCTTCGAGCCGGGGACGCTGACCGCGATCGTCGGCCCGAACGGCGCCGGCAAGACGACATACTTCAATCTGATCTCGGGCCAGCTGCCGGCAAGCGCCGGCCGCGTCTTGCTCTATGGCGAAGACGTAACGCGCGACCGTGCAGCGATCCGGACCCGCAAGGGTATGGGGCGCGCGTTTCAGCTGACGAACCTTTTTCCCGACCTCACCGTGCAGGAGAACGTGCGCCTCGCGGTGCAGGCGCGGGCCGGCATGGGGCTGAACCTGGTCTCGACGTGGCGCAGTCATGTCGAACTGATCGAGAAGGCGGAACATTTCCTGTCGCGGGTCGCGCTCGCCAAGAGGCGCGCCGCGCTCGCATCCGAGCTGTCGCACGGCGACCAGAGGAAGCTCGAGGTCGCCATCCTGCTCGCGCTCGAGCCCGACATCTTCCTGTTCGACGAGCCGACCGCGGGCATGAGTGTGGACGAGGTTCCGGTGATCCTCGATCTGATCCACGAGATCAAGGACCAGAAGGACAAGACCATCCTGCTGGTCGAGCACAAGATGGATGTCGTGCGCTCGCTCGCCGATCGCATCATCGTATTGCATCAGGGCGAACTGGTCGCCGACGGCGCGCCTGCCGAGGTGATTGCTTCGCGCGTGGTTCAGGAAGCGTACCTGGGCGTGCAGACCAATGGCTGATGCGCTGTTATCGCTTGCCGGCGTGCACACGCACATCGGGCACTACCACATCCTGCAGGGCGTCGATCTCGCGGTGCCGCGCGGCGAACTCACGATGCTGCTTGGACGCAATGGTGCGGGAAAAACCACCGCGCTGCGCACGATCCTCGGCCTATGGCGTGCCTCCGCGGGTGCAATCCGGTTCAGCGGCACCGACATCGCGAAGTACGAAACGCCCGCGATTGCCAAACTGGGTATCGCCTACGTGCCCGAATCGATGGGTATCTTCGCCGGACTCACCGTGCGCGAAAACCTGCTGCTGGCGGCGCGGCTCGGTCCGCCCGACGAGCAGCGGCTGGACTGGATCTTCGGCTTCTTTCCGCCGCTGAAAAAATTCTGGCAGCTGCCCGCAGGGCGGCTCTCCGGCGGTCAGAAGCAGATGCTGTCGATTTCGCGGGCCATCGTCGAGCCCAGGAAGCTGGTGCTGATCGATGAACCTACCAAGGGCCTTGCGCCCGCGATCATCAACAACTTGATCGAGGCCTTCGTCGAATTGAAGAAGACCGGCACGACGATCCTGATGGTGGAACAGAATTTCCACGCCGCGAAGTCGCTGGGCGATGCGGCGGCGGTCATGGATGCTGGGCGCATCGTGTACAGCGGACGCATGTCCGATCTCGCTCAGGATAGCGCGCAGCAGACACGACTGCTCGGCTTGTCGCTGGAAGCTCACCAGTGAAGCCGGTCGCAGGCCGTTCCGTCGACCTTGTTCCACCGGCGCTGATGCTCGCCATCGCGCTCGGCGCGCTGGCGCTGATCCGCAATCCGTCGACCTGGGTCACCCTTACGGTGGCCGGCCTGGCGATGGGCCTGCTGATTTTCTTGATGTCCTCCGGGCTTACTCTGGTATTCGGCCTGATGGACGTGATGAATTTCGCACACGGCCTGTTCATTGCCGTCGGCGCCTACGTCGCCGCCTCGACGATCAAGGTGTTCGCTACCGCAGCCGGGTCGGAGAGCTTCCTCGCGAACCTCAGCGCCATCGTCCCTGCATTGACCGCAGCGACCATCGTCGCCGGCGTGCTCGGCCTGTTCTTCGAGCGGCTCATCATTAGGCCGGTCTACGGGCAGCACCTGAAGCAGATTCTGATCACGACCGGCGGCATGATCGTCGGCGAGCAGCTGATCGTCGTGCTGTGGGGGCCGGACCTGCTGCCGCTGGCGCGTCCGACGACGTTTCGTGGATCCTTTCTGATCGAAGACATGGCGATCGAAAAGTTCCGTCTGATCGCCGTGGTGATTGGGCTGGCGGTGTTCGCCGCGATGATGGTGCTGCTCAACCGCACGAGGATCGGACTCTTGATTCGCGCCGGAGTAGAGAACAAGGAGATGGTCGAAGCGATGGGCTATCGCATCCGGCGTTTGTTCGTGGCGGTGTTCGCGGCCGGCTCCGCGCTCGCAGGCCTCGGAGGTGCGCTGTGGGGAATGTACCAGGAGAGCGTGCAAGTGCACATCGGCGCCAGCATGATGGTACTGATCTTCATCGTCATCATCATTGGTGGCCTGGGTTCGGTCGGCGGCTGCTTCGCAGGCGCGATCCTGGTCGGGCTGGTGGCGAATTACGTGGGCTACTTGTCGCCGAAGATCGCGCTGGGCTCCAATATCCTGCTGATGGTGATCGTGTTGCTTTGGCGGCCGCAGGGGCTGTATCCGGTGAGCAGGTCATGAGCAAGCCGGCCGTGCTCGACGCCGCCCTCTCCGGCGACCTCCCCCGCAGCCGCGTCCTCTCGATGATGCTGGCTGCGATTTTGGTGGCGCTGGCGCTGGCGCCGTTCCTCTTTTCAGGCACGCGTGCCCTCGACGTCGCGGCAAAGGTCTGCGTGTTCGTTGTGCTGGTGGCGAGCTACGATCTGCTGCTCGGCTATACCGGTATCGTTTCCTTTGCCCACACCATGTTCTTCGGCATCGGCGGCTATGGCGTTGCGATTGCGCTGTCGCGCATGGAGGTCGGCTGGTCCGCGATCGCGCTCGGCGCCGCCGCTGCGGTGCTCGCCTCGTTGGCGCTCTCGTTCCTGATCGGTCTCTTCTCACTGCGCGTGAAGGCGATATTCTTCGCCATGATCACGCTCGCGGTGGCTTCGTTCTTCGCCATCCTCGCGTCGCAGCTCTCGAACGTCACTGGCGGCGAGGACGGCATCACCTTCAAGGTGCCAGACCTCTTGCGACCCGCCTACCGGCTGGTTGAAGACCCGGTGCTCGGCGTGACCATCGGCGGAAGATTCCTCACGTACTACCTGGTGTTCGGCACCTCGCTGGCGCTGTTCCTCGCGTTGCTGCGCGCGGTAAATTCGCCATTCGGCCGCGTGCTCCTCGCGATCCGCGAGAATGACTTTCGCGCCGAAGCGCTTGGCTACCGCACCGTTGTCTACCGCACCACTGCCAACTGCCTAGGAGCGGTGGTGGCAACGCTCGCCGGCGTGCTCTACGCGCTCTGGTTGCGTTATACCGGACCGAACACCACGCTCGATTTCGCCATCATGATCGACATCCTGCTGATGGTGGTGATCGGTGGAATGGGCACGATGTACGGCGCAGTCATTGGCGCCACCATCTTCGTCGTCGCGCAGAACTACCTGCAGGACGCCATGAAGGCACTCTCCGGCGCGATGCAGGGGCTGCCGTTGCTGCCCGATCTGTTAGGGCCTGACCGCTGGCTGCTCTGGCTGGGCGTGCTGTTCGTGCTTTCCGTGTATTACTTCCCGCGCGGCGTCGTCGGACAGTTACGCGCGCGGATTGGGAAATGACCAGGAGTTCCGCACGGCATCAAACGGGCAGCCAATTTCCTCTCACCGTGTCTCAGGTGCAGCCCTCACCCACGTGTCCAGGCCGCTCCAAGGGCGTACCCGCATGTGTTGGTAGCGAGCGAGGGACTCGAACCCCCGACCAAAGGATTATGATTCCTCTGCTCTAACCAGCTGAGCTAGCTCGCCGAAGGGGCGACATTATCGGCGATCCGGTGCGATGCTGTCAAAAGACGACGCGCTCGGAACAACGTCTGCTTTCAATCAACCGCCGCAACTCGGATGCATCACTGCGAAGTGTGCGGTGAAGGTGACGGCGCGTCGATTCAGCTCCCGGGCGACCCCGGCTTTTCTGACAAGAGTCTCTCCAGCGCGCCCACCAACTCGCGGCTTTCTGGCTCGACCCGGGTTCCGAAGCTGGTCACGCGGCTGCCGTCGCGGTCGATCAGGTACCTGTGGAAGTTCCACGCTGGCGCCTGACCGGTACGCGAAACCAACTCGACAAATAGAGGATTCGTCTTGATGCCCGATTTCTCGAACATCGGGAATTGCACGCCGTAGGTGAGCCTGCAAAATTCGGCGATTTCCCTTGTTGGTCCCGGGTTCCTCCATGCCGAAATCGTTGGTCGGAAAGCTAAGCACGACCAGGCCTCGGTCCCTGTACTTGCGATAAAGCGCTTCGAGTCCCTCGTACTGATGAGTGTAGCCGCAATAGCTTGCAGTGTTGACGATGAGCAGCACCTTGCCGCGATACTGGCACGGCATTTCGGGTCTGCCGATCTGCAGGCTGTTGAAGGTGTAATCGAGCACAGCAGGGCACTGCGCTCTCGCCGCCGACGCGGCTGCGAAACTCATGGCGAGGAACGCAGCGATCAGAGCTGGCTTGAGCATGGAGTCGGTCGGGTTGGACAGTGAGCCAGGCGACGAGGCATTGTCATGGACAATATCGCATCGCGGTGCTAGCGTAGCTGCCCCTGAGGAAGCGTCAATCCGCTGTCCTGGACGCCGACATGCCGTCATCGGGCCTCATTCTGAACATCAGCGCGGTCGAGCGGGAAACGGGACTGTCCAAGGATGTCCTGCGCGTCTGGGAGCGCCGTTACGGGTTTCCGGAGCCCACACGCGATGAGAACGCCGAGCGTCAGTACCCGCCCGAGCAGGTAGCCAAGCTGCGAATCATCAAGCGGCTGATGGACACCGGGATGCGTCCCGGCAAGTTGATGCGGCGCTCGCTCGTCGAGTTGAGCACACTCGCGGAGAGTCGATCGGCGCCTCGGCGCGAAGCGGCTGCGCCCGCGCTCGAACGCGACGTATTGGCGCTGCTCACCGGCCATAATCCCGCGGGGCTGCAGCACGCGCTCGCCAATGCGTTGATGCGGCAAGGCGTGCAGCGCTTCGTGACCGACACGGTCGTTCCGCTTAACCGCGCGGTCGGCGAAGCCTGGATGCGCGGCGAGCTGCAGATCTTCGAGGAGCACTTGTACGCGGAGCAGGTGCAGGCCGCGCTTCGCATTGCGGTCAACGCATTTCCGCGTCAGGCAGGGGCGCCCAAAGTGCTGTTGACCACGTTTCCAGGCGAGCAGCACGGCCTGGGTCTGCTGATGCTAGAGGCGCTGCTGGTCGCCGAAGGCGCGCAGTGCGTCTCGCTCGGGACCCAGACGCCGATCGACGACATCCACAAGGCGGCCGTCGCGCACAAGGCGAATGTCGTCGCGCTGTCATTTTCCGAGGCGTTTCCGCTGAGGCAAGCCGGGGACGGTCTGGCCGCGTTGCGGCGACAGCTTCCCGCCGCGGTGGCGCTGTGGGCAGGCGGCGAGATGACCCGGCGCCTGCGCAAAGCGCTTCCCGGCGTGGTGCTCATGCCCGAGCTCGGCGATGCGCTATCCGCGCTCAGAGGACCACGCGCGGACCCGGGAGACAAGACACGCTGAATCCTCGAATCGCGCTCCAGCGGCAGGTTGCGAGCTTGCGGCCATGACGGCGCTGATCACGATCACCCTGCTTGTTGCCGGAGTGTGGGCTTACGTGCGCTGGGCCGCGCACTCGATAGCGCACGGTGTCTCCGTGTGGTGGTTCGTCGCTGGCGCGCCCGTCGCCTATCTCGCACCCGCCATCATCTTGACGGCGGCGTGGTTCGCGGCCGCATGGCTTTGGAGAACGCCTCGTCCACCCCAGACGCGGCTCGACCTTGCGGGAAGCGTGCGCCTGTACGTGCTCGAAACGCTCACGCTCGCCGGATCGTGGCCATTGCTCGCGCTACACCGCTTGATCATCCATGATCCGCCACCGGCGCATGCAACGCGTCCGGTCTTGCTGATCCACGGCGTACTCGTGAACGACGGGGTCTGGTTCTGGTTCAGGCGCCGCCTTCAGCGGCTCGGCATCGGACCGATCTATTCGCTCAACTACGGACCGCCGCACGCAAGCATCGAGCGTTTTGCGCAACAACTCAACGCAAAGATCCGGGCCGTTTGCGCTGCCACGGGTGCCACACAGGTCGTGCTGATCGGCCACAGCATGGGCGGACTGGTCGCCCGTGCATACCTTCGACGCTGTGGCGGCGGGCAGGTGCAGCGGCTGATCACCATCGGCACGCCGCACCACGGGAGCATTCTCGCGTGGAGTTTCCCAGGGATAGGCCTCGCGCAGATGCACCCAGGCAGCGCCTGGCTTGCGAAGCTAAACGAGGCGGAAGACGGCCCGCCGCCGGTGCCGATCACCTCGATCTGGTCGCGGCACGACAGCATGGTGATTCCGCAGGCTAGCGCGACGTTGGCGGGCGGAGAGAACATCGCCATCGTCGGAGTCGGCCATAACGCGCTCTTAAGCGACGAAAGCGTCGCCAGAATGGCTGCGAGCGTGATCGAGGGCTCGAGCGACGCGGCACGCTGACAGCCTCGCGCGCCAGGTCGGGTAGCACCGTACTGCCGTTGGACGGTAGACTTGGACTCCCCAAACGAGAATGGCGACTGACGTGCAGCCAGCGCCCGCCATAACCACCTTTCTCTTCACCGACATCGAGGGCAGCTCTCGGTTGTGGGAAAGCGATCCCGCTCGGATGGGTGCCGCGCTCTCCGGTCACGACGCGATCGTACGCCAGGCGGTGCGGGACAATCGCGGCAACATCGTCAAAATGACCGGCGACGGTGTTCACGCTGCATTCGCGGACCCCCTCGACGGGGTGCGCGCGGCCCTGCAGCTGCTGTCGATGCTTACGGACCCGGCGAAGACCAACGATGTCGCGCTTCACGTGCGGTGCGGGCTTCACGCGGGCGTGGAAGAACGTCGCGACAACGACTTCTTCGGCAACGCGGTCAATCGTGCAGCGCGCATTATGAGCACGGCTCACGGGGGCCAGATTCTGTTGTCGCAGGCGGTAGCAACCCTGGTTCGGGATCGCTTACCCCCAGGTGTTGCGTTGCTCGACCTCGGTTCCGTGCGGCTGCGCGATCTGGCGAATCCGGAGCGCATCTACCAGGTCGTGCACCCCCAACTCCGCCAGGAATTTCCCGCGCTACGCTCGCTTGAAGCTACGCCGAACAACCTGCCGCAACAGATTACGTCATTCATCGGTCGCGGACGCGAATTGGCGGAGGCCAAGGGACTTCTTGGAAGCGCGCGCCTGCTCACGCTCTTCGGAGTTGGCGGCATCGGCAAGACGAGGCTTTCACTGCAGCTCGCGGCCGACGTGATGGATGACTACCCCGACGGAGTGTGGTTCGTGGAGCTCGCGCCCGTGGCGAACGAGCTCGGTGTACCGCACGCTGTCGCGAGCACGGTTGGGGTGAAGGAAACTCCAGGGCATCCGCTGCTCGACGCGCTCGTTCGGTATGTCAAGGACCGTAAGTTGTTGCTCATTCTGGATAATTGCGAACATCTTGTGGCGGCGTGCGCTCGGCTTGCGACACAGCTGCTGAAATCGGGCCCGAACTTGAAGATCCTTGCGTCCAGCCGCGAGCATCTCAATATCGCCGGGGAAACGACGTTTTTGGTGCCGGCCCTTGCGAGTGCGGACCCGCAGCGGAAGTTGGTCGCTGCGGCCCTGTCGGAATACGACGCCACGCGCTTATTCGTCGATCGCGCGAGCGCCGTGCAACCCGCATTCAAGGTGTCCGACAAGAACGCCGCTGCGGTGGCAGACATCTGTCATCGCCTCGACGGCATTCCGTTGGCCATCGAGCTGGCGGCAGCGCGGGTGCGCGCGCTCTCCGTCGAGACCATCGCGGCGCGTTTGAGCGACCGATTTCGTTTGCTGGTGGGCGGCGACCGGAGTGCCCTGCCGCGCCAGCAGACCCTTCGCGCCTTGATCGACTGGAGCTACGACCTGCTCACGGAGCGGGAGCGTGCGGTGCTTCGTCGGCTGGCAGTTTTCGCCGGAGGATGGACGATCGAAGGAGCCGAGGCAGTCGTCCCCGATGGCGACGTGCAAGGCGCGGACGTGCTGGAGCTGCTGACCAACCTTGTCGAGAAGTCACTCGTAGTTGTCGATCCAGTCGGCGGGCGCTACCGATTGCTCGATACGGTTCGGCAGTACGCGCAGGAGCGGCTTGATCGCTCCGGTGAGGCAAGCGATACCAGCACCCGCCATCTCGCCTTTTTCCTCGCTCTTGCGGAGGAAGCGCGGCCCGCGCTTGCCGGACCGGAGCAGGCAGCATGGCTGGCTCGCCTCGATCTCGAACGAGAGAATCTTCTGGCAGCGCACGCATGGTGCGACCGCGCGAAAGGCGGAGGAGAGCTGGGGCTGCGGTTAGTCCACGCCGTCAAGCCCTACTGGTTCACGCGCGGCCTGCTGGGATTAGGCCATCGAGTTTCGGTCGAGGCAGTCGGGCGCGAAACCGCCCGGGGGCACACCCTCGCGCGTTGCCGGGCGCTTCATTCCGCCGGCCAACTGGGCTGCGCCATGGGCCACTACGGCGAGGCTCGTGCGTATCTCGAAGAAAGCCTGAAAATTGCCCGAGAGATCGGCGATCGAGCGAGAGTTGCCGCCGTTCTCCAGCCTCTGGGTATCGCCGCGCTCGGACAAGGCGACGTGTCGACCGCTCGAGGGCATCTCGAGGAGGCGCTCGCGCTGGCGCGGGAATTGGGGAACAGACGCGAGCTGGCCGCTGCGCTCAACCAACTCGCACAGCTACACCGCGCTGAGGGAGCGCTCGACGCGGCGGAGCCCCTCTACGCGCAGGTTCTGACGCTTGCCCGCGAATTGGGAGATCGAGAGACCGTTGCGATCGGCCTTCTAAATCTTGCTATCGTTGCGATCGGTCGCGGATCAGACGATGGCGTACCAACGATGCTGCTCGAGGCACTGGCGATTGCCGAGGAGATCGGCTCGAAATCGGTCGGGCAGAGCGTGCTGGACGTCGCGGCTGGTCTGGGTGCGTCGCGCGCGGAGTGGGCGCTCGCGGGCCTCTTCTTTGGGGCGGCGGAGAAGCAGGCGGAGCGCACGGGACTTCGCCGCGACCGCGCAGACGAAGCCTTTCTAACCCCGCTTATCGCCAAAGCGCGGATCGCGTTGGGGACCGCGGGGTTCGCCGTGGCCGCAGCCAATGGGTGCGGCCTGTCCTACGAGGAAACCATAGGGCAGGCTCGTGCATGGCTCGGCACGGATAACGAACCGCTCGACCTTGGGGTCGCTAGCCGCAAGGGCTCCGATGCGACCAAGCTCGGACGCTAGTCATTCCAGACGTTCGGGTCTAGCTGCAGTTTCTGTGCGCTGCCTTCGGGGTATACCACAACGCAGTAGTGATACCGCGTACTCGGTGCAGGGCGCGGATATGTGCACTGAAAGGTCTTGGGGTGGTTCTGGTCCGTACCCTGCGGGACGCATTTCACGCTGTCGATCGGTGTAGGTTTCTCGCACGTTGATTGCGGATCAATAAACAAAATTCCCTTGTTAGGGGTGGGATCGAAGAAGTACTTGGCGGTCAGTGGCAGAGCAAACGTAATAACGACATCGGGAGGGGCGTTCGTCTGCGGATTGTTAGACTCCTTGGCAATGACAATCGGATCCTGGTCGACGACTAGCTGGGCAGGTTGCGTGGTTTCAACGACTGCAATATTGGGAGTCCTAGGCTCGTATCGACTGAATACCAGAGGCTGAAAGCCGCTGTCTCCGAACCTGATGCTTGCACAGCCGCCCAACACCACCGTCAATCCGGCGGCAAAGAGAATGGACTTTTTCATGATCTGGACGCTCCCTGAGTCTGGCTTGGATTGAGCCCGGCTCGGCGACGTCTTCAGCGCCGTTGCAGCGTTTCCAGCTGGCCGACACCGAGCTATGGCGACATGAAGCAATGTCTATGATACCTGCACCCAAGCGTGTCGTGCACAAGTTGTGCGCGCCAAGCGGCTGGACCTAGGTAGGACCGGCCGCCAACCTCGCAACGCTAGGTCCTACCAGTGAATCCCCTGCGTGAGCTGAGCGAACGCCATCTGCTCCGCGGTGAGAGGCCGCGGCTCGCCTTCCTTCTTGCCCGCGGCCGCAGCCGAGTCGGGAAACATGTTGAACGCCGTGTTGAGCAGGATCTGCGTGAGCTTCGGAGCGATCGCGTGCGCGACCGCCCCGAAGATGCCCAACCGCGTGGCGATGCGCACCGGCTTGTAGACGATCGCCTCGACGACGAGATCGGCGGCCTCCTCGGGCGAGAGCGTCGGCATGTTCTCGTACATCTTGGTCGGCGCGATCATGGGAGTGCGCACCAGCGGCATGTTGATCGTCGTGAAGTTGATGCCCTTGTCGACGAACTCGGAGGCCGCGCAAGCGGAGAAGGAATCGAGCGCCGACTTCGATGCGACATAGGCGGAAAAACGCGGCGCGTTCGACAGCACGCCGATCGACGAGATGTTGATGATGTGGCCGCTCCTGCGTTCCATCATCTTGGGCACGAAACCCATGATGAGTCGCAGTGCGCCGAAATAGTTGAGCTGCATCGTGCGCTCAAAGTCGTGGAAGCGGTCGAGCGAATTGATAATGCCACGACGGATCGACCGACCGGCATTGTTGATCAGATAGTCGCAGGCTCCATGGTCCTTGAGCACCTTGGCGACCAGAGCGTCGCACGAAGCCATGTCGGAGACGTCGCAGGCGTAGATCCAGCACTTGCCGCCGGCCGTGTCGATTTCCCTCTTGGTGTCGACGAGCTTCTCCTCGCCGCGCGCGACCAGCATCACCTTGGCGCCGGCGGAGGCCAGCTTCAGCGCCGTCGCCCTGCCGATCCCCGACGAAGCGCCGGTGACGACGACGACCTTGTCGTTGACGCGGCCGGCGAGGCTGCGATCGATGAACAGATCGGGATCTAAGTTGCGCTCCCAGTAGTCCCACAGCTTGGCCGCGTAGGTCTCCAGCTGCGGGAGCTCGATTCCCGAGCCCTTGAGCGCCTTGGCCGCTTCGCGGTTGTCATAGCGCGTCGGCCAGTTGATGAATTGAAACACGTCCTTCGGGATGCCGAGGTCCTTCAGCACGGCGCGAATCATCCGCTTGATCGGCGACAGCGAGCCGATGCCCTGGAGGACGGGTGCGGGAATGAAGCCGAACATCCTCGCATTGATGCGCAAGGTCATCTGAGGCGCGTGAGCAGCATTGGCGAAGATGTTCAGTACCTCGCCGATGCGGTACGGAGTGGGATCGGTCAGGTGGAAGCAGCGGCGATCCAGGCCTTTCTTGTGGGCGAGATGATCGATTGCGTCAGCGACGAAGTCGACGGGTACGATGTTCAAGCGGCCGCCCTCGATGCCTATGGTCGGCACCCACGAGGGCAGCATCTTGCGCATGCGCTGGATGAGCTTGAAGAAGTAGTACGGCCCGTCGATCTTGTCGATGAAGCCCGTCTTCGAGTGGCCTACGACCATGCTAGGCCGGTAGATCCGCCACGGGCGCTTGCATTCTGTGCGCACAATGCCTTCGGAGACGTGCTTGGTGCGAAAGTAGGGATGGTCGAGCTCCTCGGCCTCCTCGAACATGTCCTCGCGGAAGGTCCCCTCGTAGAGGCCCGCGGCGGCAATCGAGCTCACGTGGTGAAAGCAGCCGGCGTTCACTGCCTCGGCAAGGCCGACGGCATGGCGCGTGCCGTCGATGTTGGCGAGCTCCTGCGCCTCGGCGCCTGCGTTTATATCGTAGACGGCCGCCAGATGGAACACGTGCGTGATCTTCCCCTTGAGCCTGGAGAGCTCGGGAGCCGCGATCCCGAGGTTGGGCTTGGCCAAGTCGCCCATTACGCCGATCAACCGCGTCTCGTCGGCGCCCAGGGCCTCGCGCAGCGCGGTGAGCTTCTTCTGGGAGCCCTTGCGGACGAGCAGGTACACCGGCTCGCCGCGCTTGAGCAGGTTTTCGACCAGGAAGCGGCCGATGAAACCGGTTCCGCCGGTAACGAAGTAAGCCATTGTGATTCCTCCTCGCAGGCCTTGGGACTGCCGCGGGCGCGACTTTCGAAGCGGGCCAATAGTGCCGCAGGACGCGCTTCATTATACCGGTGGCGACGTGGCTGCCGGCGATCCCAACGGGGTTGCCGTTTAGTATGATTGCCCTAGATTGGTCGCTTACAATGCTTCACTGGCCGAGGAGTCGACGGTTACTTCAAGGAGTGGGGCAATGCCCAAAAAGACCAGAGCCGGTCTCGAGACCGGGAAGAGCGAAGACGCAACGAGCATGGCGCAGGCCATCCTGAAGTCGTCGCATCAGATTTGGCTCGCGGGTCTCGGGGCCTTCGCCAAGGCGCAACACGAGGGCATGAAGGTATTCGACACGCTGGTCAAGCAAGGCGAATCGGTCGAGTCCAAGACCCGGCACGCTGCAGCGACGACCGCCGGCGCGGCGCGCGAGGCGGCGAAGGCAAAAGCCAAGGAGATGCAGGCGATGGCAGGCGGCACGTGGGACAAGCTGGAGCAGGTGTTCGAGGATCGCGTCGCACGCGCCCTTGGCCATCTGGGCGTTTATACCTCGGCCGACGTCAAGCAGTTGACTGAACGCGTCAACGAGCTCTCGGAGGCAGTGAATGCGCTGCTTAAGGCGCAGGGCATTCAGCGAATGGCTCCCTCGGCGGGAGAGGCGAAGCGCCGCAAGCGCGCAGCGAAGCGCAAGCCGAAGCCCACCGCGAAGTGACACGGCTGTCCGAGAGCAAGAGGCGAAGCCTCGCGGCGATCGGAGACAGCCGTGTCATCCCCGCGGCCTTTAGTCCCCGCGAAAGCGGGGAGGGGATCCAGTGGCTTTCAAGCAACGACCCTGGGTTCCCGCTTACGCGGGAACGACGATCAGGGTGGGCACGTCATCGCGGCTAGGATGGGGCAACAATCTTGGCGCAGCGTAGGCCGTATGCTTGTCGCTCACAAATTGAAAGTTGACTCGCCGGCGCTCTAGCCACGGGAGGCAGGCGGCGGACGCGTCGAATATTCCATTGGATTTCCGGAGCCCGTTGGGCTAACCTTTTTCGCCTTGAGGGAGGCCTCCGAGCACGAAGCTGCACGCCGGCGATGCGTCCAATCCACGTCCTGTCGAAGATCCTGATGGTGCTCGTGTTGCCCGCCATCGCCGGGTCCGTTTACGCCCAGGGCTTCAAGTTCTCGCAGCCGGACGACGCTGATCGCGCCGAGAGCGAAGCGCGCCAGGCGAAGATCGCCGATCAGCTCTCGACGCCATGCAAGGCTGCCCTCAAGGACCGCAAGATCATGGTGCTCATCGGCGAGCGCCGATCCAACGGCTTCATCGTCGCGCAGCAGCAGAACTACGGTCCGCACTTCCAGGCGATCAACACGCGTCTTCGCGCGCTGGGACTCAAGACCTACACCTCGGAGGAGATCCGCCGGCAGATCGCGCAAGCCGAGATCGATGCGTATTTCCGCAACGATCCCGATGCAGCGCTCAACGCCTCCAAGAAGCACGGAGCGAGCTTCATCCTGCGCGGATTGATTTCCTCGCAGGCCAGCATGAATCCGATCATCCCGGTGAACCAGGTCGTCGTCGACATGGATTTCACGCTAACGGGCGCGGACGGACGAGTGATTTCCGACACGCATGCCAACTCCGGGTCCTATGCAGGAGCGGACGTTCAGCACATGGCGCTGACCCTGGTCAACGAGCAGGCCGACGAGGTCGTCGCCAAGCTGTACTCGGACTATTGCAGCAACGCCGGGCTGGCAGGGGGGAAGAAGCCGCAGCCGAAGTAGCATTGGCCGCCGGCAATCGATGGCATTTAACATGGAGGCTTTCGCAATGAGCAATCTCATCTCCATCCGATTCACCGCTGTTGTGCTCATGCTTCTGGGGTGGGCGTCGCTCGCCGCGGCGCAGCCCAGGTTCGGCCAACCGTCGCCGACTGCGGGTAGCGAGACTTCGCAAAAGGCCAACGCGTCCGCCGACCAGGCGCTCTATCAGCCGGTCGAGTACGTCAACGCCAGCAAGAAGGGTCCGGCGGTGATCGTCATTCCCGGCGAGATCAAAAGCAACAACGCGACCTTCCTGCAGAAGTTCACCGCGAACAACATCGCCGACTTCGGCGAGATCGAGATGACTAGCGCCAACTTCCAGGTGCTCGAGCGTTCCAGCCTGGGGCCGGTCTTGAACGAGTTCGCGCTCGCCTACAACCTTGGGGATCCAGACCAGGCGCGCAAGTTCCTGCGCATGGGCAAGCTCAAGAGCACCAAGTACGTTGTCAAGTTCGATGTGCTCAAGACCGAACAGGTCGCCGCGGCGCAGCAGGGCTTCGACGGCGCCGCCATGGGCCAGATGGCCGGGCTGCTCGGGGTGTTCAGCGGCTCGCGCGGCGGCGCGCAGGCCGGCACGGTCGCCGGTGCCGGCATCAGCTCGGTGCATTCCGGCGAGTCGAGCAGCGTCTGGATCATAGGCATGCGCTACAAGATCATCAATGCCGAGACCACCGAGCAGGTCGCGACGGGCTATACCGAGGAGAAAATGGAGATCGGCGCGAAGTCGTCCTCGGTGCTCGGCGTCTCGCAGTCGCAGCAGGGCGGATTGTCGCTCGACACGATGGTGCAGCGCCTCGTCCAGAAGTGCGTGTGGGAGATCGACAGCAAGTACAAGTAGTGACCGGCTGAACGTTTGCTTTTGCGACGCCGGCGCTCTGCCGGCGTCGCCGCTTGCTGGAGCAGCGAGGAGCGACGCATGGCGGAGTTGGTGAGCCTGGGCAAGTACGAAATCCGGCGCGAAATCGGACGCGGCGCGATGGGCGTGGTCTACGAGGGTTTCGACCCTCTAATCAAGCGTCTCGTCGCGCTGAAGACCGTGCGCGCAGATCGGCTCTCCGGAGAGGACTCCTCCACGATGATCGCTCGCTTCCGCCGCGAGGCGCAGGCCGCAGGACGATTGAGCCACCCCAACATCGTCGGGATCTACGACTTCGGCGAGGAAAACGGCGTCTGGTACATCGCGATGGAGTTCGTCAAGGGTCGCGAACTCAAGGACTACTTCGACAAGGACGAGCGCTTTAGCCTTCCCGACACGGTGCGCATCATGTCGCAGATCCTCGATGCGCTCGGGGCGTCGCACAGCCAGGGGGTCGTCCACCGCGACATCAAGCCGGCCAACATCTTTCTGCTGCCCGACGGGACGGTGAAGGTCGCCGACTTCGGGATAGCGCACATCGAGACATCGAGCATGACGCAGGTGGGGACGATGCTGGGGACTCCCGCCTACATGTCTCCGGAACAGATCATGGGGCTTCCCGTCGACGGCCGCACCGATCTTTTCTCGGCAGGCGTAATCTTCTACCAGTTTCTTACCGGCGAGCGTCCCTTTGCCGGCTCGGCGACCACCACCATGCAGAAGGTCCTCAAGGAGGATCCGCTGCCGCCGTCGACGCTCAACGTGACGGCGCCGGCCGGGATGGACGGCGTGGTGCGCAAGGCGCTGGCCAAGCGGCCGGAGGACCGCTTCCAGACGGCCAAGGAATTCGCCGAGGCAATTCGCGCCGCCGCGCAGACGCAGGCGACGACGTCGGCAGAAGCCACACTGCTCGAGCCTTCGCTGCGGACGGTGGCGAACGTCACGACGGTATCCCCTCAGGAGAAGGCGCCGACGCCCGCGGTGCAACCTGCGGTCACCGCCACGCCGCCGCAGGCGAAATCCTCAACTCCCCTGCTGGTCTTCGCCATCGTTATCGGAGCGATCGTGATCGGCGCCGGCGCGTGGTATCTAAAGGAGCGCCAGTCCGGCGAAGTCGCCAAGGCGCCGCCGGCGGCCGCTCCTCCGGGAAGCGCTCCCGCGGCGAGCGCCCCTGCGCCAGCGGCAGCGCAGAAGCCGGCGGCTGGCACGATCGTCATCTCCGCAGTCGGGATGATAGATCCCAGCGACCCCCGCTACCAGAGCGACAAGTCGCTGTTGCAGACCGAGCTGCGGGCCGATTCGCGCAATCAGCTGGTGGAAAAGGCGCTGTGGCTCCTGCTCGACAACAATTCGCTCGCCAAGAACTACGACGTGCTCAAGGAAAAGCTTTTGGCCAGGAGCGCAAGTTTCATCCCCACGGTCATCAAGGAGAGCGAGCCGCAGCTTGGAAAGGACGGGTTGATGTCGATGACCACCGAGGCGGTCGTCAACGTCAAGGCGGTGCAGAAATCGCTCAACGAGATGTCGCGCGCGGATCGCATCGAATTCATCCGTGCGAGCGGCGACCCCAAGGTCTCTGTGCGCATTTCGGTGCGCGACGCCGATATGCCCGATGCGCCGCCTTTCCCCTCTCCCATTGCGGAGAACATCCTGAAGGAGCGCATCAAGTCGTTCGGGTTCCGCACTTGGTCGGAGGGCGCCGCATCCGATCCCGCCACCAAGGGAGCCGACTTCGCCGTGGTTGGCGAGGCGAAGATCAAAAAGCTTCCCTTCCGGCTGGAGGCTTCGGGCTTGACGATGACCAAGTACGCGATGACTTCGTGGACGGTGAAGTGCGTGGATCTGGAGACGGGCGAGGAGATCTACTACAACAACACGCTGCCGACCGGGCTTGGCAGCTGGGCGAGCGAGGAGGAAGCGCTCAAGGCGATCGGCACCAAGATCGCCGACGAGTTCTCGCGCGATTTCTTCCTGCAGCACGTCAGCGTTGCCGGCCAGAAGGTGACGCTCGCTGTGGAGGGCCTGCCGAGCGCCGCGTCGGAAGAGTGGCTCGCACGCGAGCTGATCGCGCTGCCCGAGGTTATCACCCTGTCCCCGCACTCTCCCGGTGCGCCGGCAACGTTCGAGCTGCAGCTTGGCGGAAGCGGCTCGTCCGGCGACCTGGTCGCCAACGGAGTGCTCAAAGCCCTCAACCGCAAGCTGGGTCAAGCATGTTTCAGCATGGGCGCGGTCGCCGGCAACAGGGTTTCGGTCGTCTTCGACAAGCGCTGTCGCGAAGCCGCGGTGCTCTCTCGGCTGGAAACGTATCCGCCTGCGGCGCTTTACAGCGCTCCACCATCGCGGCAGAAGGCGGTGGTGAAGAACCCGGAGCTGCTCAAGAAGCTGGTTCTCTGAGGAGCCGCGCGGGTCCCTCGCTGCGGGCTCGCGCGACTACATCGCGGTCGCTCACCCCCACTCGCTGCTCGCTCGGGGGGCCCCTCTCGCTGCTCGCGCCGCGGCCTCCTTGCACTGTCTAAGTCAAGCGCGGGCTTGTGTGTCGGCCGCCGCGGCCACTCACGGCCGCTTGCATCCCCGCTCCGCGGGGCCCCTGCTTCGCTGTTCGGGCCGCGGCCTCCTTGCACTGTCTAGCTCAAGCGCGGGATTGCGTGTCCGCCGCCGCGGCCACTCACGGCCGCTTGCATCCCCGCTCCGCGGGGCCCCTGCTTCGCTGTTCGGGCCGCTAATCCCGGTTGAGCTTCTCGACCTGCTTGATGTAGTTCTGCATCGCCTCGTCCCGGCTCGTACCCTTGAGCTTGGCCCAGGCGTCATATTTCGCGGCGCCGACGAAATCGAATCCTCCCGGCCGGTCACCCTTGACGTCACCCTCGGTCGCCTGCTTGTAGTACGAATACAGCTTGAGCAGCGTCGTGTTGTCGGGCTTTCTCTTGGTCTGCTTTGCCGCCGCGGCGGCGGCTTCGAACTTTGCTTTCAGATCTTTGGGTGCAGCGGCCATGATGCCTCCGGTTTTCGGTGCTTGAGCGACTGTGCTACTTTAGCGCGACCGATCGAACACGAGCAATCCGTCCCCATGACCAACGCCGAGCGCGAACGCATGTCGAGCGTCGACACTGCATGGCTGAGGATGGACCGTCCCAGCAACCTGATGATGATCTGCGGGGTGCTGATACTGGGCGAGCGCATCCCGCTCGCGCGGCTCAAGTACCTGCTCGCAGACCGATTCCTCAAGTTTCCGCGCTTTCGCCAGCGAGTCGTTCTGACGCCTGTGGGCGCGTACTGGGAGACCGACCAGGATTTCGATCTGGCGGCGCACGTTCGAAGCGTCACTCTCGGCGGCCGAGCCGGCAAGGCAGAACTCCAAGCGCTGGCGAGCAGACTGATGAGCGAGCCGCTCGATCCCGAGCGGCCGCTGTGGCAATTCCACCTGGTCGAGCGATTCGATGGCGGCAGCGCAGTGATCATGCGCATTCATCACTGCTACGCCGACGGGATCGCTCTGATCCAGGTGATGCTGTGGATGACCAGCGTGGATCGCAAGGGACGCGCATTCGGTCCGGCGCCGCCACGGCCGAGGCCGCGTGACGCCGATGATCCGCTCGCCCAGCTCGTCGAGCCGGTGAGCGGGGCGCTGAAACTGGGATTCGCGGCGGGCTCGACGCTGCTCGAGAAAGGGGTCGCGCTTTGGCGAGACCCGGCCAAGGCGATCGCACTGGCCGAGCAGGGCACCGCGCTCACCGCGGAGATCGCCAAGCTCGCGTCGATGGAGGAAGACTCGCGCACGCGCTTCAAGGGCTCCCCGGGCGTGGTCAAGCGCGTAGCCTGGGCCGATCCGATCGCGCTCTCGGAGGTCAAGGCGGTCGGCCGTGCGCTCGGCTGCTCGGTGAACGACGTTCTGCTCTCGTCGGTCGCGGGCGCGCTGGGGTCGTATCTCGTCCGTCACGGCGATGACGTCTCCGGCGTCACGATTCGCGCGCTGGTGCCGGTGAATCTGCGGCCGCCGGAAAAGGCGTGGACGCTGGGGAATCGCTTCGGGCTGGTCTTTCTCGATCTGCCGCTCGGCATCGACAATCCCGTCGAGCGCGTCTACGCGGTGCGCGCCAACATGCAGCAACTCAAGGGCTCGTATCAGCCCATCCTGGCGATGGGCATCCTGGCGGCGATGGGTGCAGGGCCGAAGCTGCTGCAGGAGACGCTGCTCGCGGCGCTCGCCAAGAATGCAACCGCGGTGATGACCAACGTTCCCGGGCCCCAGGAACTGCTCTATTTTGTCGGTGCGGCCGTCCACAGCATGATGTTCTGGGTGCCGCAATCGGGCAACATCGGCATGGGCGTATCGATCCTGTCGTACAACGGCGAGGTTCAATTCGGGCTGGTGACCGACAAAGGCTTGTGCCCCGACCCCGGTCGCGTCATCGACCGCTTTGCGCCGGAGTTCGACAAGCTCTTGCTCGCGACGCTCATGAGCCCATGGCCGTGGAAGGAACCGCCAACGGCCGAGGAAGTCCGGCAGGGAATCGCTTGCTTCGCTACAAATAGTCGCGGCTGAGCCGGTCGAGCAGTGCGCGAGCGCTCCCCCGCAGGAACGGGGCGATCAGCGAGAGCACCTGGTACGCCGCGCGGTCGAGATTGAGCTCTTGCACGTGGCGCTGGCCGCTCGAGAGCTTCTGGTAGGAGATCCAGTAGGTGGCGACCAGCGCGACGTTCTCGGCAAGCGCCGCGATCTCGCGCTCCGACGCCTGCATCGCACCGCCGGCCACCATGCTGCGGCACAACTCCGCCATGGTCTCCTGGCCGCGGCCGCTGAATGCGGCAAACCGCGCAGCGAGCCTGTGGTCGCGTGACAGTATCTCGTCGAGATCGCGGTAGAAGAAGCGATAATCCCACATCGCCTCGAAGAGAAGGTGGAGGAACAGCCACAAGTCCTCGACGTCGGCGGGGCGGCCCTGGGGCGCAGCGAGCAGTGCACTGAGTCGGCGCTCGAAAGCCGCGAACAGCTCAGCGACGATCTCGCCCTTGTTCCGGAAGTGGTAGTAGAGGTTGCCGGGGCTGATGCCCATCTCGCCGGCAATATCGGCCGTGGTGACGTTGGGCTCGCCCTCTGCGTTGAACAGGAGCAGCGCGGTTTCAATGATGCGCTCGCGCGTGCGCCGCGGACGTTTGCGCTCCGCCATGAGTCATTCCGGACAGGGGACCAGCGGGAGTGTAGGAGGCTCGCCGGCTGCTGGCAAACCGCCGGCGGCGCGGGGGTTTAGGCGCGAGCGTGGCGCAGCCAGCGCTCGAGCGCGTCGAGTGTGTGCGAGAGATCGTTGACCGCGCGCCGTGTGCTCAGCGGGTGGGTGAGCAGCGGCCGGGGATCCTGGAGCGCATCGCGGATGGAGCGATGGCTATCGCTGAGCCGCTCGAGGTTGAGCCGGATGCCATGCCTCGCCAGCAGCGGCTCGAGCATCGCCTGGCGCGAGAGCAGGCTCTGCCGCGTCTTGTGGTACGCCATGTCGCACAGATGCCGGCGGTGCGAATAGCTGAAGATGTTCGCGAAGAACATGTCAGCGTCTTCGCGGTCCGGTTCGAACAGCAGGATGTCGGCGTCGGGGTATTGCCGCTTATATTTCTCCATCCCGACTTTCATGCGCGAGTGAATGATGGCGCGGAAGGTTTGCCCTAGCACCAGCGGAAGTCCGCCGTGGTTGAGCTTGGCGACGGAAAGCCGCCGCCCACGGCGCGACGCCGAGCTCGCGTCGAACGGCACCAGGGGGTTGATGCAGAAAAGGAGCGCGACGTCCTCTTCGAGCGCCACCGAGGCATGCAGCGTCTTGTTGAGCGCGCCGTCGACATAGTGCTCGCCTTCGATCTCGACCGGCGGAAACAGCCCCGGAACCGCGGCCGAGGCCTCGATCGCTCGGGAAATCGGAATATGTGCCGATCCGGGCCCCCCAAAAGTCACCGACGCACCGGTGTCCAGGTTGGTCGCGACCACGAACAGCTTGTACCGGAGCTCGCGGAAGTCGTTGGTGCGCCCGGCGCTTGCGAACAGCCGTCTCAAGAACGCATCGAGGGCGCGCTGGTCGAAGAATCCCGTCGGAACTGCGCGCCCCAGCGTCGCCAATGATTCCAGCAGGCTGTGATGCCGCGGTCGCCGGAGGTAATCGAGCGTCGCGCGCGCCAGCAGGCGCGGCACGGACAGGGCGCGCCGAGCGAATTCGCCGAGGGCGGGGCGCAGGAACAGCGCGGGCGAGAGCGTCGCCTCGGGGCCGTCGTCGATGAACAGGCGGTACATCTGCGCCGGCGAAATACCGTTTGCCAGCGCTGCGGCGACGAAGCCGCCGGAAGATACGCCGACGTAGACCTCGAGGTCGTTGAAATCGATGCCGTCAAGCGATTCGGCGAGCGCGAGCAGCGCGCCCACCTCATAGATTCCGCCCAACGGGCCACCGCCGGCCAGCGCGAGACCCACGCCGTGACGGGCTGTCTTGCTTCTCCCAGCGTCGCTACGACGCCGGGTCGCTGCCCATCCCGACATGGATCTCCCGAACGCGCCGCCGCGGCATCATGCCGCGAGTCTACTTCCTACTTACGCCTTGCGGGAAGCGCGCTTGGTGCGGCGAACGGCGTGCTTGCGCTTGGCCGCCTTGACAGCCGGAGCGGCGTGCACGACGGTGGGGGCGCTGAACTTCGAGAGAGCGGAGGTCGCGGTTTCGGCCAACGTAGTGGCCGTCGTCAGCGCGGTCCTGCGCGTCTGCTTCCACAGCGAGGCCGCGGTGGCGATCGAAGTCTCGACGCGATCGTTGATCATGCGGATCGCTTGCTTTTCGACGACCGAGCCTTCCTTGACGAGGGCACGGAACGTCCTGCCGGCTTCGTGGCGAGCCCAGTCACGAGTGACCGAGGCGGCGCCCAGGCTGGCGAGCCAGAATTGGCGCGAAGCGGCAAACGCGGCGTCGGCCAGCGGGTTGCTGTTGAAGCCAAGAGTCACTTGCCTTTGCATGGTATTGCTCCTTGGTTGAGGTTGGAACCATCGTGAGAATTTCGCCACGATCGGCGCCAATCTAGCCGAACCGATTAGAGCAATCACCCTAATCGCCGCCCCAACCTTTCAGCGAGGCCCGAGCCGAGCTTGGCTGCCACCGCGTAGATCGTAAGCTGGGGATTCGCACCGAGGCTGGTCGGGAACAGCGAGCCATCCATGACGTACAAGTTGTCGAGATGATGGTAGCGCCCGGTGAGGTCGACGGCCGAGCGCTCCGGCTTGGAACCGAAGGCGCAGCCACCCATGACGTGAGCGCTTACGACGGGCGCTACCAATGGCGCCAAATCCAGCCCGACGATGCCGCTCTTTGCGTCGCGCCAATTGGAGAACAATGCACCGCTCGAATGCAACGGCATCACGGTCACCGCACCGGCGGCGAACTGGATCTCGGCCATGGTCAGCAGCGCGCGGCGAGCGCCGTCCCAGAGGTAGTCGTTGAGCGGGTAATCGAGCACCGGTGTGCCGTCGTTGCGGAGCGCGACGGACCCACCCTGGCTCTGCACATGGAATCCGTCGCGCATCAGCGCGATCACGACTTGCATATGCGGGAACTCGCGCATCCAACGTGTGTTGCCGACGCCGAAGCCGGGTAGCGTCGTCGCCACCAGGACCGGATGCAGCGGCGGCGCTTCCAGCTTGTAGCCGATCGGTCCGTCGAAAGGCAGCGAATCGAGAAAATGATCGGAATAGATCGCCTGCGGAGCGCCGGCGAAACCGTCGACGCGCTCGGGCATCTTCGCCATCGACACGACCGTTGGGTGGAGAAACGTTCGCTTGCCGACAACGCCGTGCGGATCCGGGGCCTCGCTGCGCTTGAGCAACGCCGGCGTGCCGATCGCTCCTGCCGAAGCGATGAAGGTCTTGGCGCGCACGCTGATCCGACGCTCGGTCGGGTCGGTGCCTCGCTTGTCGAGGCCGATGCACGACAGCGAGGCGATCCGGTCTCCCGCACGCTCGAGCTTCCATGCGCGCGTGCGCGTGAGCAGGGTCGCGCCGCGCGAGAGCGCAGCGGGAATCGTCGTCACCAGCATCGACTGCTTGGCGTTGGTCGGGCATCCCACGCCGCAGTAGCCCAAGTTCCAGCAGCCCCTGACGTTGCGGCGGATCACGCCGGCGGAGAGCCCGAGCGCCTGCGCGCCCCGGCGAAGCGCTTCGTTGTTGGCGTTCGGCGCCACGTCCCACGGGGCGATGCCCAGGCGCGCTTCCATACGCTCGAACCAGGGCGCCAGATCGGCGGGGCTGAATCCAGTGATCGCGAATTGGCGAGCCCAGTAGTCCAGCGTCGCCGACGGAGTGCGAAAGCTCGACGTCCAGTTGACCGTGGTTCCGCCGCCCACGCATCTGCCTTGAAGGATGTTGATGGCTTTGTCTTTGGTCTTGCGGCTTGCCGATTCCTGATAGAGCTGCGGATACGCCTCGGATTCGAGCATGTGGAAGTCCGACGAAGTGGCAAGCGGCCCTTCCTCGATGATCACGACCTGCAGCCCGGCGCTGCTCAGGATTTCCGCCACGGTGCCGCCGCCCGCACCGGAACCGACAATGGCTACGTCGGCTTCGAAGGTCGCGTCTGCGGTGAGCGACGATGCGTCGATCACCTTCCAGCCCGAGGCGAGGCCTTCGCGAAAAGGATCCGGAAGACGAGATGGGCTCGACGATTCGATCGCCATCAGGCCGACTCCAGCAAAGGGGGACCGGGATATCCAATCGCCGGCCACGCCTGCGGGTTGGCGTACCACGCACCCACGATGAGCTGGTGCAGGGCTGCGAAGCCCGACCGCAGCAACCCGAAGCGGCTGTCGCGCCAGCGCCCGAGAAAAGCGACGATCGAGTCGCGCGAGGCTTCTGGCCACGGGGACCACACGCCCGCCACCAGGCAACGCGAAGGGGCGAACGCCAGCAGCGAGAACAATTGGTCGATTTCGGCGCGCACCGCGGGAGGCAGCCCGGCGACGGCCCGATCGACGCCGCTGACCACTTGGTCGCGTGCCCGCATCGCTGCTTCGCCTTCAAGCAGCGCCCCTTCCAGCATCACCGGTACAATCGCCGCGACGACGGAGCGTGCCGATGCGTCGAGCGCCGCGAACTGCGGATCCTTGGCCACCGGCTCGGATGTCTGGGTGTAGAGCCATCTCGCGAGCAGAAGCGCAACACCCCCCGCAACTCCAACCTTGAGCAGAGTACGGCGGCTGACGCGAGCAGAGTTATCGGACACGCTTTGCGATGCTGGCTGCCAAGCCGGCAGCAAGTCGGCCGGCGATCGTGCGATCGACTCTAGACCGGGGAAGTAGACAACACAACCTAATTCTTGGCGGCAGATTGAAGGGGCGCGCTGGCAGACTAAGGCGACTCTAGGAAGCCGGGAGGCGCGCCCCTTAATCTGCCGAAGCGCGCGCCCTAATCTGCTGAGTCGTAGCTGAAGCAGCCCGCTCCATCTTTGAAGATCAAGTGACCACTCCTGCCGAAAAGCGACTCGTCGAAGACCTCGAGCGGGTGCGCCGCTTCCACGACGCTCGCCACACCTCGCCCGAGCTCGCCTCCGCGCTCGATCGCCTCGCGCTGTGGCAGGCGCGCCGCCTCGACGCAACGTATGCGGACCTCCGCCGCGATCCGCGCTACGCGGAGGCGATCGCTTTTTTCCGCGGCGACCTTTACGGCCCCGGGGACTTCAGCCGCCGCGACGCCGACCTCGCGCGAGTCGTCCCTCTCATGATGCGCATGCTCCCTCAGGCAGTGATCGCGACCGTGGCGAAGGTGGTGGAGCTCAACGCGCTTTCACAGAAACTCGATCGAGCGTTGCTCGACCGCCTGGGATTCGACTCGGCGCTGTCGGTCCCCGCTTACTGCGCCGCGTACCGGGCATGTGCCAATCGCCGCGGCCGAGCGCGCCAGATCGCGTTGATCCTCGCAGTAGGGCATGCGCTCGATCGTTACGTCCGCAAGCCGCTGTTGCGCCGGACGCTCATGCTGATGCGCCACCCGGCGAGAGTTGCGGGCTTAGGTGCGCTGCAGGATTTCCTCGAGAGGGGGTTCGGGAGCTTTGCCGGCATGCGCGGCGCGGAACACTTTCTGGCGACGATCGAAGCACGGGAGACCGCGCTCATGGAGGCGATGTTCGCCGGCGATCGCGCGGCGTTTGCCGACCCGCTCGCCTGATCGCGGATCGGCCGACGTTGCGCCTAGCCGCCGCCCTTCAACACCGCATCGAGTTCGTTGTTGATATGGCGCTCGATGGTTCCCCTGAGCGCCACCAGCAGGAACGAAAGCTCGACGTCGAGCCTGATCTGGGATTTGCCGACGTGCATCTTCCCCGACACGCCGGCACCGCTGAACTCCACATCGTCGCCATCCCATTGGCTTGTCAGGCCGAAACGCTTGTCGAGGTCCTTGGCGACCTTGCGGGCGGCCGCTTTGGCGTGTTTGTGGTCGAGCTCGTGACGGCGCCTAATCGATATCGATGGCATGGCAGCGGCTCCGCGAGGGAATTGTCAGTATACCCAAAGCCGCGCCAATGGATGGACCTCGCGCTATAAAGGCGCCAGAATTCCCCGGCTGACAAGGGGGAGTGCGGGGACAGCGTGAACATCGCGGATTATTTCGGGCAACATCTCGCGGCGCCCGACAAGCGGCTGTACCGGCACTTCAGCGCCGGAGCGTGGCGCGACGTCACGGTCTGCGAGCTTGCGCTTCTGGTCGGCCGCTGGCAGTCGGCATTCGGATCGCTTGGACTGGCCCAGGGCGAACGCATCGCGGTTTGCCTGAAAAACGACGTCGATTGGGTCGCGCTCGATCTTGCGGCGCTGGGGCTCGGCTTGGTCGTCGTCCCGCTCTACGCCGACGACAACCCGGACAACGTGGCATGGTGTACGGCCAATGCCGAGGCGAGAATCGTCATCGTCGAAACCTCGCGCATGGCCCGCGCGCTCGCGCAAACCAGCGCTTCGTTGCCGCCCGTTTACGTGCTGCGGCCGGATGAAGGAGAAGTCTCACCGGCGGTTGCCGCGCTGCTTCCGCAGCAGGCGAGCCCGCCCGAATTTCGCACCCTGTCCGCCGACACACTGGCGACGATCTGCTACACCTCTGGTACCTCGGGACGGCCCAAGGGCGTGATGTTGTCGCACGCCAACATCATCGCCAACGTGGAATCGTGCCGAAAAACAGGAATGGCGCACCCGGCAGACACATTCCTGTCGATACTTCCGCTGTCGCACATGTTCGAGCGCACGGGGGGCTACTACTTGCCGCTGGCGATCGGGGCAAAAGTCGCTTTCGCGCGTGGCGTCGCGCACCTCGCCGAAGATCTCGCGACTCAGGCGCCGGCGGTCATGTTCGCTGTCCCGCGAATTTTCGAGAAGTTTCTCGCGCGCATCGACGAATCGCTCGCCAAGTCGCCCGTCAAACGCTGGTTGTTCGATCAATGCGCCGCGCGCGGCTGGCGCGTAGCGCAAGGCCGAAGCGGTTGGCTCGATGCGCTGGCGACGCCGGTGCTGAAGGCGCTGGTCGCCAAGCCGATATTGTCGCGGCTGGGCGGCCGCATGCGACGGACCGTGGTCGGCGGCGCGGCGCTCGATCCGGTGATCGCGCACACCTTCATCGGACTGGGCCTGACCATGTTGCAGGGCTACGGCATGACCGAGGCTTCACCCGTGATTTCGGTCAATCGCGACGACGACAATGATCCTGATTCGGTGGGGCCTCCGCTGCCCGACGTCGAAGTCAAGCTCGGCGAGGGAGGCGAGCTCCTGGCGCGCGGGGGCAACGTGATGCAGGGCTACTGGCGCAATCCGGAGGCGACCCGCGCGGCGATCGATTCGCAAGGCTGGCTGCACACCGGGGATCTGGCGGAAATCCGAGAAGGCCGCATCTACATCCGCGGCCGCGCCAAGGATATCCTGGTAATGTCGAACGGGGAGAAACTCTCACCGCAGGATGTCGAGTTCGCGTTGCTGCACGATACGACATTCGAGCAGGTGCTGCTTGTCGGGGAGGCGCGGCCGTTCCTGACGCTGCTCGCGGTCACCAGCGAGGCCGACGAACAGACGCTGCTCAAGCGCGCCAACGACCGCCTGACGAGCTTTCCTCGCTGGGTGCGCATCCGGCGCATCATCGCTACTGCGCAGCCGTGGACCATCGAGAATGGCCTGCTCACCGCAACACTCAAGCTCAAGCGCCCGCTGGTGATCGCCAAGTTCAAAGAGGCGATCGAAGCGGTGTACGCGGTCGCGCCTGCAGGCCAAGCGCGTTGAACCAGACTGACTTACGCAAGAAATCACAGCGGCGGGGTGCAGACATATGCGATGGGAGCCGATCCGTTGGTTGAAGGACCTCGAGCAGGCAATCTGGTCGCCGCGCCGCCGCGCGCTGCCGGCGTGGAAGGCGTTCGCGGTGCGGACCGCCCGGCTCGTTATCGTCCTCTTCCGGGACTTGATGACGGGCGATCTGACGCTGCGGACCATGAGCCTGGTCTACACGACGCTCCTGTCGATGGTGCCGCTGCTGGCCTTGAGCTTCTCCGTTCTGAAGGCCTTCGGCGTGCACAATCGGATCGAGCCGGTGTTGCGGGACCTCCTCGCTCCCCTCGGTGCGCAGAGCCAAGAGGTCACCAGCCGACTCGTCGATTTCATCGACCACATGAATGTCGGAGTGCTCGGTTCGGTGGGCCTGGCGCTGCTCATCTATACGGTTGTGTCGCTGATGGAGAAGATCGAGGAATCGTTCAACTCGATCTGGCATGTCACTCAACTTCGAAGTCTCGGCGAGCGCTACAGCCGCTATCTCAGCGTACTGCTCGTCGGGCCGATCCTGATATTCAGCGCGGTTGGCATCACCGCGATAGCTCTCAATTCGGAGGTCGCACAGGGGATCCTCGCGATCGAGCCGTTCGGCAACCTCCTTTTCAGTCTCGGCAAGCTGATGCCTTATGCGCTGGTGATTGCTGCCTTCACGTTCTTCTACATGTTCATTCCCAATGCGCGGGTGCGGTTTGTGCCAGCGCTCGTGGGGGGCATCGCAGGCGGCGTCCTGTGGCAATCGGCAGGTTGGGCGTTCGCGCTTTTCGTGGCTTCGTCGACGAGTTACGCCGCGATCTACTCAAGCTTTGCCATCCTGGTTCTGTTCTTGATCTGGCTCTACGTCAGCTGGCTGATCCTGTTGTTCGGAGCCGACATCTCCTTCTATTTCCAGCACCCGGAATATCTCTACGCGGCGCCTGGGGAGCCGCGGTTGAGCAATCGCATGCGCGAGCGGCTGACACTGGCTGTGATGAGCCACATCGCATTGCACTTCGTAGACGGTCGCCCCCCGTGGACGCTGCAACAACTCACGCAGCAACTCGGCATCCCGATGCATGCAGTCAACGTCGTGCTCGACGCTCTCGAGGACTGCGGGCTCCTGGTGAAAAGCCACGACGACCCGCCGGCTTACCTGCCGGCGCGGGATCTGGCCGATCTCTCGGTCGCGGAGCTCATGTCTGCGATCCGCAAGGCCGAAGAGGATCGCTTTCTCGACCCGGAATCGCTCAGCATTCCCGCTCGGGCGGAAGAGCTCGAGAAGCAGGTAGAACAGGCGATCGCCTCGGCGCTGGAGAATGTAAGCGTCAAGGCACTCGTTACGGATGGTTCGCGCGATGGTTTGCGCATCGGAGCCTTGAACGACGTCGTCGTAGACGGCCGCTTGAGCAGAGTAGGTCGCACCGCCAAGGAAGCGGATGCGACGCGTAGGGATTCGTGACTCCCCCGAGATTTGACACCGATCGCCGGACTCCCTAGAATTCAAACAAACGTTTGACCGATTCGCGCACCGACGCGAATCGGCAGTTTCTGGAGGAACCCGAGCGATGGGAGGCAAGGTTATCCCGTTCGACGCCCCGCGCAGTTCGGCGACGCAGGAGAGGATCCTCGACGCAGCCGAGTCGCTGTTCATGGAGCACGGATTCGAGGCGACCTCGCTGCGGCAGCTCACAGCCGCGGCCGGCGTCAACTTGGCCGCGGTCAATTACCACTTCGGAAGCAAGGAAGAGCTGTTCGAGGCGGTGCTGACACGCCGGCTCGACCCGATGAACCAGGAGCGCCTGGCGCTCTTGACCCGCTTCGAGCACGAGGCCGCGCCGCGGCCGCTGTCGTGCGAGCGCATTCTCGCGGCGATGTTCATCCCGGCGCTCAAACTCGCTCGCGACCCGCAGCGCGGAGGCAAGGATTTCCTGCGGCTGCTCGGCCGTGCCTACGCCGATCCCGCGCCGTTCATCCGGCGGTTCCTGTCGGAGCAATACGCGGTGATGATCGCCCGCTTCAAGGCGGCGTTCGGACGGGCGCTGCCGCATCTGCCGAAAAAGGAATTGACCTGGCGCCTGCACTTCGTGATGGGGGCGCTGTCGTATACCTTGGCGGGAACCGACGCGCTCAAGCTGATCGTCGCCATCAACCCGCGCGATGCCGGCAACGACGAAGCGTTGCTGCGCCGGCTTGCGCCGTTTCTAATCGCCGGACTCAAGGCACCGCTGCCCCGAGGCGATGCCCTCGACGGCGAAGACTAGGATCCTGGCCGGAGCACCTATGCTGACACTCTTGTGGTTTATCGCAGTCTTGGTTGGTTTCATCGTGCTCGCCTACCTCGATGCCGAGGGCTGGGCATGGACGCTCGCGCTCGCCATCGCGCTCGGCATCGCTTGGGATGCGCATCTCCTCCCCCCGCTCGTCCTGCTGGTCGTGGGCGCGGTGCTCGTGCTGCTGGCGATCCCGCTCAATTGGCCGGCGCTGCGGCGCAAACTGATCAGCGACGCGATCCTCGCCGCGTTCCGCAAAGTGTTGCCTCCAATGTCGCAGACCGAGCGCGAGGCGATCGAAGCCGGCACTGTATGGTGGGACGCCGATCTGTTCTCCGGGCGCCCCGATTGGAGGAAGCTGCTGGACGCGCCACAGCCGCGCCTGACGGCAGAGGAACAGCGCTTCCTCGACAACGAATGCGAAGAGCTGTGCGGCATGGTCACCGACTGGGAGACCACGCACGTCTACCGCGACCTGCCGCCGCACGTCTGGCAATACATCAAGGACCGGGGATTCCTGGGCATGATCATCCCGAAGGAGTACGGCGGACTTGGCTTTTCTGCGTTCGCCCACTCCGAAGTCGTCGCCAAGCTCGCGTCGCGATGCGGCGCCGTGGTCGTCACGGTGATGGTGCCGAACTCGCTGGGGCCCGGCGAGCTGCTGCTGCACTACGGCACCATGGAGCAGAAGCGCTACTACTTGCCGCGTCTCGCCAAGGGAGTCGAGATACCCTGTTTCGCGCTGACCAACCCGCACGCCGGCTCCGACGCGGCGGCGATACCCGACACCGGTGTGGTGTGCATGGGCGAATACCTGGGCAAGCAGACGCTCGGGCTCCGGCTCACCTGGGAGAAGCGCTACATCACGCTGGGACCGGTGGCGACGCTGCTCGGCCTCGCTTTCCGCGCCTTCGACCCCGACCACTTGCTGGGCGACAAGGAGGATCTCGGCATCACCTGCGCGCTGATTCCAACTCACCACCCGGGTGTCAACATCGGACGGCGCCACATGCCGCTTGCCGCCGTGTTCCAGAACGGACCCAACTGGGGCAAGGATGTGTTCATTCCGATGGAGTGGGTGATCGGCGGCCGGCCGATGATCGGCAAGGGTTGGCGGATGCTCATGGAGTGCCTCGCCGCGGGGCGGTCGATTTCGCTCCCGTCGCTCACCACCGGAGTGGCGAAGCTCGTCACGCGAACGACCGGAGCCTACGCTCGCGTGCGCAAGCAGTTCAAGACACCCGTCGGCCAGTTCGAAGGCGTCGAGGAGCCGCTTGCCCGCATGGGCGGATATCTCTATTCGATGGACGCTGTACGGATCATGACCTCGGGGGCGGTGGATCGCGGCGAGAAGCCGGCGGTGCTCTCGGCCATCTCCAAGTATCACCTGACCGAGCGCTGCCGGCAGCTCACCAACGACGCGATGGACATCGCCGGAGGCAAGGGCATCTGCACGGGGCCATCGAATTTTCTCGCCGCGGCGTACATGACGATGCCGGTTTCGATCACCGTAGAAGGCGCCAACATCCTGACGCGCAGCCTGATCATCTTCGGGCAGGGCGCGATCCGCTGCCACCCGTACGTGCTCAAAGAAATGGCCGCGGCCAAGGATCCCGACTCCGACGCCGCGTCGATCGCTTTCGACAAGGCGCTGTTCGGGCACATACGCTTCGTGCTCGCGAACATGGCAGGATCGTTCGTGATGGGACTGTGCGGCTCGCATTGCGTGCGCGTTCCCGACAACGTCGCGCCGGAAGCCCGGCGCTACTACCAGCAATTGACCCGTTTCTCGGCTGCGCTGGCGTTTCTCGCCGATGTGTCGATGGGCGTGCTTGGCGGCGCGCTCAAGCGCAAGGAGAAGCTCTCGGCGCGCCTCGGGGACATCCTGTCGATGCTCTACCTGTGCTCGGCGACGCTGAAGCGCTACGAGGCCGAGGGCAGGCAGAGCGCCGATGCGCCGCTCATGCACTGGGCGATCTGGGATGCGATGTTCAAGGCGCAGAATGCCGTCGAAGGCGTCATCTCCAATTTCCCGAACCGGGCGATCGCCACGGTGCTGCGGCGGATTGTCTTTCCGCTGGGACGTCCCTATGTCGTGCCGTCCGACCGGCTGGGGCACGAGGTCGCGCGTCTGCTGATCGAGCCCTCCGCCACGCGCGACCGGCTGACCGCCGGCATATACCTGCCAAGGACGGAAGCCGACGTCGTGAGCGGGCTGGACCTCGCGGTCGAGGCGACGCTTGCTGCGGAACCGATCGAAGCGAGAATGCGCGACGCCGCCAAGGCAGGGCGGTTTTCGGCGAAGCTCAACGAAGACCGCATAGCGGCCGCGCAAGCCGCGGGTGTCATTTCCGGCGACGAGGCGAACATCTTGCGTCGGGCGAGACGGCTCGTGGAACAGGTCATCCGGGTCGATGATTTCGCGCAGGATCTGGGCGCGTCGGAGATGCGGCCGGCCAGCGCCGTCGCAGACGCGGAAGCGCACAGGGCGGCGGCGTAGCGCCTCGCTGGAGCGCTCGCCGCCGCTGGTTCGGTCGAGGCAACCATGAGTCAGCCTATTCTTGTCGTCGACGGCATGCGCACGCCGTTTCTCAAAGCGCGTAACCGGCCGGGACCCTTTGCCGCTTCCGACCTCGCGGTGCAGGCCGGGCGCGCACTGCTCAAGCGCCTGCCGTTCGATCCCGCGGACCTCGACGAAGTGATCCTCGGCTGCGCGAGTCCTTCGCCAGACGAGGTGAATATAGGACGCGTCGTGGCGCTGCGTATGGGATGCGGCCGCAAGGTGCCCGGCTGGACCGTCATGCGCAACTGCGCTTCCGGCATGCAGGCGCTCGACTCGGCAATCGCCAACATTCGCACCGGGCGCTCGCAGCTCGTGCTGGCGGGCGGCGTGGACGCGCTGTCGCGTGCGCCGTTGCTCTACTCCGACAAGATGGTGCTGTGGTTCGCCAACTTCGGCACCGCAAGGACGTTCGGCCAAAGAGTCGGCGCGTTCCTCAAGCTCAAGCCCGCGGAGGCGCTCAAGCCGGTCATCGGCATCATGAAGGGGCTCACCGATCCGATGGTCGGGCTGCTGATGGGACAGACCGCGGAGAACCTGGCCTTTCGCTTCGGCATCACCCGTGCGCAAATGGACGAATTCGCTGCGGAGAGCCACAGGCGCGTGCTGGCGGCGCAGCATGCCGGCTACTTCGACGCCGAGATCGCGCCGCTCTTTGACGCAGACGGCAAGCTCTTCGCGGCTGACGACGGCGTCCGCGAAGACTCCACGCCGGAGAACCTTGCGAAACTGAGGCCCTTCTTCGACCACAAGTACGGCAACGTCACCGCCGGCAACAGCTCCCAGATCACCGATGGCGCGGCTTGGCTGGTGCTTGCTTCCGAGGAAGCCGTCGCCAAGCATCGTCTGCCCGTCCTCGGAAGGATCGTCGACAGCGAATGGGCCGGCCTCGATCCCGCGGAGATGGGATTGGGGCCGGTGCATGCCGCTACCCCGATCTTGAAGCGCCATGGGCTCAAGCTCGACGACTTCGACGCCTGGGAGATCAACGAGGCCTTCGCGGCGCAAGTGCTTGCTTGCGAGCGCGCATGGGCGAGCGAAGACTATTGCAGGAACGAACTGGGACTGGCCGCTGCATTGGGTGGGCTCGATCGGGCGACGCTCAACGTCGACGGAGGTGCCATCGCCCTGGGGCATCCCGTGGGCGCGTCGGGAGCGCGCATCGTTCTGCATCTGCTCAACGTGCTCAAGCGCGTCGACGGCAAGCGCGGAATAGCCGCGATCTGCATCGGCGGGGGCCTCGGCGGAGCGATGCTGGTCGAGCGTCCGTAGGGCCAGCGGGGGATGGCGAACATGCAGCACTGGCGGCTCGAGCGCGACGCCGATGGCATGGCGTGGCTCGTCTTCGACAAGGCGGGCACTTCCACCAACACGCTTTCGAAAGACGTGCTCGAGGAGCTGGGCGCAGCGCTCGTCGAGCTCTCCGCGCAGCCACCAAAAGGCTTGGTGATTCGTTCCGGCAAGGACAACGGCTTTGTCGCTGGCGCCGACATCGACGAGTTCGGCAGCATCGAGAGCGTCGACGACGCGCTCAAGCTGGTGCGTCGAGGCTGGGACACCTTCAACCAGCTGGCCGAAGCAGCGTATCCAACGCTGGCACTGGTGCGGGGATTCTGCTTGGGCGGAGGCTTGGAGCTCGCGCTCGCCTGTCGCTACCGGGTAGTGGTCGACGAGCCGGGAACGCGATTGGGACTGCCCGAAGTGATGCTCGGCATCGTGCCGGGTTGGGGTGGCATCCGCCGCCTGCCCCGACTCGCCGGCGCTCCCACCGCGCTCGACATGCTGCTGACAGGAAGAACGATCGACGCGCGACGCGCGAAAAGGCTTGGGATCGCCGACGAGTGCGTCCCGGCACGCATCATGATGAACACGGCGCGCGGCGTGTTGCTCGCCTCGCCGCCGCCGCGGCGCCTTCCATTCATGCTCGCGTTGACCCTCAATCCACTGCTTCGGCCGTTGATCGCGGCCAAAGCGAGGAAACAGGTGGCCGCTCGCGCGCGGGCCGAGCACTATCCGGCGCCTTACGCAATCCTCGACATCTGGGTCAAACACGACGGCGACGCACTTGCTGCACCCGCGTCCGACAAGGCTTCGATCCCGCATCTGCTGCAGACCCCGACCGCGCGCAACCTGATCCGCGTGTTCAAGCTGCAGGAGCGGCTGAAAGGCTTCGGCCGCGAGGGCGAGACCGCAGCGCAGCGCGTCCACGTGGTCGGTGCCGGCACGATGGGCGGCGACATCGCTGCATGGTGCGCGCTGCGCGGGCTCACGGTCACGCTGCAGGACCAGAACGCCGAAAGGCTCGCGCCTGCCTTCGGGCGCGCGGCCAAGCTATTCGCGGACCGGCTGAAAGATCCTCGCCGCGTGCGCGACGCTCTCGACCGGCTCGTCCCCGACGTTGCCGGCGACGGCATCGCCCGGGCGGACGTCATCATCGAGGCCATCTTCGAGAATCTCGAGGCCAAGCAGGAGTTGTTCGTGGGGCTGGAGGCACGCGCCAAGCCGACGGCGCTGCTGGCGACCAACACCTCAAGCATCCCGCTGGAGCAGATTCGTACTCCTCTCAAGGACCCGCAGCGGCTGATCGGTCTGCACTTCTTCAATCCCGTCTCGCGCATGATGCTGGTGGAAATCGTAACCGCTTCGGATACGCGGCAGGAGCTGGTGGCGAGCGCCGCGGCGTTCACACGGCAGATCGACAAGCTGCCGCTGCCGGTGAAGAGCGCGCCGGGGTTTCTTGTAAATCGCATCCTCGCGCCATATCTAATGCAGGCCATGAAATGCGTAGACGAAGGAATCGCCCCTGAAGCGGTCGACGAGGCCGCGCTCGCCTTCGGCATGCCGATGGGGCCGATCGAGCTCGCCGACAGCGTCGGCCTCGACATCTGCCTCGCCGTGGGCAAGATGCTCGGAGGCGACGCGCAAGCACCGCACCGATTGAGCGAGCTCATCGCCGCCGGCCACCTGGGTCGCAAAACCGGGCGGGGATTCTATGAGTGGAAGAACGGCAAGGCGCAGAAGGGCTCGCCGGGCGCAGTCCCTGCGGGACTCGCCGACCGGCTGGTCTCGCCGCTGCTCGCCGAGGCCGAAAGCGCTCTCGAGCAGAGAATCGTCGCGGACGCCGACCTGGTCGACGCCGGCGCCATTTTCGGGACGGGTTTCGCGCCCTTTACAGGTGGGCCGATTCACTATTTGACCTCGCGCAATTCCGGTGCTTGATTCGCTCTGCTACGATCACCCTGCGCCGTACAAAAAAAGGGGCCGAGGATGAGCTCCGGCAGCAAGGCAAGTCTTTGCCGCCCGCAAGCCCGGTGACCCAAGAGGGGGAGGAACCCGTGGAAAAGATCTGGCTCAAGTCCTATCCGAAGAGCGTTCCCGCCGAAATCGACGTCAACGCCTATACGTCGGTGCGCGAAGTCTTCGAAGAAAGCTGCGCCAAGTTCGCTGCACGCCGCTCGTTCTCGTGCATGGGCAAGGCGATCTCGTTCGCCGAGCTTGACGAGTTATCGCGCGCGTTCGGCGCCTTTCTGCAAGGCAGGGGTCTGAAGAAGGGCGCCCGCGTCGCGGTGATGATGCCGAACATCCTGCAGTACCCGGTGTGCGTGTTCGGGATCCTTCGCGCGGGGTACACGGTGGTCAACACCAATCCTCTGTACACCGCGCGCGAGCTCGAGCATCAGCTCACCGACAGCGGCGCCGAGATGATCGTGGTGGTCGAGAACTTCGCCCGCACCCTGTCCGAGGTTCTTCCCAGGACGCAGGTCAAGCAAGTAATCGTTACCAGCGTCGGCGAGATGCTCGGCCCAAAAGGGCTGCTGGTCGACTTCGTGCTCCGCCGGGTGAAGAAGATGGTTCCCTCGTGGAGCATTCCTGGCGCGATGCGGCTCTCGGAGGCCCTCGCCGAAGGCGCCCGTGCTTCTTTCGAGCGGGTTCCGCTCACACATGACGACATCGCTTTTCTGCAGTACACGGGAGGCACCACCGGCGTCGCCAAGGGAGCGATGTTGCTCCACCGCAATATCGTGGCCAACCTGCTGCAGGCCGGGGCCTGGGTCAAGCCCTTCCTCGGCACCGAGCAGCACGTGATCATCACGCCGCTGCCGCTCTATCACATCTTCTCGTTGACCGCGAATTGCCTCACGTTCATGACGCTCGGGGCCGAGAACGTGCTCATCACGAACCCTCGCGACATCCCCGGATTCGTTAAGGAGATGGCGAAGCACCGCTTCACTTCGATGACGGGCGTCAACACCTTGTTCAACGCGCTGCTCAACAACCCCGATTTCGGCAGGCTCGATTTCTCGTCGTTGCAGCTGACGCTGGGCGGTGGCATGGCTGTTCAGGAGGCGGTCGCCGAGAGGTGGAAACAGGTGACCGGCAAGCCGTTGATCGAGGCTTATGGATTGACCGAGACGTCTCCTGCGGCGACCATCAACCCGTTGGATCTGCCGGAGTACAACGGCTCGATCGGACTGCCCGTGCCCTCGACCGAGGTGGCGCTGCGCGACGACGCCGGTCGCGAGGTGCCGCTCGGCCAGCCCGGCGAGCTCTGCATCAGGGGCCCGCAGGTCATGGCCGGCTATTGGCACCGCCCCGACGAGACCGCCAAGGTCATCGACAAGGAAGGCTGGCTCGCAACCGGGGACGTCGGGACCATCGACGAGCGCGGCTTCGTGCGCATTGTCGACCGCAAGAAGGACATGATTCTCGTTTCCGGCTTCAACGTCTATCCGAACGAGATTGAGGCGGTCGTGGCGATGCACCCCGGGGTGCTCGAATGCGCGGCGATCGGAGTCTTGGATGCGAAATCGGGCGAAGCCGTCAAGCTCTTCGCGGTCAAGAAAGACGCGACGCTCACGGCGGAAGCGCTGTTGGCACACTGCCGCGCGCACCTCACCGGCTACAAGTGCCCGCGAGAGGTCGAGTTTCGCAGCGAGTTGCCGAAGTCGAACGTCGGCAAAATTCTGCGCCGCGAACTGCGCGACGAAGCGCGGAAGAAAGCGGCATGACCGAGCGGAGCGACGAGCAGGCCAGGCTCCCGAGCAAGGAGCCGGCGCTGCGCGTCGTGCCGATGCCGGCGGACGCCAATCAGCACGGCGACATCTTCGGCGGCTGGGTGATGTCGCAGGTCGACATTGCCGGAGGAGTGGTCGCCGCCCGGCGCGCGCGGGGCAGGGTGGCCACCGTTGCAGTGAATTCGTTCCTGTTCAAGCAGCCGGTGTTCGTCGGCGATGTGGTCAGCTTCTACGCGGAGATCACGCGTGTCGGTCGGACGTCGATCACGGTCGATGTCCAGGTCTACGCGCAGCGCAATCCGGGAAAGATGATCTGCGTCAAAGTGACGGAAGCGGTTTTGACGTATGTTGCGGTAGGGTCGGACCGGCGGCCATGCGAGCTGCCGCCTGAATGACCGGTTGAGCGGGTGAGTGTATAGTTACCCGCCGCCACCGCACCGAGCGGGACCGCTCGCTTGGCACTGGCCAATGGTTCCCAGGCAAGCGGTCAACAGCAGCTGCCACCCACTGAGGAGAGCCAACAAGATGAACCCCCACGGATTCCGCCGTACGCATCTTGCAGCAACTCTGGGAGCGATCGTGCTGACTGCGGCGGCAGGGCAGGCCTGCGGCTCCAGCTTCGCGCTCCAGGAGCAGAACGCGAGCGGTCTCGGCAATGCCTTCGCCGGTGGTGCCGCCGCCGCCGAGGACGCGAGCACGATCTATTTCAACCCCGCGGGAATGTCGCGCCTGCCGGGGATCCAAGGCGTGATCGCCGGTAATCTCATCTGCTTGTCGGCGAAGTTCAACAACAGCAATTCGCAGCCGGCGGCGCTGCAGCCCCTCGGTGACAACGGAGGCGATGCGGGCAACTGCAACTTCCCCCCGGCGGGCTACCTCGCAGTCCCGATCAACAATCAGTGGGCATTCGGCCTGGGAGTGAGCGTGCCCTTCGGGCTGAAGACCGAGTACGACAATGGCTGGATCGGGCGCTTCCAGGCGATCGAGTCCAAGGTGGAGACCATCAACGTCAACCCGGCGCTGTCGTTCAAGGCGTCGGACATGTTCACCATCGGCGCAGGAGCCAGCTGGCAAAAGCTCAAGGCGACGCTGACCTCGCAGGTGAACTATGCCGGAGCCATGGCTCAGGCGGCACAGCAGGCTGCGGCAGGAGGTCTCATCCCGCCGTCGGCAATTCCTCCGCTCCTCGCCGCCTACACTGGCGCAGAGTCGAGCGCCAATGTGAACGGAAGCGATACCGCGTGGGGCTGGAACATCGGCATTCTGATCGAGCCGGACAAGCAGACGCGCATCGGCGCGGCTTACCGCTCGGCGATCAGCTACACGGTGAGCGGGACGGCGAGCTTCAACAATCCGCCGGTGCCCACGCTGCCGTCGACCATAGCGCCGATCGCGACCTTGCTTTCCAACGCGATCAACAGCACGCAGCTCTACAACAGCAATGTGACCCTGCAGCTCAAGGTGCCGGAAACCGCCAACCTGTCGTTCTTCAGGCAGATCGATCCCACATGGGATGTGATGGCGGACATCCAGTACACCGGCTGGAGCAGCGTCCAGCAGCTGCAGATCGTACGCAGCACAGGCGTAGTGCTACAGACCACACCGGAGAACTTCCGCAACACCTGGCGCGGATCCATCGGAGCCAACTACCACTACAGCAACGAGTGGATGTTCCGCGGCGGCATCGCGTATGACCAGACGCCGGTGAACAACACCGACCGCACTCCGCGGCTGCCCGACAACAACCGAACCTGGTTCTCGATCGGGGCGCAGTACAAGTTCAACCCGCAGGCCTGGCTCGATTTCGGCTACACGTTCATCTATATCTCGAACCCGAGCATCAACCAGAACGAAGGCAGCACCGCCCAGTACGGGCTGATCAACGGCAATTACCACACCTACGTCAACCTCGCGGGAATTCAGTTTACCTACACGTTCAAGTAGGCGACGCGAGTCAAGGTTCCCAAGCCACTAGCCCACGCCGCAGGCTCCCCTGCGGCGCGGCATTTTTCGAACCGTACCTCCCTCCGAAATGAGCGCTACACCCTTCCCCGTTCGCGAAGCCGCTGTCCTCGGCGCCGGCGTCATGGGGGCGCAGATCGCGGCGCATCTCGCCAACGCCGACGTGCCGGTCGTACTGTTCGATCTGCCGGCCAAAGACGGCAACCCGAACGCGATCGTCGACAAGGCCATCGAGAACCTGAAGAAGCTCGAGCCCTCGCCGCTTGCCGCGAAGGACCGTGTCGCGTACATCGACGCCGCCAACTACGACCAGCATCTCAAGCTTCTCGCCGGATGCGACCTGGTGATCGAGGCGATCTCCGAGCGCATGGACTGGAAGAAGGCGCTCTACGAAAAGGTTGCGCCCCACATCGGCGCGAAGGCGATATTCGCGAGCAACACCTCGGGATTGTCGATCAATGCGCTGGCCCAAGCGTGCCCGCCACCGCTGCGGTCGCGCTTCTGCGGGATCCATTTCTTCAACCCCCCGCGCTACATGCATCTGGTCGAGCTGATCGGGCAGAAAGATACCGCGGCAGGCTTGCTCGATGGCCTCGAGGGGTTCCTGGTCACGACGCTGGGCAAGGGTGTGGTGCGGGCCAAGGACACGCCCAACTTCGTAGCCAACCGAGTCGGAATTTTTTCGATGCTGGCCACGATGGCGCATACCGAGCGCTTCGGCCTGAGCTTCGACGTGGTCGACGCGCTGACAGGTCCGGTCATCGGACGCGCACGAAGCGCCACCTATCGCACCGCCGATGTGGTTGGCCTGGACACGATGGCGCACGTGATCCGCACCATGCAGGAGACGCTGCCCGACGATCCCTGGCACGCGTACTACCGTTCCCCGGCGTGGCTCTCGGCGCGTATCGAGCAGGGGGCGCTGGGCCAGAAGACGCGGGCTGGCTTCTTCCGCAAGGTCGGCAGCGAAATCCAGGTGCTCGACCCGGCGCAGAAGACGTATCGACCCGCCACCGCCGTCGTCGATCCGGCCGTGGCCGAGATTCTTGCGCTGAAGAATCCGGCGGAAAAATTCGCCAGGCTCCGTGCCGGCACGCATCCTCACGGGCAATTCCTGTGGGCGATCTTCCGCGACCTGTTCCACTATTGCGCGTTCCACCTCGGTCAAATCGCCGACAACGCCCGCGACGTCGATCTGGCGATCCGCTGGGGGTTCGGCTGGCAGCAGGGGCCGTTCGAGACATGGCAGGCGGCGGGATGGAAGGAGACGGCCGAGGCGGTCGCCGCCGATGTCGCTGCGGGCAAGGCGCTCGCTCGGGTGCCCCTTCCGCAATGGGTCGGCAGCGGCCCCGCGGCGAGCGGGGTGCACGCGCGAGAGGGCGCGTACTCGGCCTCGGCGAACACCTTCCAGCCGCGCTCGACGCTGCCGGTGTACCGCAGGCAATACTTTCCCGACCCGGTTTTGGGTGAGCAGTGGCCGGCAGGGACCACGATCCTGGAGACCGACGGCGTGCGCATGTGGCATACCGGCGACGACATCGCCATCGTGTCGTTCAAGACCAAGCAGAACATCATTGGCGAAGACGTTCTCGACGGCATTCTGGCGGCGATCGACGAGGCCGAGCAGCGCTGGCGCGGCTTGGTCATCTGGCAGAAACGGGAGCCTTTCTCTTTGGGAGCGAATCTCGCCTCGGTCGCGCCTTCGGTTCAGGCGGGGCGGTGGGAAGCAGTCGAGGCCGTGGTCGCCAAGTTCCAGCGGACGTCGCTGCGACTCAAGTACAGCCTCGTTCCGACGGTAGCCGCCGTGCGCGGCATGGCGCTGGGCGGATCCTGCGAGTTCATCATGCACTGCGATCGAACGGTCGCTGCACTCGAGTCGTATATCGGCCTGGTCGAGGCCGGCGTCGGGCTGCTGCCTGCCGGCGGCGGCTGCAAGGAGCTCGCGGTGCGGGCAGCGCGCGAAGTCGCTCGAGGGAGCGCTGGCGGGCAGCTCGATCAGTTTCCGTTCCTGCGCACCTATTTCCAGCAGGCGGCAATGGCAACGGTGTCGAAAAGCGCGCTCGAGGCGAAAGCCATGGGCTATCTCGCGCCGTCCGACGTGGTGATCTTCAACCCGCACGAGCTGCTGTGGGTCGCCAAGGCGCAGGTGCGAGCCCTCTCCGAGAGCGCGTATCGGCCGCCGCTATCGCCCCGCAACATCCCCGTTGCCGGCAGGACCGGCACTGCGACCCTGGAAATGATGCTGGTCAACATGCGCGACGGTGGCTTCATCTCTGCGTACGACTTCACCGTAGGTTTGGCGATCGCTCGGGTGCTCTGCGGCGGAGACGTCGATCCGGGCAGCCTGGTAGACGAGCGCTGGCTGCTCGACCTCGAGCGGCGGGAAATCATCGGGCTCCTGCGCAATCCGAAGACGCAGGAGCGCGTCGCGCACACGCTCAAGACCGGCAAGCCGCTGCGCAATTGATATGCGAAGAACAAAGCGGGTTGGTCGAGACCCGACCTGTCAAGCTCGGAAAGGGGTTCTACGATGACCAGACAGCTGCAGGATGCGTACATCGTCGCCGCCACGCGCACTCCGGTCGGCAAGGCGCCGCGAGGTGCGTTCAGGCATGCCCGGCCCGACTCGCTGTTGGCGCACGTGCTGAAGATCGCGCTCAAGCAAGTTCCGCAGATCGATCCCGCGCGCGTCGAGGACGTGGTCGTCGGCTGCGCCATGCCCGAGTACGAACAGGGCATGAACGTCGCCCGCATCGGCTTGCTGCTCGCCGGCTTGCCCAACACGGTGGCGGGGATGACCATCAATCGCTTCTGCTCGTCGGGCTTGAATGCCGTGTCGGTGGCTGCGGACCGCATCCGCACCGGCGAAGCCGACGTCATGATCGCCGCCGGCACCGAGAGCATGAGCATGATTCCGATGCTCGGCCGGCTCGCGTTCAACGCCGACGTCTTCGCGAAGGACGAGAATCTCGGCATCGCCTACGGCATGGGGCTCACCGCGGAACGCGTGGCGACCGGATGGAAGGTCTCCCGCGAGGAGCAGGACGCCTTCGCGCTGGCAAGCCACCGCAAGGCGCTGGCCGCGCAGGCGAACGGCGATTTTTCGACCGAGATCTCGCCGTACCCCATTAAGGAAAACACGCCTGATCTGGCAACGGGCAAGATCATCGTGCGCGAGCGCACGGTGGATCGGGACGAAGGCCCGCGCTCGGATACCAGCGCGGAGGGCCTCGCCAAGTTGAAGCCGGTGTTCGCCGCCAAGGGCTCGGTGACCGCGGGCAACAGCTCGCAGATGTCGGATGGTGCCGGCGCGGCGATCCTGGTGAGCGAGCGCGTGCTCAAGGACCTCGGACTCGAACCTCTCGCTCGCTGGGTCGGCTACGCGGTGGGCGGCGTCGCCCCCGAAGTGATGGGCGTCGGGCCGATCGCAGCGATTCCCAAGGTGCTCAAGCGTACTGGCGTGCGCCAGGAGGACATCGACTGGATCGAGTTGAACGAGGCCTTCGCCGCACAGAGTCTCGCCGTCGTCAAGGAGCTTGGGCTCGATCCGGCGAAGGTGAATCCACTCGGAGGAGCGATCGCCTTGGGACACCCGCTGGGCGCGACCGGCGCCATCCGCACTGCAACCATCGTCCATGGGCTGAAGCGCCGGAAGCAGAAGTACGGCATGGTGACGATGTGCATCGGAACCGGCATGGGCGCAGCGGGGATTTTCGAAGCGCTCTAAAGGACCTCGTCCGCCCGTCCTTCGGGCGTGGAGTCCGGAACCAAGACGGCATTCGATCGGCCATGCCGGACTACTGGCCGTCCTGCGGTTACGCGACCCTCGCAGCCGATGCGGACCGTCGCCTCGTCGTCACCGATGCGTTTCTGAGGAGCTATCTGCTTCGGCCCGAGCTCGCCCCGGCGAGCCAATCGTGCGCGGGCGAGCTCGAGCTCCACCAACGCTTGCTTGCGGATCCGCGAGTGTCGCTTCGCGACACCGACGTCGCTGCGCTCGCCGACCCCGACGCTCGCGACAACTATCGCATCTGGCTCCGGTTTCGCGATCGCTTGCTCGCCGCGCCGACCCTCGAAGCCGCCTACGCCGCGCTCTTCGCCGACGAGGGCGTCGACGTGCCACCGCAATTCGTGCATCAGCTCACGCAGATCCTGCTGCGCCATATCCTCGGCGAAGGTGCGGAAGCGCTCGAGGCGCGGACCGCCGAGATGCTGTTTCGGCCGCAGAGAATCAGCGTCACGGGCGACGGCGCCATCATGGCTGCCGACGAAGCAACCGTCGAGTCGTACGCGACTACGGGGGGGGTTGGAAGTGTGGGCGAACTCCTGGCCAGGAACCGCACCGCCACGCGAACCATCGACCTCGACGTGCTGTCGGAGGAAAATGCCGCGGCGTACTGGCAACGTTCGGAGCGCTTTGATTTCGCCCTGAGCTTGAACCGCGGGCAGCGGGCGCTGACGGCGATGTGCCGGGTGCTGGAGCTGTGGATCGAGCACTTCCTCTCGGTGGACGTTTCGATCGTTCCGCAGCGCGAGATCAACGACGCGCGATGGGTGTGGCACGTCGGATTGGACGCCGAAGCGAGCGCGCTGCTCAATGATCTGTACAATCGCGTCGAGGTTGCCGACGAGCGAATGGAGCGGCTGCTGTGCCTGTTCGAACTCGACTTTGCCGATCCCACCGCCATGCGTTCCGCGATCGGCGGACGCCCCGTGTACCTGGCGATGGCGATGGACCGCGAGCAGCGGCTGCGCCTGAAACCACAGAACCTTCTCCTCAACCTCCCGCTTGCCCAACCCCAGTGAAAACCCCGACGAGCATCCGATGGTCCTGGTTACGCTGTCTCAACGTTTCCCTCGCGGTGGCTGTCGCGAGCGGCCTCGGCGGCGCCAAGGCGCAGACTCCCTCGGCGCCTGCGCAAGCGTCGGAGCCTCCGTCGCTGGACGCGCTGTCGTGGCTCGCGGGGTGCTGGGAAGGTAAGGTCAACCAGCGCGAGTTCCGCGAGGAGTGGCTGCCGCTGCGCGGTGACATGATGGTCGGCGTCAGCCAGACCGTCATTCAGGGCAAGATACAGGGTTTCGAGTATCTGCGGCTGGAGCCGCGTGCCGACGGTATCTACTATGTTGCCGTGCCGTCGGGCAAGAACGAGGAAGCGTTTCGCCTGTCGGGGAAGAAGCTCGACGGCACCGACGAGATCTTCACTTTCGAGAACCCGCGCATTGAATTTCCGCAGCGCCTCATCTATCGCCGAGGCAGCGAGGGGTGGCTCTACGCGCACGCCGAAGGCAAGGTCAACGACGCGCCCAAACGTGTGATCTATCCCATGCGGAGGGTCGATTGCGGCAGCGGTGAGCTGATGCTCAAGTGATCATGGAAGGCGTGGGCTCCCCCATCGGTTCGCTGGAGAAGCTCCTCGCCTCCGGCAAAGACAGCGCTCTCTTGCGTCTCGGGCTGGGCAGCGCGTATCTCAAGGCGGGCGACGCGCCGCAGGCGGTCGATCATTTGCAGCGCGCGGTCGCGTTGGATCCGGGCTATTCGGCGGCGTGGAAGCTTCTCGGCAAGGCGCTTGCTGAAGCGGGCCGCGAAGCGGACGCTCTCGCAGCGTATCGCGAAGGCATTGCGGCATCTGAAAAGAAGGGCGACAAGCAGGCGATGAAGGAAATGCAGGTCTTTGCACGGCGCCTCGCCAAGCAGATGGGGCAGAAGTAGAGTCGCCGACGCTGCATCGCAACACAGCGTCCGCTGTCAGCGCGAGGTTCCGTGTCGCCGTGCTGCTCTGGCTCAACCTGCGCGGAATGAAGGAATCGATACGAGTCCTGTTGCCGATCTTCCTGGGCTTCGTCGTCACCCACGTCATCTTGATCAGCTCGGGATCCTCGGGCACTCGCAGGGCCTCCTGCAAGTCGTGCCCGACGCAGTGGACGATTCCAAACAGCTGGCACGGGAGATCGGCTGGGGCGCGGCTGTGTCTCTGTTCCTGCGCGCGTATTCGCGTGGCGGCGGCACTTACACCGGGATCGAAGCGGTTTCGAACAACGTGCAGACGTGGCCGGGGAGAGCCGGACTGCCTCAACCCGCGATGGAAGCGACCCCGCGGTTGGCGAGCTCGTCGGCGCGATGGTTGCCCGGCGTATCGGCGTGCGCTTTCACCCAGTGCCAAGAGACATGGTGCTTTGCGGCGAGCCGATCCAGCTCCTGCCACAGATCGGTGTTCTTGACTGGTTTCTTGTCAGCGGTCTTCCAGCCGTTTCGCTTCCAGGTGTGGATCCAGGTCTGGATGCCGTTTCGAACATACTGTGAGTCGGTGTAGATCGCGACGGGGCAGCGCCGCCTCAGGCTCGCCAGCGCCCGGATCACGGCGGTGAGCTCCATGCGATTGTTGGTGGTCTGCGCTTCGCCTCCGAAGAGTTCGCGCTCGTGCCCGTTGTACTGCAGCAGCGCACCCCAACCGCCGGGGCCGGGGTTGCCTTTGCATGCGCCGTCGGTGTAGATGACAACCTTCGCCGTCGCGCTCATTCCTCGGCCTCCTTGCGCCGCCAGCGCGAATTGATGCGACCGCGCGTCGGCCTCGCCTCAACCGCTCGCCGTCGCGGCCGCCGGCCCTTCGCTCGGCTCGTTCATTCGGCGACTTCGGCACATTCGCGCGCATTGGGCACGGCTGGCACCAGGGCCTTCTTGCGCACCCGCCGCGACCAGGCCGGGGTGATCACGCGCATGCCCAGCAAACGCTTGGTCGCGCGCAGAAAGTACACCCCTCCGGCGATCGGCCACCAGCGATCGCCGGCCTTCTCGAAGAACTCGAAGCGCTTGCGCCATTTTTCCTGAGCGAACGGAGGCACGTAGACATCGAGCCTGCCGCCGGTTACCTCGAAGCCGAGCAGCGAGAGCCAGTCCTTCAGCCGGTAGAGCGCTACGAAGTTTCCGTTCCAAGGCATTGACTGTTCGCGCCCGAAATAGCGCTTGAAACCGAAGAGCGAAAACGGGTTGAAGCCGGCGATCAACACCTGACCCTCGGGGCGGATGACGCGATACACCTCGCGCAGAAGCTGGTGAGGCTCGTCGGTGAACTCGATAGCATGCGGCAGCACTAGGACATCGATGCTGTTTTCGGGGAACGGCAGCCAGTGTGGATCGGCGAGCACCTGCGCTGGCTCCTCGAGATCGACCGTAAGGCGGTTGCTGATCCGAGAGGCCTGCAGGAAAGGGCACTCCGGCACCCCGATCTGCAGCGCATTGAAGCCGAAGATGTCCACGAGCGTGCAATCGAAGTACGCCTGCTCCCGCGCGCAGCAGTAGCGGCCGAGCGGGGTCGCGAACCACTCGGCCAGCGTTCCCGTTGACACGCCTGCCGGCGCTGCCGAAGATTCCGCCATGGCGGCGATTATCCCCATCCCCGCGTTCGCCGACAACTACATCTGGCTCTTGCGCGAGGGTGCGGCCGCTGCGGTGGTCGATCCGGGAGATGCGGCGCCGGTGATCGCATATCTCGAGCGCGAGGGTATCGCGCTCTCGGCGATCCTCGCCACGCATCATCACGGCGACCACGTCGGCGGGGTGCGGGATCTGGTGGCGCGCTGGCCGGTTCCGGTCTTCGGACCCGCGCACGAAACCATCCCTGGCCGCACCCACGCGCTCGCTCAGGGCCGCTCGATCACAGTCCCTGGAGTGGGCTGCCGCTTTTCGGTGCTCGACATTCCCGGGCACACGTCGGGTCACATCGCCTATGTGGGCGACGACATCTTGTTCTGCGGCGACACGCTGTTCGCCGCCGGCTGCGGGCGACTGTTCGAGGGAACACCCGCGCAGATGGTTGCCTCTCTGGACAAACTCGCCGCGCTGCCCGACAAGGTCAGCGTCTATTGTGGCCACGAGTACACACTCTCGAACCTCAAGTTCGCGCTGGTCGTAGAGCAGGAAAGTCAGGCGTTGCGGGCGCGCGAAGCACGCGAGCGGTCGAAGCGCGAGCGCGGCTTGCCGACGCTTCCTTCGACGATCGCCGAAGAGCGCCTCACCAATCCGTTCCTGCGCACCCGCGAGCCCGCCGTCTGCGCTGCAGCGCAGCGGCATGCGGGCCGGCCGCTCGCCAACCGCGTGGCCGTGTTTGCGGAGCTTCGCGCCTGGAAGAACGCCTTGTAGTGGCCGGGCGGCCTTGCCTTGACGGGAGCGCTGCTTCGCCCCAACATCACCCCACTTTGCCCTCGTACGAGCCAACTGCGCTGCGTAGACAAGGCCCGCTTATCACGATGTGCGTCGCGCTCGGGATATCCGCGTGCGCGACCGCGCCGAGCCTGCCGACGGGGCCGATCGCCTTTTCGCCCCCGCCCGAGCAGGTCCCGGAGGCTCCGCCAACGCCGCCGGAAAAGGAACTGCCCGCCTACCGGGCAACCGGCGGCGACCCGGATGGCGTGACGAATGCCACGCTGCAGCTGCGCTCCGAATACGGCGGCCTGTGGACGCGCCTCCGGCTGGGCTTTTCGATTCCGAACCTCGAGTCGCCGCGAGTCAACCAAGCCGAGGACTGGTATGCGACACGACCCGATTACGTGGCACGCATGGTCGGTCGCAGCGGTCTCTACCTTTACTACATCGTGGGCGAAGTCGAAAAGCGGGGCATGCCGTTGGAAATCGCCCTGTTGCCGATGATCGAGAGCGCCTACAACCCGATGGCGTACTCGCGCAGCCGCGCCTCGGGCATCTGGCAGTTCATTCCCTCGACTGGCAAGCTCTACGGGCTGAAGCAGAACTGGTGGTTCGACGAGCGCAGGGACGTCGTGGCCGCCACCGACGGCGCGCTCGATTACTTGCAAAGGCTCTACGCCGAGTTCGGCGACTGGTACCTGGCGCTCGCTGCATACAACTGCGGCGAAGGGACGGTGCGCCGGGCAATCGCCGACAACACCAGGCGAGGCAAGCCAACTGACTATCTCAGCCTCAAGATGCCTGCGGAAACCCGGGACTACGTGCCGAGGCTGCAGGCAGTCAAGAACATCGTCAATGATCCGGAGATTTACGGCCTCGACTTGGGCGACCTGCCCGATGCGCCCTACTTCACCGTCGTGCGAACGACTAAGAAGATGGACGTCAAGATTGCCGCCGAGCTGGCGGAGATGCCGCTAGAAGACTTCCTGTCGCTCAATCCGCAGCACAACAGGCCGGTGATCGCCGGCGCCGACGAATTCAGCATCCTGCTTCCCTACGACAAGGCAGAACTGTTCGCCGCAAAGCTCGAGCTGTCCAACCAGCCGATGGTCACGTGGCAAGCGTACAAGCTCAAGGCCGGGGAGACCCTGCCGCAAGTGGCCGTACGGTTCGGTCTGCCGCTGGAGACGTTACGCGTGGTCAACGGGATCGGATCGCGCGCGACGGTGCCTGCAGGCCACGCGATCCTCGTGCCTACGCAGGCGCCATCCGATGCAACCATTGCGAGCTTGCAGAACACGGTGTTCACGACGGTGTCCAGCGGCCGCACCGTGTTCCACCGTGTCGCCAAGGGAGAAACCCTGTCGGGAATTGCCACTCGCTACGGCGTCACGCAGCAAGAGCTCAAGACCTGGAACGCGGGTCTGGGCAACACGCTCGTGCCGGGCCAGCGGCTGCGGATCGTCAGCGATTCCGGTGGGGCGGGCACGAAGGCCAAGACCAAGAAAGCCGCGCCCGCGAGCCCTTCGACGCGGAAAGCGAGTGCCAAGGCGGCGCCTGCTGGCGGCCCGCGGATCGCTGCCGGCAAGCAACCCTCGGCCTCAACATCTCGCTAAAGCAAAACAGGCGACACTCTCGCATCGCCTGTTTTGGGTGTCCATCGCCAACCACGCGATGAACGGTTTGCCTGCCGAAGCTTAGAGCTTCTTCGCCTTGCGCGCTTTCTTGCGCTTGGGGGCTTTTCTCTTCTTTGCAGCTTTCTTCTTGGCAGGTCTGCGCTTGGCGCCCTTCTTGGCCTTGCGCTTGGCGGCCTTCCTCTTCTTCGGGGCAGCTTTCTTTTTCGCTTTCCTCTTCTTCGTGGTCTTCTTCTTCTTGGCGGCCTTCTTCTTGGCGGCCTTCTTCGGTGAGCCTTTCTTCTTCGCCGCTTTCTTCTTAGCTTTCTTCTTCGCTGCCTTCTTCGGCGCCGCAGGGATTGCCGGAGACGCCATCGTCATCATGTCAGCCATCGTTCAGTTCTCCTGTCTGAGTTGCACAAACTGTTATCGGTGCTTCTGCTTCATCGCAGGTTTTCGCTGACTCGGTCAGAAAGTTTGCTGCACCTCTTGACAAATCCAGCGACACCTGCTGCCTGAATTCTAGCCATTTTTTTTCGAAATACAAGATTTAATTGCGGTTTCGGGTGACGCTGAGCGTCACTGTTGCGAATTTGCACAGCGCATTTTCACCGCAAACAGGCGCTCATGGCAGCAGCGATTCGCGCTCGTAGAGTTCTTCGACGACCTCGCGAGGGCGCACCAAATGCGCGGTTGCCCCATCGACAATGACTTCTGCGGCACGTGGGCGGGAATTGTAGTTGGAGCTCATCGCCATCCCGTATGCGCCCGCTGAACAGATCGCGAGAAGGTCGCCCTCGGCGAGAGCGAGACTGCGGTCGCGAGCGAGGAAATCCGCGCTCTCGCAGACAGGCCCGGCGATCTGCCACAGCAGCGGCGTTTCCGCCCTCGGCCGCACCGGAAGGACGTCGTGCCACGCCTCGTACAGCGCGGGGCGCAGCAGGTCGTTCATCGCCGCATCGACGATCGCGAAGTTCCTGGCTGCGCCAGGCTTCAGGCATTCGACACGCGTGAGCAGGATTCCCGCCTCTCCAACCAGGAAGCGACCAGGTTCCATCAGCAGCTTGAGGGGCCGCTCGCCACGCAGGCGCACGATGGCGCGCGCGTAATCTGCGGGATCGATAATCTGCTCGTCGCGGTAGCGGATGCCCAAGCCGCCGCCTAAGTCGATGTGCTCCAAGCGGATCCCTTCGGAGGCAAGCCGGTCGACCAGCGCGAAGGCTTTGGACGCGGCCTCGACGTGCGGCTCGAGGGCAGTGATCTGCGAGCCGATGTGGATGTCGATGCCGAGCACGGCTACGTGCGCGAGCTTGGCAGCATGGCGGTAGAGCTGCGGCGCCTCGTCGATGGCTATGCCGAACTTGCTCTCCTTGAGCCCGGTCGAGATATACGGGTGAGTCTTCGGGTCGACATCGGGATTGACCCGGAAGCTCACGGGTGCGCGCTTGCCCAGCCGGCTCGCCAAGGCCTCGAGGCGGGCGAGCTCGCTCGCCGACTCGACGTTGAAGCACAGAATCGGCTGCTCCAGCGCGCGAAGGATCTCAGCGTCGGTCTTGCCAACGCCGGAGAACACAATCTTCCCGGGGTCGCCTCTTGCAGCGACTACGCGCGCCAGCTCGCCGCCCGAAACGATGTCGAAGCCGCTGCCCAGACGCGCGAACAGATTGAGCACCGCGAGGTTCGGATTGGCCTTGACCGCGTAGCAGACCAGATGCGGAATCCCGGCGAACGCCGCGTCGAAGCCGCGGAACGCCTCCTCGAGCGCGGCGCGCGAATAGGCATAGCACGGCGTGCCGAATCGGGCGGCAATGGCGGCAAGCGGCAGCCCTTCGGCGGTGAGCTCGCCGTTACGGTACGCGAAGGGACTCACTATTTGTTTTCGCCGGGCGCGGCGGGAAGGTAGGACGAAGGCCCGTCGGCCGGCGCGGGCGGCGGCGAAGCTGGCGCGGCGGGCACCGGCGCGGGTTGCGGTGCGGGCGGCAACTTCAATGGTCCCTTGATTCCGCAGGCGGCGACAGCCACCGCGAGGAGCGCAGCCGTAGAACGGCGTAACATGTGGAGCACTATGCAACGCACCAATACATGGCGCTGCAGTCTACCACGCGACTGTAATGCGTTCCGATGACTGGAGAGAGCGAGTTCATAGCGCTTACTGATCGCGTGCTCGAGGCGATCGCGACGGCGCTCGATGCCTCCGGCGCGGACCTCGATTGGGAAATCAACGACGGCGTCCTGACGCTCGACTGCGCCGCCGGCGGCAAGTTGATCGTCAACCGCCATGTGCCGAACCGCGAGCTCTGGGTGGCCGCCAAAGCGGGTGGCTTCCATTTCCGAAGCGAACGCGGCGCCTGGCGAGACACCAGGAACGCCACGGAACTCGGCGCTACGCTAACACGGCTCCTGCACGAGCAAGCGGGGATCTCAGTTTCGCTCCCTGCGTTACCTTCGCCCTAGCCCAGTGAAGGAGTGAGGGCGTCAAGCTCCCGCCGTGCCTCCGCATGGCCTGGAAGCAGGAACTCCACCAGCGCCCAGAAGCGCGGCGAGTGATTGAGCTCGACCAGGTGAGCAACCTCGTGGGCGACGATGTAATCGGCGAGCCGCGGGGGCAGTTGCACGAGCCGCCAGTTGAGGCTGATTTCTCCCTTGTGGTTGCAGCTACCCCACTGCGCGCGTGCGTTGGACAGCTTCACACGCGGCGGCGGAGCGCTCAAGCGGCTCGCGAAGTGCGCAACGCGAGGGGCGAGCATGGCCAGCGCCTGCTCCTTGAGCCAGCGACCGACGAATTCGCCGATTTCCTCTTGGTCATCGGGATTGGGGTGCGACACCGTCACGTGCAGCAGGTCGGCGGCGATCTTCTTCCGCCGTGCGGTGAACAGCGCGAGCCTCAACGGCCGACCTTGATAGAGGAGCGCCGCCCCTTCGCGCCACTCGGTTGGCAGCGTCTCGCGATCGCGGCCCTGCCACTCCTCGAGAGTCCTCAGGATCCAGTCGGCGCGTTCGCTGAGCGCGAGCTCGATCTCGCGCAGCGGAACCCACGATGGCGCGCGAACCGTGAGCCCGCTCTGGTCGATGAGCATGCCGATCGACCGGCGGCGCGTACGAAACAGCCGGTAGACCACGACGCGGCCGGCAAGCTCGACGCTGCGCGGACTCGCGCTGGCTCCCCTCACGCGCGCCGGTCGCCGCCTGGCTGCAACGGATTGCCCAGCCGCGCGACCTCGCTCTCGATCCAGGTTTCGACCTCGGTCATCAGCTGTTGCACGTCCTTGCGCTCGGGGCTGACCGGCCGACCAATCGAAACCGTGATCACACCGGGCCGCTTTCCGAGAACGCCCTTGGGCCACAAATAGCCGGCATTATGCGCTACGGGGAGGATCGGCACACCGAGCTCGATGGCCAGGCGCGCGCCCCCGGTCTTGTAGCGCGCGCGCGTACCCGCCCTGATCCTGGTTCCCTCGGGATAGACGACGATCCAGAAGCCTTGCGCAGTCCGCTCGCGGCCCTGGGTGACGATCTGCGTCATTGCATCCTGTCCGGCCTTGCGGTCGATGGTGATCGGCGAAGCCAGGGTAAAGGCCCAGCCGAAGAACGGAATGGACAGCAACTCCTTCTTGGCGACGAAGGCGAGCGGGGGAAACAGAAAATTAAGCTCGAGCGTCTCCCAGGTCGATGAATGCTTGGACATGACGATGTGCGGGTTGCCGGGCGGCGGAATGTTTTCGCTGCCGATCACCCGATGGCGGATGCCGCAGATCCAGCGCGCGGCCAGAAGGTTGATGTAGCACCAGCCGGTGATGAAGCGGAAGCGCGGCAGCGGGGGAACCCAGAACGACAGCAACACCAGGGTGGCGTAGATCGGCGTGACGACAGCCTGGAACAGCGCGAAGAGCCACGAGCGCAACGCCGACATCGCAGGAGTCAGACCTGGGTCACTCTTCCGCGAGCAGCGCGGTCACTGCGAAAGCCAGGTCGGGAAAGATCACCGTGTTTTTCGGGAAGTCGCCGTCGCGCAGGGTCTTCTCGCCCTTGCCGGTCAGCACCAGGATCGGCTGCGCCTGGCTCGCCTCCGCGGCCTGCAGATCGCGCACGCTGTCGCCTACACAGGGAACGCCGGTGAGGTTCACGCCGAAGCGGCGAGAGATCTCCTCGAACATACCGACTTTGGGCTTGCGGCAGTCGCAGTTCGACTCGGCCGGGTGGGGGCAGTAGAAAATCGCGTCGATGCGTCCGCCGCAGACTGCGAGCGCCTTGTGCATCTTTTCGTTAATCGCGATCAACGTCGCCATGTCGAACAGGCCGCGCCCAAGCCCCGATTGGTTGGTCGCCACCACCACGCGGAAGCCTGCGTGATTGAGCCTCGCAATCGCTTCGAGGCTCCCGGGGATGGGGCGCCACTCGTCGGGCGACTTGATGTACTGCTCGCTGTCGTAGTTGATGACGCCGTCGCGGTCGAGGATGATCAGCCGCGCGTGGCGGGTAGGAGCGACCAGGTCGGAGATGAAGTGAACCAAGCGCTTCCCGTCACATTGCAAGCTTGGAGATGTCGGCGACCCGGTTCATGGTCTGCGCTACGCCGCGCAGCAACGCGAGGCGGTTGGCGCGCACCGCCGGGTCGTCCGCCATCACCAGAACGTCGTCGAAGAAGCGATCGACCGCCGGTTTGGTGATCGCGAGCGCCTTCAACGCGCCGGCGTAGCCCCCGCTCGCGCACGCTTCCGCCACATTCGGGTCGAGCCTCTGAAACGTAAGGTAAAGCTCGTGCTCGGCTGCCTCGGCCAGGAGCGACCGATCGACGGCGGCCGCCGACTCGCCTCCGGATTTCTTCAGGATGTTGACGATGCGCTTGTTGGCGGCGGAGAGCGCCTGTGCCTCGGGCAGCGCTTCGAAAAGGCGTACCGCCTCGAGGCGCGCCGGAAGGTCATCGATGAAGTCCGGGTGCGAGTCGATGACGGCTGCGACCTGGTTTGTCGTCGAGCCGAGCTCACGCAGGTAGCCGCGCAGGCGCTCGTAGACGAAATCGAGCAAGGCCTCTCGCGCCGGAGTGGTTACGGGCAGCGCGTGGGCCGCGAAGGCGACATTGACCAGTGCGGAAAGCGGGACCCGCTGCCGTCCCTCGATCAGGATGCGGACGACGCCCAGCGCGCTGCGCCGCAGGCCGAAGGGATCCTTGTCTCCGCTCGGGACCTGACCGATGCCGAACATGCCCGTCAATTGCTCGAGCTTGTCCGACAAGGCGACGGCCGTCGCCACCGGCCCCTGGGGCAGCGCGTCGCCCGCGTGGCGCGGCCAGTAATGCTGCGCAATCGCGTCTGCGACCGCAGCGTCCTCGCCGTCGTGCAGCGCGTAATAGCGGCCGATGGTTCCCTGCAGCTCGGGAAACTCGCCCACCATCTCGGTCATCAGATCGGCTTTGGCGAGCACCGCTGCCCGGTCCGAAAGCGCGGGGTCGGCGCCGGTCTGGCTGACGACTCCAGCGACGATCGCTCGAAGGCGCTGCACCCGGTCGAGCTGGGAGCCGAGCTTGCTATGGTAGACGACCGATGCGAGGCGCGGCACGCGCGCCTCGAGTTTCACCTTGCGATCCTGGTCGTAGAAGAACTTGGCATCGGCCAGCCGCGCACGCAGCACCCGCTCGTTCCCGTGCACGATGGCGGAAGGATCGTCGACGCGCAGGTTGCTCACCAGCAGGAAGCGATGCCTGAGCCTCCCCGCCTCGTCGGCCAGCGGAAAAAACCTCTGGTTCTGCTGCATGGTAAGAACCAGGCACTCTTGCGGCACGTCCAGGAAGGCCCTGTCGAAGGACCCCGCGTAAACGCTCGGCAATTCGACCAGCGCTGTCACCTCGTCGAGCAATTCGTCGGGCATGAGCACGCGCGCGTGCTCCGAGGCGCGCTCAAGCCCTGCAACGATCTCGATGCGCCTCTTGGCGAAGCTCGGGACGACCTTGCCTTCCGCTTCGAGCGTGGGCTCGTACGCTTCCGCCGACGCGAAGTCGATATCGGCGCGCACCAGGAAGCGGTGACCGCCGGTCGTGCGTCCGGCCTTGAGTCCGAGCACCGAGACGGGCACGACGTCGGCACCGTGCAGCGCGACCAATCGATGCGCCGGCCGAACGAACTTGACCGTCGTGCCGTCGGATAGCTGGTAGCTCATCACCTTGGGGATCGGGAGCCGCTCGATCGTCTCCTCAAGCGCGCTCTGAAGACCGACTCTGAGGCTTCCGCCTTTGGCAATCGATCGCAGCCAGACGTAATCCGCTTTGCCGTCGGACTCCACGTAGAGGTGATCCGGGCCGTTCCAGGCATTGGGATAGCCGTCGGCCAGGTGACCGCGGCCAAGCTTGTCGAGGCGTTTGCGCAGCGCTGGTGTCGCGGCGCCTGCCGCATCGGCTGCGCTCGCAGCAGGCATCAGCCTTTGAATAACCTCGCTGTCCTCGGCTTCGTCCCGGACTTGCGACACCGACACCGCAAGCCGCCGCGGCGTGGCGTAAGAAGTCGTCCTGCTGTCGGGGGTTAAGAATCCGCCCTCGCGCAACCCCGAGGCAACGCCCTCGGCGAAAGCTTCGCCCAGGCGCTTGAGCGCCTTGGGCGGTAGCTCCTCGGTGAAAAGCTCGACCAGCAGCGTCGCGCTGGCCACTAGCTGGCTCCTTCTGCTTGCGCTTCGAGCATCGGGAAGCCCAGCGCCTCGCGTGATTCGTAATATGCCTGGGCCACGAGCCTCGAGAGCGCGCGGATGCGGCCGATGTAGGCGGCGCGCTCGGTGACCGAGATCGCGCCGCGCGCGTCGAGCAGGTTGAAGGTATGCGCCGCCTTGAGGATCATCTCGTATCCGGGCAGCGGCAGCTTCGCTTCGAGCAAACGCTTTGCCTCCGATTCGAACAAGGAAAATAGCTCGAAGAGCCTCGGTGCGTTGGAGTATTCGAAGTTATAAGCCGACTGCTCGACCTCATTCTGGTGGTACACGTCGCGATACTTGAGCTGCCGTCGCGTATCGCCGTCCTTCCACTCGGTCCAGATGAGATCGAACACATTCTCCGCACCCTGCAGATACATCGTGAGGCGCTCGAGGCCATACGTGATTTCGCCGGTGATCGGCCTGCAATCGAGACCGCCCACTTGCTGGAAGTAGGTGAACTGGGTGATTTCCATGCCGTTGAGCCAGACTTCCCAGCCCAGGCCCCAAGCGCCCAATGTCGGGTTCTCCCAGTCGTCCTCGACGAAGCGCACGTCGTTGGTCTTGAGGTCGAGGCCCAGCGCCTTGAGCGACCCGAGGTAGAGATCAAGAATGTCAGGGGGCGAGGGCTTGAGCACGACTTGGTATTGAAAGTAGTGCTGCATTCGGTTCGGATTCTCGCCGTAGCGGCCGTCCTTCGGGCGGCGCGACGGCTGCACGTATGCGGCGCGCCACGGCTCGGGACCGAGCGCGCGCAGGAACGTCGCGGTGTGCGAGGTTCCCGCGCCGACTTCCATGTCGTAGGGCTGCAGGAGGGCACAGTCCTGCCGGTCCCAGTAATCCTGGAGCCTTAGGATCACCTGCTGAAAGGTGAGCATGGATGTGCGTCAGCCCGGGAAAGGGCTTGATTTTACGGGATGAATGCGCGGCAACCAAACGTGCCGCAGGAGTTCAGGCGAGCCGGCGGATGAGCAACGCGGCCCCCACCAGGAGCAGGGCGGCGAGGACCACCACGGTATCGCCGAAGCGCACGTAGGGAGTCGTTCCGGTGCGACCGGCAATCCGGCCCTCGAGCACGCCGCGGCTGAACCAGGGCAGGCGCGCCAACTCGGCTCCATGATGATCGATGATCGAGGTGATGCCGGTGTTGGTCGCGCGCAGCATCGGCCGCGAGGTTTCGAGCGCGCGCATCGCGGCAATCTGCTCGTGCTGCTCGGCGGCAAGCGAGCGCCCGTACCAGGCGTCGTTGGTGACGTTCACCAGCAGCGTGGCCTCCGGCAACGAACGATTGATCACATCGCTGAACGCGTCCTCATAGCAGATGTTGACCGCCACGCGCTCGCCGGCGACGGCAAACGCTTCCTGGTACGCCGGCCCGGGCGTCTGATCCGCAAGAGGGATGTTAAGCACGCCGCGGATGAACCAGCCAAAAAGCGGCTTAAGCGGGATCGTTTCCCCGAACGGCACAAGGTGGCGCTTGCGATACACCTGCGTCGTGGCGGCGCCTACGCTGACCACGGTATTGAAGTAGCGGTCGTCTTCATCGGCGCTGGTACGTGGCTCGAAGAAGAACAAGCCGAGCAGTATGTCGCCGCCGTTCTTGCGCGCGACCTCGCGCAGCCCGGCGACGTAGTCGGCGGGCACTTCGTCGGCGAACATCGGCAAGGCGCTTTCGGGGAGCACGATCAGCCGACCCTTCGCGCGGGCGACCAGATCGGCGTAGGTCGAGAGCGAGCTAGCCCGGTACTGCGGATCGAACTTGACGTCCTGAGGGATGTTCCCCTGGACCAGGCTCACCGCGATGAGTTCCTCCGCAGGGCGGCTCCATTCGACCGTTGACAGCGCGACACCCACGGCGCCGGCGGCAAGCAATGCTGCAACATCGATTGCGGCGACGGGAAGACGCCGCTCCTCGACCGCGAGCGCAGCGTGCACCAGCAGCGCTGCCGCTGACGCGATGGCGAGGCTCACCAGAAGCACCCCTCCGATGGGTGCGTAGCCGGCCAGAGCCGCGGTTTGCTCCGAATAGCCGATCGAGAGCCAGGTGAACCCGGACAGGAGCCAGCTCCGAAGCCATTCAGCGAGCGTCCACAGCGGTGCGGCGAGCACCAGCCGCACGCCCGAGCCTATCGGCGCGAGTCGCGCCGAACACCAGCCGACGAGGGCCGGAAACAGCGCCAGGTATGCACAGAAGCACACCGTTGCCATCGCGGCGAGCACGGGCGGCATCTCGCCGAATGCGGAGAGCGCGACATACACCCATGAAACGCCTGCACCGAACAGGCCGGCACCGAACGCGAACCCGATGCATCCAGCGGCGCGCGGAGTTGCTGCTTGCCGCCACAGCGCGAAGAGGCCCGCGAGCGTCAGTATCGGCAGCGCCGATGCACCGAACGGAGCAAAGCCGAAGACGGTTGCGATGCCGAGGAGCAGCGCGCCAAACGCGGACAGCGCCATCAAGCGGCGCCCGCGCTCGTACCCTGCTCCGGTAGCGGCGCCAGCCGATCGACCTCCAAGGTATAGATGCGGCGGCTATCGGCGCGGACCACCTTGAAGCGGAACGTGTCGATATTCGTCGACTCGCCTCGTTTGGGCAGCCGCCCGAACGCCTGCAGCACAAGGCCTCCGACCGTGTTGAACTCGTCGCTGGCGAAGTCGGACCCCAGCGCCTGATTGAAGTCGGCGATCTCGGTCTGCGCCTTCACGCGATAGCGCCCGCCAGCTTCGGGAATGATGTTGTCCTCGGCTTCGTCGTAGTCGTATTCGTCCGCGATCTCGCCGACGATCTGCTCCAGCACATCCTCGATGGTCACGAGGCCGGAGACGCCGCCATATTCGTCGACGACGATCGCGATGTGGTTGCGGTTGGCGCGGAAGTCGCGGAGCAACACATTCAGCCGCTTGGACTCCGGGACGAAGACCGCCGGACGCAGGGTGTCCCGTAGATTGAAGGCTTCGCGATCACGATAGAAGTTCAGCAGCTCCTTGGCGAGCAGGATTCCCACCACATCGTCCTTGTTCTCTCCAATCACCGGGAAGCGCGAATGATGGGTCTCCAGCACGAACGGTATGAACCGCTCCGGGTCGTCGTCGATGGAGACGACATCCATCTGCGAGCGCGGAATCATGATGTCGCGCACTGTCATCTCCGAGACCTGCAGCGCGCCCTCGATGATCGACAACGCGTCGGCGTCGAGCAGCTTGTGCTCGAACGCTCCGTGGAGGACCGCCAGCAGCTCTTCGCGGTCTTCCGGCTCGCGGGTGAGGAACGCGGAGAGCCGCTCGAGCAGCGTCGGCTTGAGCGCGCTCCGGTCGGCAGTTTCGTTGCTCATCGACGTCGGCGGGGCGCCGCGTAGGGATCGGCAAAGCCCAGGCCGGAGAGGATATCCACCTCGCGCGCCTCCATCCGGGTCGCGTCGGCGGTGCGGTGATGATCGTAACCCTGCAGGTGCAACATGCCGTGAACGACCAGATGCGCGCAGTGGGCGGCGAGCGCCTTGTTCTGCTGCCGCGCCTCGCGTCTCAACACCGGCGCGCACAGCACGATGTCACCCCCACAGTCGTCATCGTACACGAACGCGAGCACGTTGGTGGGAACGTCTCTTCCGCGATAGCGGCGATTGAGCGCGCGAGCCTCGTCGGCGCCAACGAAGCGCAGCGTCACCGCTGCATCGCGTTCGAGCGCGGCCGCGAGCCAGCGGCGAAGCAAGGGACGTGCCGGCAGGTCGTCGTTTTCGGTAGCGTATTGGACCGCGAGAGATAGACGCGGGCGCCGCGACGCCCGATACGGCTGCGCCATACGCTCAACGCTCGGCACGCCGCGATGCGCCGGACGCCTCGCCGCGATCGTCTTGCGTCTGCTTCTCGTACGCGGAGATGATTCTCTGCACCAGCGGATGCCGGACGACATCGGCGCTGGTGAACTCGGTGAACGCGATGCCGCGCACGTCGGCGAGAATCCTCCGCGCTTCGATGAGCCCGCTTTTCTGACCGCGCGCCAGGTCGATCTGCGTTACGTCGCCGGTGATCACCGCCTTGGTGCCGAAGCCGATGCGGGTAAGGAACATCTTCATCTGCTCGGGCGTCGTGTTCTGAGCCTCGTCGAGGATGATGAACGAGTGGTTGAGCGTGCGGCCCCGCATGTAGGCAAGCGGCGCGATCTCGATGGTGTTGCGCTCGAAGAGCTTGGCCGTCTTGTCGAAGCCCAAGAGGTCGTAGAGCGCATCGTAGAGTGGCCTCAAGTATGGATCGACCTTCTGCGCCATGTCGCCGGGAAGGAAGCCAAGCCGCTCGCCGGCCTCGACGGCGGGCCGCACCAGCACCAGCCGCTTCACGACGTCGCGCTCGAGCGCGTCCACCGCGCAGGCCACGGAGAGGTAGGTCTTGCCGGTGCCGGCGGGCCCGGTGCCGAAGGTGATGTCGTGCTCCTGGATGTGCTTCAAATACAGAATCTGGTTGGGCGTGCGACCGTGCAGGTCGGCGCGGCGCGTGCGCAGAAGCGGCGCAGCGTCGTCGGCAGCGACCGCGCCCGGGGTCGAGGTCGCCTCGCGCCGCGTGGAGAGCTCGATCAAGCCGAGCTGCACGTCGTCTACGGTGAGCGGCTCCTGCGCCTGCGCGTAGAAGCGCCGCAAGGCGGCCGCGGCCCGCTCGAGCTGCGATGCCGCGCCGCGCACGGTGAAGGTGGCGCCTCGACGCGCGATCGCGACATCGAGCGCCGCTTCGATCTGGCGCAGATTGGCGTCCAGCGCGCCGCAAAGGTTCGCGAGCGCGCGGTTGTCGACGGGAGAAAGCTCCAGCTCGACGGTTTGCGGTCTTGCCAAACCAGGCCCTATAACCTATGCGCCCGGCCGCTGCAACGGGGCCTTCAAGGCCTCTGCGAGCGTGTTCTCGCATTCGGCGAGATGGGCACGCGCTTCCTGGGACAATGACGGCTTGGTCATCGCCGCCCGGATGAGCGAGAGCAGATCCTTGGCGTTCTCGCGCTGCAGCGCCCGGGCATCGGCCTGCATGCTCTGCGACGGCCGCAGCAGGACGGCGGCGACGCGCCTTAGGTGCTCCCGCTGCAGATTGCGCCGGAACACCGAGATGTCGCGCCCGCTCTTGAGCTCGCTCCAGATGGCGTCCTGCAGCGTGGCGTAGAGCTCCGACAGGTGGAAAACCTGCTCGGACTTCGCATAGCGATACGCGCCCTCCTCGATGCGCGTCGCGACGCCATCGCTCATGAGCTGGTCGAGCACGGAGCGCTGCAACGAGAGCATCCGCGAAGTGAGCGAGATGTCTGGCGCGATGCCGACGCTCGAGCCCGCGTCATCGCGGAACCGGTCGAATTGATCCACGGTCATCCGCCGCACGAACTCGGGCTTCAAGCGAAAACTGTCCACCGACAACAGACCCTCCGAGATCTGCTTGAGCGCGGCGCGCTGGCGTTGGGCGGGTACGGGAGTGAACGGCTCGCGGCCGCTGCCGGCGTGGTCGCGCACGTAGACAACCCCGCCGACGTACTTGGCGGCGACGACGGAGGCGTTGCCGACCTGATCCAGGCCGGTCAGGAAATTCCGGCGCAGCATGTCGTAGCTCTCGCCTGGCTTCAATTGCCGCGCCTGCAGCCGGTCCCAGAGCTCGCGCGAGAGCTTGATGCGCCTTGCTGCGTATTCCAACGGATCGCTGCCTATGTCGCTGCGGTTGACCTGTGGATCCATGCCCTCGGCCGCACCCCCGAAGCCGGCGTCGACGTCGTTGCCGAAGGCGAGCTGCGGCTCGCCGCTGCGCGCGGCGATCCGCTCGAGCTCCTCCTTTTCCTGCTCGGGCGCGATCGGCTTGTAGGCGTATTCGATCGCCCAGTAGTCGTAGGGCCCGATGGTCTGCATTACGTAGTCTCCCTGGGGCTCATCCTGGAGCGCCAGGTTGACCGCGTTGTAGTCCATCACCGAACCGCCGATGCCGTTCGCCTTGGTGAACTCGGGGTCGCTCAACTGCTTCTGCGTGTAGATGGTCGACGCGCGGAAGTTGTGCTGCAGCCCCAGGGTGTGGCCGACTTCATGGGTGACTATGTCCTTGAGCGTCGCCCGCACGTAGCGTTCGGCTTCGGGGCCGTCGGCGTCGATCTCGCCGCGAGCCACCAGCAGATCGAGCGCGAAAGCCATTTCTTCGACGGCGGCGTCGCCGTACTCGCAGAAGTTGCCGTCGCTCGAAGCGTGCGCCTGGCGCGACGGAAACTGTTCCGTCGCCCGCCGCCGCAGCAGCCTTGTCCAGGCATCCTCGATCTCGATGTCGGCATCCAGAATCTCGCCGGTGCGCGGATCGAAGCGCCTCGGGCCGATCGCCGCAGCCCCAATGTCGTCGCGCACGACCCAGCGCACCGACGCGTGGCGGGCATCGGCGGTAGAGAAATCGGCGTTGTCTGGTTGGATTTCCACATGCAGCGCATCCTTGAAGCCGATCTTCTCGAATGCCTTGTTCCACTCGAGAATGCCGGCCTTGACGGTTTCGCGGTATTTCTCGGGGATGTTGCGGTCGAGCCAGTAGACGATGGGCTGTACAGGCTCGGAGAGTTCCGCTGCCGGATCTTTCTTCTCGAGGCGCCAGCGCTGGACGTAGTGGACCTCGGGGAACTTGGCGATGTCGCTGGAGAAGTCCCAGCGGCGCACTACGAAATGACCCAGCCGATCGTCGGCAAGGCGCGGGCGCATCAGCGAAGGCAGCTTGGCCAGGCTGTAGTAGTAGCCGAGGAAAAGACTGCGCGGGTCCTCGAGATGCGCGGGTGGAGCGGCCTGCGGCGCGTTGGCCGTCGACGGAAGCGACGCGATGCGAGAAACCGAGTAGTGCGCCGTTACCCCCAGTCCGGTCAGGTCCGCCGTGTTATGCGTTGCGTTGAAGCTGGAATTGCGGGCGTCGAATGCGTAGGAGATTCGATAAGCGCTCTCAAGAGCCGTTGAGCCCATCGGGATGTCGGCAAGCAACAGCGCGTTGGCTTCGATCAGCACCGACTTGCGCTCCGGATGCGCGAGACTCGCAACTGGCACCGCGGATAACAGACTGTCGCTCGAATTCTCGCGCACCGCACGGGCGAGCGGCGTGCCCTCGGTCGCGAAGAACTGCGTGTTCTTGGCGATCAACTGGACCAGATTGCCCACGCGGTGGAATTCCGCGATGTACGAGCGCAGCATCGGGCTCCAGAACACGTCTCGCTCGCCGATGCCGTGGGTCCGGTTGATCTGCAGGAAGAACGGCTGGTCGAACTGTTCGGGCTTGATTTCCAACCAGACCTTCTCGTCCTTGGTCCAGAGCACGAAGAACCCGGGGAGCTCATTGGCGTCCTTGACGACTTCAGCGAACGGCTTCTGCTGGCCGGCAGCGGCCGCAGCGGCCGCCGCAGCCGCCGCTGCGACCGCAGGCGCGTTGGATCCCGTGCGCCCGTTGGTCGATGCAGGCCCCGGCGTCGCGTTGCCGGACGCCGCCTCGGCAGCGGTCGTCGCGGCAACGGCCGCTGCCGCGACAGTCGCCGCGTCGGGAGTGGGAACGGTCGCGCATCCATTCAAGATCGCCAGGAGCGCGGTGGGAACAGCGAAGGGGCCGGGGAGCCTGCGGAACCTCGAACTAGACATTGCGAACCTCTTCAATAGTACGTCAATCATGCGGGCGACATCCCCTATTGCCGCGCCGCGCCGAACAAACTTTCAATGGGCTGTCAGCTCGCCCCGCAGCGTGTGTGCCAACGCGGCCGTGATGCGCACGTCGACATAGTCTCCTATCAGGTCCCTGCAACCGCCAAAGTTGACGACGCGGTTGTTCTCCGTGCGGCCCGCGAGATCGTCGGCGTTCCTGGCGGCTCTGCCGGTCACCAGCACGCGCTCGACCGTCCCGATCATGCGCTCGCTGCAAGCGCGATAGCCGGCGTCGATCTCTGCCTGCAGCCGCGCCAGACGCTGCTGAGCCACGTCGCGCGGCACCTGTTCGGCGAACTCGGCAGCCGGAGTTCCCGGGCGCGCGCTGTACTGGAAACTGAAAGCGCCGTCGAAACCGACCTCATCGATGAGCCGTAGCGTGTGCTCGAAATCGTTTTCCGACTCGCCGGGAAAGCCGACGATGAAGTCGGAAGAAATCGACACCTGCGGACGTGCCGCCCGCAGCCGGCGCACGATCGACTTGTACTCGAGCACGGTGTACCCGCGCTTCATCGCGGCGAGCACGCGATCGGAGCCAGACTGCACCGGCAGGTGGATCTGCGACACGAGCTTCGGCACGCGGGTGTAGACGTCGATCAGGCGCTGCGTCATCTCCCTGGGGTGCGAGGTCGTGAAGCGGATGCGCTCGAGGCCGGGCATTTCCGCCAGGTACTCGATCAGCGTGGCCAAGTCGGCGGTCTCGCCCGAGCTCATCAAACCGCGGTAGGCATTCACGTTCTGCCCGAGCAGCGTGACTTCCTTGACGCCCTGGTCGGTCAGATCGGCGACTTCGGTGAGGACATCGTCGAAGGGCCTCGAGGCTTCCTCGCCCCGCGTATACGGCACGACGCAAAACGTGCAGTACTTGCTGCATCCCTCCATGATCGAGACGAAGGCGTTCGCGCCCTCGACGCGCGGCGGAGGGAGGTGATCGAACTTTTCGATCTCGGGAAAGGCGACGTCGACCTGCGGGCGTCCCGTCAAGCGCCGTCGCGCGATCAACTCGGGCAGCCGGTGCAGCGTCTGCGGGCCGAAAACGATGTCGACGTAAGGCGCCCGTGCGACGATTCGCGCGCCTTCCTGGCTGGCGACGCATCCGCCGACGCCGATGATGAGCGCGGGGTTGGCCGCCTTGAGCTCCCTCACCCGGCCCAGATCGTGGAACACGCGCTCTTGCGCCTTCTCTCGTACCGAGCAGGTGTTGAATAGGATCACATCCGCGTCGTCGGCCAACTCGGTCAGCTCCAGATCGTCGGCAGCGCGGAGCACATCGGCCATCTTGCTCGAGTCGTACTCGTTCATCTGGCAGCCGAAAGTGCGGATGTGGAGCTTGCGACTCACGAAGCAGGTTTTGTAGGACTCAGTCCGACAAAAAGGGGGAAGGATTATAGCACTCCGTGCAGCGCAATGCCGAGGCATTGCTGACTCGCTATAATGGATATTGCAGGTGTCCGCTCGCGCGATTTCGAAGCGCGGCGGGTGAAACGGGAAGCTGGTGAAGTCGCGGCCTCGGATCGCGCGACCATCCCGGCGCTGCCCCCGCAACGGTAGGTCAGGCGAGGACTTTGTAGCCGGTGGCTTGAACGGCGAAGTCCTCAGGGATCGCTCTTCCACGCCACTGTTCCGAGAAGGAACGGGAAGGCGGGCAGATCCCGAGCCGACGAGCCCGGAGACCGGCCTGCGCGGCGCGCTCGAAACTGGAGCGCGCACCACGTAGCTGGGCGCATCGCGGGAGGCGCTGCCCGACCGCAGGCTGGAGATGGCCTGCGAAGCCAACGTCTCTGCGGTACGCTCGCGCGCGCGGGAGTGCACGCTAAGCGGCGGAGAGCGATCTTGACGACTCGTGACTACCGGCATGCCGCGACGGTGCTCGTCGCGGTGGTAGCGGCCGGCAACGGCGCTGCCTGCGGCCAAGGCGCTGCGGCGCTGCTCGACCCGATCACCGTCACCGCGACGCGTTCTCCGCAGCGGCTCAACGACATCATCGCCGACGTCACGGTGATCGGCTCCGAGGAAATCGCTCGGGCCGGAGCCCAGGGCCTCGCGGAACTGCTGCAGCGGCAGCCGGGCGTGCAGATCGCCACCACCGGCGGGCCGGGTAGTACTACGAGCGTTTTCCTGCGCGGTGCGAATGCGGGACAGACGCTCCTGCTCGTCGACGGTCTGCGCGTCGACTCGTCGAGCTCCGGCACCGCACCCTTCGAGGCGATCCCGCTCTCCGAGATCGATCATATCGAAATCCTGCGGGGACCGGCCGCCAGCCTGTACGGCGCCGACGCGATCGGCGGCGTCGTGCAGGTGTTCACGCGAAGCGCGGGAAGCGGCGTCGCGGCGAACGCCAGCGCGGGCTACGGTACCTACAACACCAGCCAGTTCTCCGTCGGCGCGAGCGGCACGTCCGGGCCATGGCGCGTCGCGGCGCAAGGCGGCTATCGGCAAAGCACCGGCTTCAGCGCCATATGGAATCCGGCGAACCCGAGCTACAACCCGGACAACGACGGTTACACCAACGGCAACGGCAGCGGCACCCTTACTTACACCTTCGCGCCGGAGCAGCAGCTCTCGGCTCAGGCGTTCTACAGCCGCCTCAATGCGCAATTCGACGCAGGCCCGAGCTTCGACGACCGCACCATCACCACGGTACAGAGCTATGCGGTGGCCAGCAGCAACCGGCTGGCGTCTTTCTGGAAGAGCACTCTGGGGGCCGGAGCATCGAGCGACGACAGTGTGTCGCTGACCGCCTCCGGGCCTTCGCAGTTCAAGACCGTGCAGCGGCAGTACTTGTGGCAGAGCGATTTCTCGCTGCCGCTCGGGGCGCTGTCGGTCGCGCTGAGCCGCCGCGAGGAGCGGCTCGACACCGACGCCGCCTTCGCCGTCACGTCGCGAAACACCAATGCCATCGTCGCCGTCTACCAGCTTCACGAGGGCGCTAATGCGCTACAGGCCAACCTGCGCCGCGACCAGAGCTCGCAATACGGCGGCCAGACTTCCGGCGCCGTCGAATACGCGTACAGCTTCACGCCGGCCTTGCGTGCCAGCGCGAGCTACGGGACGGGCTTCAAAGCCCCCACCTTCAACGATCTTTACTACCCGGGCTTCTCCAACCCCAACCTGGTGCCCGAAACGGCGCGCAACTTCGAGGCGGCGCTTCGCTATTCCGACGCTGCTCTCAGCGCGGGCGTCGTCGCGTACCGTAACAAGGTTCGCGACCTGATCGTCTTCAGCTGCGACGCCCAGTTCAATTGCGCCCCGCAAAACATTGCCTCTGCGACGCTCGAAGGCGTGACCTTGGAACTGCAGGCGCTGAGCGGCGACACCAATGTCAAGGCCAGCTTGGACTTCGAGCGGCCCTACGACGACGCGACCGGCAACCTCCTGCCGCGGCGCGCCCGCTCCTATGGCTCGTTGCAGGTGACGCATCCCTTCGAAGCGTTGCAGCTCGGGGTGCAGGTCGTGGCGTTGTCGGCGCGCTACGAGGACCCGGCCAACACGCGTCGCATGGGTGGCTACGCCGTGGTCAACTTCAATGCCGAATACGCGCTGGCGCCGCAGTGCTCGCTGTTCGCGATTCTCGGCAACGCATTCGACAAGCACTACGAGCTCGCGGCAGATTACAACACGGGCGGAGCGAACATCTTCGCCGGCGTGCGCTACCGGTACTGAGTCATGCGGAGACTGAGGCGCCTAATTGCGTGGCTGTGCATGGCCGCGGGTACGTCGTGGAGCGAAGCCGCTTCCATCGCAGCCATCGACGCGAGCGGTGCGACGGTCGCTCTGCCGGTGCCGGCGCAGCGCATCGTCAGCTTGGCGCCCCACGCAACGGAGTTACTGTTCGCCGCGGGCGCGGGCGCGCAAGTCGTCGGCGTGCTCTCGCCCGCGGATGCGCCGCCTGAAGCGGCTCGTCTGCCGCGCGTGGGAGACGCGCGAGCGCTTGATCTCGAGCGCATCCTGTCGCTCAAACCCGACCTGGTCGTCGCGTGGCCCTACCTCGCGCCGGCGCAGGTCGAGCGGTTGCGCTCGCTGGGAGTCCCCGTCTACTTGAGCGACCCGCGCACACCGGAGGCGATCGCCGACGACATCCGGCACCTGGGCGCGCTCAGCGGGCACGCGCGAACCGCGGCCGTCGCGGCGGAGGCGCTGCGCGAGCGTGTCGCTGCGCTGGGACAGCGCGAGCGCGACGCGCCAAAGATCCGGGTGTTCTACGAGATCTGGAACCAGCCGCTCTTCACCGTGGGCGGAGCGCATATCATCAGCGCGGCGATCGAACTGTGCGGCGGGCGGAACATATTCGCGTCGCTCGCGCTTCCGGCGCCGCAGGTTAGCGTCGAAGCGGTGCTCGCGGCCGCACCGGATGCGATCATTGCGGGCGGTGACGGCCCGGTGCCGCCGACTTGGCTCGACGCCTGGCTCGCGTGGAAGACGCTTCCCGCCGTCGAGCGTGGCAACCTCTACGCCATCGACGCCAATCTGCTCCACCGAGCGGGACCTCGTTTCGTCGACGGAATGGAGCGCTTGTGCGCTGTGCTCGACGAGGCGAGGTCCAGGCTGCGTCGCTGAGGCTTGTGGTCTACGCTCGGTCCGACGACGCGATGCTTCCGCCTGCCCTGGTCAACGAGCGAAATATTTGCGCATTGGGGCAGAAGGTATTGTCGCCTTCGACTTTTCCGGCGAGCCACCTGTCGCACAAGTCTTCTGATCCGCACCTGAGGCACCTGCTGCGCAGGTCACGCACGATGGCGTCCGTGTCGCCGCGCCTGGCAACTTCGGGGTCGACACCGGCACGCGTCAGCATGCGCATCATGCGCCGTCCAGACGCAGCCGCCAGGTATCTTGCAAACCAAACGATGAGGCCAATGCCCACGACCAGCATGAGTGTGCCCACAACGATCTCGAACATTGTTGGATTCATGGTCCAGTTCTCCTTTCCACTCGACCTGAGGTGTCCCGGAACGGCGATCCTTGGCGGAGTAATGAAACACCCAAGACACCCCGTCAGATCCATTATCGTCATACCGGACCGCACGCGATGCCTTGAGATACATCAAGAAGCGATGCGAAAGCCTGGCGGCGAGAGCGAACCAGCGCCCCGTCGCGGCAGGGTTACAAGCCATCTGCAGTGCTGCTCCGGTGGTCAGCGCCGTCGTACGACCGGGACACCCGATCGGCTAGGCTATGAACAGGTTGCGCCCGTCGTCGCGAAGGCTCCTCAGCGCGACACCGTACAGGGCGCTCAGTCGCTCGCTCGTGAGCAGTTCGGCCGCGGCGCCTGCAACCGCCGTGCCGCGATCGAGAAGAAGCGTGTGGTCGCAATAGCGCGCGGCGAGGTTGACGTCGTGCAACACCATCACCAGCGCCTTTCCCTGCTCGCGGGCGATCGCGGTCAAGCGCTCGAGCAACGCGAGCTGGTGGGCGAGATCCAGATGGCTCGCCGGCTCGTCGAGCAGGAACAGATCGGGCTCCTGCGCGAGCAGCGCGGCGAGCGCGACCCGCCGCCGCTCGCCCCCGGACAGCGTGCGCACGTCGCGCGCCTCCGCCTGTGCGAAATCGACTGCCGCGAGCGCGGCGCGCGCGATCGCATAATCCTGCGGCGTCTCCCATTGCCAGCGTGAAAGATGCGGGTGGCGCCCGATCAATGCCGTCTCCAGCACACTCGCGGGAAACGCATCGTAGTCGTCCTGAGGCAGCAGCGCCCGCATGCGCGCGAGCTCTCGGCCGCTCCACTCGGCGAGCGGCCTTCCGGCGAAGTCGATGCTGCCGGCGGCAGAAACACGCAATCCGGCGAGCGTGTGCAGCAGCGTCGTCTTGCCGGCGCCGTTGCGTCCCAGCAAGGCCCAGCATTCGCCGCGCCGGATCGAGAGATCGAGGTCGCGGCAGACGCTCTTGCCGGCGACCGTTACCGCGAGACCGCGCGTACGAAGCAGCGTGGATTCGGTCATCGACGCTCCCGCGCCAGCAGATATAGGAATGCCGGCACGCCGAGCAGCGCGGTGATGACGCCGACGGGCAACTGCGTCGGCGCGGCGACCTCGCGCGAGAGCGTGTCGGCGATAAGCAGCAGAGCGCCGCCGGCGAGCGCGCACGCCGGCAGGATCACGCGCTGATCGTTGCCGAGCATCAGGCGTACCGCATGAGGCACGATAAGCCCCACGAAACCGATGGCGCCGGCGGTGGTGACCGCGACCGCGGTCAACGCGGCGGACAGTAAGAACAACAGCCAGGGCAGGCGGGTCACCGCGACGCCCAGCGCCGCCGCGGCAAAGAGCCCCCGCGCAAGCGCATTGAGATCGCGCGCGAACGGCAGCGCAACCCCGATTCCCAGCACGAGCATGGCGAGCGCAGTCCATGCGAGGGGTGGCGCTGACAAGTCGCCGATGAGCCAGAACAACATGCCACGGAGTTGCGCGTCGGGAGCGAGCGTGAGCAGCAACGCTACGAGCGCGGCCCATCCGGCGGCCACGATCACTCCAGTGAGCAGGAGCCGCGTCGGCGACCACGCGCCGTCGCCGCGCGACAGCGTAAACACCATCACCGTCGACGCGAACGCGCCTCCGAAAGCTCCGAGCGGTGTCATCCACGCGGCAGCGCCGACGAGGATCGTCAGCAACGCTCCCACCGCAGCACCGCCGGAGACGCCAAGCACGTATGGATCGGCGAGCGGATTACGCAGAAGCACTTGCAGCAGCGCTCCGGCAAGCGCGAGCGAGCCGCCAGTCGCAAACGCGGCGATCGCACGCGGCAACCTCAGATCGCGCACGATCATCGTTGGCGTAGTGTCGGCGCCGCCCAACAGCGCCCGCGCGACTGCGGTAAAGTCGAGCGCGACGCTGCCGACCGATAGGGCGATGGCGAATGCGGCCAGCGCGGCCGCGGTCAACAGGCCGAACGCCGGAGCGGCAGCCGGGCGATTCATCGCGGGACGCAGGCGACGGGCGGGATCGACACGGTCGAAGGACGGCAGGTGCGGGGTGATTATAGCCTCCGCGATTAGTGGCCCTGACCTATAATCTCGAAGACGCTCGTGCTCGGAACTTTAGTCCCATCGGAGCGTCACGATTTCCATGAACAAGGCATTCACACGCGAGGAGAACGTCGACGTCGACGACGAGGCGCGTGAACCCGCCGCGCTGCCTGCGGGGATCCGGAACTACATGACTCCCGGGGGCTTCGCGCGGCTGAAGGCCGAGCTCGACGCGCTGGTGGACAGGGAGCGACCGGCGGTGGTCGCCGCGGTTGCGTGGGCGGCGAGCAACGGCGACCGGTCCGAGAACGCCGATTACATCTACGGCAAGAAGCGGCTGCGCGAGATCGACCGGCGGATTCGCTTCCTGATCAAGCGCCTGGATCACGCCGAAGTGGTCGACCCGCTTGCGGGCCGAGACGCCGACGACGCCGATCGAATCTTCTTCGGTGCGACGGTCACGGTGCGTGCGATCGGCGGCGAGACCCGCACCGTCAGCATCGTCGGCGTGGACGAGATCGATACGAGCCGTGGTTACATCAGCTGGATGTCACCGATGGCGCGTGCGCTGATCAAGGCGCGCGAAGGCGAGAGAGTCACGCTGCGCACTCCGGCGGGCGCAGAAGAGCTCGAGATCATCGAGGTCCGTTACGAATCGCTCGCGACCGGCACTGAACAACCCGGCGGCGCAGGTTGACGTGGTTGAAAACTTCCGCCTATAGTCGCCCATGGATTCCTCGCTCTCGGGCCTGGAACAAAAGGTGGCGGCGCTGCTGGCCGAGTACAGCCGTTTGCGTGCGGAGAACGAAGCGCTCACCCGCGAGCTGGGCCGTGCGCTCGAGCAGAACCGTGCCCTCGCGGCCCGGATAGCGGCCGCCACGTCGCGGATAGATTCGCTGCTTCAGCAGCTTCCCGAGTCGACGAGCTGAACACAATGGATCATCCGGTCACGCTCGACGTGTCGATCCTGGGACGCGAATATCGCGTGGCCTGCAAGGAGTCGGAGCGCGAGGACCTGCTCCAGGCGGTGCAGCTCCTCGACCGGCGGATGCGCGAGATACGCGATGCGGGCAAGATCGCCGGTAACGAGCGCATCGCGGTGATGGCGGCGCTCAACATCGCCAACGAATTGCTGCGCGCGACTCACGGCCGATCGCCGGGCGCGGCGACAAGCGGTTTTGACACGGCGGCGGTTCAGCGTAGAATTTCCGCTATGCAGTCGGCCATCGATCGTGCGATGGCTGATCAGGACAAACTCTTCTGAATCGCACGCACTAGTCGACATTCCCACGTCCCCTGCGGTGTTCGAACCGGCCATATACTCTTTGAACCAATGCTACTAGCTAGGTCGCCGAGCCTTGAACGGGCCGGTGTGCGCTCCCTACGCGGAAGCGCCTGATGGCTCGGGTAGGCGACCCTCTTGAACTCAGGTTCAAGATGACGGTCGGCACGGCACAGGTGGGGGGCACCCTCTAAGAGCGGCGTCGCGTGAGCGGCGCCGCGCCTTTTCTGGGGTTGCCGGATGCGCTACTGGCTGAGTAGCGCAATCCGTTTTAGTCAATCCTCTGTCAACCCGCGCCCGGCCTAGCTTCGCGCAATTTGCATTGCTCACCGTGGCGACGTTAAACATGCGGTGGGTGGGACTCTGGGTGGGACTCCGCGCATGCTTCTTTAGGGCGACTGTTGTAAATCGACGCCGGTAGAGTGTGGGCGCTATAATCACTGCCCATGGCTATAGTGCTGGTTTCGGTTTCGATCATCCTCGTAGTCGTATTGGCGCTTTCGCATCATCCGCGAGTACAGGCGATGTTTTCACAACATCAGCCGACTCTTACCACCCCAGGCGTGCTGGAACCGACTGATTTCGAGTGCGAACCCTCTGGCGATGCGATTCCAAAGCTGGCCGAGCGCGGCGAGATTCGCCCGAGCGAGCGACCCGTTGGCGTGGGAAGCAACGCTGCAATGGCGACTTTCTTTATTGAGAGGCCCAGGGGGCAACTCGCCGATTCCAGCAGGGGGATGCCAATAGCACTTCGCAGCGCCGTCTGAGCCTGGCGTCTAATCGGCGCACAGACCCATCAGCCATCGCCTGATCAGGTCGCCCTCAAGGGACTTGTCCTAGCCATTCCACGCACCGGACATTGTCGTGTGAAGTCGAACTGCGCTGTTCAAACGAACGCACACGGCGCCCTGTTGCGTATTACGCGATAGAGAAGCGGTCGTTCACGAACGTCTCTGATCGGCCTATTCTGTTGAAAAACTGCTCAAGACTTAGGCAACAAAATTTTTTCGGGGTGGTAAACCATCACCCGAGCGCGTAGCGTTCAATGGCGGCCGTTCTACGAGGTCGATTTTTTGCGCTGTTACCCTTCTGCTCGGCGAAATGAGTTTTTCAACAGTATCGGCCATGACCTGACCTTCGCTCGCCCGCTCGATAGCCGACATCCCGAACGCTCTTGGACTTGATTCACCCCGAGGAGTAGCCCCGTGCGCCTGCCATCGTTGCCCCGAGGTGCCGAGGGGCTTCCCATCGAGGCCACCGATCTACTCGATAACCCTGTCCGCCAGAAACAAGACCGACTGGGGAATCGTGATGCCAAGCTCCCGCGCCGTCTTCAGGTTGATCCCCAGCCCGTACCTACTGAACGACTCGATCGGCAGGTCCTGGGGGCTGGTGCCAGTGAGAACGCGCTGCACGTATCTCGCCGATAAACGGCCGACGTCATAGAAGTCGACGCCATAGCCGACCAACGCACCTTGGGTGGCCATGCCAAGTTGCCCAAGCATTCTTACCCATGGCCTGCCTTTTGTTTTCCGGTTGACGCCTTTGTGCTCAACGTGTGGCTCTGCGTGCTTCGCCACGTAATCCACGATACCGAGGAGGCTGCCCCAGGTAGTCTTCGAATAGGCGCCCTAGGATCGTCGGCGGACCCCGAGGGCTGCTTCGACGCTGGCCTTGCACGAGCTCGGCTGCGTCAGTCGAAGCGATAGAGGAGCTGTACCCTGGGGCTGGTGAGCGAGTCGTTCTCACTGGGTTGGTTGGGCTGGCGTTGCACGTACAACGGGACGTACATCACTTCAAAGCCCAGCTTCCAGTGCTTGTCTAGGTCCACGCTCACGCCGGCCGTGCCGAATGGCAGTGCGCCCTGGGCGATCAGCAGCGAGCGGTCCCGCTCGCCAAAAGTGAGCGCATCTACCTGCACGGAGAACTCGGTGCGGGCGAAGCCGCCGCTGACATAAGCGTGCCACGATTCACGCTTCCAGGCGGCTACTGCCTCCAGGCCGTAGTAGTTGAGATAGATATGGTCGTTGGAGGGTGCGTCGCATCCGAATGGATTCTGTTCCCTGTCCGGGTTGCCCGCGATCCGTGTGGGACAGGTGACATCGCCCCGCGCGCGGCCATGCTGCCCAAACACCTGCATCGATAGCGTGAGCTCGTCCTTCTCGAACAGGCGACGCCCGATCGAGAACGCGAATAGATCGAGCGGCTGTGTCCCGGCGATCGACAGCGGCGGCGTATAGCCGAGCCCGGCGACAAAGTCACCCGGGAGACCCAGAAGGATCCGCAACCTTCCGAATACAGGTGATCGATTGAGATCCTCGTGTTTGATCCCGTGGAGTCCGACGCGCTGCTGCTCGTCGGTCAGCTTAGGTATGTAGTTCGCGTCCAGCGCAATACCCCACTTCCATGGAGCGAGCGCCGGCGTCTCGCCAAACGACGTCATGAACGTGGATGCGCCGATGTAGTTCATGGCCCAAGCTTCGGTGCGATGCGAATCCAGATTCTCGTCGTTGTGAATGACGGGCTGCGCGTGCAGGCACGAAGCGCACAGCAGCGGAATGCCGAGCCACCATGTGCTTCGCTTTTCGCCCAGTCGGAAGCTCCGCCGTTCGATCATCACCTGGGTAGGTAGCCGTGGATCGCACCTGCCCACGCTGGCGCTGAGCAGACGAGGGGCGGATCTTGCATCGCCTCGACCCTGTCCCTGCGGCCCGCTGTTTGCGGCAGCGCGCGGAAGGCTCGCTCCAGCGCGGCGAGTAGGTGCGGATGGATAGAGTCGCCGCAGATGCGCTTCTCCACTTCGATGATCGAGTGATCGCAGGGTCAACGCGCATGCGAGCGCCGTGGTCATTGCTTGTGCTCGTGCCCGGGGCGGTCCTCATCGAGCGGGGATTGCAGGCGCGCCTCCGCGTCGACGGAGATTTCCTGGCGTGACCCATCGGCGGCCTGGATGGTCAGGGTGAGCATCACTCGGTCGCCAAGGCTGATCGATCGCCTCAACCCGTTGAGTAGCAGCCGGTAGCCGCCGGGAGCGAGCCTCACCATCTTCCCTGTAGGCAGCGGGAGCTTGGCGACATCGCTCCTGCTCTTTCCTGGCGCTCGGATGGCCACCGAGACCGCGGCATCGCTCCTTGCCTCAACAAGCAGCACCCCGTCGGTACTGGTGAGGTCCATGTAGGCTTCCGTCGAGCGTCCGCGGGTCGCCGGCGCGACCCAGGGCTGGTTGACGACGAACATCGCGGGCGTATCTATCGCGATCAACGCGAGCGCCAGACCGCATGCGAACCGCGCGCCCCCGCAATAAGGCGTCCATCGACGTGTCACAAAGGCCTCCCTGTGCTCGAAAGATGACGTTAACACACCGATCACTGCGTGCATTCCCATGTCGGAGGCATAGGGAATAGCGTGGGCTATGAAGCTGTTTGCTTCGGCGCCATCGATCGTTCGGGGCCGGCTCGTTTTCGCAGCCGCCGGCCCCTCGCAGGAGGCTTGTATGAAGCCGATGTCGCGTTGGGTTCTCGCGCCGCTGCTGACGTTATCCTCCACCGTCGCTTTCGCGGCGTTCCATACCTACCAGATCGAAGAGATCTTCTCCGATGCTAGCGGCACCGTGCAGTACGTCGTGATGCACGAGTCGGCGGGCGCGAGCGCGGAATACTTCTGGGCAGGAAACCACTTCACGGCTTCGGGTACCGATGGAAACAAGGTCTTCACATTCCCCACCAATCTCCCGGGCTTCGAGATGTGCGGCATCTATGGCTGCGACGGCGGCATGTCGACCGCCGACACGCGCGTTTTGATCGCCACGCAGGGGTTCTCCGACCTTGGCATCCTGAAGCCCGACTACGTGATCCCGAACGCCTTCATTCCAACGGGTGGCGGAACCATCAACTACGCAGGTGTGGATCAGGTCACGTTCGGTCCGTTGCCGACGGACGGCGTCACGGCGATGAACCGCAACGGACAGATGGTCCCCAACCTCGCCACGAACTTTCAGGGAAAATCGGCCAGCGTCATGCCCGGCGCGGCAGGACTGAACCTCAACCGGCGAGGGCTGACCGGCTCGTGGTTCCAGATGGCCACCAGCGGTCAGGGGGTGGAGCTCGAAGTCTATCCCGACCTGATCGCTCCCGGAACCGGCTTCCTGCAGGGCGCCTGGTTCACCTACGACTACAAGGCGGTGGGCGGCGCGGCCAGCCAGCGCTGGTACACCTTCAGCGGCAACGTGCAGACCGGACAGCCGAGCGCGACGCTCACCCTCTACGAGAACACCGGAGGCAACTTCGACGCAGGCCCGGTGACCAATGCGATGCCCGTGGGCATGGTGGTCTTCAGCGCGACCGACTGCAGTAACACCTCCATGTCCTACAGCTTCACCGACGGCAGCGGGCGCTCGGGAATGGTCCCGATGACGCGCTTGCTACCCAACGTGACCTGCGTGGCGAGCGGACCGGAGACCGCCAGCGCCGACTTCGGCTACTCGGGCAACTGGTTCGACAAGACAACCTCGGGCCAGGGCATTGTGTTCGAGCTCAATCCGAATCAGCCGCTGGCGTGGCTGACCTGGTACACCTATGCGCCGAACGGGCAGGCGCTCGGTGAGGCGGGACAGCGCTGGTACACCGCGCAGGCGGCCTACACGCCGGGGGCGCGCATGCTGCCGATGACGCTCTACGAGACGACGGGCGGATTGTTCGACACGGGAGCACCGACGCCGACCACGGTGCCGGTAGGCACCGCCACGGCGACCTTCGCCAGCTGCAGCGCGCTGCAGCTGGCGTTCAACTTCACCGGCGGCAGCAGTGCCGGAACATCGGGGATGATCAACATGACCCGTGTAGGTCCAACGCCAAGCGGTTGCGGGCCCTAATTCGGACGGGCGGCCGGAACGTCAGGAATCCGCAATAACGAATGACTGCAAGGGGTCGGTCTGAGCCGGTCGGTAGGTAATCTTAGGTCGCCGAAGGCGGACGCCTCGCCACACTTCCGCGATTAACGCCCTAGTCGCCCGCACAGCAACGGGTCGATAGCTCCGTTCGAACAGCCGGTTTGCAGGAGCCGCCGTTCGGTGGCCCCTTCACGGATCGCCCACGAGGGGCTCTTTGTAGCTGCCGATGTGGGGTTTAGTGCGGCGAGTGCATGCTTGCGTCGTGACCATGCTTCTGGTCTGCTACATAGCCACGAAGCTCGAGGTAGCGTCGTGTCTGCGCGGGCGTGAGCATGTCGAGCGTCAGCAAGTGGTATTTCAGATGAGTTTCGCGAAGTACAGCTTGGGTGCTACCGATGGCGTGCGTCAAGGCGCCAAGCTCTGCTGCCGTAATCGTCTTCCGGGCGAACGCTGAGTCAAGCTCCGCTTCCTGCGCGATCAGCCGCTCACCAATGGGAATCGACTCCGCTTTCATCTTCGCGAACAGCTCCTCGACTCTCGCGCGTTGCGCATCGGACAAGCCTAGCTGATCTGCAAGTTCCAGGGTGTGACGTGGACCGGGATATCCATTTAACTCTGCTGCTAACGCCAGACTCATTCCAAGTCCAGCGCGAAGGTCGCTGATTTGCTGATCCGAAAGCGCCTTAATTGAACGCGTTTCGAACCCGGCATAGGGAGAGCCGGACTGGGCCATACAGACTCCAGGCACCAGAGCGAGCGCAATCGATGCTACGAGGATGAGAACACTCATGACAAATCCTTCCCCACCACGGCTTGGCGACGGAAAATATGGTAGTCCACGTGGTTCAATGCCGATATGATCTTGATCATAAGCTCGCCGGGAAAGGTCGCGGGTCCGGAATGACAGCTTCCGTTACGGAGGAACGTCCGGAACGGGTCGATAGCACTGATTGAACGACCGCAATCGGCGACGACTTCTTATACCGCAGTCGGCCACAAGCTGACCTTGGCGGTCTGCATCCGATAGCGGCCATTTAACAATCAAGGAGTACTTACGAGAAGAACGCCCGCAGCTCTGCATACGTCTCGTCCGGTACCTGCTCTGCCGGATAGTGACCGCAGGAAAGCATCTTTCCCCTCACGTTCGTCGCCCGCTCCAGCCAAGCCTCGATGGGCTTGAAGCTGCGGTTCACGTGGCTCCTCTCACCCCAGAGGACGAGCAGCGGCATGGCGAGCTTCACGTGGAAATCGGCCTCGTCGTGCTCTAAGTCGATGGACACCGTCGCGCGATAATCTTCGCACACCGCGTGGATGTTCTCGGGCGTGCAGCAGCGGATGTATTCAGCCAGCGCTTCCGGCGCAAAGCCGCTCATCCCCACGCCCTTCTTGTCGAGCTTCTTGCGAATGTAGCGCTCAAGGCCATAGGCGATCAGCATTTGTTCCGGGTAGTCGTACGGCTGCGCCATGAAAAACCAGTGATACGAATCGACCGCCCAGCCCGCGCTGATGTGGTGCAGGACGTGGTGCGTGGGCACGATGTCGACCATTGCCACGCGCCGTACGCGTTCCGGGTAGTCGAGCGCCATGCGATGCGCGACGCGGGCACCGCGATCGTGACCGCACACGTCGTAGCGGTCGAAGCCCAGCGCCTGCATCACTTCCGCTTGGTCCTGCGCCATGGCGCGAAACGAATAGCCAGCGTGATCGGGACCGCCGTCCGGCTTCGAGCTGTCGCCATAGCCTCGCAGATCGGCGGCGACGACGGTGAAGTTCTGCGCGAGCCGCGGCGCGATCTTGTGCCACATCACGTGGGTGAGCGGATTGCCGTGGAGCAGGAGCAGGGGCGGCCCCGAGCCACCGTGGCGCAGGTTGATGCGCGCGCCGCAGGTCTCGATCTGGGTATGGATGAAGCCTTCGAACATCGCCATTGCTCACTCGCCGCGCTTGCTCCAACCAAGGAGCCGCGAAACGGAAATACCTCTCTCAGCAGCTTCCTTAAATAGCTCTCCGCTTCTTGCCCTCCACCCCCTGCGGGCGAACCAGCAGCCGCGTCAGCTCGCGCAGATCGCGCAGCGACTCGATCCTCCACACGCAATCGATGACCCGCTCCGCCGTGGAGTCCTTCAGGCCACCCCACTTCGCGCACTCGCGGAATTTCCGCTGCAGCTCTTCATCGCTCATCGGGTTCGCCGGGCTGCCCTTGCCGAAGTCGGCCATCCCTTTCATCACCTTGCCGTCCTTCAGCTCGATCTCAATGATGGTGGTCATCTTGTCGAAGCCCGCGGCTTCCGCCTCCGGATGCACACCGAAGTCCACGCGGCGAATCATGTCCTGCACGTCGCCCCTGTTGACGACTTCGTCGGTGAACTGCGGGAGCCCCGCCTTCCGCTCGAGCAGCAGGATCGCCATGCAGAACTCCATGCTGAACTTCGCCTGCAGCTCGGTGCGCGGCTGGTGGTGGATTAGCGCGTTAGGCATGTTGTGGTTGGTGCCGACCTTCAACCGTTTCACCTGCTCGGGCCGGATGTCGTACCGGCGAATCAGGTCCTGCATCACGCTCATTCCCGGATGGGTCAGCGAGCCGCTCGGATGCGGCTTGATGGACACGCCCGGCGAGGCGAAGGTCCACGGATTGCCGAGCTTGCCTTCGATCATCTCCGCCGTGTAACCGCCGCCCGCCGCGCGGAAGAAGCCGCGGTCCGCCTCGAGCCCGATGGGCGAAGCGGTGAAGCCGAGCGCGGCGAGCTCGGCCGCCACCACGCCGCTCTCGGCGGCACGTCCAGCGTGAAAGGGCTTGGTCATCGTGCCGAAGTTCTCGCGCAGGCCACCGGCCTGGCTTCCCGCGATGGACAGCGCACGCCGGGTCTGTTCGCGGTCCAGGCGCAGCAGCCGCGCTGCGCCCGCTGCCGCGCCGAACGCCCCGCAGGTGGCCGTGCTGTGGAAGCCATGCTGATAGTGCCGGGGCAGGATCGCTTCCGCGACCTTGCACTCCACTTCCACGCCGATCTGGTAGGCGGTCATCATGTCGCGTCCGGAAATGCTGTCGCGCTCGGCGAGCGCGAGGACCGGCGGCAGCGCCGGCGCCGTGGGATGCGTGAGCAGGCCGTACACCCGATCCTTCAACACGGCGAGCTGGGTGTCGTCGTAGTCGTCCGCATGGATACCCGCGCCGTTGGCGAAGGCCGCGAAGCGCGCCGGGACCAAGGCGCCGTCGCCGCCGATGACAGTGCTGCCCCTCCCTGCGCTGGACAATCCCAGGGATTCCAAGTAGCGGCGAATGATGTGGCCGGTCTCGGAAGCTGCGCCTGCGAGCGCGAGCCCGATGCCGTCGAGCACCGAGCGCTTGCCGAGATGGGCGACGTCGGGCGGGATGTCCTCCGCCTGGGTGTTGACGATGAAATCCGCCACGTATGCGGTCAATGACGTTTCGCCTGCCATTCCACTTGCCTCCCTGATGCCCCTCGAAAGGAGCGCCCGATGATTTCGTTCGTCGAATCCTGCGCGTCGGTCCGCTAGGACGGTGCGACTTCCTTCTGCACCCGTCGCGCCAGAGCGAGCCGGGCCGCGAGCCGCACGGCCTGCTCGAGCGCGCCGGTGTTGGCGCGACCCTGGCCGACGATGTCGAAGGCCGTGCCGTGCGCCGGCGTGGTGAATACGGTCGCCAGGCCGCCGGTCACCGTCACGCCGCGGTTGAAGCCCTTGAGCTTGGTCGCAATCTGGCCTTGGTCGTGATACATGATGAGCACCCCGTCGTAGTCGCCGGCGAAAGCCTTGATGAACACGGTGTCGGCCGGAAAGGGACCGCGACAGCGGATGCCGCGCGTCGACGCCGCGGCGACCGCCGGGGCAATCACGTCGATTTCCTCCCGCCCGAAAAGACCGTTCTCGCCTGCATGCGGATTGAGGGAGGCGACGGCAATCCGGGGCTCCGCGAAGCCGGCCCCCCGCATGGTAGTGTCGGCGAGCGTCAGCGCGCTCGCGATCCGCTCAGGAGTGATCTGGTCGAGCGCGGCGCGCAGCGACACGTGCGAGGTTACCCGCGACACCCACACGTCGTCCAGCACGTTCATCTCGCCGAAGAACCCGGTGTGTCCGCAGAGATGGGCGAACATCTGGTGCTCGTCGTTGAAGCGCCAGCCGCCGGCGTGCAGGGCCGCCTTGTTGAGCGGCGCGAAGGTGATGGCTTCAATGCGTCCGTCCCTGGCGAGCCCGATCATGAATGCGAGCGTGTCACCCGCGAGCGTGCCCGATTCCGGCGAAACCCGTCCGCGTGGAAGGCGTGCGGGGTCGACGTTGCCCAGGTCGATGAGCGGCGTCTCGGGGCGCATCCAGTCGATGTCCTCGGGCTGCGCGTAGCTGCGCGTGCGGACGTCGACGCCGGCGTCGCGCTCGCCCATGGCCAGCACCCGCGCGTCGCCGATGACGACAATCCGTGCCGCGTCGGCGAGGCGGCGGTCCGCGAGAATGCGTGCGCACTGCTCGGGACCTATGCCCGTACAGTCGCCGAGCATGAGGCCCAGCACGGGCAGGCTCTGGACGGCGGCCGGCATCAGGCCACCCTCCGGTCGATGAAACGGTTGACGAGTACGATGAGCGCGAAAGTAATGAGCAGCATCGTGATGGAGAGCACGGCGATCGGCCCCCAGTCGTTGCTTTCGCGCAAATCGAACATCGTGACGGAGACGGTCTTGGTGTGCGCCGTGAAGAGCAGGATAGTCGCCGACAACTCGCGTATGGAACCGATGAAGATCAGGATCCACGTCGCGATGACGCCGTTGCGGATGAGTGGGCCGGTGATGTCGGCCAACACGCCCAGGCGCGAGGCGCCGAAGATCCGTCCCGCCTCCTCGAGTTCCGGGTGTACGGACTTGAGCGCCGCAGCCACCTGCTGGTAGCCGACGGGAATCTCCTTGGTCACGTAGGCGAGGAAGATAATCGCCAGCGTCCCGTAGAGCACCACCGGGGGATGCGTATAGGCCAGGAAAAGACCCACCGCGAGCACGATGCCGGGAATCGCGACCGGCGCAGTCGCGAGAAACGACAGGTAGCGGTGTCCCCAGACGAGGCGTCGCCCGGCGAGGTAGCCGACCACCGCGACGAGCAGCGTGCCCGCCGTCGCCGCGGAAACGCCAAGCAGGAAAGTGTTCTGCAGCGCGAGCCGGGTCTGGCTGAACTCGAAGAACACGAAGCGCCAGTTCTCGAGCGTCAAGTTCTCCCAGCCCATCGGCCCCGACCAGTTCTTCACAAGGGCGGTGCGCAGCAGCACGCCGTAGGGCAGGAGAATCGAGCACGAAAGGACGACGACGAAGAGCGCGAGCGCAGCAAGCTTCCAGCGGCCCAGCAGCACCAGGCGTCCGAGGCTCATCTTGCCGCCCACGACGGCGTAGCCGCGCCTCCCCATGACGAGCGTCTGCGTGCGCAACAGGAGCATGCTGATCAGCAGCAGCGGCAACGACGCGGCCGCGGCCAGCGCGAGCTGCGGCGGAAACTGGAATAGGCTCCAGATCTTCGTCGTGATGGTGTCGATGCCCGCCGGGAGCGCAAGGATCGCGGGTGGGCCGAAGAGCGTCATCGATTGCAGGAAGGCCACCAGGAATCCGGCTGCCAGCGCGGGCGTCACCAGCGGCAGCGTCACGTTCACCGCGGTACGCCAGGGCGGCATGCCGAGGATCGCAGAGGCTTCCTCCAGATCGCCCGGGATCAGGTCCAGGCTGTTCGCGACGAAGGTGAACACATAGGGAAAGGTGTAAAGCGAGATCACGAACACCAACCCGCCCAAGGAAAAGATGTTGACAAGCGGCTGCGCTTCGAAAGGCTTCAGGCCGAAGAGCGCGTAGTACCACTGGTTGAGGATGCCGGCGTTCGGTCCACCCAGCAGGACCCAGGCGAAGGCACCCAGAAAGGGCGGCGTAACGAAGGAGGCGAGGATCAGAACCCTAAACATCCGCTTGGCGGGGAGATCCGTGCGCGACACGAGCCAGGCCATGGGCCCCGCCACGACGACCGAGATGACGCCCACGGCCGCGGAGGTCCACAGCGTGGTGAACAGCGGCTTCAAGAAGGACGGGTCAGTGAAGAACTGCCGGTAGTGCTGCAGGGTGAACTGGCCGCCGTCGTCGCGCAAGCTGGTCGCGACCAGCCAGCCCATGGGTAACAGCACCAGCAGCGCGAGCAGCGCGACGAAGACGAGCGACAGGGGCATCGTCCAGTCGAAGGCGCCGCGACGCGGGAGCGCCATCGAGGCGAATATCGCTTGAGTATTCAACTCGGAATCTCAGTCCGACGTATCGAAACGGTCTTCAATTGCCGAAGAGCGCCGTGTAGCGCTTCTTGATTTCCGCGATCTGCGGCAGCATCCCGGCTGGATCGTCCGGCAGCAGCTTGACCTGCGACAGCGGCGTGCGATTCGCCGGCTCCTTCACGTCCGGATGGACCGACCGTGTGCCGCCATTGTCGACCGTCAGCTGCTGCACCTTCGCGGTGAAGATGAAGTTCTCGAACAGCCGGGCCGCATTGGGATGTGGCGCCTGCGCGAAGATGGCGCTGGGCGAAGTGACGAAAGGTGTGCCCTCCTTCGGGTAGATGATCTTGACCGGGCTCTTGTTGTCGATCTCGATGAACATGTTGTATTCGTTGCCGTCGACCATCACCACGCGCTCGCCGCTGGCGATACTCTTGGGCGTGGCCGTCGTCGACTGCAGTTGCTGCACGCCCTGCTTCGAAAGCTTCTCAAGGTAGTCCCAGCCGAGTGCCTTCACGATGGCATAGGTTCCTGTGAGGCTGGTGCCGCTGTAGCCGGGATGCGACTTGCAGAGCTTGCCCTTCCACTTTGGATCGAGCAGGTCGACGTAGCCGGTGGGCGCGTCCTTGGCGTCGACGAGGTTGGTGTTGTAGCCCATCACCGAGAGCGTCGCTCGCCAGGTGGCGTAATAGCCTTCGGGATCGCGGTACTGCGCCGGGAACTTAAGCACGTCCGGCGGCGTATGCTGCGCCAGCCATTTCTGCTGCTTCCAGAACAGGAAGTGCGAGGCGTCCGAGCTGTTGACGACGTCGACGTTGTAGATGTTGGACTGGTATTCCTGGTTGATGCGCTGGAGCACGCGTTCCGAGCCCGAGCGCTCCACCTCGACCTCGATCCCCGGATACTCGACACGGAATGCCTGCGCCACGGACTCCGCGACTTTGACGTCCACAGACGTGTACCACGCGACCTTGCCTTCCTTCTTTGCAGCGGCCACCAGCGCAGGCGTTGTTTCCTGCGCCTGGGTGTGGCCTCCCACGGTGAGCGCCAGCACCGCAGCGGCACAATGGATCCATCGTGACATGCCTCTCTCCTATGTTACTTCTGACAATGCCCGCGAACCCGAAGCTCCGTTCGCGACGCCTTGTTGATCTCAAACGCTAACGCGCGAGACCGCGGCAGCGCTCGCGTCTGAAGCGAACGCCGACCCGCGACCCTGGGGTGATGTCGATGTCGGCCGGCGCTCCGATCAGCACATCCTGGCCGACGTCGACGATGTAATCGCGATGGCTGCCGAGATAAGCCTGGCTGCGCACCACCCCGGGCAGAACATTGTTGCCGCCGCCGCTCACTGGCGTTGAAGGCAGCAGCTCGAGATCGTGGGTCTTCACGCAGATGCTCATTTCTTTGCCTTCGCCCGAGAACTCGCCGCCGCCGATTTCCAACATATGGCCCGACACTTCCACCGCCTGACCACCGAGATGCCGCGCTTTGAGCACGTTGCTGCCGCCGATGAAACGTGCCACGAAGGCGGAATTCGGCGCATCGTAGACTTGCTTCGGTGTCCCGATCTGCTCGATGCGGCCCGCGTTCATCACCACGATGCGGTCCGCCATGGTCATCGCTTCCATCTGGTCGTGTGTGACGTACACCGATGTGTAGCTGAACTCCTGATGCAAGCGCCGGATCTCGAAGCGCATGTCGCCGCGCAGGTTGGCGTCCAGGTTGGAGAGCGGCTCGTCCAGGAGCAGGATGTCCGGCTTAGGGGCGAGCGCACGAGCGAGCGCCACGCGCTGCTGCTGGCCGCCAGAAATCTCAGCCGGATAGCGGTCTGCCAGTCCTTTGAGCTTGGTCGCACCCAGCAGCTCGTCGGTGCGCTTTCGCTTCTCCTCGGCGGAGAGCGACTTCGCCTTGAGGCCATAAGCTACGTTCTCCCGCACCGTCATGTGCGGCCACACGGCATAGCTCTGAAAGATCATGCTCATGCGGCGCTTCTCCGGTGGGATGACGCCACGTACTGAAGAGATCACCTTGCCGTCGACCCGGATCTCGCCGTCGTCGGGGTTCACGAGCCCCGCGATCATGCGCAGCGTGGTCGTCTTGCCGCAGCCCGAAGGCCCGAGCAGGCAGACGAACTCGCCCGCACCTACCGACAGGTCGATTCCGTCCACCGAAACGACGTCCTGATAGCGCTTGGCCAGCTTGATGAGTTCGAGTGTGGCCATGCGCTTCGCGCGAGCGGGATGGCGAATGTTGGCATGGCAGCGGCCGGCAATGCAACCGCCGGACTTAAGGGTTCGCCCGTCAAGACTTCGCTAATTGCACGCGTCGCGTAGGACCGTTTCGTCTCAGGTTTCCCTTTGGGTCCGAGCCACTGCTGTTCTTCGCGGCAAACCTAGACCGTGAGGACAGAGCGAACGAGGTCGCTCATGTCGCTCACATGTTCAAGCTGATTCAGCTGTCGGATCGCGACCGTGGTCCGTTCGCGGCCCAGCGCCGGGATCATCAAGTCACGCGCCTTGGCGTTCAGGGTCTCGGTATCCAGAGGGTTTTCCTTGGTTCCAGGCGGGAACCGGGTGTGCCGGCTGACCGTTCGGCCGTCTTTGAGCACGACCTCAACGAGGCCTCCGCGCGGCGCGGCGGGGTCGTTCAGCTTAGGATCGCCGATTACCTCGATGCGCTCCATGGCGGCGCGGATCTGCGGTTCCATCATGTGCTCGCGCGAGTGGGCGTGGGCAAACGAGACACTACCGTCTACGAGAGCTGTGGCCATCAGGTACTGGCAATTGACGTCGGACATCTGGCTATTGCTCACAATACCCACGGCATCTTCGGGCAAGTGGACGACAATGCGGCTGACCTTGGCGGGACTCAGATCGTGCTCGCGGGAAAGCTTCAGGAAGGCGTCTAGGGGCGCCTGATTGGGATACCCTACCGGAAAGGTCTTGATGCCGGATTCCGAGACGAAGTAGCGAGTCCCCAGGTCGGCCAGCAACGCCTCCGGTTTGGGCTCGGTCGACAGCGCCTGGATAAGGTTGTGGATGCCGCCCAAGACATCGTGCACGCCTGTAAACCCCGCTTGCACCATGACCGCCGCCGTGACTCCGTTGCGCGCTCCCATGCCGCCGAAGTCGAAGGCCTTTTCGATATGGTCCTGATCGTCGATCCAGCTCCATAGACCCGATACCTGTTGCGCCGCGTACGAGATCGCATAGCGCATGCCCTCCTCATCGAAGCGCGCTAGCGAAGCAGCTGCCGCCATCGCAGCCATGGTCGCGCTGTAGCCTTCCGCCCCCCGATGCGTGCGCCGGACTAGGTCGGGGCCGAGCGCCAGCAGAAACCGACATCCCACGTCGTAGCCCAGAGCCACTGCGCGGATCATTTCCGATCCGCCACGATGCTCCTTTTCCGCCATGGCCAGAGCCCCCGGAACGACCGCAGAACCGGGATGCGCCTTGGTCACCGGCTCGAAGTCGTCGGATTCGTCCGCATGCGCCAGCATGCCGTTGATGAGCGCTGCGTTGATGGCCGTTGTCCTGATGTTGCTGGCGAGAATGGAAGCTTCCGCTGTCCCGCCCTGAGTGCGGATGAAACGGGTGGCCATGACGCCGGGCGCGAGTGCCGACCCTGACACCATCGCCGCCACGGTGTCCAGAATACGATGCTTGGCGTCGAGCAGGACGCGATCGGGTAGAGCGCGTTCGCGTGACGCAACCATGTAATCCGCTAGGCGGCCGCTGAGGTCGTTCGCGCAAAATGAGGGCCTCGGTAGAAGGCAGCAGACCATCGTGGCGCCAGCCGCTTTCAGTAGCCGCCGCCGGCTCGGAACCATACAATCCCCATGCCGATGCTCTCGCATGCACGCTCTCCGCGATCAAGGTTCGAAACGACGGGTGGAGCATACGCCTCCTTGCGGTGTCGGCCACAAACTCGGACTTAACGAACCGAGATGACGATGTCAGCTTCCTGCCGCAACTGACGATTCACGCCAACGTCGGCTATCGCGCGGCTCGTGAGACAGAAACGGGTCGTGTTGCGATGGTGGAATGGCCGCTTCCGGGCGGCTCCGCTAATACCGCACGTGGTCTTACCCACGAACGGTGGACACCTTACCAGGCGATTTCATCGCCTCGAACGGTAGCGGGGCCTGGTAGCTAATCGATGAGTGCCGTCGCTGCCGGTTGTAAAACACTTCCATGTAATCGAACAAGCTGGCCCGTGCA
>DASPTZ010000128.1:0-45840 GCA_035623155.1 Casimicrobiaceae bacterium | reverse complement strand
CGGCGTAACCGAGCATCAGGGGAGAATCCGCCTGGACATCTGGTACCGCGGCAAGCGGCTGCGCCCGGTACTCGATCTTGAGTGGAACGAGCGCAATCGTCGCGCCGCGCTGCGCATGGTCGCGACGATCCGCGACAAGATCCGCCACGGGTTATTCGATCCCGCCGAGTACTTTCCGGGATATGGCGGTCTCGAGGCGCTGAGCGCAACTGCAGGCACCCTCACGACGTTTCGCGACTACGCGACGGCTTGGCTAAAGTCTCTCGGCCAGAAGGCCCCGGCGACCCGCGAGGATTATCAAAAAGCGCTCAACCTCGTCTGGCTTGATGCGCTCGGGGAGCGTCCGATCAAGGTGATCCGCTACAGCGAGCTCATGGCCTTGATCGGCGAACTGGCGGTCGCCGGGAAGACGCTCAACAACTATCTGATCCCGCTGCGCGGCGTTTTCGCGTTTGCCAAGCGAGACGGCGCCATCGCTCACGACCCCGCTGCCGAGATCGAGAATGCCGCGGTGCAGCGGCCTGCACCCGACCCGTTTACGCTGCCCGAGGCGGAAGCGATCCTTGGCGAACTCGGCGCGCGTGACGACGCGCAGGTTGCGAACTACTTCACGGCAGCGTTCTTCGGCGGCTTTCGCCCCTCCGAGCAGATCGCGTTGCGCTGGTCCGACGTCGACTTCCAACAGCGCACCGTGCGCGTCCAGCGGGCCGTGGTGCGCGGCCAGGCGAAGGAGAGTACCAAGACCTATCTCGTGCGCGATGTGGAGCTCAGCGACCGCGCCTGGGCCGCGATCGAAGCCCAGCGCGCGCACACGCAGCTCGCCGGAAGGGAAATCTTCTGGAATCCCGCGACCGGGCAGCCCTGGGCCGACATCCAGTCGCCGTGGCGGATCTGGCAGCGCTGCCTGAAGCGTGTCGGTTTACGCTACCGCGAGCCGTACCAGACGCGGCACACGTTCGCAACGCTCGCGCTTATGGCCGGTGCCAACCCGTCGTACATCGCGCGGCAGCTCGGACACACGAATGCGAACATGCTCTTTCGCGTGTATTCGAAGTGGATCGACGGCGCGGATAAGTCGCGCGAACGGCAGAAGTTGAACCTCGGATTTGGCCACGATTTGGCCACGGAATTGATCGCAGAAGCGAAGAAATTCGCGCAATCAAATACTTACTTGGCGGAGAGAGAGGGATTCGAACCCTCGATACAGGTTTTGGCCCGTATGCTCCCTTAGCAGGGGAGTGCCTTCGACCACTCGGCCATCTCTCCGTTCGAATCAGCTAGCGCCATCGCGTCTGAAAACGACTCGATTCGCGCATTCGACGCCGCGTGATTTTACCCAGCGGCTGCGCACCGGGTCAAAGTAATTCGCCCTATCGCGCTCCTGATTACATGCGCTCCCGCCGCGGCGGCTCGTCGAGCTCGAAGGCGCGATGCAGCACTCGCACCGCCAGCTCGAGGTACTTCTCGTCGATCACCACCGACGTCTTGATCTCGGAAGTCGAGATCATCTGGATGTTGATCTGCTCGTCGGCGAGCGTCTTGAACATTTTCGCCGCGATGCCGGCGTGCGAGCGCATGCCGATGCCCACCAGCGAAACCTTGCATATCCTGCTGTCGCCGATGATCTCGCGTGCCGAGAAATTCCTGCCCTTGTCGCGGGCGAGCACGTCGAGCGCCTTCTGGTATTCGCCGCGGTTGACGGTGAAGGAGAAATCGGTGTGTCCGGAGGCGCCGATGTTCTGCACGATCATGTCGACGTCGATGTTCGCCTCTGCGATCGGACCGAGGATCGCGTAGGCGACACCTGGCCTGTCCTCCACGCCCATCAGCGAGATCTTGGCCTCGTCGCGGTTGAACGCGATGCCTGAAATGATCGCCTGTTCCATGGCTTCGTCTTCCTCGAAAGTGATCAGCGTGCCGGTCGCCGTGCTCTCCGGTTCATCGAACGAGGACAGCACGCGCAGCTTGACCTTGTACTTGCCAGCGAACTCGACCGAGCGGATCTGCAGGACCTTCGAGCCCAGGCTCGCCATTTCGAGCATTTCCTCGAAGGTCACCCGCTCCAGGCGTCGCGCCTCGGGGACGATGCGCGGGTCGGTCGTGTAGACACCGTCGACGTCGGTGTAGATCTGGCACTCGTCGGCGCCCAGCGCAGCTGCGAGTGCAACGCCGGAGGTATCCGAGCCGCCGCGCCCTAAGGTCGTGATGTTGCCGTTGGCGTCCACGCCCTGGAAGCCAGCGACGATGACGATGAATCCCGCGGCGAGGTCCTTGCGAATCGGCTCCTCGTCGATCTCCAGGATGCGGGCCTTGGTGAACGCACTGTCGGTGAGCACGCGGACCTGCCCGCCGGTATAGCTCTTTGCCTTGAGCCCGAGCTCTTGCAGCGCGATGGCGAGCAGGCCGATGCTGACCTGCTCGCCGGCGGCCGCCACGACGTCGAGCTCGCGCGCGTCGGGATTGGCTGAGATCTCTTTGGCGAGCGCGAGCAGGCGGTTGGTCTCGCCGGCCATCGCCGAGACGACCACCACGAGTTGATGCCCCTTGCCGTGATGGCAGGCGATCCGCTGCGCGACGCTCTTGATGCGCTCGGTACTGCCTACCGAGGTGCCACCGTACTTCTGGACGATCAGCGCCATGGCCACACCTCGGCTGCGGGCTCATTCCTGAGCGACGGCTGGCCGCGCATCACAACGTGCGGAAGGCGAGTGTCGCGTTGGTCCCGCCGAAGCCGAAGGAGTTTGAAAGCGCCGCGCGCATTTTCATCTTGCGCGCGGTGTTGGGAACGAAGTCGAGATCGCATTTGGGATCGCGATGGAGCAGGTTTGCCGTCGGCGGCGCCACCTGATCGCGCAGCGCGAGCGCCGTGAACACGGCCTCGACCCCGCCTGCCGCACCCAGCAGGTGACCGGTCATCGACTTGGTGGACGACACGGCAAGCTTCGCGGCGTGCTCGCCGAAGCAGCGCTTGACCGCCACGCATTCGGCGATGTCACCAAGCGGCGTCGAGGTGCCGTGCGCGTTGATGTAATCGACGTCGGTGGTGTTGAGCCCGGCGTTCTTGAGCGCATTGGCCATGCTTCGCGCCGCGCCGGCGCCGTCCTCTGGCGGCGCGGTGATGTGATGCGCGTCGGCAGACATGCCGTAGCCGGCCAATTCGCAATAGATTCGTGCGCCCCGCGCCTTGGCGTGCGCGAGTTCCTCCAGCACCAGCACGCCGGCGCCCTCGCCGAGCACGAAGCCGTCGCGGTCGATGTCCCAGGGGCGGCTGGCTGTCGCCGGGTCGTCGTTGCGATGGGACAGCGCCCGCGCCGCGCAGAACCCGCCCACGCCGAGCGGGCTCACCGTTGCCTCGGCGCCGCCGGCAACCATGATGTCAGCGTCGCCGTATTCGATCAGTCGCGCCGCTTCACCGAGGCTGTGGTTCGCGGTCGAACAGGCGGTGACGGTGGCGAGATTCGGGCCTTTGTAACCGTAGTTGATCGATACCAGTCCCGAGATCATGTTGATGATCGTCCCCGGAACGAAGAACGGTGAGATCTTGCGCAACCCGCCTTCCTCGTAGGCGAGATGCATGTCCTCGATCATCGGCAGGCCGCCGATCCCCGAGCCGATGCAAACGCCGACGCGCTCCAGATCACCCGAGTACCCTTCGAGGCCGGCGTCCTTGACCGCTTCCATGGTCGCGACCAGCCCGTAATGGATGAAGGTGTCGTAGCGCCGCGCTTCCTTGGCCGAGAGGTACTTGCCGACATCGAAGTCCTTGACCTCGCCGGCGATGCGCGAGGGGAACGCGCTCGCGTCGAAGCGGGTGATCGTAGCGATGCCGGAGCGAGCTGCGAGGATGTTGCCCCAGGCGGCCTCGAGGCCGACGCCGACGGGCGAAACGATGCCCATCCCGGTGACAACGACACGGCGTCTGGACATGGTAAGTCGATCGATGGCGCACGAGCCGGCTCGAGCTCGCGCGGAGAATCGCGCCGGGCCGCTCCGCCCGGCGCCTCAGGTTCTTAGCTACTTCTTCAGGTGCGCAGCGACGTAATCGATGGCCTGCTGCACCGTCGTGATCTTCTCGGCGTCCTCGTCCGGGATCTCCGTCTCGAATTCCTCTTCAAGCGCCATGACGAGTTCAACCGTGTCCAGCGAGTCGGCACCAAGGTCGTCTACGAACGACGACTCGTTCTTGATCTCGGCTTCGTTAACGCCGAGCTGCTCTGCAACGATTTTCTTGACTCGCTGCTCTACGTTTTCCATGCGTTCCTCCCCGGAGGGGTTGTGCTTTCGATTCGAAGTCGCGCGATTCTACCAGATTCACGCCATGTACATGCCGCCGTTGACGTGCAGAGTCGCCCCGGTGATATAGCCCGCAGCGGGCGACGCGAGGAACGCGACCGCGTGCGCCACGTCATCCACCGAGCCCAGCCGCCCCAGGGGAATGCGCTCGAGCAGGCGCTCGCGCTGCGCATCGGCCAGCGCGCGCGTCATCTCCGTGTCGATGAAACCCGGCGCGACGCAGTTTACGGTTATGTTACGGCTGCCCACTTCTTGCGCCAGCGATTTGGTGAAGCCGATCAGCGCCGCCTTGGCGGCAGCGTAGTTCGTCTGTCCCGGGTTGCCGCTCACGCCGACCACCGACCCGACGTTGACGATGCGTCCGTAGCGAGCCTTCATCATCCCTCGCAGCACCGCCTTGGACAGCCGGTACGCCGACTTCAAGTTGGTGTCCATGATGGCGTCCCACTCCTCGTCCTTCATGCGCAACAGGAGGTTGTCGCGAGTGATGCCGGCGTTGTTGACCAGGATCGTCACGTCGCCGTGCCGAGCAGCGATCGCGGTCGCCGCCGCCTCCACGCCGGCGCCGTCGGTCACGTCGAGGCGGATCCCTTCGCCTGCCGGGCTGAACGCCTTGAGATGCTCGCCGATCTTCGCCGCGCCCTCCTCAGTGGTCGCCGTGCCGATCACCTTGGCGCCCTGCCGGGCCAGCGCCTCGGCGATCGCCTTGCCTATGCCTCGCGTCGCGCCGGTGACCAGCGCCACTCTTGCTTCGGACATCTTTACTCCTGCGCTTTGAGCGCCGCTTCGATCGCCGCGCCGTCGCCCATGGGCATCACAGTCAAGTCGGGAGCAATGCGCCTGCACAATCCGGTGAGCACCTGCCCGGGGCCGCACTCCACGATGTGGCTCACGCCGCTCGCGACGAACGCCTCCACGGTCTCAACCCAGCGTACCGGGCTTGCCGCCTGTCTGGCGAGCGCATCGCGGATCGCGTCGGGCGTCGCGGCGGCGCCGGCATCGACATTGTGCAGCACGCGCAGCTGCGGACTGCTGACAGGAATATTGGCGAGATAGGCCGCGAGGCGTTCGGCCGCGGGCTTGAGCAGCGAGCTGTGGAACGGAGCGCTCACGGGGAGCAGCACGCCGCGTTTGGCGCCTCGAGCCTTGGCCGCGCCGATCGCGCGCTCGACCGCTTCGCGATGGCCCGCGATGACGATCTGTCCGGGCGCGTTGTAGTTGACCGGCTCGACGACCTGCCCTTGCGCCGCCTCGGCGCATGCGGCGGCGATGCCCGCACCGTCGAGACCCATGACTGCGGCCATCGCGCCGACTCCTGCAGGCACGGCTTCCTGCATCGCCTGCGCGCGAAAGCGCACCAGCGGCAGCGCATCGTTGAGCTCGAGCGATCCGGCCGCGACCAGCGCCGCGTATTCGCCGAGGCTGTGCCCGGCAGCGATCGATGGCTTGGTCCCACCGGCAGCCCGCCAGGCGCGGTACACGGCGATGTCGGCGGCCAGCATCAGCGGCTGGGTGTTGACGGTTCGATTGAGCTCTTCCGCCGGGCCGTCGGCGGCGAGCGTCCACAGATCCTGGCCGAGCATTGCGCTCGCTTCCACCAGCGTTTCACGCACCACCGGGTGAGCATCGTACCCGGCGAGCATGCCCACCGACTGCGAGCCCTGCCCCGGGAAGACCATCGCGAGCTTCATAGCCAGCGCCCCTCGAGCGTGGCGAGTCGTGGCGATACCCGCCGATGCGCGACTCGCATGCCTACCATCGTATCAGCACCGAACCCCAGGTGAACCCGCCACCCACCCCGGCCAGCATCACGTGCTGGCCTGCGCGAATGCGTCCGTCGCGCACCGCTACGTCGAGCGCCAGCGGAATCGATGCCGCAGAAGTGTTGGCGTGCTTGTCGACGGTGATCACCATGCGCTCGTGCGGCAGGCCGAGCTTCTTCATGGTCGCGTCCATGATCCGGATGTTCGCCTGATGCGGGATCAGCCAGTCGATCGCGCTCGCTGGCAGCTTGTTGGCCGTGAGCGCTTCCTGCGCGACTTCGGCCAGGACCTTCACTGCGAACTTGAAGACGTGGCTGCCGTCCATGTGCACGAAAGGCTTGCCGCTGACCACGCCGTTGGCGACGGTCCCCGGCACGCAGAGAATGTCGCGATAGTGCCCGTCGGCATGCATATGCGCCGACAGGATGCCGGGCGCGGCCGAGGGCACCAGCACGACAGCGCCCGCCCCGTCACCGAACAGCACGCAGGTGCCGCGGTCGTTCCAGTCGAGGATGCGCGAGTAGATCTCCGCGCCGACGACCAGCGCATTCTTCACCGCCCCGCTCTTGAGCATGAGGTCGGCGACCGCCAGCGCGTAGACGAAGCCGCTGCACACCGCCTGCACGTCGAACGCGGGCCCGTTGCGCACACCAAGCTTCGCCTGCAGGATGCACGCGGTCGACGGGAAGATCATGTCGGGCGTCGTCGTCGCCACCACGATCAGGTCGACGTCGGCTGCTGCCATGCCCGCAGCAGCGAGCGCCTCGCGAGACGCGGCCAGCGCGAGATCGCTGGTTTGCTCGTCGTCGGCGGCGATGCGCCGCTCGAGGATCCCGGTGCGGGCGCGCACCCATTCGTCGCTGGTATCGATGCGACGGGCGAGCTCCGCATTCGTGACCACGCGCGCCGGCAGGTAGCCGCCGGTGCCGACGATGCGGCTATGCATCGGCAGGACCGGCCGCCTCGGCGGCAGTCACCGGCACCGGCATCGCGGCGAGCCGCTGCTCGATGCGCTCGAGCACTCGCTGCGTGATCTCGGCATACGCCTTCTTGACGGCGTAGCGAAAAGCGAGCGCGTCCGCGCCGCCATGGCTCTTGACCACGATGCCCCTGAGTCCGATCAGGGTCGCGCCGTTGTACCGCCGCGGATCCACACGGCGCCTGAAGGCGTTGAGCGTGGGCAGTGCGAACAACGCCAGCGTCTTGCGCAGCGGGTTGCGGGTGAACTCCTCGCGAAGGAAATCCGCCAGCATCCTGGCGAGGCCTTCCGAGGTTTTAAGCACGACGTTGCCGACGAAACCGTCGCATACGACGACGTCGGTGGTTCCCTTGTAGATGTCGTCGCCCTCGACGTTGCCGTGGAAATTCAGATCCGACGCCCTGAGCAGCTCTCCCGCCTGCTTGACGACATCGTTACCCTTGATGTCTTCCTCGCCGATGTTGAGCAACCCGATGCTCGGGCGCTCGATGCCGTCGATCGCCGCGACCAGCGCGTTGCCCATCACCGCGAACTGCACGAGTTGCTCCGGCGTGCAGTTGACGTTGGCGCCCAGGTCGAGCGCGGTGGTGACACCGGTGCGGGTAGGAAGCTGCGACGCGATGGCGGGCCGGTCGATTCCGGGAAGTGTCTTGAGCACGAAGCGCGAGATCGCCATCAGCGCACCGGTGTTGCCCGCCGAGACGCAAGCCTGGGCGACGCCATCCTTGACCAGGTTGACCGCGACGCGCATCGACGAGTCCTTCTTGTGCCGCAGCGCATCCGCGGGAGGCTCGTTCATCTCCACCACTTCGCTCGCGGGCTCCACGCTGACGCGGGCCGTAGCGGGCGAGTGCGATGATGCGATCGCCGCTCGCAGCTTGTCCTCCGGCCCGACCAGGACGATCGCGGCGTCCGGCGTCTCCTCGAGAAAGCGCAGCGAAGCGGCGACGGTCACCGGTGGACCGTGGTCGCCTCCCATGGTGTCGACTGCAATCGTTATCGGCATCGTGGCGCCCGATGGTGGCGATACAGTCAATGCCTTGAGCGAGGATTCATCGGTCTGCCTCACCCCTGCCCGTCTCCCCGAGGGAGAGGGGTTTATCGTGTCGCCTCCCCCTCCGGGACAGAGCCTGCCCCCGACCTGATCGGGGGCCGCCGCGCGGAAGCGTGGCGGGTGAGGGAAGGATCACAGCCGAGTCAATGCTTCAGACGACGCCTTGATCTGCGGCCCTCGTCGCCGGCTATTCGTCGGACTTGGTCTTGACGACCTTCTTGCCGCGGTAGTAACCGCTGGGACTGATGTGGTGGCGAAGGTGGACTTCGCCGCTCACCGGCTCGACCGCGAGCGGCGGCTTGGCGAGGAAATCGTGCGCACGGTGCATGCCGCGCTTGGATGCCGACTTTCTGTTCTGCTGTACAGCCATGTTCCATTGCTCCTCAGTGTAGTTGACCGGGGCTTAGTTGCTCGACCCCTGCCCCGCCTTGAGCCGCGCCAGCGCCGCGAAGGGCGTTTGCGCCGCCTCGGGACCGGCATGCGCTGCGCCAGCGGACCCGCATTCCGCTTCGTTGTGCCGAGGCGAAAACGGCAGCGACAACAGCAACTCGTCCTCCACCAGCGCAACCGGATCGACCGGCGCCTTCGCCAGGATCACTTCCGGTTCCGCAGCATCGAGGACCCTGAGCTCCGCCTCGTCGCGAGCCAGCAGCAGCATGGTCTCCTGCTCGACCGGCACCGCGAAAGGCCTCAGGCAACGCTGGCAGACCACAAGGACCGTACCGTCGAGCGACAGCGTGAGCATCGCTCGCCCCAGCGAATCTCTACCCCCCGTTATGCGCCAGGCGATCTGCGCGCGCGAAGCTCGGTCGGGGGGCGCCAGGCGGTCGGCCAGGCGCGAAAGCCCGGTGGGATCGACGACTCCGGTAATGGTGCCGCCGGTCTCGGCCAGCTCGAGCGCGTCGAAACGCGCCGGTGCTTGGCCACCCGTGTCCCGCCTCACAGCCCCTCCTCGCCTTCCTTGCCGGCGCGTCCCGCCGAAGCGCTTGGCGCTGCGGCAGGGCAAACATTGCATAATATCGACTTGGGCCGATCATGTCAAAGAAAACCGTGAAAACAACAACTTCGCGGCGCCGCTCCGAGCCAGCCAAGCTCGTCCTGGCATCGGGTTCCCGCTACCGAAAAGAGTTGCTCGAGCGGCTCGGGCTTCCCTTCGCTGTGGCCCCGCCCGCAATCGACGAGACTGCCGTGGCCGGCGAGGCACCCGCAGCGCTGGCGCTGCGGCTCGCGGAGGCGAAGGCGCGCGCGGCCGCGCAGGCGCATCCGACAGCGCTCATCATCGGCTCCGATCAGGTCGCCGAATTCGACGGCAGCGCTGTGGGCAAACCGCGCGACCGAGCGCACGCCCTGCAGATGCTCTCCGCCATGTCAGGCCGGACCATCGTCTTCCATACCGCGCTCGTTCTGCTTAACGCCGCCGGCGGCCGGCTTCAAACGGCGCTGGTCGACGTCGCGAGCACGTTTCGAGCGCTCGACCAGCGTGCAATAGATGTCTACCTCGACCGCGACCAGCCTTATGACTGCGCTGGAGCGGTGCGCGTCGAGTCGGCGGGCATCGCCTTGTTCACACGTGTGGCGAGCGACGATCCGACGGCGCTCATCGGACTGCCGCTGATCCGGCTCACCGACATGCTGCTCGCCGAAGGCGTGAAAGTTCTACAGCGCTAGCGCCGGTGCCGATGCCCGCGAAGGGTCGACTGTTCGTCATTCCCAGCACGCTCGGCCTCGTCCCGGCGCAGGCGGTGCTTCCTCGGCGCACGCTGGAAGTGGCTCGCGGGCTTGCCTGTTTCGTCGCCGAAACGCCAAAGGCCGCACGTCGATTTCTCAAGGGACTTGATTCAGCGCTGCCGCTGCAACAGATCGAAATCGCCGAGCTATCCGAGCGCACCCCACCAGGACGCGTTGCCGCATTGCTGCAGCCGGCCCTCGCCGGGCACGATCTCGGCCTCGTATCCGACGCGGGCTGCCCGGGCGTCGCCGATCCAGGCGCCCCACTGGTTGCGGCCGCGCACCGAGCGGGCGTGCGCGTCGTCCCCCTGCCCGGATCCTCGGCGATCGTGCTGGCACTGATGGCATCGGGGCTCAACGGTCAGGCTTTCGCGTTCCACGGCTACCTGCCGGTGAAGCCCGATGCGCGCACCGCGCGCCTGCGATCGCTCGATGACGCAGTTGCGCGGACCGGGGCAACGCAGATTTTCATCGAGACGCCTTACCGCAACGAGGCGATGGTCGACGCCGTCGTGGCAGCTTGTCGCGGCTCGACGCAGTTTTGCGTTGCGGTCGACCTGACGCTCGACTCGGAGGAGATCGTCAGCCGAACGGTCGGCGCCTGGCGCGCCGCGCCGAGACGGTCACTGGCTAAGCGCCCGGCGGTGTTTCTTCTTGGCAGGGTATAGCGATAGTCGGGTCGCACACTCGCCGCGGCCTCCTTGGACTGTGGCGAGTGATGTGTACTTCTTGCGTCGGCCGCCGCGGACACTCGCGGTCGCTCGCATCCCCGCGCGAAGTGGGGCGACCGGCAAGGCGGAGCAGGACTCCGCGAGCGAATGCGAGTGGAGGCGACCTGAGCCGGTCGCAAGGGCCGACAACAAACCGCCAAGTTTTCACGCAACGGTAGTGGAGGCCCCTGCTTCGCTGCTCGGTCCGCTACTCGTCCGGCCAAGCTTTGATATAGCTCTTGAGCATGCGGTTTTCGAAGGCCTGCTCGTCGTAGACCGCCTTGGCGACGTCGTGGAACGAGATGACGCCAAGCAGCGTCGGCCCATCGATGACGGGAACATAACGCGCGTGCCGCTCGAGCATGGCGCGCCGAAGTTCCATCACGTCGAGCCCGGTGGTCGCGGTCAGCGGATCCTTGACAAAGATTTCGCTGACCCTGAGATCTCCGAGCTGGCCTTGGCGCTTGGCAAGAGCCTCGAGTACCTCGGCGAAAGTCAGCATCCCGATCATGTGGCCGTGATCCATCACCACCAGCGACCCGATGTCGTTCTGCGCCATGGCCTTGACGGCGTCGAGGACCAAGCCGCTGGGGGGAGTCGTGAACAGGGCGTTGCCCTTGATCCGGAGAATTTCGCTTACGAGCATATCCCCTCCTTGCCTGAACCCTTCGACTCAGGGTACTCCCGGAGTCGCGCAAAGCGCAACCTGTGCTACCCGGAGCCGGCGATGGTGCGCCGCTCCCGCAGCGCCTGCGCCAGCGTCCCGCTGTCGACGTATTCGAGCTCGCCGCCGACCGGCACGCCGCGGGCGAGCCGGGTCACCTTGAGGCCGCGAGCGCCGAGCATCTCGCCGATGTAGTGCGCGGTCGCCTCCCCTTCGTTGGTGAAGTTCGTGGCCAGTACGACCTCGCGGACCTGCCCGTCGAGCGCGCGCTTGAGCAGGCGGTCGAGCCGGATCTCCTTCGGTCCGACGCCGTCGAGCGGCGAGAGCCGACCCATGAGGACAAAGTACAGGCCGCTGTACGCCTGGGTGTGCTCGAGCATCAGCAGGTCGGCAGGCGTCTCGACGACACACAGAAGCGAAGCGTCCCGCTTGCTCGAGCGGCAGAGGGAGCAGAGTTCATCCTCGGTGAAGGTGTTGCAGCGCTGGCAATGGCGGACGATGCGCGTTGCCGCATCGAGGGCTTTGGCGAGCCGTAGCGCTCCTTCGCGATCGTGCTGCAACAGATGCAGGGCCATGCGCTGGGCCGCCTTGGGGCCGACGCCAGGCAGACAGCGCAGTGCCTGGGTCAGCTCCTCGAGGCTTCCGAGCGGTTCCACTACGACCGGCTAGAACGGCAGCTTGAAGCCTGCCGGCAGCGCTAGCCCAGCGCCCAATCCGCTCATCTTCTCCTGCGTGGCGGCTTCCACCTTGCGCACGGCGTCGTTGACGGCCGCGGCAACCAGATCCTCGAGCACGTCCTTGTCCTCGGAAAGCAGCGAGGAATCGAGGCTCACTCGCTTCACGTCGTGGCGCCCGGTCATCACTACCTTGACCATGCCCGCTCCTGCTTCGCCTTCGACCTCGAGCGCCGCGATTGCCGCTTGCGCCTTTTTCACGTTCTCCTGCATTGCCTGCGCCTGCTTCATGAGCTCGGCAAGCTGGTTCTTCATCATCGGAGCTCCTTCATTTCGCGGGCTTGATCGAATCCGGCTTGACTTTGGCATCGAAGCGAGCAAGCAGATCCTGCACGAACGGGTCGTCATTCAGCGCGCTCTCAGCGCGGGCATGAGCATCGGCGCGCGCCCGCTTCTCCTGCGCCGCGAGCGAGGCGGAAGCGTCGTCTACGATTTCGAAACGCAGGCGAATCCTCCGTCCCAACGCCTCTTCGAGCGCAGCCTTGAGCTTCTCGGCATACGCCTTGTCGGTGAGATGGCGGGATGCTTCGGCCACGGCGAGGACGATTTCATTGCCGGCGATGCCCTTGAGCTCAGTCTGAGCCGCGAGCTGCAGCGCAATGCCCGAGAGCTTCATGTTCGCGACAAACGCGGGCCAGTCGGTGATCTCGAGCGCCGGGGCTACCGCGGCGCTCTTGGTGGACGCGACGGGCCTGGCATCGTCCTTGGCCGGGCCGGGATTGCCAGTGCTCCTCGCCTTCGACCCGGACTCGACGCCCTTGCGGGTCTCGGCCACCGGCTCGAACGCAAGCAGACGCAGCAGCGTCATGGTGAATCCGATCGCCTCATCGGGCGCGAGCGCCATGTCGGCGCGCCCCTGAACGCAGATCTGGTAGGAGAGCTGCACTGCTTCGGGAGAGAACGCAGACGCGTAGCGTGCGATCCGCTCGGCATCGTTGAAAGCAGCAGCGCCCTGGGACACCGTCTGTGCGACGGCGATTCGATGGAACAGCGAGGCGAGCTCATCCAGCGCGGCAGGTAGCGAAAGTCCCCGTTCGGCGAGCATTCGCGCCTCGGCGAGCAGCGCGGGCCCGTCGGAAGCGAGAAGCGCATCGACGATCCGGTAGACGTGCTCGGTTTCGATCGAGCCGAGCATGATGCGCACGGCATCGGCTCGCACCGCGCCCCCGCCATGGGCGATCGCTTGGTCGAGTACGGAAAGCGCGTCTCGCATCGAGCCGTGCGCCACGCGTGCGATCTCAATCACCGCAGCCTCGTCGAAGGCAATGTTCTCTGCGCGAAGGATCGCGGTGAGCCGCTGGCCGATGAGCTCGGGCGACAGCAGCTTGAGGTTGAACTGCAGGCAGCGCGACAACACGGTCACCGGCACCTTCTGCGGATCGGTGGTCGCCAGCACGAACTTCACGTGCTCGGGCGGCTCCTCCAGCGTCTTTAGCATCGAGTTGAACGCGGCCCTGGAGAGCATGTGCACTTCGTCGATCAGATAGACCTTGTAGCGTCCGACCGTGGGCGCGTAGCGCGCGTTGTCGAGAATCTCGCGCATGTTGTCGATGCCGGTGTTCGACGCCGCGTCGAGCTCGAGCAAGTCGACGAAGCGTCCTGCGTCGATGTCGGTGCACGCCGCGCACACGCCGCATGGAGTCGGAGTGACGCCTGTCGCGCAGTTCAGGCTCTTGGCGAGGATGCGCGCGATGGTTGTCTTGCCCACGCCGCGCGTGCCGGTGAGGAGGTACGCGTGGTGCAGCCGTCCGCGCGCAAGCGCGTTGGTCAGGGCCTGCACCACGTGTTCCTGTCCGGACAACTCGGCGAATGTCTTCGGCCGCCACTTGCGGGCCAGGGCTTGGTAACTCATAGCGGTGAAGGAGGCGAGCCGTACCCCCGGCACTTGCTTAGGTCGGCTATGGCTGCTTCCTTCCGGACCTGACCAGGTTCACCACCATGCAATGCGGGGCGGCCCGCCGTTGAACGTTGTCGCTCACAGGAAGCGCACCAGCGCGCATTATCGGCGAAGCCCAATCGCGCGACAAGCGATGCGATGCAGCATACGGCCGGTACTGTTGGATGAAATGCGCTCGCTATAATGAATCGGGGGGCTCAAGGCATTGCCGAAGGAGCGGATTGCTCATGCGACGCATCCTCTGGAGCTGCATCGCCGCGTCCGCCGCGATGGCCGCGTGCGAGCCATCCATGAATCCGCCGGCGCAGCAGGCGAACGAATTGCTGGTGCTGCTGCGCCCGGGCCCGGTGACCTGGTTTCCTGGCCTGGGTGACGAGCAGAATGGATTCGACTACGAACTTGTGCAGCGCTTCGCGCGCGACCAAGGTCTCACGCTGAAGGTCGCGCCGGCAACCGATCCACTAATCAAGCTGGCCGAAGGCGGAACCGGTGCGGTGATCGCCGCAGGCGGTATCTATCGGCCGGCATACGTGGCGACGCGAGGGCGAGACGCCTCGATGCTCTACTCCGCGAGCTACTACGCGGTCGAACCGGTGCTCATCTACAACCTCGACGGCTACAAGCCCGCAACGTGGGCCGATCTGGCGGGAGAGAAAGTGGCTGTGCTCGAAGGCTCGGGGTTGGCAGCCGCGCTCGCCACTGTTCTCGGCGAGCACCCGGAAATCCAATGGCGGACGATGGCACTGCCTTCCACCGAGGCGCTCATCAGCCAGGTCTCCGACGGGGTGATCGACTACGCCATCGTCGCCTCCCACGAGGCGGAGGCGCTGCGTAACGTGTATCTGAACTTCGAGCGCGCGTTCGCCGTTGCGAAAAAGCAGGAGCTGGTCTGGGTCCTGGCTCCCGAGCACGCTAGGATGCGCAACAAGGTGGATGAGTTTTTCGCGCGCTTGCAGCGCGATGGCACGCTAAAGCGGCTGATCGACCGCTACTTCAGCTACGGGCAGGTCCCCCGGCCGGACGCCGGCGTATTCCAGGAGCGCATCAAGTCGACCCTTCCTCAGCACAGAGCGCTGTTCCAGCGAGTGCAGCAGGCCACGGGCGTTGATTGGCGCCTTCTCGCCGCAATCGCCTATCAGGAGTCGCAGTGGGACGCCCAGGCCACCAGCGAGACCGGCGTACGCGGGCTGATGCAGCTCACCGAGGAGACCGCGCGTCAGCTCGGGGCGATCGACCGGCTCGACGCCCAGGCGAGCGTGCTCGGCGCCGCGCGCTACCTGCGCGATCTCAAGGACAAGCTGCCACAGCGCATTGCCGAGCCCGACCGCACCTGGCTCGCACTCGCCGCGTACAACATCGGCATCGCCCATCTCGAGGACGCGCGCATTCTCGCGCAGAAGCAGAGGCTCAGTCCGGATTCGTGGACTGCGGTGAAGCAGGCGTTGCCGCTGCTCGCCTTGCCGGAGTACTACCAGGACGCGAAGTACGGCTACGCACGCGGCGGCATGCCCGTGGCTTTCGTCGACCGCGTGCGCGCCTACTACGACATCCTCCTCGCGCAGCAGCCGCCGCTGCAGCCGCGACTGCGCCTGTTCGCCGGCGCCGCCGAGGCGCGTCCGCCGCGCACCGGCGAGCCGACTCTCGGCATTCGCTGACACCCTATCAGCACTGCAGCGGCTCGCGCGAAAATCTGGAAGCGCCGGTTGCAATCACATAAAATGCCGCATGTCCTTCAGGTCGTTGGCTTCTCTGCTCGTTGCGTGCCTGCTGTTGCTCTCCTCGTCGCGGGCGCCGGCGCAGGTGCCGAACACGGTTTTTCTTGAAGAGCTCACCTGGACGGAACTGCGCGACCAGATCCGTTCCGGCAAGACCACGATACTCGTTCCCATCGGCGGCACCGAACAGAACGGACCGCACATGGCGCTGGGCAAGCACAATGTGCGCGTCAAAGCGTTGTCGGCAGCGATCGCGCGCGGGCTGGGCAACGCGCTGGTCGCGCCGGTGCTCGCGTACGTTCCCGAGGGAAGCATAAGCCCACCCGAGGCCCACATGCGCTTCCCCGGCACCATTACCATACCCGATACAACCTTCGCTCAGATCCTCGAGTCGGTGGCGCGCAGCTTCAAGGCACACGGCTTCAAGGACATCGTGTTTCTCGGCGACCACGGAGGCTACCAGGCGATCGAGAAACGCGTGGCCGATCGTTTGAATCGCGAATGGGCGGCGACACCGGTGCGTGCACACGCGATGCTCGAATACGACCGGCTGAGCGAGGTGGAGTATGCGCGGTTGCTGAAGAGCCGCGGCTATGTCGAGGAGGAGATCGGCACGCACGCGGGGCTCGCTGACACGTCCCTCGCGCTCGCCGTCGACCCGCATCTCGTGCGCGCCGACGCGATGCAGACTCCTCCGAACCGCGCGGCCGGCGTGCGCGGCGATCCACGTCAGGCAACCGCTGAGCTCGGGCAACTAGGTGTGGATCTTGTCGTGGCCCAGACCGTTGTCGCGATCAGGGCCGCCACGGCTCAACGCTGAAAGTGCTGCCCCGGGCTCCCCGAACGATTCCTCGCAAGGAATACTCGTGACTTTGCTCTTGCCTCGACACGTCTTGGTCCTTACCGCTATTGCCGGTGTCCTGCTCGGCCTGCCCTGCGATGCACAGTCGCCTTCCATCGGCGCGATAGCAACCGTGCCCGGCATGCCGCCGGTGCCCGATCCGTCGAACCTCTACAGCGAAACCGCCACCGGCCGCATGAGCCCTGCGGTCGCCGGAGCGCTGGAGCGCATCTACGTGCCCAACCTGCGTTCGAACGACGTCTACGTCATCGATCCGGCGACGCTCAAGGTCGTCGACCGCTTCAAGGTCGGCGTCGGTCCTCAGCACGTCGTGCCCTCGTGGGACCTGAAGACGCTGTATGTGGCGAACAACGCCGAGCGGCGGACCGACGGCAGCCTGACGCCCATCGACCCCACCACCGGCAAGCCCGGACAGTCGATACCGGTCGACGATCCCTATAACATGTACTTCACGCCCGACGGCAAGTCGGCGATCGTCGTCGCCGAGGCGCTCAAGCGGCTCGACTTCCGCGACCCGCAAACCATGAAGTTGCAGTACTCGATCGCGGCGCCTCGCTGCGGCGGCATCAACCACGCCGATTTTTCAATCGATGGCCGCTTCGCGATTTTCACCTGCGAGTTCGGCGGGACGGTGGTCAAGATCGACCTCCCCGAGCGCAAGGTGCTCGGCTACCTGCAGCTCATCAAGCCAGGGCTGCCGACCAAGACGGTGGAGGGCTTTGACGGACGTGACGAAATCATCTGCACGGTGTGGAAGGGCATGCCGCAGGACATCCGTGTGTCGCCGGACGGAAAGCTGTTCTTCGTCGCCGACATGATGTCCGACGGCGTGTTCGTGATCGACGGCGAGCGCTTCCGGCAGACCGATTTCATTCCCACCGGCGTAGGCACGCACGGGCTCTACCCGAGCCGCGACGCGACCAAGCTCTACGTCGCCAATCGCGGATCGAACAAGATCCACGGCCCGCCGCACGGCAAGGGGAGCGTGTCGGTGATCGATTTCACCACGCGAAAGGTCGTCGCGACGTGGCCCGTTCCCGGCGGCGGAAGCCCCGACATGGGCAACGTCAGCGCCGACGGCAAGACGTTGTGGCTGTCTGGGCGCTTCGACGACGTCGTCTACGCCTTCGATACGACGACCGGCGAGGTCAAGAGCATCAAGGTCGGCGCCGAGCCGCACGGCCTTGCCGTCTGGCCGCAGCCGGGGCGCTATTCGCTAGGGCACACGGGAAACTTGCGTTAGGAGCGGCCGCGCTCTCTCCCCTTAGCCTTCCAGCTCGAGCAGCACCTTCTGGCCGTGCGTCGGTTCGCTAGCCTTGAACGCCAGAGCGCGCAACTCGAACGACTCCCTTGCAACAAATGGCAAGACGGTGAGAAAGCCTGCCCGCAGGAGAACCGATCTCAAAGAGGTCGCTGTAAAGCCGGTCTTGTGCGCAAAAAAGTCCACGCCGGAGCGCTCGATCTCGACACTCCAGCCGTAAATCACGTCACGCACCGTCATCGAACCCACCGGCGACACGTACAGCGTGTCCTCGACGTCGAGGTCGCGTTCGACGACGGCCTTCATGACCGATTCCAAGTCGGGCACCCTTATCTCGGCAAATCCATCCGCCTTCAAGACGTGAAGAAAGCCCTGCAGCACCACTATTCCTTCGTGCTTGTGGTAATGCTCGAGGTTATGTGAGCAATACACGGCGTCAAATTGCGCCGGCCGCAGGGTAGACAGCTTGCGTGCGTCGCACACAATGTCCGGGTTTCCTGTCGGGTCGATATCGAGCAATACGTGTTCCCAACCGTCGAAATACGCAGGGATCGGAATGTTCTTGCTGTTGCCGCCCACGTTCAGCACCCGCTGCCTGCCGGGTGTCGATTCAGCGCCAACTCGCTCCGAATCGACGCGCTCCCGAGCCTGGCTGAACAGCTGCCGCAACGCCGCTTTTAGCATTGGGGGAACCTTGGCTAGCCGGATTGCGCGAGCGGAGGGATTTCTTTCGCCCCGCCCATGTACGGCCGGAGCACCGCGGGGACGTCGACGCCGCGGTCGGCCCGCTGATAGTTTTCGAGCACCGCCACCAGCGTCCTACCGATCGCCAGCCCCGAGCCGTTGAGTGTGTGAACGAGCTCGGTCTTGCCTTGCGCGTTGCGAAAGCGCGCCTGCATGCGCCTCGCCTGAAACGCCTCGCAGTTCGAGCACGAGGAGATCTCGCGGTACCTCTGCTGGCCCGGCAGCCACACCTCGAGGTCGTAGGTCTTCGCCGACGCGAAGCTCGTGTCGGAGGTGCACAGCGTCATCGCCCGGTATGGCAGCTCGAGCTTTCTTAGGATCGTCTCGGCGTGACCTGTGAGCTCCTCCAGCGCGTCGTAGGACTTGTCCGGGTGGACGATCTGCACCAGTTCCACCTTGTCGAATTGATGGACGCGGATCATTCCGCGAGTGTCCTTGCCGTAGCTGCCCGCCTCCGAACGAAAGCTCGGCGTGTGCGCGGTAAGCTTGATCGGCAGCCGTTCGCCGGCAATGATTTCGTCGCGCACGAAGTTGGTGACCGATACCTCGGCCGTCGGGATGAGGTACATTCGCGCCTCTCCCGGCGCCCCGCCCTTGGTGACCCAGAACAGATCGTCTTCGAATTTGGGCAGCTGGCCAGTTCCCGTCATCGTCGCCGCGTTGACGATGTAGGGCACGTAGACCTCGGTGTAGCCGTGCTCCGTCACGTGCGTATCGAGCATGAACTGCGCCAGCGCCCGATGCAGGCGCGCGACGCCGCCGCGCAGCGTGTAGAAGCGCGCGCCCGAGAGCTTGGCCGATACTTCGAACTCGAGCCCGCCCACGGCGGAGCCGACGTCGACGTGATCCCTGGGCTTGAAGTCGAACGTCCTCGGCGTCCCCCAGCGCTGCACTTCGACATTGTCGGCGTCCGAGCGCCCCGGCGGGACGCTCTCGTGCGGCAGATTGGGCATCACCATGACCATGTCGCGCAGTCGTTCCTGCACCTGGGCAAGACGCTGCTCGAGCGACGCGAGCTCATCGCCGATTCCCGCGACTTCGCGCATCGGCGCGCTGGCGTCCTCCCCCTTCGCCTTGGCGGCCCCGATCTGCTTCGATGCCGCATTACGCTTGGCCTGCAGCTCCTGCGTGCGGGTCTGGATGTCCTTGCGCTCCGCTTCGAACTGCTGGAATGCCGCAACGTCGAAGGCGAAGCCGCGCGTCGCCAGGCGCTTGGCGACCTCGCCGGGGTTGTTGCGCAACAACTGGATGTCGAGCATGCGCGCGAGTTTACCAGACGAAGTGTCATTCCCGCGGAAGCGGGAAGCCGGTCGTGTAGCATGGGTCGAGCATCGCGAAACCCAGGAGAAACGCCACGTCGATGCATCCCCGGGTTTCGCGCAAACGCGCTCAACCCGAACTACATTCACTCACGACTTCTCGTTGTCGTTCGAGCGCGCCTTCGCGTCGCGATCGCGAAGCCCTCTGAGCTTCTCGCGGATCTTCGCTTCGAGGCCGCGATCGGTAGGCGCGTAGAAGGTCGCGTCAGGCATGCCGTCGGGGAGGTAGCGCTCGCCTGCAGCGTAGGCGCCGGGCTCGTCGTGCGCGTAACGATAGCCCTTGCCATAGCCGAGCCCCTTCATCAGACCGGTGGGCGCGTTCCGGAGGCGCAGCGGCACCGGACGCGAGCCATCTTCGGCGATGAAGGACCGCGCTGCGCCGTAGGCCATGTACACGGCGTTGCTCTTGGGCGCGCAGGCGAGATAGATGACCGCCTCGGCCAGCGCCAGCTCGCCCTCGGGCGTGCCGAGCCGCTCGTAGGTTTGCACCGCGTCGAGCGCGAGCTTGAGCGCCTGCGGATCGGCGAGCCCGATATCTTCTGTCGCCATGCGGATCATCCGGCGGCCGACGTACAGCGGATCGGCGCCGCCGTCGAGCATGCGGCACATCCAGTACAGCGCCGCGTCGGGGTCGCTGCCGCGCACGGCTTTGTGCAGCGCCGAGATCTGGTCGTAGAACGCTTCACCGCCCTTGTCGAAGAGCCGCAGCGAGCGCGCGATCGTCGCCTCGACAAAAGCAAGGTCGATCTCGCGACGCTTCGCTTCGCCGGCGGCGATGCCGAGCTGCTCGACCAGATTGATGAGCCTGCGTCCATCGCCGTCGGCATAGCCGATCACGGCGTCGCGGGCGGGCGCGTCGAGCGCCGCTCCGGGCATTGCAACCTTGAGCGCACGCTCGAGAAGCACGGCGAGCTCTTCCGGCTCGAGCGCATAGAGCACGTACACGGTTGCGCGCGAAAGCAGCGCGCTGTTCACCTCAAAGGACGGATTCTCGGTCGTCGCCCCGATGAAGGTGAGCAGACCGCGCTCAACAAAGGGCAGGAACGCGTCCTGCTGAGCCTTGTTGAAGCGATGCACTTCGTCGACGAACAGGATCGTGTGCCGGCCCGACTGCGCCAGCACCGCCTCGGCCCGGGCGACCGCGTCGCGAATGTCCTTGACGCCGGAGAGCACGGCCGAGATGGCGATGAACTCGGCGTTGAAAGCATCGGCCATCAATCGGGCGAGCGTCGTCTTGCCCGAGCCAGGCGGGCCCCAGAGGATCATCGAGTGGAGCTTCTTCGATGCGAACGCGACCGCCAGTGGCTTGCCGGATGCGAGCAGATGTCGCTGCCCGACCACCTCGGGAATCGTCTTCGGTCGCAGCCGCTCTGCGAGTGGAGCCGTCGGGTTTTCGACGGCGAAGAGATCAGCCGCCGACGACATCTGCGCCGGCCGGCGGCGTGAAGCGGAACAGCTCGGCAGCGAGCTTCGGGTTGCGTTCGAGCTTGGACAGCCGAATGAAAGTGCGCTGCCCGAAGTTGTCCGTGACTTCCAGCGCGGCGAGTCCGCCGGCGTCGAAGCCCAGGCGCAGCTCGCTGAATGCGGCGTCCTTGTTCTTTGGCGTCGCCCCGAGCCACTCCAGGCCGGCGGCCGCTGGCAGCGACTTCCACTCGAAGGCGCGCTCCACCTCCTCTTTGCCCGCGAGCAGCGCCGCCGGCGTCGTGCCCAGCGCGCGGTCGTTGTTGCGCACGACCACCTGATTGAGGTCTTCGTCGTAGATCCACACGCGCTGGCCGTCGCCGACAAGCAGTTGTTTGTAAGGCTTGTCCACGTTCCAGCGAAAGCGGCCCGGTCGCGCGATGACGAACTCGCCGCTCGCCTCGGCAACCCTGCGGCCCGACGCGTCGGACACGGTCTGAGTGAACGTTGCGCGCATGGTCTGCGTGTCGCGAACGAACGCGTGCAGTTGATCCAGCGTCGCGCCACGAGCAATCCCCGCACAGAGCAACACCGGAGCGAGTATGGTGAACAGACGAAGCATGTCGTTCAAGAATGAGTCGTCATTCCGAGGACCCCGGACTCGATCCGGGGGACGAGGAATCTGCTGCTTACGATCTGTGGGTGACTAGCCAGCAGAACCCTCGCTTCGCTCGGGATGACACCACAACATCCTAATCCTTGCCTGCCGGGACCAGCACTTCCCTGTTGCCGTTGGTTTGCATGGCGGAGACCAAGCCGGCGCGCTCCATCTGCTCGATCAGGCGCGCCGCGCGGTTGTAGCCGATTCGCAGGTGACGCTGCACCAGTGATATCGATGGGCGTCTCGTCTTGAGCACGATTGCCACGGCCTGGTCGTACATCGGGTCGGATTCGCCCGCGGAGCCTTCGATGCCAAGGCTGTCGTCCTCGCTCTCAGCCCCCGTGTCCAGGATGCCGTCGAGGTACTGCGGGCCGCCCTGCGCCTTCAGGTGCTCGACGACGCGATGCACCTCCGCATCCGAAACGAAGGCGCCGTGCACGCGCTGCGGATGGCCGATCCCCGGCGGCATCCACAGCATGTCACCCTGGCCGAGCAGCGTCTCGGCGCCCATCTGGTCGAGGATGGTGCGCGAGTCGACCTTGCTCGCGACCTGGAAGGCGATGCGTGCCGGGATGTTCGCCTTGATCAAACCCGTGATCACGTCGACCGAAGGACGCTGCGTAGCGAGGATCAGGTGGATGCCCGACGCTCGCGCCTTCTGCGCGATTCGCGCGATCAGCTCCTCGATCTTCTTGCCGGTGACCATCATCAGGTCGGCCAACTCGTCGATGACGATCACGATCAGCGGCATTTCCTCGATCGGCTCAGGCGCGTCGGGCGTGAGCGAGAAAGGATTGGTAAGCGGCCTTCCCGCCTTCTTCGCCTCGGTCACGCGCGCGTTGTAGCCGGCGAGATTGCGCACGCCCAGCGTCGACATCAGCCGATAGCGCCGCTCCATTTCGCCCACCCCCCAGGTGAGCGCGTTGGCGGCGAGCTTGACGTCGGTGACGACCGGAGACAGCAGATGCGGAATCCCCTCGTACACCGAGAGCTCGAGCATCTTGGGGTCGATCAGAATCAGCCGCACCTGGCGCGGCTCCGCCTTGTAGAGCAGCGACAGGATCATCGCATTGAGCGCCACCGACTTGCCGGAACCCGTCGTTCCCGCGACCAGCAGGTGCGGCATGCGCTGGAGGTCCGCGACCACCGGCTTGCCGGCGATGTCCTTGCCCAGCGCAAGAGACAATGGGCTCGCAGTGTCGTTGTAGGTCGCCGACGACAGCAGCTCGACCAGCCGCACGATCTGTCGCCTTGCGTTCGGCAGCTCCAGTCCCATGCAGGATTTGCCGGGAATCGTCTCCACGACTCGGATGCTGACCACCGAGAGCGCACGCGCCAGGTCCTTCATCAGGTTCACGATCTGCGCGCCTTTTACGCCGATCGCCGGCTCGACCTCGAAGCGTGTGATCACCGGCCCCGGGTACGCCGCGAGGACCTTCACCGCGACGCCGAAGTCGGCGAGCTTGCGCTCGATCAGGCGCGAGGTGAACTCCAGCGCGTCGGCGCTCACCTGTTCCTGCGCCGACGGCGCGTCTTCGAGCAGCGCCAGCGGCGGAAGCGGTGAATCGGGAAGCTCCTGGAACAGCGGCTTCTGCTTTTCCCGGACCACGCGATCCGATCGAGGGACTTCGAGTTGCGGTGCGACGACGAGCACCGGCTCGCGATCGTCGATGGTTTCCCGCGCAGCCTCGACCAACTGTTCCCGCTCCTCGGCAGCCGCCTCGCCGATCTGCCGATCGCGCCTCGCGTCGCGGCGTCGCCGCGCCCACCCGGCAAGCGCTTCAATCCCGCCTCCGATACCCTCCATCAGCTTCAACCACGACATCCGCGTGAACAGCGACCACCCCGCCGCGAACAGGGCGATCAGCACCAGCGTGGCCCCGTTGAAGCCCAGGGCGGGGGACAGGGCCTGGCCTATGAAGTCACCCAAGGCACCCCCGGGGACGCCGGGCAGCGCAACAGGAAGGTGATACAGGCGGATCGATTCGAGCGCGGCGCTCGACAGCAGGACCAGAACGAATCCAGGCACGGCCAGCCAGGGGTGATGGCGCTCGGTGTTCTCACGGGTGAGCCGCCGGTAGCCAGTCACGACCAGGACCACGCCGGCGAACGCCAGCCACCATGCGGAGGCTCCGAACAAGTACAGCAGGAGGTCGGCGAGCCAGGCGCCAACGGCGCCGCCTTTGTTCTGAATGGCCTCCCCCGTACCCGAAAACGACCAACCCGGGTCCGCGCTTTGATAGCTCGCCAGGATCAGCGCGAGATACGCGAAGGCCGCGACGATCAGCAGCCACCAGGATTCCCTGAGGAGCGCTACCAGCCGGGGCGTCAGGCGACTCCCGCCGCTGCTGGGACGCCGCGTCGCCCGGCCAGCCTTCTCCTTAAAGATCATGGTGTTATTAGTCATACTTAAGGAGGAGCATTATACCATGATCGAACGCCTGAATCGGCTGGCTTGTGCTTCAGGGAGCTAACCCAACATCGGATAGAATCGGACGGATTTGGTCCCGGATCATTTCACGAGCTTCATCTCGATGCCTGCCAAACACGCGCGCCTGTTGATTCTCGGTTCCGGCCCGGCGGGGTTCACCGCCGCAGTATACGCTGCGCGCGCCAACCTAAAGCCGGCGCTGATCACCGGCCTCGCGCAGGGCGGCCAGCTGATGACCACCACCGATGTCGACAACTGGCCCGCCGATGCCGACGGCGTGCAGGGTCCCGAGCTGATGGCGCGCTTTCAGAAGCATGCCGAGCGCTTCGAAACCGAAGTGATCTTCGACGAGATCCACACGGCCAAGCTCGGCGAGCGCCCTTTCCGCCTCGTGGGGGACTCCGGCGAATACACCTGCGATGCGCTGGTGATCGCCACGGGGGCTTCGGCACGCTACCTCGGTCTGCCGTCGGAGCAGGAGTACAGAGGCAAGGGAGTGTCGGCATGCGCGACCTGCGACGGCTTCTTCTGCAAGGGACACGACGTGGTCGTCGTCGGCGGCGGCAACACGGCGGTCGAAGAGGCGCTGTACCTCTCGAACATGGCCAAGCGCGTCACGGTGGTCCATCGCCGCAACAAGTTTCGCGCCGAGGCCATCCTGGTCGATCGCCTGCTCGCCAAGGCAGGCGACAAGGGCAACGTACGGATTCTGTGGGATCACACGCTCGATTCGGTGCTCGGCAACGGCTCAGGCGTAACCGGGGTGCGCGTCAAGCATGTCAACACCGGTGCGATGCGGGATCTCCCTGTGCAGGGAGTGTTCATCGCCATCGGCCATACGCCGAACACTCAACTCTTCGAGGGCCAGCTCGCGATGAATAACGGCTACATCAAGGTACGCGGCGGCAGCGAGGGCGACGCGACAGCGACGAGCGTGCAAGGCGTGTTTGCCGCCGGCGACGTCGCAGACCACGTCTATCGCCAGGCCGTGACCAGCGCAGGGACGGGCTGCATGGCGGCACTCGACGCCGAAGCCTACCTCGAAGCGCTCGGCTGACATCGGCTTGGTTGCCGGCAGCGTTCCATCGGCGTTGCAGGCGAGCGAAGGCGCGGCATGGCGAAGCTCTCCGATCTGAAGGCGTTGCTGGCCGAGGCGGCCGCCAAGGTCGGGACGAAGTCCGTCGCCAACGCGCGCAAGCCCGTACGCAAGGCACCGCAACCAGAGCAGCCTGAAGAGGTGAGTCTCGCCCAGGCATTCGCCGACGTGACCCCGCTCGCCCTCGGTAATCGCATCTCGCGCGTCAAAACCAAGCCCTTCCCCTCGCCCGTCCAACGGCTCGCCGACGAAAGCGCCGCGCTGGCTGCGAGCCGGAACGGAACGGAGCCATCGCCCGCATCGTGGGACATCGGCCAGGAATTCGAAGGCAGTCAAACCTTTGTTCGCCGGGGAATTGGGCGCGACGTGCTGGCGAAGTTGCGGCGCGGACACTGGGTCGTCCAGGGCGAGATCGATCTGCATCGCATGACGGCGAGCGAAGCGCGCGACGCGCTCGCCGACTTTCTTTCCGCGGCACGCGTGCGAGGATGGCGCTGCGTGCGCGTGATTCATGGCAAGGGCCTCACCTCGCCGCGGCGGGAACCTGTGCTGAAGGGCAAGACGCGCACGTGGCTTGCTCAATGGGACCACGTGCTGGCGTACTGCGAGGCGCCGCGCCATTCCGGAGGCTCGGGCGCGGTGATCGTGCTGCTGAAGGCCTCTACAGGATAGCAACGTCGTCGAAACCGTTGCGACGCGTGCGACCCATGGTCACAGCCTGCGGTGGGTCAACGCGGGCAACTCCGCGCGCACTGCGGCAATGCGCTCGGTGTCAATGTCGCCGACGATCACTCCCGGCCCCTCCGCCAGCTCGGCAACCACGATGCCCCACGGATCGACCAACAGACTGTGGCCGTAGGTGCGCCGGCGATTCGGGTGCAACCCGCCCTGCGCCGCGGCAAGCACGTAGCACTGATTCTCGACTGCGCGCGCTCGAAGCAGCAGATGCCAGTGCGCTTGACCAGTCACCGCTGTGAAAGCGGAAGGCACCAGCAGCAGCGCGACGTCTCGGTAGCTGCGATACAGCTCCGGGAAGCGCAAGTCGTAGCAGACCGACATGCCTGCCTTGCCGCACGGCGTGTCGAACGTCGCCGGTTGCGCCCCGGCCTCGATGGTGCGCGACTCGTCGTAGCGATCTTCGCCGTGGCTGAAGGCGAACAAATGGATCTTGTCGTAGCGAGCCACGCGCTTGCCGTCGGGGTCGTAGGCGAGCGATGCGCTGCGCACGCGCGTCGCGTCCCCGGTTGCAAGCGGAACGGTTCCACCGACCAGCCACAGGCGATGCGTGCGCGCCAAGCGAGACAGAAAGTCCTGCTGGGGCCCCGAGCCGTCGCTTTCGCGAACGGCGACCTTGTCCTGCGCGGTGTCGCCGAACACGCCGAAGTACTCGGGCAGCAGCACCAGTTTCGCCCCCTGCCGTGCCGCATCGGCCACCAATGGCTCGATCGCAGCCAGGTTGACCGCGACGTCGCTGCCCGAGACCGTTTGCACCGCTGCAACGCGGAAGTTCGACCCGCTCACCTTTGCGGGACCTCAGCGGTGGGGACCCTGCTCTTGGGCTTTTCCACCTGGGGGTCCGACCAGCTGCCCCTGACGATGTAGTCCGAAGCGAACATCTGCTCGACAGGGTCGGATAACGCCTTCTGTGCGAGCAGCGACCCCGCTCCTATCGCTGCTCCGACGATGGGGTTCGCGAACATGAGGGCCGCCGCACCCAGCGACAGACCAGACGACAGCGTCGGCTGCACGTGCACGCTGAGATTCTGCGTCTCGCGTGCGATGTCCGCTTCACCGGAGATGAAGATGCGCGCCGCGGGGCCGCTGATCCGCAGGTTGTCGCTCTTCATCACGCCATTCTGGATGCGTACGTCGCCGGTGAGATCGTCGAACGCAAAGCCTTCGCCGAACAGGTCCTTGTAGTCGAACGCAAGGCGGCGCCCCAACGACTGCAGCGAAAGGATGCCCAGCAGCTTGCCCATCCCTGGATCCAGCTTGACGAACTGACCCGGACCCGTGTCGATGTGAAAGCTTCCGTTGAGCGAGGGATAGTCGAACTCCTGCGGGCTGCCGGCCCAGTTCACCTGGCCGCGCAGCTCAGTGGGCGCCCCGCGTACTGCGCCGGGAAGCCCGAAGCGCGCGAGATAAGCGCCCGCATCGCGCACGTCGAGCTTCGCGTCGAGCTCCGTCTGCTGCGACTGGCGTCCGCTATGCCACCATCCTTTCGCTTCGAGCTTGCCGTCGTCGTTGCTCAAAACGACCTTCTCGATGCGCCAACTGGTCTCGCTGGGTTGTGCCAGCAATTCCAGCTTGCCGAGCTCGTGGCCCTTGGCAGTGAAAGAGTCGGCGACGATGTCGATGGCCGGCCAGGGTTTCGTTGCTCCTGGGCTTTCGGGTTTGGTGGCAGTTGGCGCATTGGCGAGCGCCGGGGGCCCCGGGGTCATGAACCGTTGCAGGCGCGCCGTGAGGCGCCCGCCCGGACTACCCGTCCCGGCTGCTTGCCAGCGTCCGGCGCCCGCGACTTCGCGACCGCGCAAGTCGAATTGCCAATCGGTGCCGGCTCGACTGGCGGCCACATGCAAATCGCTGAAGCCTCGGCCGAACACGTCCAGCGCACGAACCGACATGTCTACGCCGGACAACGGCAGTTCGTCGCTATCTCCGGCGCCAAGCTGATCCTTGAGCGCCACCCACGCGTCCAGATCCAGCGCGTCTAACTCGCCACGCACCCACAGGCCGCCGCGGTCTGGTTCGCCCGCGATCGGCCCAAGCGCGAGAAGCGCACGCTCCGGAACCGCTCCCTTGTCGGTGAGCCGGCGATCGACCACCAGCCGCGCCAGTCGGCCGTAGCTTGCGGCGATCACGTCACGACCCGGCGCGGTCGCGCGGCGCTCGATCTCGAGCGGTATGGTCTCGGTTGCCGCCTTGCGAGCCGGGACGGGGAGGTCGATCACAGCTCCCTTCAAGCTCGATTCGAGCTCCAGGCTCGATCCCGCGTGATCGACGCTCGCCGCGGCACGCCAGTCCGTGCTTCCGGAAAAGTGGGAAAACAAGCCCTGTTGCGGATACTCGTCGCGCAGCAGCGCCAAGTTCAGCGTGCCCTCCCCTTCGACGCGCACGTGTCCGTCGACGGTTGCGGCCGAAAAGCGCGCGGGCCCGCCAAGGATTTCTCCTGTTAGCCCCGGTGAGCTCAAGCTTCGATCGGTGAAGGCAAGCTTTCCGCTGAGCTGATTGACGGACGGCGCACCCCCGCCGAGGACCATGTGGTTGCGTTCGAAGACGTACTCGCCCGCCACGTGGTTGTCCATCGCCCTGCCGAGCGGAAGCTCGAGCCTCAAAGCGAGCTTGCCGTCCCCTGTCGCACTTACGCCATCCGTCATGTTCTCGATCCACCCGGCGACCGGGCTCTCCGCGATGAAACGCAGGGCATCCGAAGTCGGACCGGAGCCGGAGCCTTCGATGTGCAGCAGCGGATGCGCCGGGCGCATGTCGGCGATTTCCGCCTTGCATCGCGCGAGGTCGAAGCCGCCGACCTTGCCGCGATGGGCGTCCACGGTCATGCGTACGCCCTCGAAGCGCACCTCGGCGTCGATTCCGGTGATGGCAGGCCAGTGCTCGAGATAGTCGAGTGTCACTCCCTGCGCCTTGACGACCACCTGAAATTGCCCGGTCTTTCCGTCGGCGAAAGGGAAGTCGGCAAGGCGACCGCTGAGCTTGAGCCGCGTATCGCTGCTCGTTCCCCCGGCCAGAGCGTGGCGCAGCCAATCACGCACGTCGGCGTCGATGGTCAGCGGCACGTATCGATGCACGCGGTCCGCGGCGCTGCGCGTGAGTTGCGCGTTGAGATCGATCTTGCCTGGCCCTTCGGCCTCGGCGACGTATTCGCCTTTGGCGCTGCCAGCGGCGTCCTGATTGGCAAACGCGAGTTGATCGATCACGAACGTCATTGAGCCATTGTCGCGGCGCCAGTGCAGCTGACCCTGGAGGGTGTCGAACGCGAGGCGCTCCGCGAAAAGTCGCGGAGCCTCGATGCTGATCGCCTTACTGTCCAGCTTCAGCGTGCCGTTTCGCGGAGTCGCCTCGAAGCTGCCCGTGAGGCCGGCGACACCTGGCGCATCGCCCTGCGCGCTGAAACCGAGATCGATGAAGCGACCCGATCCGCTGATCGCCGTCGGCGCTTCGGGTGCCCCTTGCCACTGCAGGGTCCCGCGCTCGAGTGTTCCGCTCGGCGCGATCCGCGCGAGATCTTCGCGCAAGGTTCCGGGCAGCGGCAGAAATCCGGCCATCTGCCGCAGCGGAGTCAACTCGAGACGCGTGAATTCGATCCCTCCCCCGCTCGCACCATCGGAGCCCGTGCGCAGCGTCAGCCGGAAATCGGTCGGCGGAAAGGCTGCCCCGCCGGCCCTCGTGAACGTCAGATGCTGGGTATAGAACTCGCGCTGCTTTCCGTCGTCGCTCCAGCCCAAACGGCCCTCGAGCCCCGACAGGGCGAGCTCGGGAAGATCGGAAGCGAGCCTCGCCTGCACGTCGGCCAGGACGACGTCGGCAACGATCTCGCGTGCCTGCCCCTGCTCGAATTCCGACCACACGCGCAGCGCTCCCTTTCCGCTGCGCATGGGGATGTCCATTGGCAGCCATTCACGCCAGGCAGCGATGTCGGCGTAATCGACGCGCGCATAGAAGCGCCCCTTCACTGCGCGCCAATCGGAGAGCGAAAGGCTGCTCACGTCGCCGCGCAGATCCAGAGGAGCCGCCAGTTGCGGCGGCGGAACGCCCTTGAGCCCGAAGCGATGGTGCCCGAAACGGTTCTCCAGCCGCAGCTCGACGCGCTCGATCACCAGCTCCGAGCCGTTGGCCAGTTCGTCGCGCCACACGAAGGTCGCGTCGTGGATAAGGATTCGCGGTTGCCGCAGAACCCATTGCCCAAGCGGTTGTTGTTCGCTGCGCAGCGCAGGATCGAAGGTCGCACCTGCAGCATGGAGCATCCCGGTGGAGTCGCGCCGTACCATGAGCTGCGGTCCCTCGATGTCCAGCTCCTTCATCCGGAAGTCTAGGAACAGGAACGAAGTCCAAGCCACGACCAGGCGAACCTTCGGCAACGTGAGCAGTTCTGCGCCGTTGTTGGGATCGATCAGCCGGAGGTCGCGCAGGTCGATGGTTGGGTTCCAGCCGTCCCATCCGGTGCTCAGCGCCGCAACCTCGACCGGTTCTCCGATCTTCGAGGACGCCAGGCGAACGATCTCGCCCTGGTTCGACTCCACCCACGGCAGCACCAGGTAGCGTGCCGCGAGCAGCAATACGCAGAACACGATGATCGCGCTGAGCAGCGCGACGCGAAGTACCCGCCAAGCCGTTTGAAGCCAGGAACGCGCTGGCGCGTCAAGGCTCGGGGGGGCGGGGACGACAGGCATAATAGAGATGGAGGAACCTCTGAGTGAGCCCCACGTGAGCCGCGTTTCTGGCGCAATGGCCTCAGATGCTAGGCGTCGCGGCGCAGCGAATAGTTCATCGCGCTATTCGCAAGCCGCGCAACAACGCAGATGAGGCCATTGCGCCGAAACCCGGACGGGACGGGGCTTTCCAGGCGATCTGCTTTGTCGCTCGGCTCGCCAATAGCGCCTACTATTGGCTTCGCCTTGCTTCGCGCATCTCATCCCGGAAAGCCTCCGTCGCGGCCATGCGGGACTCACTCAGAGGTTCCCTAATGTTAACCCGGAACGGGACGCCCGCCGCGGCGGCCTTCCCGACAGACCTCGCCGCCGCGTTCGAGTTCAGCCGCTACGCCCAGCAGCTCGCAAGCGCCCAACCGGAACTCTTGGCCGAGGTCGTTGCGGGAATCGAGCACCCGTGGCGGTGGGACGAACATGCGGCGCGCGCCCTTGCCGAAGCTGCAGACGCAGACGCGCTCGCCACGGCGTTGCGCCTGTTGCGCCAGCGCGTGTTCCTGACCGTGCTTCTGCGCGACCTGAGCGGCCGCGCGGATCTCGCCGAAGTTTGCAGCACGACGACCCGCCTCGCCGAGATCGGCGTCGGCGCTGCGGTGGCTGCGCATACCCGCTGGCTCGCGGCAATCTATGGCGAGCCGATCGGCGCCGACAGCGGCGCCGTGCAACAACTCATTGCGGTCGCCATGGGCAAGCTGGGGGGCGGCGAGCTCAACGTTTCATCGGACATCGACCTCGTGCTGGTGTATCCGGAGGACGGTGCCACCACCGGCCCTCGCTCGTTGTCCAATGAGGAATTTTTCGATCGCCTGAGCCGGCGCGTCATCGCGGCTCTGGGCGAGCCCACAGCCGCGGGCTACGTGTTCCGCGTCGACATGCGGTTGCGGCCCTATGGCGATTCGGGTCCGCTCTGCTCGTCGTTTGCCGCGCTGGAGCATTACCTCGTGACGCAGGGGCGAACCTGGGAACGCTACGCGTGGCTCAAGGCGAGGCCGCTGACGGGTGACCGCGGCGAAGACCTGATGCGGTTGATCACGCCGTTCGTGTACCGCAAGTATCTCGACTACGACGCCTACGCGGGGCTGCGCGACGTACATCGCCAGATCCGCGAGCAGGGCCGTCGTCTGGATTACGCCTCCAACATCAAGCTCGGCCCCGGCGGCATCCGCGAAATCGAGTTCATCGTGCAGGCGCTGCAGCTCGTGCGTGGGGGGCGCGAGGCCGCTCTGCGCCGGCGCGAGACGCTCGGGGCGCTCGCCGTGCTCGGCGAGCGCGGGCTACTTCCGCCCGCAGCGGTGGCCGAGCTCGAGGCCGCGTACGTCTTCCTGCGCAACGTCGAGCACCGGCTGCAGTACCGCGACGACGCCCAAACACAGGACCTGCCAGCCAGCGAGACGGATCGCGAGGCGCTCGCTCGCGCCAGCGGCTGCGCCGACGTCCTCGCATTCGACCGGGCGCTGAAGGGCGCTCGCGCTGCAGTCGAAATGCACTTCGATGCGCTATTCCGCGAAGCGGCGGTCGATGAAGAGGACCCCTTGGCGGCAGTGTGGCTCGATCCTGCGCCGGGCGCCGAGGCGACCGCCGCGCTCGCCGCCGCAGGCTATCCGGATGCACAAGGCGTCATTGGCACGCTGGCTCGCGTTCGTGCCAGCGCGCGCTACCTGCAGCTTCCTCCGCTGTCGCGGCAACGCTTCGACATTCTGGTGCCACAGCTGCTGCGCGCTGCCGCCGCAACGGCAGCGCCTCGCGCTGTATTCGATCGCTTGCTGACGCTGCTCGAGACCATCAGCGGTCGCAGCGCGTACCTCGCCCTGCTGGTCGAGCATCCTCCGGTGTTGCCGCGGCTCGCAGAACTGATGGGCGCCAGCTCCTGGGCTGCGGAGCATCTGACACAGCATCCCATCCTGCTCGACGAGCTCCTGGACACGAGGACGCTGTTTGCCGAGCCCGACTGGAATGGCTGGCGCCGCGAGCTCGCAGCGCCACTCGGCGCGCATGCGGGAGACGCCGAACGGCAGATGGATGATCTGCGGCATTTCCAGCATGCGCAGAGCTTCAGGCTCCTGGCGCAGGATTTGACCGGCAGACTTTCGGTGGAGCGGCTCGCCGACCATCTCTCCGCACTGGCCGACATCGTGCTCGAGGCGACGCTCGCCTGCTGCTGGTTCCAGATGCAGGGCGTGGCCGCGCCGCCGCCGAGGTTCGCCGTCATCGCCTACGGCAAGCTGGGCGGCAAGGAGCTCGGATACGCATCCGATCTCGATCTGGTCTTTCTCTACGAGGATCAGGAAGAGGGCGCGTGGGAGCGTTACGCCCGTCTCGCCCAGCGCATGAACACCTGGCTTACCAGCACGACCGCAGCGGGTCGGCTCTACGACACGGATCTGCGGCTGCGCCCCGACGGCGTGAGCGGGCTCATGGTGTCGAGCCTCGAGGCATTCAGGAAGTACCAGCTCGAGCACGCCTGGACCTGGGAGCACCAGGCGCTCACTCGCGCGCGCTACGCGGCAGGGGACGCGAGCATCGGCGCCGCGTTCGAAGCGCAGCGCGATGCGATCCTTCGACTTCCTCGCGATAGGACAAAACTCGCCTCTGACGTCGTGGACATGCGGCGACGAATGTACGCTGGGCATCCGAACCGCAGCGCGCGCTTCGACTTGAAGCACGACCCTGGCGGCATGGTCGACGTAGAGTTCAGCGTGCAGTACCTGGTGCTGGCGCACAGCCACGCTCACGCATCGCTTACTCGCAACGCCGGCAACATCGCCCTGCTCTCGCTCGCTGCGGATCTCGAGTTGGTGGCGGCTGTGGTCGCCGAAGCCGCCGCCGACGCGTATCGCGAGTACCGACGCCTGCAGCACAAGGTTCGCTTGCAAGGCGCGCACGAGGCGCGCGTCGAGCCTCACGCGCAGGTTGCGCGACGCCAAGCCGTCGACGAACTGTGGCGGGCCGTCTTCGGCCGGGCGTGGGCGGATCGGGCAACGGAAATGAGCTAAAATACGCGATTCGAGGGGCGAGTCGGAGATTGACGATGTCGATGGCAGACCGCGATGGCTTCATCTGGTACGACGGCAAGTTCGTGCCCTGGCGCGACGCAACCACGCACGTGCTGACCCATACGCTTCATTACGGGCTCGGGGTGTTCGAAGGCGTGCGCTGCTACAGAACCGTTGCCGGCCCCGCGATCTTCCGCTTGCGCGACCACACCGACCGGCTGTTCCGCTCCGCCCAGATCTTCGGCATGAAGATTCCCTACGAGAAGGACGAGCTCGATGAAGCGCAGAAGGAGTGCGTGAAGAGAAACGGCCTCGAGTCGTGCTACCTGCGTCCCATCGTGTTCTACGGATCGGAAGCGATGGGCGTGGCAGCGAAGTCCAACCCGGTGCGGGTGGCGGTCGCTGTGTGGCCCTGGGGCGCCTATCTCGGCACGGACGGGCTCGAAAAGGGCATTCGGGTGAAGACCTCGTCGTTCACGCATCACCATCCGAACATCACCATGTGCAACGCCAAGGCCGTGTGCAACTACGCAGTGTCTATCCTCGCCAACCAGGAGGCCACGCACGATGGCTACGAGGAAGCGATGCTCCTCGACCCGCAGGGATTCATCTGCCAGGGCTCGGGAGAGAACGTCTTCCTGGTGCGCGACGGCAAGCTGCACACGCCGGACCTTTCCGGCGGCGCTCTCAACGGGATCACCCGCGGCACCGTCATGACCTTCGCCGAAGAACTCAAGATTCCGGTGATCGAGCGGCGGATCACGCGCGACGAGTTCTATATCGCCGACGAGGCGTTCTTCACCGGCACAGCGGCCGAAGTCACGCCGATCCGCGAGCTCGACAACCGGCCGATCGGAGCCGGCCGCCGCGGTCCGATCACGCAGAGACTGCAATCGATGTTTTTCGATGCGGTCAACGGCCGGAATCCCAAGTACATGTCGTGGCTGACCCCCGTAGGCTCCGACGCGAAGGCCCCCGCCTATGCCGCAACCCGAAGCCAGAGAGCTGCCAGTCGTTGAGCTGACCGACCGCGATCTCCCGCTGCATTGCCCGAATCCGGCGATGCCGCTGTGGTCGAGTCATCCGCGGGTCTTCCTCGACATCGCCGCGACCGGCGACGCGATGTGCCCGTATTGCGGGACGCGGTACCGGCTCAAGGGAGAAGCGCCGCGCAGCGGCCATTGATAGCGGCGCGAGTGCCCGGCGCGGGGCCCCGCGCGTTGCGTGACTTAATCGGTTCAAGGCGGGCGGCGGTGCGCTGCGTTGCTCCCGCCTTGCAATGCGTGAGCGCGAGCAATGGCTGAGCGAATTCTTATCGTGGCGCCGTCGTGGGTCGGCGATGCGATCCTCTCAGAGCCGCTCGTGGCGCTCCTGCGCGAACCTCTCGAACCCGCCATCGTCGACGTTCTGGTGCCGGCGTGGTGCGCGCCCGTCTATGCGCGAATGCGCGGCGTGCGCAGCATCATCACCAACCCGATCGGCCACGGCGAGATCAGGCTCGGGGAACGCCGTGCGCTCGCGCGCTCGCTGCGCGACAATGGCTACACCCGCGCCTTCGTCCTGCCGAACTCTTTCAAGTCCGCGCTGATACCTTGGCTCGCGCGCATTCCTCGACGCATCGGATACGTCGGCGAAGCGCGCAGGCTGCTGCTCACGGATGCACGCCGGCTTGACACCCGCGCGCTTCCCCGCCTGGTGGATCGCTTCGTGGCGCTGGCGGCCGCACCCGGGGAGATCGGGCCCATATCGCCGATCCCGACGCTGGTTCCCAACGTGGCCAATGCCGCGGAGGCGATGCGTTCCCTGGGTCTGGCGACCCACCGGCCGGTGGCGGCATTTTGTCCCGGCGCCGAATTCGGTCCCGCCAAGCGCTGGCCCACCCAGCATTTCGTGAGCCTTGCCCGGCGCCTTGTCGATTCCGGCTACACCGTCTGGCTGATCGGCTCGGAGAACGACCGCGTTGCTGCCGACCCCGTCGCCGAGGCTGTGCCGGATGTGCGGAATGCCTGCGGGCGCACCGACCTCGGCACGGCGATCGATCTTCTGGCACAGGCGCGCGTCGTCGTGAGCAACGACTCGGGGCTCATGCATGCCGCGGCGGCGGTCGGCCGGCCGCTGGTCGCCCTGTTCGGCTCGTCGAGCCCCGAATTCACGCCTCCGCTCTCGCCGCTCGCGCGCATCGCCAGAATCAAGATCGATTGCAGCCCGTGTTTCCAGAGGGAATGCCCGCTGGGCCACTTCAAGTGCATGCGCGAGCTTTCGCCGAATGTTGTGTATGATCTGGCGCGCGCGACGCAGTAAGGGCGCGCGTCCTCAATGCCCAAAGCCCGCACCCCGATGATCTTCACCTCGCCGCAGGATGCAGCGCTCGCGTTCTATCAAGCATTCGAAGCCAAGGACATCGACGCGATGATGGCGACTTGGGCGGAGGACGAAGACATCGTCTGCGTGCACCCCGGGGGACCGCGGCTGGTCGGCTACGACGCGGTTCGCGTCGGCTGGGAGCAGGTGTTCGCCAGCGACTCGCGCCTCGCCTTCCGCATCGAGGAGATCGTCGTCGTGGAAACGGTCGGCATGGCGCTGCAAAGCGCCCTCGAGCAGATCAGCGTGGGCGACGATCCCAAGCCTCGTGGTTCAGCCATCGCGACCAACGTCTTTCTGCGCACGCCTTCGGGATGGCGGATGGTGATGCACCATGCGTCACCGGCGGCCACGCTTGCTTCCGCCGCGCCTGCCGGGCCGCTTCATTGACTTGTCGACTGAGCGGTTGCCGCTGCAGTCTGATTAAGTGCAATCGGCCAGAGCTCGGCCCTGAACCACCAGCAAGAAAAAGGTGCGCGGTCTCGGGAGGGAAAAGCCGCGCACCCTGTGCAAACGATCCCCGGTGCTTGCCCCCACGCAGCGGATGCTACTTTCGCGTCTTCCGAGCAGTGCTGCGCTCCAAATGCAATGCGCCGTAGTGGACCCACAAAGCCTGCAATTCCTTCAAGACCTCCGCCGAGTAACCCTTCGCGCCACGCCGTCCGTCGGCGAGCAGCGCGTTGAAGTAGTCAGTCCATTCATCCGGGCTGCGCCAGAGCGCCGCCAGCTCATTTGCAATGTGCGGAAAGGTAGTGCTGATCATTGCGGGCCGGGCTTCGAGCGGCAGCGTTGCGATCCAGCGTTCGGTCGCCGGCAATAGCGTCTCGGGCGGTGACGCTTTTCGCTCGGTGGTCAGTGCCCCTTCGGACGGGGCTGGAGCCACTGCCTGCGCGGCCCGCTTGGGGCTGCCGACATGCTCGGCGACATGATGCACGTCGCTGCGCAGCGAACGCTTGATTGTCCGATAGACCGACACGCTGCGGATGCAGTTGGTTGAGAACGTCGCAATTCTGCTCCACCAACCTATCGCGGACCTTGCTGCACGGCGCTGATCGCCTCGTCGAGCGGCACCTTAGGACGGCGTTATTTGTAACTGCATATTTCAAGCGCTCAAAATCCGCGCTGAATGGTCCGTCCAAATGAGCGCAACCAACTCGCAAGGTTGAAGGCAGGCTGACACTTTTGTCCGCGGGCAGCCTGTACGTCGCTGATGAGACACGATGATACCGTCGCGCTCACATTATCCTGCTGAACCACAGCAGGGACAGCACCGCCGCGGTGAGCGCAAGCGCGGCCGCGGCCGCCGCGAACAGCGCGGTGATCTCCTGCTCTTTCTTCTCCAGCACCACCTTCGCGTTGAGCGTTTCGTAGACCTTCTTCAGGTCGTTGGCGGTGCCGGCGTAGAAATAGTCGCCTTGCGTGATGTTGGCGATGCTCTTGAGCGATTGCTCGTCCAGGCGCACCCGCATCGACCAGCCCTCGGCGCCCAGGAGCTCTCCCTTGGTCGTGCCGATGCCCACGGTGTAGACGCGAACGCCGCGATCGGCCGCCATGCGCGCCGATTCGAGCGGATCGGGGCCGGTGGTGGTTTGCCCGTCGGTGAGCAGGATGATCACCGCGTTGCCGTACGATCCGGGCGCCACCGGCTTGAACGCCTCCTTGTCCTTGTCGGACTTCGGTGCCTGGTCGAGCGAGACACCACGACCGCTCTCGCGGGCGGAGGAGGGCCGCGGGTTGTTCGATCGCAGGTCGAACTGGATGTCCGGGAAGATGATCTTCAGCGAAACCAGGATGCCGCTGCCGACCGCGGTGCCGCGCTGCAATTGAAAGCGATCGATGGCCCCGAGGATGTCTTCACGATTTTCCGTGGGCGGCTGCACCACCGACGCGGTGGCTGCGAACGATACGATGCCCACACGGGTGCTGGAGGGCAGATCGGCGATGAACGCGCGCGCCGCGCTCTGCGCCGCTTCCAGGCGGCTGGGTTCCACGTCCTTGGCCCGCATGCTTCCGGAAACGTCCATGGCCAGGATCACCGTCTGATGCTGCGAAGGCAGCATCACCACCGCGCTCGGACGGGCGATGGCGACGATCATCAAGGCCAGCGCAGTCAAGAACAGCAGCGGCGGCACGTGCCGCCGGAAACGGTAGCCGGCGCCGATCGCGCCCTTGACCACGGTCAGGTTGGCGTAACGCAGCGCAGTCCGCTGCTTGCGTCGCAGCACCAGCACGTAGGCGAGGATCAGCAGCGGCAAAGCCAGCTGCAGCCACAGCAGTTCCGGCCAGACGAAGGTCACGATTGGACGCTTAGGATTGGACGCTCAAGTGCAACGGCAGCCCTCCGCCAGCGAGCTGGCTCCGGCGCTTCCGCAGGTCGGCAAACCGCAGGACCGCGTCGACCAGATCACCTTCGGTCGAAAGCTCGAGGGCATCGACACCCGCGTTGCGAAACGCCGCGCGCAGATCCGCCTCGCGCTTCTCGGCCACTGCCGCGAACCGCTTCCTGAAGCCGCGGTCGTGCGTATCGACGAAGATCTGCTCTCCGGTCTCCGCATCCTGCATGACCAGCAGCCCCAGATCGGGCAGCGTCATTTCCAGCGGGTCGTAGAGGCGCACCACGATCACCTCGTGGCGCTGCGCCAGCCGGGCGAGCGGCTTCTCCCATCCCGGCGTGCTGATGAAGTCGGAGACGACGAATATGAGCGAGCGCCTCGCGACCATCTGCAGGGCGGTTCCGAGCAGGTCGGAAAGCCGGGTCGCCGCTGACTGCGCCTGCTCCGGTCGCGACAGGATCGCGTGGAGGATGTGCAGAACATGGCGCCGGCCGCCGCGCGCAGGAATGACGGCATCCACGCTGTCGCCGTAGAGCAGCGCGCCGACCCGGTTGCCACGCCGCGTGAGCAGGCGCGCGAGCAGCGCCATGAACTCCGCGGATACGTTGCGCTTCCTGACGTCGCGGGAGCCGAAGTCGACCGACGGGCTCAGGTCGAGAAGCAGCCACGCCGCGATCTCGCGCTCTTCGTTGTATTCGCGAACGTAAGGCGTCTGCAGGCGGGCGGTGACGTTCCAGTCGATGTGGCGGACGTCGTCGTGATACTGGTACTCACGCAGGTCGGCGAGATCGAGCCCGTAGCCTCTGAACAGCGTGCGGTAATCGCCATGCAGCACGCCATCGAGGCGCCGAATGACGGTCCACTCCAGCCGCCGCAGGATATGCTCAGGCGTCCGCGCCGACTCGGACATGCGTTTCCAGCGGTTTTTCCGGCGCCGGGACGCGCTGCATGATGCGATGGATCAGCTGATCGGGAGTCAGCGATTCGGCCAGCGCCTCGTAGGTGAGCACCAGGCGGTGTCGCAGCACATCGGGCGCGAGGTCGGTCACGTCCTCGGGCAGCGCGTAGCTTCGGCCGCGCAGGTAGGCGAGCGCACGCGCCGCCTCGATCAAGTGGATGGTCGCGCGCGGACTGGCGCCGAAGGAGATGTACTTCTGCAGGTCGGGCGCGCCGTAGCGCTCGGGATGCCGCGTCGCGGAGGCGAGGCGCACCGCGTACTGCATCAGATGCGGATCGACATAGCCGGCCCGGCACTCGCGCTGGATCGCCGCGAGCTGGTCGGTGGTTGCGACGGCCGCGACGTCGGACGCCGGACCGGTGACCCTCTCCACGATCACGAACTCCTCGTCCTCGGTCGGATAGCCGACCAGCACTTTCATCATGAAGCGATCGATCTGCGCCTCGGGCAGCGGATAAGTTCCTTCCGTCTCGATCGGATTCTGAGTGGCCATGACCAGGAAGGGCTCGGGAACCCGATGCGTGGTGCCGGCGATGGTCACCTGGTATTCCTGCATCACTTCGAGCAAGGCACTCTGGACTTTCGCTGGAGCGCGGTTGATCTCGTCGGCCAGCAACAAATTCGTGAAGACGGGGCCGAGCGAGGTGGCGAACTCTCCAGTCTTCTGGTTGTAGATGCGCGTTCCGACCAGATCGGCGGGGACGAGGTCGGGCGTGAACTGGATGCGGCGGAAGGTGCCGCGCACGGTCCGCGCGATGGTCTTGACCGTGAGCGTCTTGGCGAGGCCCGGAACGCCTTCGACCAGAAGGTGCCCTTGAGCGAGCATCGCCACCAGCACGCGCTCCAGAAAATGGTCCTGGCCGACGACCACTTTCTTCACCTCGTAGAGGATGCGCTCCATCAAGGTGGAAATGTCACTGCGGCCGGTGTCGTTGTCGTTCATGCGTCTCCTGTAGATGCGTGACTGCTGCTCCCTCACCCCATCCCCTCTCCCGGCGGGAGAGGGGTACTAGAACGGCGATATGCCCACGGCGGCCGCGGCGTTCTCGATGGGAACCGCGAAACCGATTCCGATGAAGACGTGCTGCTCGGAAGGATTGAGAATCGCGGTGACGATCCCGACGACCTCGCCATCGGCGGTCACCAGGGGCCCTCCCGAGCTTCCCGGATTGACCGCCGCATCGAACTGGATGAGGTTGGTCAGCAGGCGCCTGCCTTCCGGCGACTGGTACTCGCGCCGCAGGCCCGATACCACGCCTGCGGTCGCCGACGGACCGATGCCGAAGGGAAAGCCGACCGCGACCACGTCGTCGCCTACCGCGAGGTCCGCGGTCGAGCGCAACGTTGCCGGCTGCAGGTCGTCGGGGAGCTGCTTCGCCTGCAGCACGGCGAGATCGTGCTCGGGCCGCGCGCCGACGATGGTCGCCTCCGCTTCCAGACCGTCGAAGAACTCCACCTTGATCCGCTGCGCCTCGGCGACGACGTGCAGGCTGGTAAGGATCACGCCCTTGTCGACGATGACCACACCGCTGCCGACGCTCATGCTGCTGGGCTCGGTGGGATCACCGGTCGCGGCGGGAGGCCGATCGGGCCCGAACCCGACCACGCGCACCACCGACGGGCGGATCGCCTCGTATGCCTTGGCGGCCTGCGAAGGGAGCTGCGCTGTCTCGAGGGTATGCAATACCGCCGAATCGATGTCATCTTGCGTCAACACCCTCGCCGGAGCCTTGAGCGTCGAGTAGCCGACGCCCAGCGCAAGCGCGAAAAGCGCGACGGTCGCGAGCCAGAACAGCGCCGCATAGCGGCCAAAGAAGCTCTCCGAGCGCCTAACAAGCGACGGGCGCGCCGCGACCGGCGCCTGCGCAACCGCGGCCCGCGGATCCACCCCGCCGCCACGCGACGCAGGGGCTGCGCGGGAGGCGCCGGGCGAATGGCGCGAGCTGCTGTAGAGCGAGGGCCTCTTCATCCGCAGTCCTGCACGGTTCCTCCGACCGTCAAGCCATCGATGCGCAGGGTCGGCTGCCCGACGCCCACCGGCACGCTCTGGCCCTCCTTGCCGCAGGTGCCTATCCCCGGGTCGAGTGCCATGTCGTTGCCGATCATCGATACCCTGGTGAGCGCATCCGGACCGTTGCCGATGAGAGTGGCCCCCTTCACCGGGTACGCGAGCTTGCCCTTCTCGATCTTCCAGGCTTCCGCTGCCGAGAAGACGAACTTTCCGTTGGTGATGTCAACTTGTCCGCCGCCGAAGTTCACCGCGTACAGCCCGTCGTCGACCGAAGCGATGATCTCGGCTGGGTCGCGGTCACCGTTTTCCATGACCGTGTTGGTCATGCGCGGCATCGGCACGTGGGCGAAGGATTCGCGGCGCCCGTTGCCCGTGGACGTCACGCCCATCAGACGAGCATTGAGCGTGTCCTGCATGTAGCCTTTCAGGATGCCGTCCTCGATGAGCACCGTGCGTTGGGTCGGATTACCCTCGTCGTCGATGTTAAGTGACCCGCGGCGCTCGGCGATGGTTCCGTCATCGACCACGGTCACGCCCCTCGCAGCGACTCTCTGGCCGATGCGGCCGGCGAACGCCGAGGTTCCCTTGCGATTGAAGTCGCCTTCGAGCCCGTGGCCGATCGCCTCGTGCAGGAGAACGCCCGGCCAGCCGGGGCCGAGCACGACCGTCATCGTTCCTGCCGGGGCGTCGCGGGCGCTCAAGTTGAACAGAGCCTGGTCGACCGCCTTCGCCGCGTACTCTTCGAGTAGCGCATCGCTGAAATAGCCGTAATCGATGCGCCCGCCCCCGCCCGACGAACCCTGTTCGCGGCGTCCACTCTCCTCGACGATCACGTTGATCGACAGGCGGACCAGTGGACGCACGTCGGCGGCGATCAGCCCGTCGCCGCGAGCGACCAGGACAGCCTCGAATTCGCCGGCGAGCGAGGCCATCACCTGGATTACCCGCGAATCGCGGCTTCGCGCCATCCGCTCCAGGCGCTGCAGCAGCGCAACCTTGTCGCCGTCTGCAAGCGCCGCGACAGGATCGCTAGGCGCATACAAGGACCGTGCGGCGCCGACTCGGTCCAGCGCAGCCGCCCTGCTTTGGCCCTGCCGGGCAATGGCGCGAGTGACCGCCGCCGCCTGTTCCAGCGCCGCGAGGCTGATGTCGTCGGAATAGGCGAACGCGGTCTTCTCTCCCGAGACGGCGCGCACGCCCACGCCGCGATCGATGGAGAAGGCGCCCGACTTGACGATGCCTTCCTCGAGGCTCCAGCTCTCCAGGCGCGAGTACTGGAAGTACAGGTCCGCGTGATCGACGTGGTGGATGTGAATGCCTGAAAGGACATCCGCCAGGTTGCGGAATTCGAGCGCCGCGGGCTTGAGCAGCAATTGCGTCGCCTGTTCGAGCAGGCGCGGATTCACGGCAGGCAGAGCGAGATCGGTCATGATGGCGGACGAACAGGCGCCGCCCTCATTGTCGCACAACTCCGTCGTGCCCCTGGGATCCGACGCCCACGCTTCTTCCCAGGTACGTCGCGGCGACCCGCGGATTCTCGGCCAGATCCCGGCTAGCGCCCTCGATCGCGATCTCTCCGAGCTCGAGCACGTAGCCCGCGTCGGCGAGCTGCAGCGCCGCCCGCGCATTCTGTTCGATCAGAAGGATCGACACTCCACTCGCCTTGAGCGTGCCGATGATACTGAAGATCTCCTTGACGATCAGCGGGGCGAGACCGAGCGACGGCTCGTCGAGCATCAGCAGACGCGGTCGGCCCATGAGCGCGCGCCCCAGCGCGAGCATCTGCCGCTCTCCTCCGGACAGCGTGCCGGCGAGCTGCGCACGGCGCTCGGCAAGCCGCGGAAAGCGCTGATAGACGTCGTCGCGCGTCCGCGCGATCCCCTTGTCGCCGGATCGATAGCGCTGGAAGGCTCCGAGCTCCAAGTTGTCCGCTACACTCATGGCGGCGAAAAGCTCTCGGCGCTCCGGCACCAGGCACAGTCCGCTTGCAACGCGCTGCTCGACGGAGACCTTTGCCAGGGGCGCGCCCGCATAGGCGAGGTCGCCCCGGGCAGGCAGCAGCCCCATGATCGCCCCCAGCAGCGTCGTCTTGCCGGCACCGTTGGGTCCGATGACGGTGACGATGTGCCCCTCGTCGACCTTGAGCGAGACGCCGTGCAGCGCTTCCACCTTTCCGTAGGCGACGCGCAGATCTCGGACTTCGAGAAGGACGCTCATACTCCGCCCAGATACGCTTCGAGCACGACCGGATTTCGCTGGATGTCCGCAGGGAGGCCCTCGGCCAGTTTCTCGCCGAAATCCATCACCACCAACCGGTCGGTGAGCCCCATGACGAAGTCCATGTCGTGCTCGACCAGGAGAATGGTCAGTCCGTCCTGGCGCAGGCTCCGGAGCAACTGCGAGAGCTCCTGTTTTTCGCGGTAACGCAATCCGGCCGCCGGCTCGTCGAGCAGCAGAAGCCGCGGGTCCGCGGCCAGCGCCCTTGCGAGCTCGACGATGCGCTGCCGGCCCAGGGGCAGTGATCCCGCCGGCGTGTGAATGTCGGCGGAGAGCCCCACTCGCGTGATCTGTGCGGCGGCTTCGGCTCGGGTTCGCGCTTCCTCGGCGCGATCGAAATGCAGCGCTGCCCGCGCCACTCCGGCGGTTCCCCGCAGGTACGCGCCGAGTGCGACGTTGTCCAGAACCGACATGGAGGCAATCAGCTTCACGTGCTGAAAGGTGCGCCCGATGCCGAGGCGCGCGATCTCGTAGGGCCGCCGGCCCGCGATGGATTCTCCGGCGAAGCGTATCTCTCCTCCGCCTTGAGGCAGAGCCCCGCTGATCAGGTTGAACATCGTCGTCTTGCCGGCGCCGTTGGGCCCGATGAGTCCGAGGATTTCTCCCGTGCGCAACTCGAAGGACAAGTCGTTCACGGCGACCAGGCCGCCGAACTCCTTGCGTGCGCGGTCGACGACCAGCAGCGGGCCTGCGCCGCCGCTGCGGGCGCGCTTGCCGAGAGTTGCCGCCGAGGCAACGGGAGGTGGTGTCGATGGCGGGAAGAGCCGGGCAAGCCACGGCCACACGCCTTCGCGCATGCGTTGCAACAGCAGGATCATCAGCATCGCCAGAACGACGAGCTCGAAGTTGCCTGCGCGCCCGAGCACGCGCGGCAGGAAGTCTTGCAGAAGCTGCTTGAGCACGGTGATGAGCGTCGCTCCGACCACGGCTCCCCAGACGCTTCCGGCGCCCCCGACGACCGCCATGAACAGGTATTCGATGCCCTGGTTGATGCCGAAGGGTGTCGGGTTGACGAAGCGCTGCAGGTGCGCGTAGAGCCACCCGGACACGCACGCCAGAGCGGCGGCGTACACGAAAATGACGGTCTTCAGGCGCCCGGCGTCGACGCCGAAAGCCTCCGCCATTTCCAGTCCGCCCTTGAGGGCGCGCACCGCGCGACCCGGGCGCGAGTCGAGAAGGTTGCGCGTCATCCACAGGGTTGCCAGAGCGATGGCCCAGATCAGATAGAAGAAGTAGCGCTCGTTGCGAAGCTCGAGCCCGAAAATGTTCAGTGCCGGGATGCCGGTGAGGCCGGTGTATCCGCCGAGGAAATCCATGTTGCCGAACGTGTAGTAGATGCTTATGCCCCAGGCGATGGTCGCGAGCGGCAGGTAGTGGCCCTTCATGCGCAGCGTGATGAAGCCAAGAATCAGAGCGATCAGCGCCGTAAGGGCGATGCCGGCGAGAACGTTGAGCCAAGGTGAGATCGCCGGATAATTGAGCGAGAGATACGCGGTCGTATAGGCGCCAATGCCGACAAACGCTGCCTGCCCGAACGATGTCTGCCCGGCTACCCCGGTCAGCAGCACCAGCCCGAGCGAGACGATGCTGTACAGGCCGATGTAGTTGCCCAGCGTGATCCAGAACGGAGGCGCCACCAGCGGCGCTGCGGCGAGCGCCAGCCCCAGCACCACAGCCAGCGATCTCGAGCGTGTCACTTCTCGGCCTCCCTGGACCGCGTCATGAGATCGATGCGGGCGAGCCTCCGCCGCCGGTTAATCGCGCGCCGTCGCGCGGCCTCCGAGCCCGCCAATAGCCTTGGAGCGTTTATGTGTCGGCCGCCGCCATCGCTCGCGGACGCGCTCTTCGAGCCTTGGCTTCGCCCCGCTCGCTCAGGCGTCCTCCGGGCCTTGCTCGGCTTCGCCTCGCTCGGCGCGCTCATTGCGGCCTCCTTGCACCCTCGGCGCCAAAGGCAACGGGTCAGCGTCAGCCGCCAGTCAATCGCGCGCCGTCGCGCGGCCTCCGAGCCCGCCAATAGCCTTGGGGCGTTTATGTGTCGGCCGCCGCCATCGCTCGCGGACGCGCTCTTCGAGCCTTGGCTTCGCCCCGCTCGCTCAGGCGTCCTCCGGGCCTTGCTCGGCTTCGCCTCGCTCGGCGCGCTCATTGCGGCCT
>DASPTZ010000127.1:0-48421 GCA_035623155.1 Casimicrobiaceae bacterium | reverse complement strand
GGCGATTGCCGTGAGTGCCAGTCCCCTGGCGAGATTGCGGTTCATGGTTCCTCCTCCTGGTTGTTGTACGGTGCGCGGGAGCGCCGCGCGAAAGTGTCGCTCGTCATGTCAAGCCACGAATGTGCACTGTGAAGCCGGTGTGCGCGTGTCCATGTTGTGGCCGCGGTTCATGTGATCGTCGATCTCCCCTGCGCACCCAAGCATCCGCGGATACAGGAACATGGTGAACGCGGCGGTCTCAAGCGCCACAGCATCTTGAGCAGCAACGCGGCGATCACGAGCTGCGACAGCGCGTTGGCCACGACGAACGCCTTGAGGCCGGTCAGCGGGTCGAACGGCACGTGAGCCACCTGCGCCTTGTCGAGCTCCTCGATGTCCACGCCGCCGCGGTGGGTGAGCGTCATCGTGGGCGCGCGGAAGTGCGTCGAGTCCGTGATCGAAAAATAAATCTCGTGCTCGGCCGGTACCGCGGCCTCGAACGTGACGCCGTTCGCCTTGGCGTTGCCCTGCGGGTGCTCGACGAAGTACAAGCGCTCCTTTTCCTTGAGCGCGGTCTTGAGGTCGCGCGCGCCCGACGAGGCCCGCCTTGCCCTTCTTGCCGACGCTGCTCTTGAACACCGGCTTCACGAGGACTTCGCCGTGCCGGTCGATGAGCGCCTTGATCGCCTCTTCGCTGGCATCGGGCCCGAGGACCTCGCTCGCCGGAAATCCGACGAAGTCGAGGAGCCCCGAGCCGTACAGCATTCCGGTTATCTGCATGGATTCCTCATTCGTCGCTTAGTTGCAGCTTGCTGGGTTGGCGGCGCTCGATCGACCACTTGAGCAGCGCCGCCAAGCGATAAACCGCGTGCGCGAACTTGCCGTACGGAAGCGTGAGGAAGAGCGCCATGACCGCACCGAGATGCACGCTCAGCACGATGGCGAGCGCCGGCGTCTGTTTCACGAGCATCAGCACGAGCCCGCTGACTGCGGTGAGGAAGAGCAGCGCGATGAAGCCGCGATCCATCGGCCGCTGCGCCGTATCCTGCTGCAAGGGATGCCGGCGCAGGTTGAGCCGGAAGAGTCCCAGCGTGCCGATGACCAGGGCAACGCCACCCGATATGCCCAGGAGCTTGGGCAGGCTTGCGTATCCATAGGGGGCCGGCCAACCGAGCACGTAGTGATACAGCGTCGCCACGCAGGTCGCAGCGAAGCAAAGCAGGAACCCGTAGAAGGTGAGGTGATGAAAGAGCCGGCGTCGTTGCGTGAAGCGGTCGTCCTCGTCGTTGCATCCGTCGCGGTGCCCGCCGTCGAGATACGTCAGGCGCAGCGCATTGCCGATGGCTTCGCCGACGGCCGACGGTGACGACTGGCCCGGCTGCTCTTCGCGCGAGAAATTGCGCGCGCCGATCGCCAGCGCGAAGGCGGCATAGAGAAAGACCGGACCGAACATCGCCACCATGAGGTTGTGCGGAAACACCGAATAGAAGCTCGCGTCGGCGACGGTCTGCCAGAGCGAGCCGTGCATCGTGGCGGCGAGCGCGAGGAACAGCGCCAGGCCGGCGGCCAGCGCGATCGCAAGGGTCAAGCCGTTCTTCTTGTACAGCGCGCCGAGCGCTGGCGGCCAGGCGTACTCCGCGTACGTGCCGAGGCGAACCCTCGCCATCGCTTGCGGCACATTGACGGCGAACTCGTGCGGCGGGGCGTACTGGCACGCATGCAGGCACGCGCCGCAGTTGTGGCACAGGTTCGCGAGGAAGTTCACGTCGTTCTTGGCGAACGTGAGACGACGCGTCATCGCGGGGAACACGGCGCAGAAACCTTCGCAATAGCGGCATGCATTGCAGATCTGGAGCACGCGGGCCGCTTCCGCCTCGTTCTCCGTCTGCGTGCGTGTCGCGATGGGAATGACTCGTGCGCTGCCCTGCGCCAAGCCGACCGCCTCGCGAGCGAGTCCCTCAAGCGGCTGCACGTGCATTCCCCTCCAGCGCGGACTTCGCGGCTTGCGTCCCCGCGATACGGCCGAACGCCGTGCCGATGCTCATGCCGACACCCGCCGTATAGCCTTTGCCGAGTACGTTGCCCGCCATCATTTCGCCTGCCACGAACAAGTTCGGGCTCGGCCGGCTCGCGAATCGAACGGCGGCGGTTTCGTCGACGCGCAGGCCGAGGTACGTGAACGTCACGCCCGGCCTGACCGCATATCCGAAGAAGGGCGGCGTATCGATCGGCCTTGCCCAATGCGTTTTCTCGATGGCGAGACCTGCGGTCCGGCAGTCGTCGAGCGCCGTGTGGTCGAACGTACCGGGCCGGCAGGCGGCGTTGTATTCGTTCATCGTCTGCATGAAGCGCGCTTCGTCGAGCGCCAGCGCGCGTGAGAGTTCGGGCAGGGAATTGGCCCGGGTGCCCGGGAATACGGGCGGCATGAACCGGCCGATGGCCTTGGCGTCGATGATCGAGTACGCGATCTGGCCGGGCTGCTGCGCGACGAGCCGGCCCCAGATCGCATAGCGCTTCGGCCAGAAGTCCTCGCCTTCGTCGTAGAAACGCTCGGCCTGGCGGTTGACCACCACGCCGAGCGAAACGCAGTCGATGCGCGTGCAGATGCCGCCGTCGTAAAGTGGGGCTCGCGCGTCGATCGCCACCATGTGCGCTTGCGTCGGATCGCCGATCGTGTCGGCGCCCGCGTCGATCATGAATCGCAGCAGCTCGCCCGTATTGAATCGCGTTCCGCGAATGAGGAAGTTGTCCGCCGGATGCTCGCCGCGCTCGTTGACGCCCCAGGCTTCGCGCAGCCACTCGCGGTTCGATTCAAAGCCGCCCGCCGCCAGCACGCATGCCTTGGCCTCCATGCGCTCGTCGCCGACGAACGCGGCGACGAACCGGCCGTCGCGCAACTCGAGACGCTTGACAGGTGCGTCGTATCGGATGTGAACGCCCATCTGCTCGGCGCTACGGTAGTACGCATTGACGAGGGCCTTGCCGCCGCCCATGAAAAACGCGTTCGTCCGTGCCGTATGCAGCGCGCCGGACAGCGAAGGCTGAAACCGCACGCCATGCTTGCGCATCCACGGCCGGCAGGTGGAAGAGGCCCGGATGACGATGCGCGCGAGCTTCTCGTCGGTGGCGCCGCCCGTGACCTTGAGCAGATCCTGCCAGTACTCTTCCTCGGGATACGCGTCGACGAGAACGTCCTGCGGTGCATCGTGCATGCACCGCAGGTTGCGCGTGTGCTGGGAATTGCCGCCGCGCCATTCGCGCGGCGATCCCTCGAGCAGCATCACGCTCGCGCCCGCTTCGCGCGCCATCAGCGCCGCGCATAAGGCTGCATTTCCGCCACCAACGATTAAGACGTCGACCATGCCTCTGGAACCTCCGGATGAGTAGCGACTTTAGAGGCGGTCGGCCCTCCGCGGAAGTGAGGCAAACGGCAACCGGTGTTTAGGCTTCGTGAAGGCTTGCGCCGGGCCAGCGGCCTTCGCGCACAAGGCTCCCCGCGACGTCGCGAAGCACGACGCGGGCGGCGAGGGCCGCCGGCGACAGCTCATCGTCGCTCAGGCTCGCGAGCATGTTGACGCGGCGTGCCTCCCGATCGCCGATCTGGATGCTCGCCAGACTGTCGCCGTGAAGCCGACCGAGGGCGGCGCCTGGCTGGATCGTTGCGCCGACGCTCGCGCACACGGCGTCCATCAGTACGGCAAGGCCGTCGACCTCGAGGACGATACGCGGCTCCGAGCCGATGCGCGCGAACGCGGCGTCGACGATGGCGCGCAGGCCATGCGACTTGCTCGGCAGGATGAGCGGCACGTCGGCGAGGGATAGCAGCCGCAACCGTTGCGAGGTACGCAGCAACCTGATTTCCGGGAGGTCCCGGCGGGCGATGACGAACAGCCGCTCATCGAGCAGGGGCACCACGCTCCAGCGCATCGCCGCGCCCGTCTCGAACAGCACGGCAAGATCCAGTTGACGCGCGTTGAGCATGGCCGCAAGGCCGCCCGACAGACTTTCGACGACGCGTAGGCCGATGTCCGGGTAGCGGTGTCGCATCGCGGTGATGAACGGCAGCGCGAGCACGGCCGAGGTCGACGAGGACATGCCGATGCTTACGTGCCCCGACAGCCGCGCCTGCTGCGCAGCACGTACCGCGTGGTCCGCGTGGCGGAGGGCGAGCTGCGCCTGCTTGTAGAACGCCATCCCGGCATCGGTGGCTTGAACGCCGGCCGCGGATCGCTGTAACAGGCGGGTACTCAACTCGCCCTCGAGACGGCTGACTTGCTGGCTGAGCGCGGACGTGCCCATCCCGAGCTCTTTCGCCGCGCGCCCCATGCTTCCCAGCTCGACGACCCGCACGAAGTAACGAAGCTGACGCAACTCCACGTGACCTCCCGCGTCCTTACACGAGACGTCCGGCGCCGCCGCCGGCGGGAGGCGGACCGTCGGTATCCCCGCATTGTGCCCGGTAGGGCTATAACTTCAAGCCGTCCGCCCGAGGTCTTGTCGGCAATCTCTTCCAGATCGTGCCAGAGCTGACCCCGGGAGCTCGGTTGAGCGCGGATCAGACCGTGCGGTTCCATCCGCCGTCGACGTAGACCCGCTGTCCGGTGACGTAGCCGGCGAGCGGCGAGCTCAGGAACACGACGAGCCTCGCCGCATCTTCGGGATCGCCGAATCGGCCCGCGGGTAGGTCCTGCCGCAGAAACCTTTCCTGGTCCTCCTTGGTCGGCAGCCAGCGCGGGATGTGATGGTTCGCGATCTGCTCGGTGAGCAGCAATCCCGGCGATACGCAGTTCACCGTGATCCCGTCCTTGGCGACGACGCGCGACAATCCCTTCGCCCAGACCATGACCGCCGCCTTCGACGTGAGCGAGCCGCTCACGTGAGAGGGCTCGAGCGTTGCCGTCAGGTTGATGATGCGCCCGAACTTGTTCGCCTGCATGCCCGGCAGGAACGCCTGCGCGAGCTTGCGCGCAGGCGTGAAATTGAGCGCGAAGGCCTCGTCCCAGTCGCTGTCGGGTGAATCCCAGGTCAGCGGCCGCGCCTGGCCTACGTTGTTCACGAGAATGTCGACGCGGCCGAAGCGTTCGAGGGCACGATCCTTGATTCGCGCGAAGGCGCTGCGGTCGTTCACGTTGTCGACGATGACGAAGGGACGCAGAGCCCCACGCGCTTCGATCTCGTCGGCCACTTCGCGCAGCTTGTCTTCGCGGCGCGCGAGCACGATGGTCTGCGCGCCCTCGTCGGCGAGCAGGCGAGCCGTCGCCCTTCCGATTCCGCCGCTCGCACCCGAAACCAGTGCGACGCGTTTGCCCAGCATCAGATCCATTCTTGCGCTCTCTTCGATGGTTTCATTGTCTGCATAGAGCTTGCAAAGCCGGCAGGATGGCGGCCGCAGCGTCGGCGCACTCGTCGATCGACCACAGGGTCGACAGCACGCTGCGGAGCGCGGGCAGATTCGACCGGCCGCCGCCGAGGCTCATGAACTTCGCCTCGACCTCGTCGTCGGTCATCGGATCCGATGCGTGGCCTTTTGGAAAGCGCACCTCGGCCTCGAACGTCGAACCGTCGCGCGTCTTGACGGTGACTCGTGCGGGTGCGGCTTGCGGATACAGCGACGTGAGTTGCGCGGACGCGTCGACGCGCGTCTTGCCCATCAGATCCACGAGCTGCGGCCGCGCGAGCTCGGCGTCGTCGAATGAGCGCGCGTCGACCTTGCCGTTGACGAGACAGGTGGCGACGATGAACGGGAGGCTGTGATCGGCGGTCTCGCGCGAGCGCGGCGCCCAGCGGCTCGGGTCCGACCCGATCATGCGCACCGCTTCCTCGTACGCGCTGATGTGAATCGAATCGACTTCGCGGCCATGTACCTTGGCGTGCAACTCGATGGCGGCCTGGGCCGCGGCTTGCGCGTGATAGCAGACGGCGAGGCTTTTCAGATAGGTCGAGCGGACCACGCCGAGCGCCGGCCATTCGTCCTGCCCCGCCCACTCGAACTGCCCCAGCACGGAGCACAATCCCTGCTTGCCCTCGAAGATCTCGGAGGGGCCCGTCACGCCGCGGGCCGCGAGGTTGGCGGCGAAGATCGCACCGCGCACGGCTTCCGCGGCCGCGCAGCCCTTCCAATGCGAAAGATGTCCCTTGCGCGTCTGCCGCAGAGCGACGTGCGGGACTATCGCTAGCGCAGCCGCATGGCCGAGCTGATGCCGCGACAGGCGCATCAGTTGTCCCACGGCGAACACCGTTCCCACCGTAACGTACAAGGTCTGATCGAAGTTGCGGGCGCCGACGTCGACAGATTGCATGAACCGGCAGAAGATCTCGTAACCCGTCGCGATGGAGAGGAGGAGGGACCGGCCGTCCGCTCTCACGGCCTCGCCGGCCGCGAGGATTCCCGCGATGATGTCGCTCGGATGCGCGCCGTCCACGGCGAAGTACGTGTCGTTGAAGTCATGCACCCGTAGCATGACGCCGTTGCAGAACGCCGCCATCTCGGCCGAGCTGTGAAGCGAGGTGCCCCAAATCGTCGCCTTTTGCGGCCCCGCGTACTCGCGCGCCATCTCACGGATCGTCGCGCATAGCGCGTCGTCGAATGCGCCGACCGCGCAGCCCAGCGTGTCGATCAGCCGCCGCTTACATTCGCGGACGACGGAGTCGGCGAGCGAGTCGTATGCCGCATTCAACGTGAGGTCGACGAGCCGGCGCGTCGAGGCGTCCATGAAGGCGTCGTCAGTCGTGCTTTCGTGGTTGGCCATGGCGGGCAGCCTCCGATCGTCGTTCATTCGACGCGCCGAGCCTACTCGGCCTTGATGCCCGCGGTGCGTATCGTGGTTCTCCAGCGCTCGGCGTCGGCTCGCAGGATCTTGGCGAACTGCGCGGGGCTCATGATGACGGGGGTCGCGCCCTGAGCTGAAAACGATTCCTTGACCTGCGGTGATTGCAGAGCTTGCGCGATTTTTTCGACGACGTAATCGATGTCCTGCCTGGGCGTGGCTGCAGGCGCCATGATGCCATACCAGTTCGACAGGTCGACGTCGAGGCCGGCTTCGGCAGCCGTCGGCACGTCGCTCAGCGCGGCGACTCGCGTTCGCGACGTCACCGCAAGCGCGCGCACCTTGCCGGCCTTGACCTGCGCTATGGCCGTCGGCACCGATGTCAGCAAGACCTCGATGGCGCCGCTCATCAATCCGACGATCGCCTCGCCATTGCCCTTGTAGGGCACGTGAGTGATGCTCACTCCCGCCTTCTGCAGCAGCATCTCCATCGCAACGTGGGTCGCGCCACCCGTGCCCGAGGAACCGTAGTTGAGCTTGCCCGGGTCCGCCTTCGCTTCCGACAGCAGGTCGCGCAAGGACTTGATGCGCGAGCCCGCGGCGACGACGATGACGTAGGGCGTGTCGGCGTAGATCGTGACCGGCACGAGATCCTTCTCGAAATTCCAGGGCAGCGACGAGCTCAGCGCGGGCAGCATCGCGTAGCCGCCGTCGGCTGCAACGAAGGAGTAGCCGTCGGGCGCCGCCGCGGCGACCATCTGGTAGCCGATCCTTCCCGCGGCACCGGGCTTGTTCTCGACGATGAACGAATGGCCGGTGTCCTGCGAGATCTTCTGCGCGAGGATGCGAATCAGGATGTCGCCCGTGCCGCCGACGGCATACGGCATCACGATGCGTACCGGCCGGTTGGGGTATTGCGCGTGGGCGGAAAAGACCGCCGTTGCGAAGACGAATGCGAGCACGAGACGAGCTGCGGCTTTCATGCGGGACCTCGTTCTAACGCGTTGCCTTGCCGGGATCGTTGTTGTCATGCGGCCGAAAGTGCTCGGGCCAGTACATCTTGACCACGGCACGTTCGCGGGAATACGCATAGCAGGTGTCGAGCTTCTTTTCGATCCCCGTCGCCTCGGATTCGGGTCGCCGCTGACGAGCCAGTCCGCGAACGCCCTGGAGGCCCGGCGTCGCCAGCGTGATCAGCATTTCCATGAGATGCGTGCAGCCCGCGGCTCCGCGCAGCAGAGTCTTGACCTTGGACGACCACCCGGACGCGATCCGCTCTCCGACGAGCCCCGAAAGCGTGTGCTCGGCTTCCCTGCACAAATCGAACGGCGTCGTGTCTGATGCCGCCTCGATGCCGCGTACGACGAGGTCGCGATCCACCGTGACGCGCACGCGCAAGTCGTGCAGCGGCTGTCCGGCGGGTACCGGCTCGTCCCTCTGGACGCGCCAGAAGTCGAACGGCTTGCGGTCGATGAGATGCGCTTCGATATCGTACAGGCCGTCCTCGCGAAGGAAAGCCTTCACATCGATGGTTCGCTGATGGATCTCGCGGCGCTCAAGGGGAGGGGAAACAGGCATGAGGTGTCCTCGAAGTCAATGGATCGAATGCTCGACGTCAATGCCGGAGCCCGCGAGCGCGCGCAGCGTCAGGCTCAGCCGGCTGCCGAGCCCGATGGCGACACCCATGAGCCAGAACAGGCTGCTGACGCCGATGACGCCGCCCGCGGCGCCGAACACGACAGGCATGGCCACGCTCGACGCGTTGATCAGCAGCAGGCGCATCGCGAACGCTTCACCGTGACGATGCGACGGTGTCGTCTGATGCAGAAGGCTCATGACCATCGGCTGCACGCTTCCGACCGACATGCCGATCGCCGCGGAGCATAGCGCCATCGCGATGGCCGAATGCGCGAAAGGATAGACGAAGAAGAACGACGCTGCACAAGCCATAGCCGCGGCGATCATCTTCCACTCGCGCACGCGCGCCGCCATCGCCGGCATCGCGATTCGCACCATGGCGGCGGCGATCGCGAACGACCCGAGGATGGTGCCGATGACCGAGGCGGAGAGGCCGCGCTCATGCCCGAGCACCGGCACGACGAAGCCGTGCACGTCGAAGGACGCGGCCGTGAGCCAGTTGAGGATGAGCAAATGGCGAAATGCCGGCTGGCGCCAGAGGTTCCACGGCGTTCCCGACGTCCCGGCTGCTGCCACGCCCGTGGCAGACTCGCGCGTCGACCGGATGGACAGCCACCCCACGATGGGAAGAATCGCCAGGAGGACGAAGGCGGCGCGATAGCCTGCATGGTCGATCGCCAGGCCGGTGACGAGCGGGCCGATGAAGTTCGCCAAGGCCGGTGCCATCGACAGCCAGGCGAATGCGTGCTTGAGCTGCGCGGTGTGCGCTGTACGACCGACGTGCCGTTGCAGCGCAATCGAGGCTGCAGCGATGCCGGCGCCGGCGCACACCGCCGTAGCGCAAAGGACGGGATAAATCGGCCAAATGGCGGCGGCTGCGCCTCCGACCGTCGCGACGGCGACACTTGCGCGAACGGGTATCTTCACCCCGCGCCGATCCGCCCAGCGGCCGGCGGGCAGCGCGAAGAACACCTGCGGCAGTGCGAACAGCGCAAGCAACGAACCGACGGCGGCTTTGTCGTAATCGAGCTGCAGCGCGAGCAGCGGCGCCGCCATGCGCGTACCGGCCATGGCGGCGTGCAGGCAGATGTAGCCCGCGAGGATGCGTGCGAGTTCGCGGGTCAAGACGCCGGCAGCCCTACGCCGCCTCCTCCATGCCCCGGCTGCGGATGAAGGGTTGTTGGCGCCCCGGAGTCCGGCGTCGATTCGCGATTGCTCGCCGCGCTACACGCCTCGTCGCTCACGCCGCCACCTGCGCTTCGAACCCGATCATCGCCTTGACTTCCAGGAACTCCTCGAGGCCGAACACGCCCATCTCGCGACCGTTGCCCGATCGCTTGTAGCCGCCCATCGGAGCGGCCGTGTTGCTTGGCGTCCCGTTGAGGAACACGCGGCCCGCGCGCAGCCTCGCGCCGACGGCGTGGCCATGCGCGCGGTCCTTCGCGAACACGTACGCGCCGAGGCCGTACTGCGTGCCGTTCGCAATCTCGACCGCTTCCTCTTCCGTGCGATACGGGATGACCGCAAGGACGGGACCGAAGATTTCTTCCTGCGCAATCGTCGCGTTGGGGGCGACATCGGCGAATATCGTAGGCTTGACGAAGTAGCCGCGCGTGAGGCCTTCGGGCCGTCCGAGGCCGCCGGTCACGAGCCGCGCTCCCTCGTCGAGCCCGATCTTGATGTACCTCTGTACACGCTCGAATTGAGCCTTGTTGACCACGGGCCCCATGGTCGTGGCCGGGTCCTGCGGATCGCCTACGCGGACCTTGCCCGCTTCCTCGCGCAGGATCGGAAGAATCGTTTCGACCTGCGACTCGTGAACCAGCACACGTGTGGGCGCGTGACACGATTGCCCGGTATTGGCGAACGCCCTCGCGACGTTCCAGCGCGCCGCCGCCGCGAGATCCGCGTCGGGAAGGACGATGTTCGCGGACTTGCCGCCGAGCTCCTGCGCGACGCGCTTGACGGAAGGCGCTGCGGCTTCCGCGACGAGAATTCCTGCCCGCGTCGATCCGGTGAACGACACCATGTCGATGTCCTGATGCTTCGCGATCGCATTGCCAACGGTCGAGCCGTCGCCGAGGACGAGGTTGAACACGCCTTTCGGAACGCCGGCGTCGTGAAGCAGCTGGGTGAAGAGGATCGCGCTCACCGGAGTGAATTCGCTCGGCTTCAGCACTGCGGTGCAGCCCGCGGCGAGCGCCATCGAAAGCTTGGTCGCGAGGAGCTGCATCGGCCAGTTCCATGCCGTGATGAGGCCGCACACGCCGATCGGCTCGCGCCGCACGAGGTTGCCCCCGAGCCGGGTCTCGAACTCGTACTCCTTAAGCGTCGCGACCGCCTGCCTGAACGACCCCAGCGCGGCGACGGTGTGCATCTTGACTCCGCGCGGGCTGCCGAGCTCGAGCGTGATGGCCGCTTCGATGTCCGGCTCGCGCGCGGCGAGGAACTCGATGATCCGCTCGAGGAGCGCGATGCGCTCCTCCTTCGAAGTGCCGCTGAAGGCAGGAAATGCGCGCCGCGCAGCCTTCACCGCGCGGTCGACGTCTTCTGCGCTGGCGAGGCTCACGGTCGCGAACGGAACTTCGGTCGAGGGGTTCACGAGCTCGAACTTCGTCGAGCGGACCGGCTCGACCCACTGGCCATCGATGTAGCACTTGTCGTACGTTTTCATCTCGGGATTTCCCATGTTTAGGCAGTCAAGGAAGCTTGGTTGAAGCCCATCGTCACGAGGCGACGTGCGCTGTCGCGAATCGCTTCGTCGGGCTCAGGGGCGATGATTTCGAGGATCGGCAGGCGGTTGAATCCGACTTGGGAGATCGCGTCGGGCAAGGGTCGGAAGTCGACGGTCCCGAGTCCCACGGCGGCATGCCGGTAGACGGATTGATCGGTATCGGAAAGATGGATCGCGCGCAGGCGCGGGATGCACGACTTCAAGGCAGCGACCACGTCTTCCTTCATGAAGTGGCTGTTCGCGACGTCGAAGACGACACCGATGTCCTTGTTGCCGTAATCGTCGAGCGCGGCGAGCAGCTCGTGCATGCCCGGCAGGAACGCGAATGGCATGTTCTCGACGAAGATCGCGGTGCCCGCGCTTGCGGCGAAAGGGACGAGCTCGTCGAGCGCCCGGTAGAAGTGCTCGATGAGCTTGTTCCTGGGCATGGAAAGGAGCGGGTTTGCCTTGCCGGGACCGATCACGACGCCCTCGACGCCGAGATCGCTCGCGAGCTCGACGACGCCGCGCAGGATTCCGAGCGTCATGCTTCGCATCTCCATGGTCGCGGCGGCGATGTTGAGGTCGATGTTCGGCATGTTGAGCGTGGTGACGCGCAGGCCACTTCCCGCGATGAAGTCCTTGAGCTCGCGCCTGCCGCCTTTGTCGATGTGGGCGGGCCAGAGGTGCCCGGGATACATCTGGAGCTCGAATTCGCGAAAGCCGAGTCGCGCAAGGTGCTCCATGCATGCACGCACGGGCCATTGCAGCGTGTACGAGTAGGTGTCTACGGCGAAGCAGCTTGTCGGCGAGAAACTCATGGCGCTGGGCTCCGGCTATTGTTTCTCGAGGTGGAGGTCGGCGACGATCTTTCGGTTCTGCGTAACCTCGTTCGCGAGGAACTGGTTGAACTGCGCGGGTGTCATGTCGACCGATTCCATTCCCTTGTTGCGGAAGCGTTCCTTGACCTCGGCTTTGGCTTTCGCGTACTTCAGCGAATCCGACAGGCGCTGCATGACCGCGGGCGGCGTGCCTGCTGGGGCGAGGAGGCACACCCACATGTAGTAGCTGTATCCGGGCGTGCCTTGCTCGATCAGGGTCTTCACGTCGGGAAGCACAGGCAGGCGCGCGCTGGAGGTCACGCCGAGGACGCGGAACTGACCCGCCTTGATCTGACCGATGCTGCTCCGGTAAGTGTCGAAGATCATGTCCACGCGACCGCTGATCACATCGGGCAGCGCCGGGGCGTTGCCCTTGTACGGCACGTGCAAGACCTTGACCCCGAGCGCCTGTAGGAAGCGCTCGGATGCGAAGTGCGGGACCGTGCCGACTCCGGCCGAAACGAAGGCGAGCTTCCCGGGGTTCGCCTTCGCACACGCAATGAAATCGGCGACGGTCTTGTCCGGCTGACCGGCGCCCACCACCATGAGAAACGGCGTGCGGGTGATGATGCCGATGCCGGTAAAGTCTTTCAGGAGATCGTATCCGGGGTCCTCCCGCAATGCCATTTGTTGCGCCGCGGTGCCTGTTGCAGCGAGCAGCGTGTAACCGTCCGCCGGCGAGGACTTCACGAAACGGATGGCGATCATGCCATCGCCTCCCGCGCGGTTGTCCACGATGACCGGCTGCTTGAGACAGTCGCCCACGTACTGGGCCGCGAGCCTCGCCATGAGATCCGTGAACCCGCCTGGAGCGGTGTTGACGACGATCTTGATCGGTCGATTGGGAAAGGCATCGGCGGCCAGTGCACCGTCGCCGGCGGTGATGCCGATCGCCATGGCGAAAAGTGCGGCACCGAAGGCTGCTCTCATCGTTTTCTCCAGCGGCTGTCGCATCTGTCAGGCACCCAGGGCGCGAAGCAATTCGTTCGCGTCGACGCAGGACTCGACATTGCGCGCGATCGACAACGCTCTGCCGACGTTGTCTTTGGACGGCGGCGTCGCCGCGCATGCGGCGCAATCGCGGAACTTGTCGGCGAGCTGGTCCCACGTCATCGGCGCGTCCGGGCTCCCCGGCGCGCTCTTGCCGGTGCGCTCGAAGACGCGGCCGTCACGCGTTTCGACTTCGACCCGTCCATCGGGCAGCTTCAACTTCCAGTCGAGGCTCGCGTCCTCGACCGGGACGACTTTGCGTGCGAGGGCGAGCACCTTTGGGTCCTTCAGCGAGTCGGTCGTAAAGTCGGAAATATTGAGGCGCCCGTGCGTCGCCGCCAGCGCGACGCAGAAGGGCAGGCTGAACTTCGCGTCGAGCAACGTCGCCGGAGCGCGCCTCGCGTCGAGCGGCAGGCACATCCGCTGCGAGAAATCGCCGACATACGCACGTATCTCGGCAATGTCGTCCGCGACGAGCCTGTGCTCTTTCATGAGCTCGATGATCGCGTGAAGGTACGTGTGGACGTTGCCGACGGCGGGCCAGTACTTGTAGATCATCGCGCCGCCGGCGAATTCCTTACCGAGCCCATGAACGATCTTTTCGCGGTCGTATTTGCCTCCGAAATAGGTGTTGACGATGCCCGCTTGGCCTTCGAACACCGTCGCAATCCCCCTGACGCCTTTCTCTGCAAGCAGCGCGGCAAGCACCGCGCCCTTCGCCGTGAATCCTGCGTACAACCCGCGCATGTCGCCGCCGACGCCGAAGATCGTCTCCATCGTCCCGCACGAGTGCATGCTTGCGAGGCCCAGCGCGTGGGCGACTTGCTGCCGGCGCAGGCCGAGCACATACGCGGCGGAGGCGCAGGCGGAGAACGCGCCCACGACCGTCGACAGGTTCCAGTCCTGGCGCCAGCCGACGTTGCATCGCAGGCGGACGAACAAGTCCTGACCGAGCGCAACGGCGGTGATGAGCCGCCTGCCGGACACCCGCCCCTTGCGTTCGACAACCGCGAGCGCGGCCGGCACGACGGAGCTGTCCGGATGCGCGCCCCACGGCGTCTGGTCGTCGAAGTCGAGCGCGTGCGCGAGCGTCCCGTTTGCAAAAGCAGCCATCACGGCCGGCACCTTTGCGCCGAAGCCGATGATCGAGCTCTCTTCGCGCCCGCCCATTTCGCGGACAAGATCGATGAAGCCGCGCACCGCGGGCTCCATGCCGCTCGCCGCGAGGGTTACCCCGACCGTGTCGAGGATGCTTTTCTTCGCGCCGTCAATCGCGTCCGGCGGAAGGTCCGTGTATTGCGCGCTGGCTACGAAATCGGCGAAGTCGCGCGAAAGATCGGCAGTCGCCGCTTGTTCTTCGCCCATGTCGTCGCTCTCGAGGTCGCCGGCCGCCTCGCGCCTCAGAGCAGCATGGGAGCGTCGGCGTTCGCGGGTCGGCTCCTTGGCTTCGGCTTCTGCTGGCCGCCGAAAGCGCCGGCCTGCTCGAGTCGCATAATTTCTGCCGGCGCGAGGCCGAGCTGCTCGCCCAGAACGGCGTTGCGCTGCTCCCCCAGGCGCGGTACACGCGGCGTCTGCACGGGATCCTCGAGCCACGACGTGTTCGCGGGCAGCGTAAAGGTTCCGCCGTATCCGTCATCGACGTTCCACAAGGCCCCGCGGCTTTGCAGGTGGTTGTCCGTAATCACTTCCTTCATGCTGAGGATCGCCGCGACCGGAACGTCCTCCGCAATGAGCTTCTCGGTGATCTCGGCGCGGGTGTGGGCGCGCGTCCATTCCTCGGTGATGTCGTGGACTTCGCGCTGGCGCTTGGCCCGTTCGACATAGGTCGCATAACGCGGGTCGGTGCCGAGCTCCGGCTTGCCCATCGCCACGCAGAACCGCCGCCAGAAGTCGTCGCGATTGACGCCTATGTTCACGCCGCCATCGGCGGCAGGGAAGGCGCCGTAAGGGATACCGTGAAAGCTGTTCGACCCGGTGAACTCCGACACGCTTTCGCCTTCGACCTGAACGCGGCCCATGGCCACCGACACCATCGGCAGCATGCACTCCACGAGCCCAAGGTCGATGAGCTTGCCGACCCCGTACCGCTCCTGGTTGCGCAAGGCGAGAAGGACGCCGGCGTGCGCGGAGACGGCGGCGGTGATGTCGCCGAGCGCAAAGCCGCACCAGACGGGATTGCCGAGGTGATCGCGCGTGAGCCCTGTCGCCCCGGACATGGCTTCGGCGACGATGGCGAGACCGGCCCGGTTGGCGTGCTCGCCGGAGTTTTCCATGCCGAAGCCGGAGATGCTCGCGATGATGAGACGCGGATAACGCTCGCGCAGCGTCTTGGGATGTAGGTTTAGCCGCTCCAGCGCCGACACCCGCATGTTCGTGACAAAGACGTCGGCGCCTTCGAGGAGCTTCGCCATGACGCTCGCGCCTTCGGGATTCTTGAGGTCCAGCACGATGCTTTGCTTGTTGCGGTTGAGCGACGCGTAGTACGCCGTCACCTCGCCTTCGGGCGTCTTGCGCGCGGGGGCGCGATGCCGCGTGAGCTCGCCTTCCGGCGGCTCGACCTTGATGACCGTTGCTCCCTCGTCCGCGAGCATCTGGCAGCAATAGGGTCCGGCAATCAAGTGGCAAAGCTCGACCACCTTGATACCGGACAAAGGGAGGGGCGGCGGTTGCTTGCTGCTCATAGGTCGAATTCCTCTAGGCAATTCATGATGGTGCGCGACGGGGGCGGCAACGTCGCCCGTCAGGCGCCTTGGGCGCCCCACGTACGCATGTCGGCGAAGTCGATGCCTGCGGACGCGCCGTAGACCCGAGCGATCTGGTCGATCGATGCATCGGCGCCAGCCGTTGCCACGGCCGCTTCATAGATGCAGCACGCGAGATTCGCGGTGAGCAGCGGGGCGCCGGTCCGCACGGCGAGCTGCGAAGCGAGCTTCAGCTCGTGCACCGTCGCCTCCAGGGTGACATCCGCTGTGGGGCCGATGGTCGAAAGCACCGGCAGGACACGTGCGGACGCGCTGTTCTGCCCGCTGCTCTTGTTGAGCACGGTCGCCATGTGCTCGATGGCGAGGCCGTTCTTGACCCCAACTGCAGCGCATTCGCCGGTGATAAGACGATTGCAGGCGGCGATCGCCGTCACGACGAGGCTCATCGCGTGTCCGCTGCCGCTGTCGCCGCACTGAACGACCGTCGGGGCGATCGCCTCGAGCAGCAGGCGTACCGTGGCGACGGCGTCGGCGGCGCCGCCGCAGAATATGGCGGTCCCTTCCGGGAACGTCGCCGCGCGCTCGCAGTGAACGGGCGCGTCGACGAGGGCCACGCCTCGCTCGCGCAACACCTCCGCGAAGGCGCGTGTTTCTTGCGGGTCGCCCGGCGATTGGTCGATGACGATGCTGCCGCGACGCAGGCCGTGGGCGAGGCCATCCGCATCGAGGAGCGACGCGCGCACTTCGGCTTCCGAGTCGAGTCCGACGATGACGACGTCGCAATCGCGCGCGAAATCGCGAAGGGTTGCGGCCGGCGCAACGCCGCTCGCCTTGGCTTGCGGTGCGAACACTCGAACCTGGTGCCCGCTCGACAGCCGGCCCGCAATCGCTGAGGCGAGACGCCCCCATCCGACATACCCGACATTCATCGCTGCTCCTTGCCCGAGTGCCCTGCGAAACGCGTCCCCGCCATGGACTCGATGACCCCGATCATCTGCTCGAGCTGCGCGTTCTCGCCGAGGGAATTGAGGCCGATCTGCAGCACGCCGCGGGAGAGCGTCGCCATTGGCAGCGGAACGTCCCGATCCACGCCGAGCATGATGGCCTGGTTCATGTCTTTGACTTGCAACGCGAGGCCGAACTTCGTCGACTGGCGGCCTTCGGCGATGGCGGGCAGCATCCCTTGCGTCGTGTAATTGCGCGCGGTGGAGGCGTTGAGCGCCTCGATCATCGTTTCGAGCGAGAGCCCGGACTTGCGGCCCATCGCGACCGCCTCGAGAGTGGCGATGCGGCAGCCGACGTTCATCATGTTGTTGACCGTCTTCATCGTCTGCCCGTTACCGACGCGCTCGCCGCAATGGAACACGTTCTGGCTGATGCTGCGCAGGACGGGCAGGGCGCGCTCGAATGCGTCCCTGGGGCCCGAGGCGATGATCGAGATGGTGCCCGCGACCGCGGTTGCCATCGCGCCCGACACCGGTGCGTCGAACAGCGATACGCCGGCCTCGATGAGCCGGCGCGCGAACTTGCGCGTCTCCTCCGGCACGCCGCTCGTTTGATCGATGACGATCTTGCCGGACGACAATCCTTCAGCGAGGCCGTTGCGCCCGAACACCACCTTCTCGACGTCGGAACTGCGCGGCAGGCATAGGAGCACTAAGTCGCAGTCGCGCGCCATCTGCGCTGGCGAGGCAGCCCGCTGCGCACCCAGCTGCTCGAAAGCCGCCACCGCGGCCGCGTTGAGATCGAGCACGGACAGCGTGTATTTGCCAACGAGATGCCGCGCGAGTGCGCCACCCATTGCGCCCAATCCGATATACCCAACCCGCATACGCGTTCTCCCATGCTTGCCCGGCCATGCCGAGTGCCGGCGTGGCCAACATCCGCCGGCGAGAAACTCGAATTGTCGGCACACGATGGCGCACGGTCCAGTCGTCTTTTTTGCATTGGCGGTAAGCGTGCCTAACGAGCGCCGGCGGCGCACCGACCTGTGGCACCGACCGCGTACCGCTCAGCCCTGATACAGCCACGGCATCGAGGCGCGCTGTCGCGTTTCGAACGCCTCGATCTTGTCCCGCAAGGCGAGGGTCATGTCGACCTCGCTGTGTCCCTCGACGAACATTCGCTTGACGAACGGATCGATGTCGAAGGAATAGCGCGTCCCATCGGGCGCCAGGATCACCTGGTCCTTGAGGTCGACGGTGACCTTCGCTCCGGGCTGCGCAAGAAGCGCCCGGCGGATGTCGGCGGTGTCCGGTTTGGACAGCTGAACCGTGAGCAGTCCCGACTTGAACGCGACGGTGGGGAAGACGGGGCCGAAGCTCTCGGCGACGATGGCCTCGATGCCGTAGTCGAGATGGGAGTAGATGGCGCCGGGACGTGCCGAGCCGCATGCGTAGTTTGCGGCCGCAACGAGGATCTTCGCACCGCTATACCGTTCGTCGTTGAGCACGAATCCCGCGCGCGGCCGGCCGTGCTCGTCGAGGCGCTGGTCGTGCAGGAGGTAGCGGCCGAACATGCCGCCCGCGCGAGACTTGCTCGTGAACCTCGACGGAAAGATCTGATCGGTGTCGACGTTGTCGATGTCGATCGGGACCGCAACGGCAGTGAGGACTTCGAATCCGGCCATGTCTACTCGTCAGGCCATTGCCGGACGTCGGTCAATCGTCCCACGATCGCCGCCGCGGCCGCCGTCGGCGGCGACACGAGGTGCGTCCTGCTGCCCGGACCTTGCCTGCCGGCGTGATTGCGGTTGGCGGTCGATGCGCATCGGGCGCCCGGCGGAACGACGTCGCCGTTCATCGAATTGCACATCGAGCATCCGGCCTCGCTCCAGCGCGCGCCGGCGTCGGTGAAGATCGCGGCGAGGCCCTCGGCTTCGGCCTGCGCCTTGACGAGACCGGAGCCGGGCACGACGAGCGTCGGCACGACGACCTTGCGGCCGCGCATCAGCCGGGCCGCCGCACGCAGATCTTCGAGCGTGGAATTCGCGCAGGACCCGATGAACACCTGGTTGATCTCGATTTGCGACGCGGGCGTCGAGGGCGCGAGTCCCATGTAGTCGAGCGATTTGCGAATCAGCGTGCGGCGCTCGGGCAGCGTTTCGGCGTCGGGGTCGGGCACGCGGCCAGTGATGGGAACCGCGTTCTCCGTGTTGTTGCCCCATGTGACCATCGGCTCGATGGTGGAGACGTCGAGCGTGAGCTCGCGCACGTACGGCGCGTCGCGGTCCGACGCGAGCGCCGTCCAGAGCGCGACCGCGTCGTCCCAATATCGGGAGGAGGGCGCGTACGGCCGGCCGCGAAGGTAGTCGAACGTGACCTCATCGGGAGCGACGATGGCGGTACGCGCGCCCGTCTCGACCGACAGGTTGCAAAGGGTCATGCGCCCCTCGACCGAAAGCTCGCGAATGAAGCTCCCGCTGTATTCGACGGCGAGGCCGCTTGCGCCGCCGCAGCCGAGGCGCGCAACGAGAGCGAGGGCGACGTCCTTCGCGGTGACATTGCGCGCAAGCCGTCCCTCGAGCGCGATGCGCATCGCCTGCGGGCGCTTGAGCCACACGCATTGCGTCGCGAGCGCGTGCGCAAGATCGGTGCCGATGCTCAGCGCGAGGGCACCGACCGCGCCCTGCGTGGGCGTGTGCGAGTCGCTGGCGGCAAGGACGATACCCGGTTGCGCGTACGCCTGCTCGGTCGCCACGACGTGCTGAATCCCGCGCCTCGCGTCGCCGAGCACGAACGCGGGCACCCCTGCGGTGCGGGCCGCTGCCGCAGTTCCGCCGATGAAAGCGCGCATTTCGTCGTCGGCGACGTCGTCGAGCGTGCGCCCGGAGCTCGGGGTGAAGTGGTCAGGTATGTGCAGTGCCTGGCCCGGCCGGCGCACGCGACGGCCTTCCTGCTCGAGCGCCTTGAACGCGGGCAGCGCCGTATCGGCAGCGATCACGCGGTCGACGTACAAGAGCGTGCGGCCGCTCTCCTCGTGGATCGCGTGCGCGTCGAAGATCTTGTCAACGATCGTGCGCCGGGGGGCCGCTTGCTGCATGCGCTCAACCGATCACGGACTTGTACTCGAGGAAGCTATCGATGCCGAAGCGGCCCCATTCGCGACCGATTCCCGAGAGCTTGAACCCGCCGTGGGCGATCCGCTTGTCGAGCGGGCTGCCGTTGACGCGCACGCGGCCGACGCGAAGGCGGGTCGCGAGTGTTCGGGCACGAGCGGGATCGTAGAACGCCGACAGCCTCGGTGCTTCAGTCACCTTGACCGGACCGGCTCGCCCGCGATAGCGGTCGTCTCCGATGTCGGTGCTCTCGAGCTTCTTGAAGAACGGAAGCACGTCCTCGTACCCCCAGCCGCGGCACCCCATGGCAGCCCAGGTGTCGTAGTCCTGTCGCTGCCCGCGGTTGTAGACCATGCCGTTCATGGCGCTCGAGCCGCCCAGCATCTTGCCGCGAGGCACGTAGAGCGGACGGTTGCCGTGCGTCTCGTTCGGTTCCGAGTGATAGCGCCAGTTGACGGCGGGGTTGTCGAACATGAACAGGCTGCCGCCCGGCGGGCGTGCCCAGAGGTAGTCCGTCCCCTTGTGTCCCGCTTCGAGGCACAGGACCTGGTATTTGCCGCCTTCGGGGAGTCTCGCCGCGAGAACCGCTCCGGCGGAACCGGAGCCAATCACGATGTAATCGTACGTTTTGGGGGGCATATCTCCGAAAACGGAGGCAACACGAGCGAAAATCAAAGCAATACAATTGTGGGAGCGTTTCGCGCCTCGAGTCCAGTCGTGTTTTGTGAACGCGGCGGTAAGCTGCGCTGACGAGGTTAGCGAAGCTTACTTTGCGAAAGGAAAAAGCGTCTGGACCGTCGATTCGCGTCGACTTAGAGTTTTGGGTACCACTCAACACCAAAGCCGCAGGAAGCCGAGCGCTCGTCCGGGCAGCGGACTCTGCGTCCTGAAGCAATCGCACGGACTTCCATGAAGCGCCGGCAATTCCTGATCCTCGCTGCAGCCGCCGCGGTTGCGCAAACCGGCACCGCGCGCGCGGATGCCTTCCCGACGAAGCCGATCAAGCTGATCGTCCCGTTCGCGCCCGGAGGCGGCGCCGACAGTGTCGCGCGACTGATATCGGATGCGCTCGCGCAACAGCTTGGCCAGCCGGTAGTGGTCGAGAACAAGGGCGGCGCCGGCGGTGCGATCGGAACCATGGAGCTCGTGCGCGCCGCGCCCGACGGGCACACGCTTCTCATGGCCACGATGTCGATCACGGGAGCGAACCCCGCGATCAATCCGAATAGCCCGTACGACCCGACAACGGACGTCACCGCGATCATCAACGTCGCGGCCTCGCCGAGCGTGCTGGCGGTGCGCGAGGGTTTTCCCGCGAAGAACTACAAGGATTTCATCGCGGAGGTGAGGAAGCATCCGGGTCAGTACACCTACGCATCGTCAGGCGTGGGCAGCATCATCCACCTGTTGATGGAGTATTACTGTCAATTGACCGGCACATCCATTCGCCACATCCCGTTCAGCGGCGCGGGGCCCGCGAAGAACGCGGTCATCGCCGGGCAGGTGGACATGGTGTACGACACGCCCAACTCGGTGCTCCCCTTCATCAAGACCGGCAAGCTCATCCCGATCGCGGTGTCCTCGCCGCAGCGCTGGAGAGATCTTCCCGACACGCCCACGTTCCGCGAGGTCGGTGTCGAGCGCATGACGCGAATGCCGAATTTCGGACTGCTCGGCCCCAAGGGAATGCCTCGCGAGACCGTCAACAAGATCAACGCGGCGACGCGCAAAGCGCTCGAGGACCCTGCGGTTCGCAAGCGCATCGAGGACAGCGGCGCCGTCATCATTGCGAGCACGCCCGAAGAGTACGCGGCGGAGACCAAGGCGCTTCTCGCCGAGCTGAAGACGGTCGTCGCCGAGCGAAAGCTCACGATGGAGTGACGCGGCAGCGTGTCGCCGGCCGGCACGCCACGATCGAGCTGAGGTCGCCGCAGTTCCGCCTCACCGTCGACGCGCGCGACTCCCGCTTCGCGCCACAGTCGCGTGTAACACGTTAGCATCGCTTAAGAGAAGAAAAGAAAAGCCGTCTGGACACCCATGCCCGCTCATTGCAAAGTGCTGGGCTTAGAGCAGTCGTCGTTTTACTAACGTCATCGAAGGGTCGCCATGAAGGGCAGCGAGCTCATAGCCGAATATCTCGTCAGGCAGAAAGTTCCGTACGTGTTAGGGATCTGCGGGCACGGCAACGTCGGCATGCTCGACGCCTTGCACGGCGTTCGCGACAAGGTGAAGCTCGTGTCGCCGCGGCACGAGCAATGCGCCGGCCACATGGCCGACGCGTACTTTCGCGTCCGTCACAGCCCAGTCGCGACGCTGACATCGACGGGTCCAGGCTCGGCGAATCTGGTGATGTCGCTTGCAACGGCGATCTCCGACTCCTCGGCGTTTCTCGCGATCACGTCGAACGTTCCGACATCGCAGATGAACCGTGCGCCGTTCCAGGAGCTCTACAAGCACAACCAGGCCGACTTTCCGAACGTGTTGCGGCCGGTGGTCAAGCGCAGCTTTCAGCCGTCGCGCGTGGACATGCTGCCGCTGGCTTTAAGGCAGGCGTTCGACACCATGGTGACCGGTCGACCGGGTCCGGTGAACCTCGACATTCCGTACAACCTCTACCAGGAGGAAGCCGATGTGACGGTGCCTCCGACGGCTCATAAGCTCGGATTGCACCGGCCGGCAGCGTCGGGAAACGATGTGAACGCAGTGATGTCCTTGCTGAAGGCGGCGCAGCGGCCCGTCTTCTTCATCGGCCACGGAACCACGCTTTCCGAGGCAGCGCCCGAGCTCACGGCGCTGTCGCAGCGCCTTGGCGTTCCGGTCATCACTTCGCCGAACGGCATGGGATGCGTTCCGGCGGATGATGCACTCACTCTCGGATTCATTGGTCGAAACGGCGCTTATCCCGCCAATCAGGCGGGGCGCCATGCGGACCTCGTCATCACGATCGGCACGCGCTTCGACGATCGGTCGTCCTCCAGTTGGCATGCGGGGTATTCGTGGAACTTTCCGAAGACGAAGCTTGTGCACGTCGACATCGATCCGCAGGAGCTGGGACGCAACTATCCCCCTGACATCGGCATCGTCGCCGACGCTAAGACCTTCTGCGCCCAGCTTCTTGCGGCCGTGGAGCAGGGCGGCGAGCCAAAGGCAGGCCGATTCGGAAGCTGGCGGGAGCAGGTTGGACAGTGGCAGCGCGAATGGGAAGCTTTCGTGCGGCCAAACTTCACCGTCGATACTTCACCGCTACGACCCGAATTCGTCGTCGGCGTGCTGCAGGATGAGCTGCCCGAAGATGTCATCATTTCGCTCGATTCGGGCGTGCATCACAACTGGTTCATGCAGTTCTGGAAGCCGCGTCGCCCGCAGAGCATGCTGAACAGCTGGGGCTATTCGTCCATGGGGTTCGGCGTGTGCGGCATCCTGGGCGCGCAGCTTGCTGCGCCCGATCGTCCATGCGTGGCTGTGGTCGGCGACGGCGGATTCACGATGACGCCGTACGTAGTGTGCACGGCAGTTGAATATGACCTTCCATGCGTCTGGGTGGTCTGGAACAACTTTGCGTGGGCGGCCATTCGCGACATTCAGTACGGCATGTTCGGGGGCCGCGAAGTGGGCACGGCATTCTACAAGGGTGAGCAAGGGCCCGGCGGGCAGCGCTACAACCCCGACTTCGCGGCGTGGGCGCGCGCGGCCGGAGCCGACGGAGTGACGGTCACGCGCAGCGGGGATCTGCGCGACGCGATCACGCAGGCCGTGCGTAACCGGCGGCCTTGCGTGATCGACGTGCACGTAGACGGCGAGGTGCGTCCGCCGTCGACCGGCACATGGCAGCTGCCGCCGACGCCTTACAAAGAACCGGTATTCGGCAAGCCGTGGGTAGCGTAAGACGGAGCTGCGCTCATGCCGTTGCCGCAACCCCAGGCTAACGCCGACTCGCTGCCGTATTGGAATGCCGCGCGGGAGCAGCGTCTCCTGATCCGGAGGTGCAAGGCATGCGGTGAGAAGCATTTCATGCCGCGCCATCTGTGCCCGTACTGCTGGTCAGACCAGCTCGAATGGGTCGAGAGCAAGGGCATCGGCCAGATTCACAGCTACAGTGTCGTCCATCGCGCGCCCACGGCGATGTTCTCTGCGGCCGCGCCTTATGTAATCGCGCTCGTGGATCTCGACGAGGGCGTGCGGATGTTCGCCAACGTCGTAGGTGCCGACGCGCTCGAGGTGACAATCGGCGATCGGGTGCGTGTTACGTTCGAGGACCGAGGCGACGGCGCGATGCTCCCTCAGTTCAGCCGCGTGGTCGGATAACAGAGTCATGGCCAATCCCACGGCCCTGAAGAACAAGACGGCAATCGTCGGCGTCGGCGAATCCGACATCGGGAAGGTTCCCAACCTGTCGGGACTGGGCCTCAACGCTCAGGCTTCGAAGCGGGCACTCGCCGACGCCGGCCTGAAGGTGTCGGACATCGACGGGTTGCTCACAGCCTATTCGTTCACCGAACCGTATACGATGCTGGGCTCGTCGCTTTGCGAGTACATGGGCTTGCAGCCGAGCCTGTGCGCCTCGATGGTCGCTGGAGGTGCAAGCCCGGGCATCATGCTCCGTCACGCAGCGCAGGCGATCGCCATGGGCCTTGCCAACACCGTTCTCGTCTGCGCCGGAGAGAATCGCGCCACCGGTCTCGGACGTGATGCGGCAGTTGCCATGCTGACCCAGGTGGGCCATCCGCAGTTCGAGCAGCCCTACGGAGGCTCGATCCCCGGCTACTACGCCATGGTTGCGCGCAGGTACATGCACGCATATGGCACGACGCGGAAGCAGCTCGCGGCCGTCGCCGTCAACACTCGGGCCCACGCCGTGCTGCATCCCAACGCGCAAATGAGAACGCCGATCACGGTAGAGGAGGTCCTTTCGTCCAAGCCGATCGCCGATCCGCTTCGTATGCTCGATTGCTGCCTGGTCTCGGATTGCGCTGGCGCGTTCATTGTAACCTCGGCCGAAAGGGCACGAGATCTTCGCCATAAGCCAGCGTACCTGCTCGGAATCGGCGAAAAGCATACGCACGAGCACCTGATGTGCGCGCCCAGTCTCACCCATTTCGGCGCCGCACAGTCGGGACGCATCGCGTTCGATATGGCCGGTGTGGGTCCGGCCGACATCGACTTCGCCGAGCTCTACGACTGCTTCACGATCGTGCCGATCGTCGAGCTGGAAGAGCTGGGCTTCGCCGAGCGGGGCGATGGTGGTGCATTCTTCGAGGCCGGGCACGCGCGCATCGGCGGCAAGCTGCCGATCAACACGCATGGCGGGATGCTTTCGCACGCCCACGCCGGCGCCGCCGGCGGGCTGTTCGGGATCGTGGAAGCGGTGCGTCAGCTACGGGGAGGGGAAGGGGAGCGCCAGGTGCATGGAGCAGAACTTGCGCTCGTTCACAACGAAGGCGGAATCCTCTCTTCGCATTGCACCGTCATCTTGTCCAACCTGACGAACTAACAGCCGTAGCGATCGATGCGCCGAGGGACGCTGCTATGACACCCCCTTACAAGCCGCGAGGTAAGTACTTCGAAGATTTCGAGGTGGGGGACGAGTTTGTCACCCCGGCGCGCACGATCACCAGCACGGACATCGTTAACTTCGCCTGCATTTCCGGCGATTTCAACGAGATTCATGTCAACTATGAGTACTGCAAGACGACACCGTTTGGTGAGCCGATCGCACATGGGCCGCTGATTTACGCGGTAATGGGTGGCTTGCAGTATGCGAGCGGTATCAACGACGGCACGCTGCTCGCGCTGCTCGGCGTTGACCAGTGGCGACTACTCAATCCAGTCAAGCATGGTGACACGATCCGTATGCATTCGCGCGTGATCGAAAAGAAGGAAACCAGCAAGCCGGATCGCGGCGTCGTCGTTTTCGAGCGCCGATGCGTCAAGCAGGACGGGACGGTAGCTCAGGAGATGAAGACCACACTCATGTACAGGCGGCGCAAGCAGCAGTAGTCCGGACGCGGCCTTACATTTTCATGACAACCCAGCGCTAAGGAACGAATGATGAACTTCGTGCTATCGCCCGAAATCGAAGCAGTCCGCGACATGGTCAGCCGCTTCATGAAGAAAGAAGTCGCGCCGGTTATGGAAGACTACGAAAAGCGCGGCGAATTTCCCCGTGAACTGATCAGGAAGGCAGGTGAGGCGGGCATCTACGGTGCCGTTTTCCCCGAATCCGTCGGCGGCAGCAACATGGGCTACAGCGCCTCGGCGGTGATCATCGAGGAGATGTCTCGCAGCGAGGTGCGGTTCACCTCGTGTAACAACCAGCAGGGCGGCACTTGTCCGACCTGCATCTATCTCGCGGGCACGCCTGAGCAGGTGCAAGAGTACGTTCCCAATTTGCTCGCCGGCAAGACGATCGGCATGATGTCGCTGTCCGAATCAGGCAGCGGCTCCGACGCGGCCGGCGCGATGAAGACCTTCGCGAAGCGCGATGGCGACGTCTACAAGATCAATGGCGAGAAGATGTGGGCCTCGATCGCCAATGAAACGGACGTGGGCATCCTCTTTGCGAAGACCGACCGCGAGGCGGGCGCGAAAGGGGTCACCGCTTTCATCGTTGAGCCGAAGAAGTACCCCGGCTTCACGGCGAGGCCGATCGACATGCTAGGCATGTCAAAGGCGTTCCGGACCTGCATCGTTTCGTTGGACGACTTCGTGGTGCCGGTCGAGAACCGGCTGGGCGAGGAGGGCGAAGGTTTCAAGATCATCATGCGCGCTCTGCAGCCCGGCCGCGTCAATATTGCGGCGAAGTGCGTCGGTCTGGCGCAGGCTTGCTTCGAGGAAGCTGTGCGCTATGCGAACGACCGCACGGTCCGTGGGCAGCCGATCGGCAAGTTCCAGATGATTCAGGACTTCATCGCGGAGATGGCCGTGGCGATCGAGGCTAGCCGGGCGCTCGTCTACAAGGCCGCGTACTGCATGGATAACAACCTCCCTTCCAATCGAATCGCTTCCATCGCGAAGTACCACGCTTCCCAAACGGCCAAGATGTGCGCTGACAAGGCGCAGCAGATCTTCGGCGGATACGGGTTCGCTCGCGAATATCGCGTGTCCTGGTATAGGGTGTATGCGGACATGCTCTACAACGGGGAAGGTTCGGCGAACATCCAGAAGATCATCCTCGCGGAGGACGCGTTGGGTTACAAGGTCGCCGACCGCTATCACGGCAAGACGAGCCTGCGTGACGTGCGGAAGACGGACGTCGCCGCGGCCGCGGACTAGCCGCCGGGAAATTTCGACGCACCTTGGGGCTGTCCCGAGAGGCGGTTCCGGATTGCTCATCATGACGAGGGAGAACAGCATGTCAGATAAAGAAATCGGTGTCACCCTCGATGGCCACGTCGCGGTTGTGGAGCTGCGTCGTCCGCCGAATAACTTCCTCGACGTGGCTCTCCTCGCAGACTTGGCATCGGCGCTCGAGCAGCTCGACAACGAAACGCAATGCCGCAGCATCGTTCTCGCGGCGGAAGGCAAGCACTTCTGCGCAGGCGGGAATCTGAAGCAGCGTCTCGAAGCGGAAGCTCGCGGCGAGGCATTCGTGCCTGCTACGCGCCATATCTACAAGGAAGCCCGACGGCTCGTCGGAACGCGAAAGCCGATCGTGGCTGCGGTGCAGGGCGCCGCCATCGGAGCGGGACTGGGACTTGCTGTGGTGGCGGATTTTCGCGTCACTTGCAAGGAGGCACGGTTTGCCGCCAACTTTACTGCGATTGGATTTGCGCCCGGATTCGGGCTTACGTTCACGCTGCCGAGGTTGATCGGGCAGCAACGCGCGCGCTGGATGTTCCTCACCGGCCGGCGCATCCCCGGCGACGAGGCATACGCGATGGGCCTCGCCGATCGCCTCGTAGAGCAGCAAGACGTACGCTCCGCAGCGCATGAAATGGCCGCGGAGATCGCCAAAGCCGCACCGTTGTCGGTCCAGGCGACCCGCGAGATGCTGAATGTCGAGTACATCACGGCGTTCCGTGCGGCTACCGAACGCGAGTCGTTCGAGCAGAACTGGTTGCGCGAGACGAACGATTACAAGGAAGGCGTGAAGGCCGGCTTCGACCGGCGAGACCCGGTGTTCACAGGAACTTGAAGGATTCACGATGAATGACGGTGCGTTGAAGATTGGCGATGCCAGGCTTTTGATCGGGGGCGAATGGCAGAACGGTGTCGAGCAGGCCGACGTGCTCGACAAGTTCCTCTTGACGCCCTTCGCTCGCATGCATATCGCATCGCACGAGCAGGTTCGTGCTGGGGTCGCGGCCGCGCACGATGCCTACGTGCGGTCGACGCTGACGCCCCACGACCGCGGAGCGATTCTCGACCGCGCCGCGGGCATCATCGAGCGCCAGACCGACCAGTTCGTGGAACTGATACGGACGGAGGCCGGCTTCACCCTGAGCGACGCGCAGGGCGAGCTGCGCCGCTGCATCCAGACTTTCCGCCTATCGGCCGAGGAGGCGCGGCGACTCACGGGCGAGATGATTCCGCTCGAAGGCGCACCGCAGCAGGTCGGTCGACTGGGATTCACGATTCCCGTGCCGCTCGGCGTCGTCTGCGCCATTACGCCGTTCAATGCCCCCGTCAACACGGTGGCCCACAAGGTCGCGCCGGCGATCGCCGCAGGCAATGCGGTCATCGTCAAGCCGTCGAGCAGCACGCCCAGGGCGGCGACGCTCCTCGCCGAGGTGCTGATCGAGGCTGGCCTGCCCAAGGGCCTCGTCTCCATCATTCATGGCGGTTCGAAGGTCGCGCACTGGTTGATCGACGAGCCCGCGATCCGGTTCTTCGCGTTTACCGGAAGTACGGAAGTGGGCCGGGATATCCAGCAGCGCGCTGGCTTGCGCCGCACGCAGATGGAGCTCGGCAGCATCGCGTTCACCGTACTCTGCGCCGACGCCAACCTGGACGTGGCGTTACCGAAGATTGTGGGTGCCGCATACCGCAAGGCAGGACAGGTTTGTACCTCGATTCAGACGCTGCTCGTCGAGCGCAGCCGCATCAAGGAAGTGGAAGAGCGGCTGAAGAAGCTCGTCTCCGCTCTCGTCTACGGCGATCCGCACGACGCAAAGACGCAGGTCGGCCCGGTCATCAACGTCGACAATGCAACGCGGATTGAGGCGTGGGTCGACAATGCCGTTCGCAAGGGGGCGCGCCGGCTCGCGGGCGGGGCGCGCAAGGGCGCCGTTGTCCCCCCGACGCTGCTTGCCGACGTCGACGATGCCTGCGAAGTGAGCTGCCAGGAGATCTTCGGCCCCGTCATGACGCTCGTGCCGTTCGATTCGATGGACGAGGCGATCGATCGCGTGAATTCGACGCCCTATGGACTTGCGACCGGCGTCTTCACCAATCAGATAGACGCGGCATTCAAGGCGGTTCGACGGCTCCATGTCGGAGGCGTGCACATCAATGAGACATCGAGCTCGCGCGTCGATCTCATGCCGTACGGGGGTACCAAGGATTCGGGATTCGGACGCGAGGGGCCGCGCTATGCGGTTCACGAGATGAGCGAGCTGCGCACGGTCACGTTCACTATGTAGTTGAGCTTCGAATGAGCGAACGCCGGTCCGCCCTTTCGTATCAATACGTCGCACCCGAGCTTCGCGTATATCACGGCAGCGACAGCCTCGTCGCCCTCAGGCGCGAGCTCGAGCGCAACGCCTGCAAGCGTGCGGCCGTCGTGTGCGGCAGGACGGTCAGCCGCAGCGAGGAGCTCGGCATGCTTCGCGAGTCGCTCGGCTCCCTCGTGGTCGGCGTGAGCGCCACCGCGCGCGAGCACAGTCCTGTGGCCGGCGTCGACGAGACGGTTCGCTTTCTCGCGGAAGCGCAGGCCGATGCGATCGTCGCCGTCGGTGGTGGGTCCGCGGCGGTGACGGCGCGCGCCGCTGCGATCGCGGCGGGTGAGAAGAAGCCGCTTGCGCAGCTGTGCACGCGCCGGCTCGCCGACGGAACCTTCGAGAGCCCGCGGCTCAACGCGCCCAAGCTGCCCCAGTTCGTGGTACCGACGACACCGAGCACGGCGTTCGTGAAAGCCGGCACCGCCGTTCACGACGAGGCCGGCGAGCGGCTCGCGCTGTTCGATCCCAAGACGCGCGCCAAGGCGATCTTCGTGCATCCGCGGTTTGTGGCGACTGCGCCGCCCGAGCTCGCGCAGAGCGCGACGCTCAACGCGTTCGCCAATGCCATCGAAGCGCTTACGTCGCCCAACTGCGACCCGTTCTCCGAAGCGCTCCTGATGCAGGCCTTGCGCTTGATCAACGCCAACCTTCAGCTCCTGCGCGACGGCGGCGTCGACGTCCGTGAGCGCCTGGTCGTCGCGGCGATTCTCTGCGGTCGCGGCACGGAGCAGGGCGGGACGGGACTGGCTTCCGTCCTGGCGCACGCGATCGGCCGGCGAAGCCATGTCGCCAACGGCATCGTGAACGCCATCGTGCTGCCGCACACGATGCGCTATAACGCGCCGGTCACCGGCGAGCGCGACCCTGCGGTTATCGAGGCTCTAGGCGGTCTGCCTGGCTCGCTGCCCGCAAGCGACGTGGTGCAGCGCTTCCTCGCCCGAGTGGACGCTCCGAAATCCCTGCGCGAAATCGGTGTGACGCGTGAAGACCTGGCGCCCATCGCAGACGCGGCGATGCTCGATTGGTTCATCAGCCGCAATGCTCGGGCCGTCCCGGATGCCGCGACCCTGGTCGGGCTTCTGGACGTTGCGTGGTAGCCACGTCCGCTATTTTGCGAGCGCCTTGATGATTTCGATCATGCGGTCTAGCGCGGGATCCTTCTGACCTTTTACCCAACCAAAGACGAATGTCGTCTCGTAGGTGACGTCCTCCAAGGGAATGACGGAGAGACTCGGCGGATAGGCGAAATGTCGTCCAGTGGGGATAAGTCCGATGCCCATGCCGACCGAGATGAGGTTGACCTGCGTCGCGATCGTGCCGACCTCTTGCACGATCTGTGGCTCGAATCCCACCTTCTGGCACAGCTCATAGAGCGGACCGTAACCAGGACTGCTGGTCGAGCGGGGAACCACGACGAACACCTCGCCGGCAAGATCACCGAGAGTCAGCGACTTCCTTTTTGCGAGTCGATGATCATTGGGCACGGCAACGCCCAAGCCGCCCGTCTGGATCCGAAACCAGTCGAGCACTGTGTCGTCCTGGGCGGTCTCGCCTTCACCTCGCCGCTTGCGAAGGAGCGCGCGACCCGGCCCGAAGTGCATAAATCCGGCGTGTATCTTTCCTTCGGCGAGCGCCCTCGATTGGTCGGTGGTCGACATCTCGAACAACGACAGCGTCACGTCGGGGTACAGCTCGTGAAATCGCTTGACCGACGCCCGAAACAGCGAGTGCATCAGTGTGAGCGAACCATAGCCGATGTTGAGGCTGCCCGTCTTTCCCTGCCCGACTCGCTTGGCGGTGACGAGCGCTTCCGTCAAATCGGTCATCACCGCCTGCAGTTTCGGCAGCAGTGTGCGGCCGGCGGCGGTCAGCTTGACTCGGTGCGCCAAGCGCTCGAACAGGGGCGTGCCGAGCTCGGATTCGAGGTCGGCGATGATCTGCGACACGGCGGGCCGCGTGACGCACAGGCGGTCCGATGCACGACCGAAGTGCTCCTCTTCGGCCGCCGCAATGAAATACCGCAGGTGGCGAAGCTCCATTTGCGCGTTCCTCCTTCATGTCGGCGCGCCGATCCCGGTTGCGGCCTTGCCGACTTCGCAGTGTAGCTAACCTCAAATACGCACCGTGCAAATGGTTATATTCTGCCACCAACGTCCGCTGATCGTACATTTCCGGCTGTGACCACCGGCGGCTCAATCGTGGCGGCCGCCGTGGAATCCAGCTCGGGCGTTTCGACGGGTCGCCCACCGGGGCCGTGGAACCCGGGTATCACCTCGGACATTGCGCCGGAGATCTGGCGCTTGTGCACGATCTTTCGGCCGGAAAACGTGTCGGTCAGCTACGACGACGCGATCGAGTTCCGCGATCTCACGGGTCTTCCGCTGCCGCAGCTGGTCGTCTGGCGACCCGAGCGGCTCGTTCTGCACGAGGTCCTGGTGCAGGTCATCGCCGATTACGAGGTGCCCGACCCGGAGGGCGCCGCCGTCGCGAGCCTGGGCATCAATTTCAGGGCCATGACCGGCGTCGTCAGGGATCGCTACGTGGCGCCGCGAATGGAACAGCTGATCGCGGGTTGCGGTCCGTTGCGTGCCGCGATCGGCAAGATCGTCTCGGCGGAGCTTGCGCACGCGTTCGAGCGAAGGGAACCGGAGACTCAGCGGCCGAGAGTATCCGGTTGGCGGCGCCCGTGGTTCGGCGGCCGTCGCGGGACGGGTCCCGGCAGCGTGGACGCCGCGGTCGACGACGACGCCGTCGTGGCCACCTGGCGAAGCTCCGCAGCGGATGGCGATATGGCGCCTGCTTACGACGCGCTGATCACCGTCATTTGCGCCATTCGCGCGACGCACGGGGCAATGTGGGGCAATCGCGACGTCCTCGAGCCGCTCATCACTGGCCTCGCGTGCAATGTCGCCGGCGCGAGGCTCCTCCGGCCGCGACTTGCAGAGGTCATTGCTGAGGCGGCATCACGCGAGGGCTTCCGCCCGCTGCCCGCGCAAGCGCGCCCGGTCGGCATCTCGACGAAAGGCGCGTCCGCGGCGGGGAAGAGCACCATGCGGCCACTGCTGCGATCGATTGCCGCGCGCATGGGCGCGGATTGGCGCGATTACGCCCTGGTCAGTCCCGACATCTTTCGCCGCGCCCTGCTCGACATCGCCTCGCTCGGATCGCATTACAAATACTTCGGCACCTGCACCAGCCACGAGCTGGAAGTCGTCGATCGCAAGCTCGACGAGCACCTTGCGGCGAAGGCGCAGCGTCATGAGATGCCGCACGTCCTGGTCGACCGCTTTCGGTTCGATAGCTTCGCCCCTGAATCGGACGAGCAGAAGCAGCTCTTCGCGCGGCTCGGTCAACGGCGGATGAGCTATTACCTGTACATGGTCACCTCGCCTGCCGCGACGGTCGAACGCGCCTGGATTCGCGGTGAACGGATCGGTCGGTATAAGCCGGTCGACGACCTGCTTGCGCACAACGTCGAGGCCTACACGGGGATGCAAGCCTTTTTCTTCGGCCGCACACGGCACCCGACGAGCCGCAATCAGCACCATGAGTTCGTCGACAACGACGTCCCCATGGGAGAAGTTCCGTTGACGATTGCCTTCGGGTCGCAGGATGAGCTCAACGTGCTCGACGTCGCACGTATGGTCGACATGGACCGGTACCAACGGATCAACGTCGACGCCCGCAGCGCGGAAGAGCTGTTTGCGGACTCCGCAGCGCTGGCGGTCGAGCGGAATGTCGCGTTCCTCTCCGCATGCATCGAGCGGTTCCCGGCGGTGAACTTCGCGCATCGCGCCACGGGCCGCATTTATGCGCGGTTCGAGCGGCGTCGCCTGGCATGGGTCGACCGTGAAGCGCTGGCCTGCGTTCGCGGTGACGCGCTCGCCGCGCTCACGAAAGTCGCACCCGCGCTTTTCTCCCTGGCCGATAAAGCGGCGGGCGCGCCACGTTACCTGGATGCGGCGCGGTCGTTGACGCTAGGCCGATGGGGCCCGAGCTTCGGCCATCCGAAACAAGGTCAATGAAATGATCTGCCGCCGTCGACGGCCAGCGCTGCTCCGGTGACGTATGAGGACTCGACGCTGGTCAGGAAAAGTATGGCCTGTGCGATCTCGCCGGGGTCTGCAATGCGCTTGAGCGCGTAGTTGCCGACATTGCCTCGAAAGCCGTCGGCCATCGGCGTGTCCACCATTCCGGGGCAAACGCAGTTCGCACGGATTTTGGGCGCGAGCTCCGCGGCAAGGGCACGCGTGAGATTGACGACGCCGCCCTTCGATGCGGCGTATGCGGTAAGTCCCGGAGCGTTCGGCAGCAAGCCAGCCGCCGAGGCGATATTCACGATGGTGGCTTCAGCCTCTCGCGTCATCCAGCGCAGACAGTTTCGCACGACGATATACGTGCCCGTGAGATTGATGTCGAGCACGCGTCGCCAGTCTGCGGCGGGCAGATCCGAAATCGGGCTCACGCGCATCACGCCGGCGACATTGACTACGCCGTCGATGCCGCCCATCGCCGCAGCGGCCTTGTCGACCGCCTGCGATACGGCGTCCTCATCGGTGACGTCCGCCTCGAACGCGTGCGCTTGAATGTCGCGCAGGGTTTCCGTTAGTCCGCGCATGTCGCGGTCGAAAAGCGCGACGGTCGCGCCCTCGCGAACGAATAGCTGCGCGGTAGACCTGCCGATGCCGGACGCGGCTCCTGTAATGACGATGCGTCGGCTGAGCAGCCGCTTTCCAGGGATATCGGGCGCAGGGATGGGCGGCATGGCCATGAGTGTCCTGTGAATCGTTCCGCGATTCTGCTCATCCTTGGTGGGGACGTCGAGTCAGACATTGCGTCCATAGGGTTAGCGCGCTTTACCGGGGCTGCGTGAGATCGCCGCGGCGAGCGACACGAGCGCGCGGCTCCAGCGCAAAATGACGCGAGCTTCTGAAGATCACGGCCGCCACCGATGCTGCGCTTGCCACGCTGCGCCTTTCCCAGCCTGTGCTCGTGGCAGCCGCTGACAGCGTGTGCAACGCATGCTGTCGACTTCATTGCGCGGAGTCGAGCCCGGCGCCGGCGATCGCGAACGCCGTACATCAGGCGACCGGCCAACGGATCCGCGAGCTGCACATCACTCCCGACAAGCTATTGTGAACACCCGCGACATTCATGGATCGACGCGACCCGGATGACGCTACCATGGAGGGTCCCAGTGTCCGTCCGGGGTAGCGCGCGTTGAAGAAACTTCTGATCGTTTACCACTCGATGACCGGCGGCGCGAGCCAGATGGCGCATGCAGCGGCCGCGGGCGCCGCCCAAGCGAAGGATGTGATCGTCGAGTTGAAAAGGGCACCGCAGACCGACGCCCGCGACGTCCTGACCGCCGACGGTTACGTGTTCGTCACGCCCGAGAATCTCGCGGCGATCTCGGGTCTCATGAAGGACTTCTTCGACCGAACGTACTACGCCGCGCTCGATCGGGTGGGCGGCCGTCCGTACGCGCTGCTGATCTGCGCGGGGAGCGACGGCACGAACGCGGCGCGGCAGGTCGAGCGCATTGCGACCGGATGGCGACTGCGCAAGGCGAGCGAACCCGTGATCGTGTGCACGCACGCGCAGACGCCGGAGGCGATTCTTGCGCCGAAGGTCATTTCCGCCGAGGATCTCGAGCGGTGCCGGACCATGGGCGCGACGATCGCGCTCGCCATGGCCACCGGCATCTTGTGACTTATGGGGCGCAATTGCTTTTTCCTATGATGAGTATCGACAAATGCGATTTCCAAACAATCGCGCGCCGCGGTAAAGTCATGGTTGTTGGTGCCGGGATCTGATCACGGCACGTCACTCGGGGTCAGCCTCCTCCTCCAGGCGAGACCTCCCTTGATCCCGTTCCTCCAGCGAGGCGCGGGATTTTTTTGGCGCCCGCGTCGATGTTGCGTCACGATCGCGCGCTCTTGCAGACAGGCGTGCGCGCTCCGGCCGGGCCTGACCGCTTCAGTGCAGTCAGTCCGCCTTACCTGGCGCTAAGAAAAAGCGTCTGTACACGCCCAATCCGCCTGTGCAGACTTTGGCTTCCTAAAACCACTACATACCATCATGGGCCTCCTTAGCTGCCGCAAATCGGCGAAACTGGCGACGCGTTGCGCATTGACGATCGGAGCGCTTGCGGCAGCGGTCGCGTCGGCACCAAGCTTGGCCCAGAATTACCCGACTCAACCCATCAAGTTCATCGTGCCGTTCACCGCGGGTGGCGGCACTGACGTGACGGCGCGCCTCGTTGCGGAGCAGCTCGTGCCCAAGTTGGGGCAGCCGATCGTCGTCGAGAACCGGGCGGGCGCGAGCGCCGCGATCGGCGCGGGCGTCGTCGCGCACAGCCCACCCAACGGTTACACGCTGCTCGTCGGCACCGCTACTCTGGTCACCAATGCGCTCGTGTCGGGGCCGAGCGAGAACTTTGACGTCGTCAAGGATTTCGAATTCATCGGCAAGATTGGCCAGATCGACTTGATCGTGATGGTCAACTCGAAGTCCGACATCAAGGACCTGCAGGGGTTGGTCAACATGATGCGAACGCAGCCCGGCAAGGTCTCGTTCGGATCGCCGGGCATCGGCTCGCCTGCGCAACTCGGCGGCGAGCTTTTGAAGCAACTGACGAAGTCGGACGCGCTCCATGTCCCATACAAGGGCGAGAGCGCGGCACTCAACGACCTGCTTGGCGGGCAGACGACCTTCCAGCTCTGCTCGCCGAACGTTTGCGTGCCGCGCATCCAGGATGGGTCGTTGCGAGGCTTGGCGGTTGCCGCGAAGAAGCGTTCGAAGATGGCACCCTCCATACCTACCACGGCGGAAGCCGGCGTGCCCGGATTCGAAGCGGGGACGTGGTACTACCTCGCAGCCCCCAAAGGCACGCCTCAAGCGATCGTGAAGAAACTGAATACCTCGCTCAACGAGGTGTTCGCCGACGAGAAGTTCCGCGTGCGCCTTCTGGATCTCGGCGTCGAAGTCGAGCCGGGCACGAGCCCGGAGGGCGTCAAAGCAGCGATCCAGGCCGAGATGGACAAGTGGCGCCCCGTCGTGAAGGCCGCCGGAATCAAGAACTGACCGCTCGTGCGCGACGCCACCGACCTCTGCGCTCACTTTGCCGATTTCGCGGCCAGCACTACCTACGATCGTCTGTCCGAACCGGCGCGCGACGCGGCGAAGAAGAGCATCCTCGATGCCTGCGGCGTCATACTCGCGGCGAGCGGAATGGAGCCTGCCGTGCGCGAGCTCGTCAACTTCGTCAAGGAAAGCGGCGGACGCGAGGAAAGCTCGATCCTCGCCTTCGGTGGCAAAGTCCCCGCAGTCATGGCGGCGTTTGCCAACGGCGCCATGGCGCACTGCCTCGACTACGACGATCAGACGCCTTGGGGCCAGCACTCGGGCAGCTCTCTGCTTCCCGCGGTCTTCGCGGTCGCGGAGAGCCGGGGGCGCGTTTCCGGCAAGGAGATGATCGCTGCCGTTGCCGTCGGACAGGACCTGTTCAATCGCCTGCGCCTGCACGTCGACTGGAAGAAGGATTGGAATTTCTCCACGGCGGCGGGTGTGTTTTCCGCGACGGCCGGGGCAGGACGGATGCTCGGATTGACGCGCGAGAAGATCGCCCATTCGTTTGGAATCGCGTCCATGCAGGCATGCGGAACAATGAACGTCGTGCATGCGGTTGGCAGCGACTTGCGCGCGATGTACGCGGGGTTTCCCGCAAAGGGGGCGGCGCTTGCCGTGCTGCTTGCGCATAGGGGATTGACCGGCGTGCCCGAGATCTTCGAGGGCGAGCACGGAATACTCGATCTGTACTTCGGCGGTAGCTACGACCGCGAAGGCATCCTGGACGGATTGGGCGTCCAGTACACGGGAGACCTCACGCTCTACAAGCGATGGCCGACCGTCGGCACGGCGCACAGCCACATCCATGCCACGATGGGCATCGTTCGCAGTCATGACTTGAGGCTCGAGGACATCGACGAGATCCGGGTATACGTCGGCGATTACCATCAGGTCATGTGCGAGCCACTCGAGTCGCGCCAGGCGCCGGCGACTCTCGTCGATGCGAAGTTCAGCTTGCCCTACCTCGTGGCTTGCGCCGCGGCGCACGGCGACGTCCGTCTCGCCGACTTCACGCCGGAGGCGTTGAACGACTCGCGCATTCTGGCGACCGCGCGCAGGGTAGTCCCGGTCATCGATTCGACTCTGGATTGGAAGCTCGACCTGCCTGCGGGCCGGGTCGAGATCGTTACGCGCGATGGCCGTAAGCTCGCCGGCGTGGGCACGGACGTCCCGGGCAGCGCGAGTGTCCCGATGAGCTGGGACGATCTGCAGAGCAAGTTCCGGGACTGTGCTTCGGTGGCTGTCAGGCCTTTCGCCGCGACGGCTCTGAGCGAGGCGCAAGTGCTGGTACGCAATCTTGAAGCGCTCGACGACGCTACGAAGCTCCTTCGCATTCTTTCGCCATGAATGCGGGCGGGAGGTCGCACCCGAGTCGTGCGACCCCCACGTCAGTGCAACTTACGCTGAGCTAAGAAAAGTCATCTCGACGCGCGTGTCTCTCGCGCATCGATTTCCTCGCAACCCAGCAATGGGCAAGTGTTGCCCTTCGGCCAATGCGCGTACGAGCGCGCACCCGCGGTGCCCCAGTCGGTCACTGTCGCAGATGAGATCGAGGGGAGGGTGACGGACCAGACCCGTATCGGATAGGGTCTGGACACAAACCGCTGCTCAGTTACGGAGAACACAAGAATGCGGTTGATTCGAGGTATTGTCGTCGCGCCCCTCGCACTGTGTTCCTTGCTGCCGCTCGGAGGCACTGCTCAGTCGTTTCCCGATAAACCCGTGCACGTCCTGATGCCTTTTCCGCCAGGAACGGGTCCCGATGTCGTCATAGTTTTTCTGGGCACGCCGGTAAGCACGACGGACGCGTTCACGTCGCGCGGCGGCGGCGCAGCGCATCGGCGAGAATGCTCAGCGCTGCCACGGTTTCGTCCCAGCCGAGGCAAGGATCCGTGATGCTCAGGCCGTAGGTGAGTGCGGCCGGATCGTCGCGGCCCGGCGTGAACTTCTGCGCGCCGGCAACGAGGTGACTCTCGATCATGGTGCCGAATATGCGATGGCTGCCGCTCGCGACCTGGCGCGAGATCTCGCGCACCACCTCGAGCTGGCGCTCGTGCTTCTTGCCGCAGTTCGCATGCGAGCAGTCGACCATCAACGCGGGTCGAAGGCCGGCGCTTTCGAGCGCCGCGCTGACCGCCTTGACGCTCGCTTCGTCGTAGTTGGGCGCCGTGCCGCCGCGCAGGATCACGTGGCAATCGGGGTTGCCGCGGGTGCGCACCATCGCAACGCGGCCGGACTTGTGCACGCCGAGAAAATGATGCGGCCGCGCGGCGGCCTGGATCGCATCGCTCGCGATCCTCACGCTGCCGTCGGTGCCGTTCTTGAAGCCTATGGGCGCGGAAGTCCCGGAGACGAGCTCGCGATGGATTTGACTCTCCGTCGTGCGCGCACCGATCGCGCCCCACGCGATCAGGTCGCCGATGTATTGCGGCGAGATCGTGTCGAGGAGCTCGCTGCCCGAGGGCACCCCGAGCTTGGCGATGTCGATGAGGAGCTGCCGCGCGATGCGCAAACCCTCGCTGATGCGACAGGTCTCGTCGAGATAGGGGTCGTTTATGAGCCCCTTCCAGCCGACGGTCGTGCGCGGTTTTTCGAAGTACACGCGCATCACGATTTCAAGCGTGTCCGCCATCTGCCGCCGCTCCCCGGCGAGCCGGCGCGCGTATTCGAGGGCCGCCGCCGGATCGTGGATCGAACAGGGGCCGACCACGACGAGCAAGCGGTCGTCGATGCCGCGCAGGATGTCGCGGATGCGTGCGCGCGTTCCAGCAACCAGCGCCTCGATGGCCGAACCCTCGATGGGAAAGAATCGGATGAGGTGCTCGGGGGGCGGCAGCAGCACCATATCGGCGACGTGCTCGTCGTCGGTATGCGAGGTGCGGTCGTCGTTGCGGATTTCGCCACCCGCATTCGGCAATTGATTCGTCATGGGCGCGACTCATCACGATGACTTATGGGCTGTCGATTCTAACGGGTCGGGGCAATTTTTCGAGACCTTTGGCCATGCGAGGCGCGTTAGTTCCGCGCCGGCGGCCGCCAGGAACTCTCGTCGTTTCATTCATCACTCCGTGCTTAGTGTCCCCATCGGGGATGCTGCAGCGATGCTAGCTGCAGTTCCAGCGGGTGCAAGTCCCGCCGATCGAGAATGCCCAGAAGTCATCGTAGTCATATCCGGCAACGCGAAGGGCGACCGACACGTTGAAAGCCCGGATGTAAACGTCTCTGGGGCTGGGGCGACCCGGTCCGATCCGCCAAGGAGGCAACTCGACAGGCCGTAGCAAGAGCGAAGCAGTGAAGCCCCGACATGAGGGGCCCACCTGAAGCGGATGGTGGGACCGTTGGGAGCGCCGAGCCTATCCTAAAGGGGCGAAGGCCAAGGCTGTTGGTGAGCAACTGGGTGAGTATCACCGAGGGGATCTCCGGGGTCGTAGAGGGCGGCATGTCGAGACGGAACGAGCAGCGAAAGCACGGAACCACTGACAGGCCTGGGCGCTTTGGCGCCGTCCGCTCATTCTTCAAAGCATCATCTGTAGCCTATACCGCGGACTAGTTAGTAAGTCCGCTTTGTTGCCGGGACGGAGAGCCACGCGAGACGCTTTCGTTCGCGCCCCATGCCTAGCCATTGGCTCTTCAATGGTTGGCCATGAAGAGTTCGAGTGCGGCACCGATCCTCGTTGCGCGCTCGGGCGGCGACAGGGCCTCGTGGGCAGCGCTCGCCACCTCCACTTCGATCTCGCAGTCTGGGGGCAGAGCGTCGACGAATTCACGAAGCGGCAGTCCGCCCTCTCCCGGAAACAAGCGTCCCCCTCGCGATTCCTCCATGCATCCTTCCAGCGTCGGAGGTCTCGCTGCGGGAGCGTCGCAAAGTTGCCCCCAGTAGATCAGCTGCGGCGGAATGCTCGCGACGTCCCTGGGATGACCGCCCGAACGGCTGAGGTGCAGCGGATCGAGGACCAGCCCTACGTTGTTCGACCCCGTGGCGGTGACGATTCGGAGGGCTTCGGGAAGATTGCGGATGGTGTGGAAAGGAACGAATTCCACACCGACCTTGATGCCGGCCGACTTGGCGTGCGCTCCCAGTCGGACCAGGTTTTCGACCATCCGACGTTCGTCAGGATCATGTCCATTGACGAGAATGTGCGAACTGCCAAGCTCGGCGCCGGCCTCGACAAGGCGGAGCAGATGGTGATCAGTCGTGTCGGGCTCCAGGGACCGACCAATGATGTTGGACAGCGACACCCCGAGGTCGGTGAGGCTCGCCTTGATCTCCCGGAGGCGCTTTCTGTCGCCGACCACCGTGTGCGGAAACCGGTCGCCAGCGCGCCGTTCCTCGATGCGCAGGCCCACTGATCGGAATCCTGCCGAAGCCGCTGCCTCGATGACCTCGACCTGCGACTTGCCGAAGAAGGTCAAGTAGCCAAGTGTCAGCCGTCTCATGACGAATCCCCGCCTGGGTGTGCCGTTACCTTGGCTTGGGAACGGACCAGGCCGTTCGGCGCAATGAACTCAATCGACGATGATGTTCTTCGCCTTGGCGAGTTCCCTCCACATCTGGTAGCTCTCCCGCACCCTCGTGGCGGCTTGAGCTGGAGTCGCCGATTGCGCAATACCACCGTCCTCGTGCACGAGCGCAGCGAATTCCGGCGTCTTTACGATCTCGTTGAGTTCTCGGTTGAGGCGGTCGACGATCGCGGGTGGCGTGCCAGCCGGCGCCCAAACGGCCTGCCACTGAACGACTTCGAAACCCGGAACCGCTGACGCCATCGTCGGTACACCAGGGAAGTCAGGGCTCGGTTTTGCCCACGTGATGGCGACCGGACGAACCTTGCCGTCGGCGACGTAACCTGCAGTCTGGCTGTTCGAAACAATGTTGATATCGATGCGACCACCGAGCAGGTCGACCAGCGCAGGACTGCCACCCGTATACGGGACGTTCTTGATCTCTATATTTGCGGCTTTGTTGAGCAACTCACCGGTCAGATGGGCGATGGTGCCAAGACCCGGTGTGCCATTTGTAATGGTATCCGGGTTGGCCCGCGCTGCGGCGACAAGATCCGCTGGCGTGCGGATCTTCGATTGCACGGAGACGATAATCAGCAGCGGGGACTCGGAGAGGATCGAAACCGGGGTAAGGTCCTTCAGAATATCGATTGGGACATTGCTCTTGGTCGCAGCCGCAGTGATCATGCTCGAAGACGTGCAAAGTAGCACCGACCCGTCCTTCGGCCCTCGAGCGACCGCGCTTGCGCCTATGTAACCCGAGGCGCCTGGACGATTCTCGACGATGACGTTCTTTCCAATGCGTGGTGCAAGCAGCTTTGCGATCATCCGTGCCGCAACATCGTTGCTACCCCCCGGCGTGAACGGAACCACGATGCGAATCAGCGACGGCAATTCGGGGGCCTGGGCTCTTGCGCCGGGCGCCAACAGCGCTCCTACAGCCGCTAGCGCCGCAAGACCGCTTAGCGCCGCATACCGCGCGGCAACACGTGTGATTCGAGAAAAGCTGGGAAGGGAAATCAGATGGGTCATTTCGGCTCTCGCTTGTCGAAGGGCAATGGCAGGTGGAGAGCGGTACGCTCGCGGGATATGTCCGTCCACCGTGTTGCGTGCCAAAAGTCACAGAATACGGGATTATTTACAACATTGCAAGCGGCGACTGACCGGCTCGATTGATCGCGCAGAGTGCTTGATAGACCTTCACCGGCAAAGTAAGACCCTGCTGAAGCCGCCGTCTCCGGTCGGCGAACGCGCGTTCGGATGGAATGTGAATCGCGTCCACACCGGGCTGGCGCGGCAAGGCACGCAACTGCGCGACCATCTCGGTCATCTGTTCGTAGAACTCGTCGCGCTGCATCAGCAATCCAGGGTCCACGACGATGAACAGGAAGCCGCTGTCGATGACCTGGCCCGTGGCCCGTCGCGCGCCGGCGAGAATGCCCAATACCTGCACGATCAGAAAGAGACCGTATCCCTTATGGCCACCAAAGGGCAGCACGCCCCCTTTCAGCATCTCCCGCGCTGACGTCGTCGGCCGACCCTCGGTATCGACTCCAATGCCTTCGGGAAATGGGTGGTCCAGCATTGCGTGGAGCAAGACCTCGCCCCACGCCGTCGAGGCGGTGCCCATATCGAAGATCGCTTGTACTGCCGCTAGCTGAGTCCGTGGCAGCGCGCCCGCGCGGCGTAGATATCTGAGCCCAAAACCACATTCACGATTCGGTCCCAGCGCCGCGCGCGCATGCCCGGGAGCGCGAAGCGGATCATGGAGGTCGAGATGGGAAGCGCTTCAGGGAACGAGGACAACGCGACCTCGAAGCCCGCCTTGGTCGACCAAGCGGTGCGCTTCCTTTGCGTCAGCCAGGTGAATGCGGTGCGAGATGCGCGGTGTCAACACCTTGCGGCGCACACGTTCGGCAAGCCATTCGAGAGACTCCGTGTTGGTGATTTGATTCAACACGCTAACCCATGTCACCTTGAGACGCTGCGTATCATAGGGCTGGGCGGCTCGTACACCGACGACGCCCCCTCCATCCCTGACCAGGGCGGCCACGGCATCCCCGATGAGTGCAGCATCCACGAGTCCGTCCACCCCGGCCGGGTGTTTGTCTCGAACGGCAGCGGTCATGCCCTCGCCGCGCGGAACGACTTCTCGGGCACCTAGCCGGATCAGCAACGCCCGGTCCTGTTCTTTCGCGTCGGCAATCACCGCAATCCCTGCATCATTGGCCAGTTGAATCACGTAGCCACCAAGCGCTCCAGCGCCCCCGGTGACCAAGAGCGTCGCACCGGGCGGCAGTGCCAGCGCCTGCAGCGCCACTCGTGCGGTAAGGCCATTCATCGGAATAGTGGCCGCATCGACGAGATCGATGTTCTCGGGTGCAGCCACCAACGAACGCTCGGGTACGCAGACGTACTCCGCGTACGCGCCTCCTTGCGGTCGCCGAGGATTGACGATTCCCATTACAGCTTGACCCTGCTTTAGTCGGGTGGAGGCGCCGCCCAGTGCATGCACGTGCCCCGAAAATTCCTGTCCACAGATGTACGGGGGTTTGAGATCAGTCATCAGCTTTGCCTGCTGCCCGGAACGCATCAGTACGTCCGTAGGATTGACGCCCGCAGCGGCCACCCTGACCAATGCCTCGCCAGGAGCGGGTACAGGCTCCGGCAGTTCTGCCATTTGCAGAACTTCGGGGGCGCCAAATTGCTTGAAGACGATGGCTCGCATCGCATTACCTCCTCATGGTGGACAGCAACTCGGGATCCGTGCTGGTTCTTGAGCCTCGGCGGGGCGTCTGGCGTGTCGTGCCCTAAGCCGGTCTTAGCGAGGATAGCACAAATTCCCAAAATGAAGGAGAAAATGATGAGACGTTGCCATGACCAGTAACGCCGCTCTCGTACCCTGCAAAGATCGTTAACTCGAGGCCCTCTTCTCAAGCGCGTCAATTCAGGTTATTCTGCATTCTGGGATTTCATACATCTTTCCTATTCGGGACATTTTGGCGGTACGCGGCTCGCGCAGCGATCGCCGTTTCAGTGATTGCAGACCTCGCGCGCAGCGCAACCGCGGGTGAACACGTTGGCGCGACGAAGCGTTGCCACCGCTCGCCGACTCGCGCTGTCCGCTGAGCTAACTTCGAAGGAGAATGGACTTGAGCGACAACTCCAGTACCGCGTTCACCCATGGCGTCGTCGACTTCGTGTCCGCGCTCGATGCCGACGAGCTATCGGCCGCCGTACGACATGAGTGCGTGCGCGGATTCGTAAATGCCGTCGGATGCATGGTTGGCGGCGGCCGCCACAAAATCGTCGACACCGCGCACGCAGCATTGCTCGAATTCTCGGGGCCGGCGACCGCCTCGCTGCTCGGCCGAGGCGAGAAAACAGACCCGCTCCATGCAGCTTTGTTGAATGGCACCGCCTCGGCGGCTTACTCGTACTTCGACACCTATTCGAGCGCGTTTGTGCATCCTGCCGGCCCCGTCGCGGCAGGGCTGCTGGCCTTGACAGAACGCGCGCCGGTCCCGGGAAAGCAATTCCTGTCTGCCTACGCGGCCGGCGTAGAAGTCGCGTGCCGGTTGACCAAAGCGTTGGCCGTGCCACCTGCCGAAGGCGAGATGGCGTGGTCGATGAGCGGCATCACGTGCGGTCCGGCCACGGCACTTGCGGTCGGAAAACTCCTCGGAGTGGACGCGAAGCAGCTAAACTGGGCACTCGGCATTGCGGCCTCGCAAGCGGCCGGGACACGCGTTGCCATCGGCAGCATGGCTGGGTCCCTCATCTTCGGCCAGGCTGCGCAGACCGGCCTGCGGTCGGCCCTACTCGCTGCGAAGGGCTTCACCAGCACGGATGGGGCTCTTGAAGATCGCAACGGATTCGCAAAAGTGTTCGCAAGGAAGGCTAACCTCAACGCCCTGATCGAGGGTGCGGGCAGGGACTTCGAGCTCATGCTGAACACATACAAACCCTACCCGTGCGACGTGGTGATTCACCCCGCGATCGACGCGATGCTGCGCTTGCGGCGCGAGCGCAACCTCTCTGACAGCACTCAAATCGACCGCGTCGCGCTGAAGGTAAGCGAAAGCGCGATCTCGTTTGCTCATCGACGCGATCCGAAGAACGATCTGGAGGCGAAATTCAGCCTGCACCACTGGGTTGCGGCGGCTGCCGCGCGAGGCAAGGCTGGACTCGCCGAAGGCAGGCTGGCTGTCGTCAATGACCCGGAGATCCAGCGTCTGCGTTTAGCCATCGACATTCAAGGCGACCCCTCGCTCGCGTACGACGCTGCTGAGCTCATCGTGCGGCTGAAGAGCGAGGAACAGCTCAGCCGGCGAGTCGAGCACTGCGTGGGAAGTCTGAAAAGCCCGTTGTCGGACGCCGAACTGGATACGAAATTCATCGATCAGGTCGAGATGACCATCGGGTCGGAGCGTGCTCGGGATCTGCTGTCGAATTGCTGGAACCTCGAGGCCCTGCCGGATGTCGCCGTAATCGCGCGCAAGGGCTGTTGAGAAAGCTTCGTTCCCGAACGCTGCTCAACGTCGCTTGCGGTCCCCAGTTCGTCGACTCGGAAGGATCGCGCGACGGCCGTTGGCGCGGTCCGTGGCGCGTCAGACGAGCTGCAGCAGGCCGTTATCCAGCACGAGCTCGTCGCGCTCGACGCAGCGAGCGCGAAACGAGCCGTCGGACCACGCTTCAACCCGAACCATCTCGCCCGGAAAAAGCGGCGCCGAAAAGCGCATCTCGATCGAGCCCAGTCGCGCGGGATCGTCGTTGGCCAACAACCGCATAAGTGCCTGCGTGGCGATGCCGGCAACGCACATCCCGTGCAAGATGGGACGCGTAAATCCGGACTTGCGCGCCATCGCCGGATCGGCGTGCAGCGGAAAGAGATCGCCGTTCAGCCGATACAGAAGCGCCTGCTCCGGACGCGTTGCAACTTCGACCTGCCAGCGCGGCGCATCGCCTGGCAACGCATGCGGCGGGGTGAGCGGTCCCGGGTCGCCGCCGAACCCGCCTTGGCCGCGCAAGACGTGGACCTGCGTGAGCGTCGCATAGAGAGCGCTCGTGGCGGCATCCACGATCTGCCGCTCCGACACGACTATCGCGTGCTTTCCTTCGCCGCGGTCGACGATGCGAAGGACGCGCGTACGCCCAACGACTTCGCCGGCCACAGGCAGCGTGCGGTGCCACTCGATCGCCTGCGTACCGTGCAGGATTCGCGTGGGGTCCACCGTCGTGTCGGAGCGCACGAGCCAGAAGCCAGGGTATCCCAACACCAATGCCATCGACGGGAGCACGCGCTGTGCTTCGCCGCGATTCGGGTCGACGAAGTCGAGTCGCGCCTCCTCGAGCGGATCCTGGCCCATCCCGACCGACAGCGCGTAGAACGCGCTTTGGAGTGCCGTGTAGCGCTGTCGGACCTCAGGCACCTCGTAGGCGAGCAGTCGCCTTGCGTCGATCGCCATCCTTCAGCGCCTCGACGGGGCCTCGAGTAGCGTGACCACGCAGGCGGCCTCTTCGAAGCCGTAGAAGCCGCCGCCGTTTTCGGCGAGGCCCAGGCGCGCGCCGGCGACCTGGCGGGCACCTGCCTCGCCGCGGAGTTGCGTTACGAGCTCGTGGATCTGGATCGCGCCGGTCGCCCCGATCGGATGGCCCTTCGATAGGAGGCCACCCGATACATTGATCGGCAACCGGCCACCTAGGCGCGTGGCGCCGCTCTGGACTAGCGGACCGCCCTCGCCGTAGGCGGCGAAGCCACAGTTCTCGCTTTGCAGGATTTCGGCGAAGGCGGTGGCGTCGTGGAGCTCCGCTACCGAGACGTCTTCGGAGCCAAGTCCAGCGATCTCATAAGCGCGCGATGCCGCGGTGCGCGTGAGATGCCGCTCGACCTGGTCGGCAGTGCGATTGCTGCCGCTGCTCGCTGCGACGGCACGGATGCGCACCGCACGTCTACGGTCGAACCGATCGAGGACGCGGTCGGCAGCCACGATCAGCGCGCCACCGCCGTCGCTCATCGGCGCGCACATCGCGCGCGTCATCGGCCACGAGACGAGCTTGTCGGCGAGCACTTCGTCGCGGGTCATCGGCGTGCGGTACTGCGCGTTGTCGTTCCACTGCGAGTGCCAGTGGTTCTTCGCCGCGACCTCGGCGATCTGCTGCTCGGTCGTCCCGAACCTCGCCATGTGGTAGCGCGCCTGCGCGGCGTAGATGTCCATGAACACGGAGCGCTCGCCGCCTGCCTGTCGTGCCCGCTCCGGGAGCGGGAGGGCCTCACCGATGGCGAGCAGCGCCTTCATCTGCTCGTTGGCGAGGTCACGGTCCCAGCTGCCTTTGAAGGCCTCGAACATCTCCTTGCTCTTGTCGCGGAAGTTCATCTTCTCGGCGCCCACGACTAACACAACGTCGTGGATGCCGGAGCGCACCGCGGCCCACGCCTGCGCGAGGCCGGAGCTCGAGCTCGCGCAAGCGTTGTCGGTGTTGAAGATCGGGATGCTTTCGAAGCCATAGGCGCGCAGCACGCACTGGCCACGAATGTTGTGCTGGCCCTCGAGCACACCGAGGCGCGTGTTGCAGAACCACGCTGCCTCGATCGCCTCGCGGCCGATTCCCGCATCGGCGAGCGCGCGGTCGATCGCACGGGCTGCGAGCTGCTTGACGCTCTGGTCCCAGTGCTTGCCGAGCGGGGTCATGCCCGCGCCGACGATGTACGCATCCGTCATTGCAAATTCCTTTTTCAGTAACGACCGCCGGTGACGTGCAGCACGTCGCCGCTCACGTACCCCGCACGTTCGGAGACCAGGAATGCGACCGCGTCGGCGACGTCCTCGGGCTGGCCCATGCGCGGGATTGGGGTTGTTCGTTCGGCGTTCTCGCGCACCTTCTCGAAGTGGGGTAGCGAGCGCACCAGCGGGGTGTCGATGATTCCGGGCGCGACCGCGTTGACCGTCACGAACGATTTCCCTGTCTCGAGGGACATCGCGCGCGTCAACCCGATCACGCCGGCCTTCGCCGCCGAGTAGTTCGCCTGGCCCGGGTTGCCGAGATAGGCGCGGGAGGAAATGTTGACGATACGTCCCCACTTCTGCTCGATGAAATGCGCAATGACGGCCCGGGTACAGAGGAATGCGCCTTTGACGATTACGTCGACCACGGCGTCCCAATCGTCAACCGACATCTTGGTGATCCGCATGTCACGAGTGAACCCGGCGTTGTTGACCAGGATGTGCACGCCGCCGAAATGCGCAACCACCTGGGCGACCATCGCCGTCACGGCCGCCTCGTCGATGACGTCGGCCGCGATGGCGAGCGCGCGGCCGCCGGACTCGCGAAGGCGCGCCGCCTGCGCTTCCGCGGCGGCCTGATTAATGTCCACGACGGCCACGCTCGCACCTTCTGTACAAA
>DASPTZ010000126.1:0-39383 GCA_035623155.1 Casimicrobiaceae bacterium | reverse complement strand
AACCAGGTCATCGTCGAAGAAATGCTGCAGCCGCCCTGCTGCCGGCTCCCAGCGCACGTGCTGAACCTGCCGCGTCTGCGTGCGCCCGCTGCCGTCGGTATAGGTCTCGGTCGTGTAGTAATAGTATCCGGCTTCCGCGGTCCAGGCGGCGTCGACGTGCGCGTCGAAGGTCCAGTACGGAAGATAGATACCCTTTACCGTATCGGTCAGCGCGCGGCGCTTGAGCGCATTCGGCGCGAGCCAGAGCCGGCTGTACCACGCGCGGATCCCGTCTCGCGCGCGATCCTCGCTCACCTTGAACGGCAGCACGCTCTCGGGACGGAACGCATCCTTGGTCTGCTCGTAGGGCACCAGCTGTGCCGAGCCGCAGAATTCGCAGCGTTGGGCTTGGCGTTGGGGATCGAGGACCGAAATGGCCTGGCAGCTCTGGCACTTGACGTAGCGTTTTTCGGCCTGCCAGCCGCGCTTGTCGTCGGTGATCCCGCGCAGAGCGGCGACGAGGTCGTGTTCGACGACGCGTCCCGTATCGGTGTCGAGCTTGGCCGGAGACGTCGTCCCGCAGAAGGAGCACACCAGCGCCTGCTTGGCCGGATTCCACGTCGCCTCGGCGCCGCAGGCGGGACAAGCGAATTTCTGCTGGGCGATCGTCTCGGTCATCGGCTGGTCGCTTCAGCGAATGAAATAGCCGATGACTCTCCATTCACCGTCCGGCTCACGCTGGATCGTGACCGTCTCGCGGCTGTCGATCCGCTTGGCGAAACTCGTGCGAAAGTTGAGCAACGCGTACTCTCCCTCGCCCGCGGCGCCCGGAAAGTTATTGGTGAACTGCGCGGAGAGCTGAGCGCGCTCGACCAGCGGCCCCAGCGGCACTCGGACTTCGTTGAGCCCCTCGGCCCAGCGCTCCGGCGTGACGGAGTCCTGGAACTGCTTGCCAGCGATCTGCCAGGCTCCCTTGGCGTCGTTGGCGTCGGTCAGCGCCAGGAACTTCTGGGCTGCATTGTGCGCGAGACTGGCGCGAGGATCCTGCGCGTCGGCGCCGTTACTCGCGAGCAGCGCGCCGCATACCAGGGCGAGCGCTATTCGCGCGCTCACTGGGGCGAAGTATCTCATCGTCTCAGCTATGGAGAAACGCGTCGACGGCGGCTTTGGGCACGCGCCACTGCGTCCCGATCTGCTTGCCCTTGATGTCACCCTTTTCGAGGCTGGCGACGACGTCGGATTCGGCGACTCCCAGGAGCTGCGCGACCTGGGCCGGCGTCAGCAGCTCTGGTACTGCAGAGCCGCTGCCTGCAGGGATGCCGATGCCGGCCGTCGTCTGGCTGCCAAGAATCCCACCGGACTGATTCATCATCTGCTGCGCCATCGCCATGCCTACCGCCATCTGCGCCGCCATTCCACCGGGGCCGCCGTCGCCCTTCTCCAGGCCCTGCGCCATCTGGAATTTCACATAATCGTTGAGGTTGCCCACCGCGGCCATGCTCGAGCGCTTATCGATCGCCTGCTCCACCTCGGGCGGCACCGAGACGTTCTCGACGACGAAGCCGGTGACCTCCAAGCCGTACTTCGATGTCGTCTGCGGGTTGATCAGCGGCAGCAGGGCCTGGCCGAGCTCGGCGTAGCGCTGAGCGACGTCGAGCGCGGGAATCTTCGATTGCGCCAGCGCCTCCGAGAACACGCTCACGATGCGCGAGCGCATGGTGTCGTTGAACTCGTCGAGCCGGAAATGATCATCGGTCCCGGCCACTTCCTTCAGGAACAGCTTGGGATCGACGATCTTGAAATCGTAGATGCCAAAGGCGCGCAGGCGAACGACGCCGAAATCCTGATCGCGCATCATCACCGGGTTGGCGGTTCCCCACTTGTTGCCGGTGAATAGCCGCGTGACGACGTAGTACACGTCGGCCTTGAACGGCGATTCGAGGCCGTATTTCCAGCCCTTGAGATCGGTGAGAATAGGGATGTTGTCCGTGGTGAGCTCGTACTTGCCTGGCCCGAAGGTGTCGCCGAACTGGCCCAGATACACGAACTGCGCGATCTGCGACTCGCGGACGATGAGCTGCGCGCCGCGCTTGATTTCCTTGTCCTCGTCCGGAAAGCGGTACGACAGCGTGTCGCGCGAGTCGTCCGTCCATTCGATGATGTCGATGAACTGTTTCTTGATGAAGTCGAGAATCGCCATGTCGGCTCCAACCTAGTTTCGTGCAAGCGGGCAACAGCCCACTTGCAGCATGAACCTCCGCTCGCCCGATTGCGGGAGAGGGGCCGGGGGTGAGGGTGCGCGCACGCCTCCTGCTCTATTTCTGCGCCGACGCTGGCTTCCTGGCGTCGGCCTCGGCGCGCTTCATCTCGGACTCGAGCTCGACCAGCGGCAGCGCTCCGGGCACCAACGTGCCATCGGCGAACACGAGCGTGGGTGTCGCGTTGACGCGATATTTCTGCCCCAGCTTCGCAGTCTGCGCGATCGGCGTCGGGCAATCACCCTTGTTGTCGGGAAGCTTGCCCGATTCGAACCATTCGTCCCAGGCTTTGACGCGGTCCGGTGCGCACCAAATCTGCGCCGACTTCCTCGCGGCTTCTGGATGCAGCGCATCGATCGGGAACAGGAAAGTGTAGATGGTCACGTTGTCGAGACCCTTCATCTCCGTCTCGAGGCGCTTGCAGAACGGACAGTCGGCGTCGGCGAAGATGGCGAGCTTGCGCGAGCCGTCGCCCTTGACCTTCTTGATCGCCAAGTCCAGCGGCAACGAATCCCAGGCGACACGATTGAGCTGGCGCAGTCGCTGCTCGGTCAGGTTGGTTCGCGTCGTCGTGTCGTACACGGAACCGACGAGGACGTAGTTGACCTTGGCGTCGGTATAGAGCATGCGGTCGTCGAGCTGTGCCTCGTAGAGCCCAAAGTAGGAGGACTTCGCCACGTTGCTGATCGGGGCGCCGGGAAACTTGGCTTCCAGGAGCTTCTTCACCGAGGCGAGTTCGCGCGCGGCGGCATCGGCCTTGGAAGGCTCTTGAGCATGGGCGGACAGCGTCAGGCCGACTGCGATCCCGACCAACAGCGACAACAAAGGCAGTCGCATCGATGCGCTCCAGGACAAAGGCAATTTGACAGTTTACCGCAGCGCTGGTTGCGCGAGCAGCTTCTTGAGCGGGCCGATCGCGTCGACCGCGCTCATGCCGCGGTTCCGCAATCCGCGCAGCCATGGCGCCGGCGTTCCGAACAGGCGCGCCAGGCCGTCGGTCGCCGTTTGCATCGCGAGCACCGGCGCCGCGCGCCGCCGGGCGTAACTCTCGAGAAGGATCGGTGCTCCCGGATCGTCGATCGCTCCACGGCCGGCGAGCACCGCGAGGAGCGCTGCTACGTCGCCAAAGCCGAGGTTGAGCCCCTGACCCGCGAGCGGATGCACGCCGTGTGCCGCATCGCCGACCAGCGCGAGGCGATGAGCAACGACGCTAGGCAGCTTGAGAAAGCTGAGCGGAAAGCGAGCCGCCGGCGTGATGAGCTCGAGCTTGCCCAGCGCCGCTCTTCCCTGCACCTCGACCCGCTGTGCAAGCCTCTTCGGTTCGGCTGCGAGCAGATCGGTTGCGAGCTCCTGCGGCGCCGACCACACCATCGACATGCGTCGTCCCGGCAGCGGCAGCCACGCCATCACGCCGTCGCCGCCGTGAAACCACTGGAATGCGCGGCCACGATGCGCGCGCTCGATGGTGAAGTTCGCCACCACCGCCGACTGCTCATACGGGCGAGGCTCCTGAAGCATGCCGGCCTGCGCGCGCACCCACGAGTGAATGCCATCGGTGCCCGCGACGAGGCGCGCTGCCACGACGCGTCCGTCGTCGAGCCGCAGTTCGGCGCCGTCCGCGTGCCAGGAAATTGCGACCGGTAGGCACGGTGCGACAACGTCGATGCCCGGCTGCGTGCGCATGGCTTCGACCAGCGCCGCGTTGAGCTCGCGATGCTCGACGATCCAGGCAAGCGCCCGCTCGCCGAGCTCGTAGGCGGAAAAGCCGAGTCGGCCGTCGACGTCGCCGAAGATCTGCATCGCCTCGATCGCCTCGACGCGCTCGCCCGGCAGTCGCTGCCATGCGCCGAGCGCACGCAGAAACTCAGCGCTGCCCGGGCTCACCGCGTAGACGCGCGTGTCCCAGGATCCATCGACCGGCGCTTCGCCAGCGGCGATGCCGTTGCGATCGACGATCGACACGGCAAGCCCGGCACGCGCCAGTGCCACACCGAGCGCCAGCCCGACGAGCCCTGCCCCGACGATGGCGACGTCGTATTGGGCGCGATTCATCCGTCGGCCTCCTTGCGCGCACCCTGGACGACGCTGTGAGCGAGCGTCGGCCGCCCGTCAATCGCTCGCCGTCGCGCGGCCTCCGCACCCGCCGCTAGTGTCGAAGCGTCCATGTGTCGGCCGCCGCCATCGCTCGCGGACGCGCTCTTCGAGCCTTGGCTTCGCCCCGCTCGCTCAGGCGTCCTCGCGCCTGTGCTCGGCTTCGCCTCGCTCGGCTCGCTCATTCCAGCGTTTCGATGACGTGATGCTGGTTGGTGTAGATGCAGATGTCGCCGGCGATCGCCAGCGCCTGCCTGACGATGTCGACCGCGGGAAGCTCGGTGTGCTCGAGCAGCGCCCGCGCGGCGGCCTGCGCGTACGCGCCGCCCGAGCCTATCGCGACGATGCCGTGCTCCGGTTCAAGCACGTCGCCGTTGCCGGAGATCACCAGGGACGCTGCGGCATCGGCCACAGCAAGCATCGCCTCGAGCCGCCGCAGCACCCGGTCCGACCGCCAATCCTTCGCCAGCTCGACTGCGGCGCGCTGGAGTTGGCCCTGATGCTTGTCGAGCTTCGCTTCGAAGCGCTCGAAGAGTGTGAACGCATCCGCGGTCGCGCCCGCGAATCCGGCGAGCACGCGGTCGCCGTATAGGCGCCGCACCTTGCGCGCAGTCGCCTTGACAACGACGCTGCCGAGCGTGACTTGGCCGTCGCCGCCGAGAGCGACGCTTGACCCGCGCCGGACGGACAGGATGGTGGTTCCGTGAAACGGTTCCATGGGACTCGAAGGCGTTGGCTGCTCGATGTCTTTCGTGTCTTGCGTTGACCGCCACACCGCGGAGCATGGCGCAGCGAGCTGGGGAGTAACGGTTCCGCGGTGCGCCGTGTTCAACGCCGTGCGCCGACGTGGCCTACCAAGCGCGAGCGGATCTCTTACTGTGGCTTTTTGATGAAGTGCCTGGGCGTTATTCCGATGAGCATCAGCAGCGCCCGGACGATCGGCGAGGCGCCGATGATCTGCACGGTCTTGTGCTGCGCCTCCGTGCGCGAGAGCGAATTGAGCAGCGCCCCGGCGCACACGAAGTCGACACGGTCGACGGAGGTCATGTCGATCGCAATGGTGTTGCGGCCTTCGCGGAACAACGCGAGCTTGGCGACCTGAGGGTCCGAGGGGCCGACGAGCGTCCCGCTCCAGACAAGCATCTCGGAATCATCGGAGCTCGTGGCGGCGATGGGATTGCTGGCGGCGTCGGTCGGCAGCTCCGCGTCGGGCGGAGGTTCCCACGAGGGAGGCGACACTTCGAAGGCGATTGCGAATTCGAGCGCGCGATCATCGAAGGGCTTGTAATCGTGCTGCCACTGCAGCAACTCCAGCAGCAGGGTCCAGTAGCCTTCGCCAGCGGCCTTCCCCTTGGTGACCGACTGATCGAGCGCGCGGCGGATCTTTTCCGGATGCTGCAGCAGGAGCGGATAGCGGCGCTTGCGCAGTTGCGCCAGCGCGTCCGCCAGCAGCTTGGCGCCGGCGTCGTCGGCGCCTGTGAGCGAACCCAGATCGAGCCGGACCTGCGGTTGCTTCTGTGCCGCCGCCAGCAGGTTGGCGATTTGCGGCGCATGGCCCGCGCTCAGCTTGCCGGTGAAGCCGACGTAGCCTCCAGTAGTCAGGCGCGCGTCGGGGCGCGAGCGCATGCTGCCCTCCTCCCACCCTGGCGCCGAACGCTCGAACGCCACGACGTATTGCAGCGCCAGTTTGTCGAAGGCAGCGCGGTCGCCATCGCGCTGCAGCAGATCGAACAACGCCAACCACGCGAGCGGCGAAGCCTTTGCCTGGTCGTCGCTGACGATGCCCTGCTCGAGCATCTCGCGGGCAGGCTGCGCTTGCCCCGCGCCATAAAGAAGCGCGGCGTTCTCGAGAACGGGGCAAAGATCGGGATTGGCTTCGGCGACGAGAATGCTCTCCTGCAGACCGACCGTCCACTCCATCATGCTATGCGGCCCGGTCAGGGTGACGTCGCGATCGCGCCCTTCAGCTTGCGGCGCGACCGCGGGAGCAACGGGGCGGTTCTTCACCTCGGCCGCAATCTCGCGGGCCGACGTTGGCCCGCGAGCGGCCGGCTGCCGAGCGTCGTGGCGCGGCGAGATTTCGGGCCGTCCTTTGGCTTCGCCGGGCTTGCCCCTTCCCGGCGGCTTGGGGAAAAGGTTAAACGCCATCGCGCGTTCGATATGCGGGTTCGAGGTGCATCGGAGTGTCCATTATGGGCCGATCGGCATCGGCCAACAAGTCGCAGGCCGCGGGCATGAACGGGGAGATCAAGGTTCCCTTGACGCACCCACGCTTGCTACAATCGCGACGACAGCTTCGCCGGGCCAAGTCTTCATCGAATATCCAAGGTCCGCACGCCGCTGTGGTCACAGCGCAAAGGAGGAACCATGAAGAATCCGCTTGATTCGCTTTGGGGAACCGTCATTTCCGGGGTGGTCCTGACGGTGATCCTGTATTTCGTCGTCAAGAGCATCCTCGCTTCCGCGGGAGCCTGACCATGGATTACGTTCCGGCACTCGCAAGGTGGATACATTTTCTGGCCGGTGTCATGTGGATCGGCCTGCTTTATTACTTCAACTTCGTGCAGGTAGCGGCAATGAAGGCGGCGACCGCGGACGGTACCGCCGCCGGCATCAGCAAGCACGTCGTTCCGCGCGCGCTGCTGTTCTTCCGATGGGCCGCGGTCGTCACCTGGCTTGCCGGCGCGGCGTTGCTCAGCGACAAATTCGTGGATGCGTTCCTCTTGAGGCGCGGCATGACCGGGATCGGCGTCGGCGCATGGCTGGGAACAATCATGCTTTTCAACGTCTGGGTCCTGATCTGGCCCAATCAGCAAAAAATCCTCGGCATGAAGCCGGCGACCGACGAGGAAAAGAACAAGGCGCGCCGAGTGGCTTTTCTCGCCTCGCGCACCAACACCATGCTCTCCATCCCGATGCTGTTCTTCATGGCTGCCGGTTGGTCGCACCGCGCGGTCTTCGGGCTTTGACGTCGGCGGTCCAACGAGCTTAAGGAGCGTGTAAGAAATACAGACGGCCCGGGTTCTCCGGGCCGTTTTCTTTTCGTTCAGTGGTCTGGAGCTTCAGTCGTCGCCGTAGAGCTTCTGTACGCGCTCGCGTCGTTCCTGCGCTTCCAGCGACAGCGTTGCAGTCGGTCGAGCCAACAAGCGCGGGATGCCGATCGGCTCACCGGTTTCCTCGCAGTAGCCGTAGGTGCCCTCGTCGATCATCCTGAGCGACTTGTCGATCTTCTTGAGCAACTTGCGCTCGCGGTCGCGCGTGCGCAACTCGAGCGTGTATTCCTCCTCGAGCGTGGCCCGGTCCGATGGGTCGGTGGTGACTTCGTTCTCGCGCAGATGCTGTCCGGTGTCGTCGGCGTTGTTCAGGAGCTGCGAGCGCAACTCGAGCAGGCGCTGCCTGAAAAAGCCGAGCTGGGCGTCGTTCATGTAGTCCCGCTCAGGGGCCTTCATCAGGTCCTGCTCGGTCAGTTCCTTGACCTTCTTCACCGCACTCTTGGTTGCCACGCTCCCACCTTCCCGCGACCGTTGCGCGAGCCACTCTTCGCACCGTATCCCGCCAATCCGAGGCTTGCGGCCAGTACCCCGGGTTCCGCAGGAAGCCGGCGATTATATCTCCAACCGGCCGGTACAAGCCAGTGCCGGGTCGAGCGGCAGTTCGAGGGCCGTATAATCACACAAAAAGCATGGGCGTCAAATGACGGCTTCGACGCTGACGATCACGCGCCCGGACGACTGGCACCTGCATCTGCGCGACGGCGACCTGATGCGCTCGGTGGTCGGCGCAACGGCCAGAGTCTTCGGGCGGGCGGTCGTCATGCCCAACCTCAAGCCGCCCGTCACCACCGTGGCGGCGGCCGCAGCCTACAGGGAGAGGATCGCCGCCGCTTTGCCGGCGAACTCGCGCTTCGCCCCGCTCATGACGCTCTATCTGACTGATGCGACGGCTGCCGAAGAGATCGCGCGCGCCCGCGCTTCGGGATTCATCATCGGCGTCAAGTATTACCCCGCCGGAGCGACGACCAACTCCGAATCCGGCGTCACCGATCCCCAACGCGCGTGGCCGACGCTGGCAGCGATGGAAAAGCACGGGCTCCCGCTGCTCGTGCACGGCGAGGTCACCGATCCCGATGTCGACGTCTTCGATCGCGAGCGAATATTCGTGGAGCGGATTCTCGCGCGAATCGTGCGCGATTTCCCGGGCCTCAAGGTTGTCGTCGAGCACATCACCACGCGCGAGGCTGCGGAGTTTGTCGCCGCCGCGCCCCCCAATGTCGCGGCGACGATCACGCCTCAGCATCTGCTCTGGTCTCGCAATGCCTTGTTCGACGGAGGCGTTCGGCCGCATCTTTATTGCGTGCCCATCCTCAAGCGAGATGCGCACCGCGGGGCGCTGCTCGCCGCGGCCACGAACGGCAGCCCCAAGTACTTCCTCGGCACCGACTCGGCACCGCACGCCAAGCACCTGAAGGAGACCGCGTGCGGCTGCGCCGGATGCTATTCGGCGCACGCCGCGATCGAGCTCTACGCCGAGGCCTTCGAAGCTGCGGGAGCGCTCTCCCGGCTCGAAGCGTTCGCGAGCTTTCACGGCGCCGATTTCTACGGCGTTCCGCGCAATACGGACACGATCACGCTGCAACGCACGTCCTGGATCGTTCCCGATTCCTACGCGTTCGGCGCTCACGCCGTGGTCCCTCTCAAAGCGGGCGAGACCGTGAATTGGCGAGTCGTCGAGTGAGCGTCGGCGTGTTAAGATCACACTCGAAGTCAGCCAGACCGTCGCTGCCCGTCCGTCGCAAGACGGATCGGGGAGAGGAAAGTCCGGGCTCCGCAGAGCGGGATGCTGGGTAACCCCCAGACGCCATTAAGCCCAAGCGTGAAAACGCCGGCGAAGGCGAGGAACAGGGCCACAGAGACGAGTCGCTTCCGGTCACACGGGGGCGGGTGAAACGCGGCAACCTCCATCCGGAGCAACACCAAGTAAGCGGACAACGACGCTGCTCGCCGAGTCCGCGGGTAGGTGGCTCGAGCGCTGCGGCAACGCAGCGCCTAGACGAATGACGGTCATGGGGTGCGCTTAAGCGTATCCTGTAACAGAACCCGGCTTATCGGCTGGCTTCGACTTGGATTGACCCGTGACGCCCCGCGAAGATCTCGCGGGGCGTCGCCCTATGGACGCGTGGTTCTGGCAGTGCGCGTGCGCCGGAGCCGCCGCGCGTCGCGCAGGATCTCGCGCGCGGCGTTGTGTCCAGGCACGCCGCTGACGCCGCCGCCCGGGTGCGTTCCGGCGCCGCACATGTACAGCCCGGTGAGCGGACCGCGGTAGTTGCCGTGCCCGAGCACCGGACGAGCCGAGAACAGCTGATCCAGCGAGAGCGCTCCGTGGAAGATGTCGCCGCCGGAGAGCCCGAACTCGCGTTCCAGATCGAGCGGCGATAGCACCTTGCGGGCGATCACCCTCGAAGCAAAGTTTGGCGCGTGGCGATCAACCGTCGCGATCATCAGATCCGCCACCTGGGCGCTCGCTTCGTCCCAGGACCTCCCGTCGGGAAGCTGAGGGTTCGCATGCTGGCAGAAGAGGCTCGCCACATGCTTGCCCGCCGGCGCGAGCGATGCGTCGACGAGCGAGGGAATGAGCAACTCGACGATCGGCTCGCGCGACCAGCCATTCTCGCGCGCGTCGAAGTACGCGCGCTCCATGTAGGCTAGCGATGGCCCGATGATGATGCCGGATTTCAGGTGCGGCCCCTCTCCGGGCAGGGACGCGAATGCGGGCAGCGCATCGAGCGCGACGTTCATGCGGAACGTGCCGGAGGCGCAGCGATAGCCTTCCACGCGTCGGCGGAAATCCGCGTCCAGCGCCGCCGGCTCGATGAGCTTGAGGTAGAGCAGCCGGGGGTCGACGTTGGCGACCACCCGCCGCGCCGCGACTTCGCGGCCGTCGTCGAGCGCGACTCCTGCGGCGCTTCCGCGCCGGGTCAGTACCCGCGAAACCGATGCGTCGGTGAACAATTCGACCCCGCGCGAGCGCGCCTCCGCCGCCATCGCCTGGGTGATCGCGCCCATTCCGCCCAGCGCGTGGCCCCATTGTCCGCGCTTGCCGTTCACCTCGCCGATCACGTGATGCAGCAGCACGTAAGCCGATCCCGGAGTATAGGGGCTCGCGAAATTGCCGACGATCGAGTCGAAGCCGAATGCCGCCTTGATCGGATCGGATTCGAACCAGCGATCGAGCAGCTCGCCAGCGCTCTTGGTGAAAAGATCGAGCAGGTCTCGCCGTCCGGGGAGAGCGAGGCTTTTCAAGCGCCGGCCGACCTTCCATGCCTGGAGCATTTCATGAATGCCTCCTCCGACGTTGGGCGGAGTCTCCAGCAGCAGTTCGCGGATGACGCCGGCCACTCGCTCCAACATGGCGTAATAGGCGGGCAGAGTTTCTGCGTCCTTGCGCGAAAAGCGCGCGACCTGGCCTTGAGTGGCGGCGAGGCCGCCGCCCACGGTGAGATGACCGCCGCCGGGCAACGGCAGGAAATTGGCGACCGGCCGCTCGACCACGCGAAGGCCGTGGTCGGCGAGGTTGAGATCGCGGATGACCTTCGGGTGGAGGAGGCTCACCGTATAGCTCGCCGTGGAGTTCCGAAATCCCGGATGGAATTCTTCGGTAACCGCGGCGCCGCCGAGCACCGGGCGGCGCTCGAAGACGCCAACCGACATGCCTGCGGCAGCGAGGTAGCAGGCGCAAACCAGGCCGTTATGACCGCCGCCGATGATCACAGCGTCGTAGCGAGGCTTCATTGCGTCGAGACGGCTCTGATGACGCCCGTTCGTGGTGAGCCTGTCGAACCACTAACCCAGTGCGGGGCAAGCTGATCAGTCAATTGCCCCTTCGACAAGCTCCCTTCGGCAGGCTCAGGGCGAACGGCAATATTGTCGCGGCTCGTTCCTATTCCTCGGTCATTCCCGCGGCAACGGTAGAGAAGCCGCAATCGACGTAGGTGATCTCGCCGGTCACCGCGCTCGCCAGATCCGACAAAAGGAATGCGGCTACGTTGCCGACTTCGTCGATGGTCACGTTGCGTCGGAGCGGTGCCGTCTTTTCGACGAAATGCAGAATCTTCGAAAAGCCGCTGATTCCCGCGGCGGCGAGCGTCTTGATCGGTCCCGCCGAGATGCCGTTCACGCGAACGCCTTCCGGCCCGAGACACTGTGCGAGGTAACGCACGTTGGCCTCGAGACTCGCCTTGGCGAGCCCCATCACGTTGTAGTTCTGAATGGCGCGAACAGCACCCAGATAGGTCAGCGTCAGCAGCGCGGCGTGCCGCCCCTGCATCAGCGGCCGCGCGGCCTTGGCGAGCGCGGCGAAGCTGTAGGCGCTCACGTCGTGCGCCACGGCAAAGCTTTCGCGCGAGAGACCGTTCAAGAAATCGCCGGAAAGCGCCTCGCGCGGCGCGAAGGCGATGGCGTGCACGACGCCATCGACGCCGCCCCACTCTGCGCCGAGCTTCTCGAACAGCGCGGCGATCTGGTCGTCGCGCGTCACATCGCAGGGCAGCACCGGCGTCGTGCCGAATTCGGCGGCGAGCTTGACGACCCGATCCTTGAGATCGTCGTTGACGTAGGTGAACGCGAGCGCGGCCCCCTCGCGCGCGCAAGCCCGGGCGATGCCGTAGGCGATCGAGCGGTTGGACAGAAGCCCTGTGACGAGGATCTTCCTGCCGGCGAGCATGGCCATGGCTCGAGATTCCTCAGCCCTGCTTGATCACGCCGCAAGCCACCCATCCGTTGGGGGCTCCTCCGAACTGCGGCTTGGGATCGCGGTCGACGCGGTCGTGGACGACCACTGCATGGCCGACGATATCGGTCAGCTTGCCGTCGCCGACCGTAACACCGCTCAGGGTGGCCTGCATCGCGGCGTTGCTTTCGCTCCCGGTAAACAGCTCGGGCAAGTCGCCGGCGCGTTTTCCGCCTGGAGACGCGCCGGGGATCTGCCACACGGGACCCGCGCTCGCGGCATTGGGAGAGCTGCAGTTTCCGTTTTCGTGGATGTAGATGCTGTGCGCCCCTAGACTCAGATTGAACACCGTCGCCGCGACGCCGACCTTGTCTCCGTTCTGATTGAACGTAACGATGCCGTAAACCCTGCTGTTGCTCTTGGGAAGAAGCTCTGCACTTGCCTGCTTCGGACCCGGCGCGAAGAATCCCGGGCCGGTTATCTGCACCGACTGGTTGGGACCGGGCTCCACAGCAGTGCCGCCGCACGCTGCGAGAGCGGCGGCGAGCGCGCTCGCCCGCAACCAACTGCCCAGGCTGCTCAGATCATCCTCTGGCGGTCGCATCAAGCCTTGCGAATAACGCCGCAGGCTACGCGTGCGCCAGAATTTCCGGTCGGCTGGGTCTTGAAGTCGTCGGGGTCCTTGTGGACGATGACCGCCCTGCCGATGATATCCCCGGCACCGTCACCGATGGTCATAGGCTCGAGCTCCGCGGTAAGCGTCGCGTTGCCTGTGCCATCCGCCACCAGCATCGGCATGTCGCCGGCGTGATGATCGGGAACCGCGGGATCGCCGTGCGGCTTGCCGAACGGGTTGAAGTGGCCGCCTGCGCTCATGCCGTCGCCCGAGCTGCAGTCCCCTTTTTCGTGCACGTGGAAGCCATGCTGGCCGGGGGAAAGCCCCGAGACATTGGCGAAGACGACGACCTTGCTGCCCTTCTGCGTGAATGTCACCTTGCCGCCCGCGGTGTTGCCTTTGGTCGGCTCAAGCGTGGCAACCGCCGCGGGTCCTTGGGCGCTCATGGTCGTGCACGCAGCGACCAGCGCGGCCAGCGCCATCAACAACATTGAAGCTTTCATCGTTCCTCCTCGAGCGCTTCGTGGCACTGCAGGCGATATTTTGGCTAAGGCGAAGCAAATCATAAGCGAACCGCCGACCCTTGCCAAATCACGCCGGGTGCGACCCCCGTTCAGTAGAGCCTTATGTGGAGCTACCTTTCGCACGCTATTCCGCCCTGCTTGAAACCTGGGCTAAACTGTATGCGACGCCGTTGACGTTGCGGGGTGTGCGCGACCGGCGCCCCGAGCTGCGTCTGCATGCAAGCGGCGTGGATGAACACCAGGAGGATGGTGCACTCGCTCACGCTTGAGATGCGCCAGCATTGGCGATGATGATCAAGACCGCCTCGACCGAGCCCCAAGCAGCCGTGCTGCCGCAGCACGCTGCTGCGGCAACCAAACTCACCGAGGATTTCTTCAGGAATTCCGACGCAATCCTGCGCCTGGCCATGCGCTCGCTGTTCGAGCGCCTCAACGATCTTTGCGAGGGCGCACTGGCGGTCGACGCGCAGGCACGCATCGTGTGGATCAATGAGAAGTATGTGGCGACGCTCGGTCTGCGCAGTGCGCGCGAGGCCTTGGGGCGGGAAGTGGAGGAGGTCATTCCCAACAGCCTGATGCGGGAGGTCGTTCGCACCGGTCAGCCCATTCTGCTCGACATCATGCAGTTCGGCGAGCAATCGCTGGTTGTGACGCGCATGCCCCTGCAGGACGAGGGTGGCAAAGTCATCGGCGCCATCGGCTTCGTGCTCTACGACCGTCTCCATTATCTGAAGCCGCTAGTCGCGAAGTTCGCCAAGCTGCAAATGGAGCTTGCCGACGCGCAACGAAAGCTCGTGGAAAACCGGCGACCGCGGTATACCTTGTCGAGTTTCGTAGGAAGCAGCGCGGCGTGCCTCGAGGTCAAACGCCAAGCGCGACGGGCCGCGCAGCAGGACACGACGGTGCTGCTTCAAGGCGAGACCGGTACGGGCAAGGAAATGCTCGCGCACGCCATCCATGCAGCGTCGGACCGGGCCCGGTATCCATTCATCGCGCTCAACGTTGCGGCGATCCCCGACAATCTGCTCGAAGCAGAGTTTTTCGGCTCTGCACCAGGAGCCTACACCGGCGCCGACAGCAAGGGCCGCGACGGCAAGTTCAAGATCGCCGATGGGGGAACGCTCTTCCTCGATGAGATCGGCGACATGCCCCTCGCCCTGCAGACGAAGCTGCTGCGGGTGCTGCAGGACCAGGAAGTCGAGCCGCTCGGCTCGAACAAGGTCTTCAAGGTGGACGTGCGCATCATCGCGGCGACCAGCGTCGACTTGAAACAACTCGTCAAGGAAGGCCGGTTCCGATCCGATCTCTACTACCGGCTCAACGTGCTGCCGATTGCAGTGCCACCGCTGCGCGCGCGCCTTTCCGATCTGGAGGTGCTGTGCGAGTCGGCACTAGAGCAAATCGCCGCACGCACGGGGTCACCGCAGCGCGAGGTCACGCCAAGCGCGATTGCTGCATTGGCGTTGCACGACTGGCCCGGAAACGTGCGCGAATTGCGCAATGTCCTCGAGCAGGCAACGATGCTAACCGATAACCTTCGCCTCACCGCGGAGGATTTCGCCAGCATTCTCCCCGCTTCCCAGGGGCGGACTGCAAGCGCCGAGGCACCGGTGCGCAGATACGCCGACGCGCTGGCCGAATTTGAGCGCAACACCTTCCGTAGCGCGCTCGACGCTTGCGGCGGGAAGGTATCGGCGGCGGCCCAGATGCTTGGCATGTCGCGGGCGAGTCTCTACAAGCGCTTGGCAAGTCTCGGCCTCCAGTCTCACGGCTGAGACGAGCGTCTCGAATCTGAGACGCGCCTCTTGAGTCCGGATCATCCTCGGGCGATCTGCTCGGGCAGGTAATTCCCAGTTATACGAAGCGAGACAAAATCGCGTGGTCGGCGTCCCGCGGCCACGCCGCGCCGCCTGCTGCGCTGATATTTCACCTTTGCCCGCAAGAAGTTATCGCCGCATGGCACGTCAGTTGCAACGAGCGTGCACGTGCCGCTTGGAGGCAAAGCGGATCACGTGGTCCGACGGAGGAGACCCTGGCGACACTCTCGATCCGAACCGAGGTCGCAGCACCCGCTGAGTTGCTGTGGGACATGATCGGCCGGTTCAACGCCGTCGGCCAATGGCACCCGATGGTCAAGCGCAGCGAAACGCAGGGGACGGGCAAGGGGGCGATACGGCGATTGCGGCTGCTCGGCGGTGGCACGATCGTCGAGCGGCTCGAGCATGTGAGCGACGCGGAGCGCGTGTATCTCTACACGGTCGTCGACAGCCCTCTGCCGGTCGATCACTGTGTGGCCGAGATCCGCGTCAAGGATTGCGGCGACGGAACGTCGATCGTCGAGTGGTCGAGCAACTTTGTTCCTTCCGGCGCACCGGAACGCGAAGCCAGTCGAGCGCTTCGCGACGTCTACGCCGTGGGACTGCAGAACCTAAAGAGGATCTACGAATCGTTGGGGGCCGGCGGCTGACGCCCGAAGCAGCGCTTCGCCCCGGGCCAGAACGACACCACCAACGCGATCAGGAGCCGACATGACATCGCCCATGCAGTCGCCCTTCAACGCCCCAGATCAGCTCCTGGCGTACAAGAGCCTGCGCCAGTTGCTTGAAGGCAAACCCTCCGGCGCCTACGCGGTCGCGCCCGACGACTCGGTGCTCTCGGCTTTGCAGCTGATGTCCGACAAGGGCACCGGTTTCGTCGTCGTTCTCGACAAGGCGAAGCTCGTCGGCGTGCTCTCCGAGCGCGATTACGCGCGCAAGGTCGAGCTCAAGGGCAGGAGCGCCAAGGATACGCGGGTGCGCGAGATCATGGTGGACAAGGTCGTGTCTGTCACCGTCGAGCACACCGTTTCGCAATGCATGGCGCTGATGCACGACCGAGCCTTCCGCCACCTCCCCGTGGTCGATGGTGACCGTCTCGCGGGCGTGCTGTCGCTGCGCGACATTCTCAAAGAGATCGTCGAGCACCATGAGCGCCTGATCCGCAACCTCGAGCTCGAGCGATTGACCATGCTCAGCTCGGGGGCGTCGAGCTACTAGCGTGCAAGCGCCTAGTCCGCCGTCGATCGGTTTGCATTCATCGTCGGGAGGTTTCTGAAATGAGCTTTGTCATCGTCCTCGCCGCACTGATCTTTCTCATGCTGGTCGCCTACCGCGGCTACAGCGTAATCATGTTCGCGCCCGTTGCGGCGCTGCTCGCAGTCCTGTTCACCGACCCATCTCAGGTGCTGCCGATGTTCACCGGCGTGTTCATGGACAAGATGGTCGGATTCGTCAAGAACTACTTCCCGGTCTTCATGCTGGGCGCCATTTTCGGCAAGGTGATCGAGCTCTCCGGCTTTTCCAAGTCGATTGTCTCCTCGGTCATCCACATCGTTGGCCAGAAGCGGGCGATGCTCTCGATCGTCCTCGTCTGCGCGATTCTCACCTACGGCGGCGTTTCCCTGTTCGTGGTCGTCTTCGCGGTGTATCCGTTTGCGGCGGAGATGTTTCGGCAGGGAGACATTCCGAAGCGCCTGATCCCGGGCACCATCGCGCTGGGTGCGTTCACGTTCACCATGGACTCGCTGCCGGGAAGCCCACAGATCCAGAACATCATCCCGACGACCTTCTTCAAGACCAACACCTACGCTGCGCCCTGGCTGGGGATCGTCGGATCGATCTTCATCCTTATCGTCGGGCTCGTGTATCTCGACTGGCGGCGCCGGCAGGCTGCGGCCAAGGGCGAAGGTTACGGCACCAACCTCGTCAACGAGCCTGAGCCATTCGAGCACGAGAAGCTTGCCAACCCGTGGATTGCGATCCTGCCACTGGTTGTCGTCGGCGTGCTCAACAAGGTCTTTACTGTGCTGATCCCGCAGGCGTACGGCTCGAGCTTCACCCTCCCGCTGCCGGGTCACCCGGTGACCGTGCAAATCGGAAGCGTGTCGGCGATATGGGCTGTCGAAGGCGCGCTGCTGGTAGGAATCCTCACCGTGCTCGCGTTCGCCTTCAAGCCGGTCATGGCCAAGTTTGCGGACGGCACCAAGGCAGCCGTGGCCGGCTCGTTGCTCGCGTCGATGAACACCGCATCCGAGTACGGGTTCGGCGGAGTGATCGCAGCATTGCCCGGGTTCATCGTCGTTGCCGATGCATTGAAAGCCATCCCCAACCCGCTGATCAACGAGGCAATCACGGTGACGACGCTCGCCGGCATCACCGGCTCGGCATCGGGAGGCATGAGCATCGCGCTCGCCGCGATGTCGGATACCTTCATTCAGGCAGCCAATGCGGCGCACATTCCCCTCGAGGTGTTGCATCGAATCGCGTCGATGGCGAGCGGAGGCATGGACACGCTGCCGCACAACGGCGCGGTGATCACGCTGCTCGCCGTCACGGGGCTGACGCATCGGACATCGTATGGCGACATCTTCGCGGTGACCTGCATCAAGACTGCCGCGGTGTTCGTCGTCATCACTTTCTTCTACCTCACCGGCATCTACTGATCAAGGCGTTTGACGGAGGAACCGATGCGCGGCAAGGCTGCAATCGTGACCGGCTCGACCAGCGGCATCGGGCTCGGCATCGCCCGGGCACTGGCGGCAGACGGGGTAGACATCATGCTCAACGGCTTCGGCGATGCCTCGGAGATCAAGCGGCTTCGCGACGATCTTGCCGGCGAGTTCAAGGTCAAGGTTGCCTTCAGCGGCGCCGACATCGGAAAGCCTCCGGAGGTGAGAGCCATGGTCGAGCAGGCGACACGGGAATTGGGGCGCATCGACATCCTGGTCAACAACGCCGGAATCCAGCACACGTCGCCGATCGAGGAGTTTCCGGACGAGCGCTGGGACGCGGTGATCGCGATCAACCTTTCGTCGAACTTCCATGCCATCAAGGCTGTTCTCCCCCAGATGAAAGCGCGCGATTGGGGGCGGATCGTCAACATCGCTTCGGTTCACGGCCTTGTCGCGTCGACCAACAAGGCGGCGTACGTCGCCGCCAAGCACGGTGTCATCGGCTTGACCAAAGTGGTTTCGCTGGAAACGGCGACGACAGGCATCACCTGCAACGCGATCTGTCCAGGCTGGGTGCTCACCCCGCTGGTGCAGAAACAGATCGATGATTGGGCCAGACGCGATTCCATTCCCAACGAGAAGGCGAAGCAATTGCTGCTCGCAGAAAAGCAGCCGTCCCAAGAATTCGCCACGCCGGAGCAGATGGGTACGCTGGCGGTGTTCCTCTGCTCCGATGCGGCGGCGCAGATCCGCGGCGCGTCGATCACCGTCGACGGCGGCTGGACCGCGCAGTAGCGAGACGCGAACGAGCAATGCGCAAGAAAGTCGTATCAGCCGACGAGGCGGTCGCGATCGTGCGTGACGGCGACACGCTTTGCTGCTCTGGCTTCGGCAGCAACGGCGTGCCGGTCGAACTGGTTTGGGCGCTCGAGAAACGCTTCGTGGAGTCGGGCTCTCCGCGAGAGCTCACGCTCCTTTTCGGCGGCGGTCCAGGTGACGGCGCGGATGGCGGCGTCAATCATCTGGCGCACGAAGGGATGCTCAAGCGCGTAATCGGCGGCCACTACGGCCTGGTGCCCAAGATCGGGAGGCTGGCGCTGGAGAGCAAAGTCGAGGCGTACAACCTGCCGCTGGGCGTGATCTCGCACCTTTACCGCGACATCGCATGCGGCTTGCCCGGGACGGTGTCCAAGGTGGGACTCGGAACCTTCGTCGATCCGCGCCTCGAAGGCGGCAAGATCGGCAGCCGCACGGTCGAAGACTTGGTCGAAGTCGTGACGTTGGGCGGCAAGGAGCTCTTGTTCTACAAGGCAATTCCGATCTCGGTTGCATTCGTCCGCGCCACGACCTCCGACCCCGAAGGCAACCTGACGCTTGAGCGCGAGACGCTCACGCAGGACGTTCTGGCGATCGCAACTGCAACGAAGAACAGCGGCGGCTTCGTCATCGCCCAGGTCGAGCGCATCGCCGAACGCGGCTCGCTCAATCCGCGCCGGGTCAAGGTGCCGGGGATCATGGTCGATTGCGTCGTCGTCGCCAAGCCCGAGAATCACCCGCAGACCTTCGCCTCGAGCTACAACGCCGCGTACTCGGCCGAGGTCCGCGTGCCGCTCGACGCGCTGGAGCCAATGCCGCTGGATGAGCGCAAGGTCATCGCCCGCCGTGCCGCGTGCGAGCTTCTGCCCAACGCAGTCGTGAATCTCGGCATCGGCATGCCCGAAGGCGTAGCGGCGATCGCCAACGAGGAGAAGATCCTCAAATACCTGACGCTCACCGCCGAGCCGGGACTGATCGGCGGCGTGCCGGCGAGCGGGCTCAATTTCGGCGCCGCAGTGAATCCCGACGCCGTCATCGACATGAACCAGCAGTTCGACTTCTACGACGGAGGCGGATTGGATCTTGCCTGCCTCGGGCTCGCCGAATGCGATCCGGCCGGGAACATCAACGTAAGCCGCTTCGGTCCCAAGCTCGCCGGCGCCGGCGGTTTCATCAACATCACGCAGAACAGCCGGACCGTGGTCTTCGTCGGCACCTTCACCGCAGGACGCCTCAAGATAGCGATCGAAGACGGGAAGCTCCGGATCCTCAAGGAAGGCCGCTCCCGCAAGTTCGTGAACAAGGTCGAGCAGGTGACGTTCAGCGGTCCCTATGCTGCGAGCTCGGGCCAGAATGTGCTGTACGTCACCGAGCGCTGCGTGTTCAAGCTCACCGCCGAAGGCCTGGAGCTCGTGGAGGTGGCCCCGGGCATCGACATCGAGCGCCATATCCTCGCGCACATGGACTTCCGGCCGTCGATCAAGAACCCGCAGCCGATGGATCCGCGCCTTTTCCTCTTCGAGCCGATGAAGCTCAAGGACACACTGCTCTCCATCAGCCTGGTCGATCGCATGCACTACGACCCCGCCAGGGAGAGCGTGTTCTACAACTTCCAGGGGCTTCAGGTGCGCACGACCAAGGATGTCGAGGAAATACGCAACGCCGCCGAAAGATTGGTCAAGCCCATCGGCAAGAAGGTGGCGGCCGTGGTCAATTACGACGACTTCCAGATCGACGAGGCGGTCGTCGACGAATACGCGGACATGGTGCGCTATCTCTCTGAGCGCTACTACACGCACGTTTCGCGCTACACGACGAGCGCGTTCATGCGGCTCAAGCTGGGCGAAGCGCTCGAGCAACGGGGGCTCTCGGCGCACATCTACGAAACGCAGCGCGAGGCCCTGGAATCCGCCAAGCCATGGACCGAGGGGGCCCGTGCTTAGGAATGACCCGTTCGCGATCGCGCGACTCCCCTGTGCCGAAGGTCTTCATGCAGCCTAGCTCAGGCAACGAGCTGCTTCCGGCGCTGCGGGCCTTCGAAAAGGGCAAGGTCGTCAGCGCGCGCGAAGCCGTGGCGCTGATCCGCGACGCAGACACCGTCGCCACTGGCGGCTTCGTCGGGATCGGCTTCGCCGAGAATATCGCGGTCGCGCTGGAGGAGCGCTTCCTGGAGAGCGCGAAGGACGATCCGCATGGCATCGGCCATCCGCGTGATCTGACGCTGGTGTATGCGGCGGGCCAGGGCGACGGCAAGGAGCGCGGACTCAACCATCTCGGACACAAGGGCCTGGTCAAGCGCGTTGTCGGCGGCCACTGGGGCTTGGTGCCCGCGCTGCAGACGCTGGCGGTGGCCAACCAGATCGAGGCGTACAACCTTCCCCAGGGAGTCATCACGCATCTATACCGCGACATCGCAGCGGGTAAGCCGGGGCAGTTGAGCCGCGTAGGTCTGGGCACGTTCGTCGATCCCCGCCACGGCGGCGGCAAGATCAACGAGCGAACCACCGAGGATCTCGTCGCACTCACCGAGGTCAATGGCGAGGAATGCCTGCTCTACAGGACCTTCCCCCTCCACGCTGGGATCATCCGCGGCACCACTGCCGATCCCGAAGGCAACATCACCATGGAGCGCGAGGCGCTCACGCTCGAGGCGCTGGCGATCGCCACGGCAGTGCGCAACTCAGGAGGCATTGTCATCGTGCAGGTCGAGCGGCTCGCGCAGCGCGGAACGCTCAATCCCAGGCAGGTGAAGATTCCCGGCGTCATGGTCGACTGCGTCGTGGTGGCCGAAAAGCCCGAGTACCACATGCAGACCTTCATCGAACCCTACAGCCCGGCCTTCAGCGGCGAGATCCGCGTGCCGGGGAACGGCGTGGCAGCGATGGAGATGAGCGCGCGCAAGATCATCGCGCGGCGCGCCGCGCTCGAGCTCAAGGCCAACAGCGTGGTCAACCTCGGGATCGGGATGCCGGAGGGGGTCGCCAGCGTGGCCGCCGAGGAAAACGTGATCGATCTCCTAACGCTCACCGCCGAGCCCGGCGTGATCGGCGGCATCCCGGCCGGTGGGCTCAATTTCGGCGCGGCGACCAACACCGACGCGGTGATCGACCAGCCGTACCAGTTCGACTTCTACGACGGCGGCGGGCTCGACATCGCCTTTCTCGGTCTCGCGCAAGCCGATCGCCACGGCAACCTCAACGTCAGCAAGTTCGGGCCTCGGCTCGCTGGTGCTGGCGGCTTCATCAACATCAGCCAGAACGCGAAGGAGGTCGTGTTCGTCGGCACGTTCACGGCGGGACGCCTTGTCGTAACGGTCGAGGACGGGAAGCTCAAGATTCTGCAGGAGGGCGGAGCGCGCAAGTTCGTGAACGAAGTCGAGCAGCGCACGTTCAGCGGCGAGTACGCGGTGAAACGCCGCCAACCGGTGCTGTATATCACCGAGCGCTGCGTGTTTCGGCTGAGCGCGGACGGCCTTGAGCTCACGGAGATCGCTCCCGGTGTGGATCTCGAGCGCGACATCCTGCAGCAGATGGAGTTCGCTCCGGTGATGCGCCAGCCGCCGATCCCGATGGACGCGCGAATCTTCGGCTCTGAGCTCATGGCGCTGCGCGAATCGATGCTTGCGATCCCCATCGACCGCCGCCTGAGCTACGACCCCGAGCACAACCTGTTCTTTATCAACTTCGAGCGCCTCACCGTCAAGACGCAGCAGGATGTCGACAACATTCGCGACGAGGTCGAGCGCAAGCTCAAGCCTCTCGGAAAGAAGGTCTACACGATCGTCAACTACGACAACGCGACGATCCTGCCCGAAGTCGTCGATGCCTACGGCGAGATGGTCCGCAATCTCATGGAGCGCTACTACTGGGGCGTGACGCGATACTCCACCAGTGGTTTCCTGCGCTTCAAGCTCGGTGATGCGCTCAAGCAGCGCGGCGTCGCCCCGCACATCTACGAATCCGCCGAAGAAGCGCGCGTGCACCTGCGCGAGCTCGCGCAGAAGGCTGCAGCGGCATGAGAGCCGGAGCCATTATGGGTAGCGTCGCGCGGTCTTCACGTCCGATCTGAGTGCCGTGGCTTCGATGACCGACATCACGTTCGCCGACGTGCTCGCGCTCGTCTGGTTCATGGGCTGCTGGATCGGGTTCGACGCCGTATCGAGGCGCAGGACCACGCATACGCACAGCCTGGTCAGCGCCCTGCGCATCCATCGGCGGCGCTGGGTCGCCACGATGCCCCATCGCGAGAATAATCAGGTCGATGCGCAGATCCTCAACAACTTGCTGCGTTTCGCGCTGTTTTTCGCGACGACAACGATCTTCATCCTTGCCGGCCTGGTCGCGCTTCTCGGCACCACGCAGAAGGTCGTCGAGACGGTGTCAGCGCTGCCGTTCGCGGCGCCGCTGTCGCTCTGGATGTGGGAGGTCAAGGTCCTGCTGCTGGTGGCGATCTTTGTCTACGCCTTTTTCAAGTTCACCTGGTCCTCATGGCAGTACAACGCGCTGTCGATTCTCGTGGGGCAGGCGGCGACCCAGCGCGGCAGCGCGGAGCGCGAGGAGCGTTTCGTCGAATGCGCATCGCGCGTCGCGGCCTACGCGGGTTACAACTTCAACCACGGGATGCGCGCCTACTACCTTTCGATGGCGGCGATGTCGTGGTTCCTGCATCCCTGGCTGATGATCGCGGCCACGACCTTGATCGTGCTCGTCCTCTATCGGCGCGAGTTCCGGTCCAACACCCTGGAAGCGTTCGTCGCGGGGCTGGAGCCCGGCGAGCTGGGCGCGGCGCCGGGCACCGAGACGGTGTCGCATTGATGTTGGGGATCGTCTTCGTTCGAATGCCCTCAGCATGTTCACACGTATAATCCGCCGTCGCGACGCGGTATCCGCGCTCGGGCCTTTCCGCTTTCGTCTTCTATGCCTGCCCCATAGACTTCGCAACTGAACTCGGCGCCGGGGCGCGTGCCGGCCGCACCGCATCCGGTGCGGCCGCAGGCGGCGCAAATCTTCAATGGGAGGAAGGGATCATGTCAGCAGTTTTCCGTATTCTGGCACTGGTTGGGGCCTGCGCCCTGGCAGCGCTGATCGCCGGCTGCGGCGGCGGCAACGGTTCGAACCCAGCGACCAACGTATTGCCCAGCTTCATCGTCGGCGCGATCACCAAGACGGTCTACGACGGGGCCAGCGATGACCTCGCGACCGGCGGCCTGGGGAAGTCCGGGTTGCAAAGCGCCGTGCCGCCCGCGATCGCCGACCCGCTGAATCCGACGGCGGCCGAGCTGCGCCGGCTCGTGATCTACGTCAACTACCGCGCCATCGTCGACGTCAGTCCCAACGGCGGCTTCGGCACGCTCTACGGGCCAAACATCGACGTCAACGGGAACGTCACCGCCAGCGAAGGGAAGATCGCCGGCACCGAATACCTCGCGTACGCAGACGACGGCAGCGGCAGCCAGAACGTCACACTGATGGCGCAAATCCCATCGACCTTCAATCCAAACGCCGCCTGCATGGTCACCGCGACGTCGAGCGGATCGCGCGGAGTGTACGGGGCGATCGGCAGCGCCGGCGAATGGGGCTTGAAGCACGGCTGCGTCGTCGCTTATGCGGACAAGGGCTCGGGTAACGGCGTGCACGACCTCGCCACGAACACCGTGAACACCATCACGGGCGTGCGCCAGAGCGCTGCGGCGGCGGGCAAGGGTTCCAATTTCACGGCGAACGTATCCGCGGCCGATCTTGCGACCTTCAACGCCGCGAATCCCAACCGTATCGCGATGAAGCACGCGCATTCGCAGCAGAACCCCGAAAAGGACTGGGGGCGCGACACGCTGCGCGCGATCAAGTTTGCGTTCTACGTGCTGAACGAGGAGCGTGGCGGACATGTGGTCACTTTTTCTTCGTCCAACACGATCGTCATCGCGTCGTCGGTGTCGAATGGGGCAGGCGCGGCGCTGCAAGCGGCCGAAGACGATACCGAGAATCTGATCACAGGCGTCGCGGTGAGCGAGCCCAACATCCAGCTCGCGCCGAACCCGAACCTGACAGTCAAACGCGGGGCGACGACCTGGACCGGCACTGGGCGTCCGCTGTACGACTACTTCACGACGGCCAACCTCTATCAGGCGTGCGCAGCCCTGGCGCCCGCCGCTGCCGCGGGTCCTGGCGCAGCGCTGGTAAGCGTGGCCCTTGCAACCAACCGTTGCGCCTCGCTCAAGGCCAAAGGCCTGCTGACGTCGGCGGATACCGCCAGCCAGGCGCTCGAATCGCTCAACATTTTGCATAGCACAGGCTGGCAGGCGGAGTCCGACGTGCTGCACGCTTCGCTCTATGCACTGGCCACACCTGCCATCGCGATGACGTACAGCAACACCTATGGTCGCTTTTCGGTCCTCGACAACCTCTGTGGTTTCAGCTTCGGCGGGACCGATGCTTCGAACAAGCCGGCCCCTGTCGCCGCGGCGGCTCTGGCGCAAATCTTCAGCAACGGCAACGGTGTCCCGCCGGGCAGCGGAATCAACATCATCAACAACCTGAGCCCTGGCGGTGCGCTGCGCGATCCGGTGTCCATCTCGCCTTCGACGGGCCTGACCGACTACAACGTCGATGGCGCGATCTGTCAGCGCAACCTGTACACCGGGACGGACGCCAACGCCACGCGCGTGCAGAACGGCATCAAGGAGTTGCTGCGCACCGCCAACCTGCGGAGCAAGCCGGCGATCATCGTGCATGGCCGGAACGACGGGCTGGTTCCCGTACCCTTCACGTCACGGCCGTACTTCGGCCAGAACAAGATCACCGAGGGTTCAAGCAGTCACCTCACGTACATTGAGGTGACTAATGCGCAGCATTTCGATGCCTTCATCGACAACGTCGCACTTCCCGGCTACGACAGCCGCTTCGTCCCTCTGCACTATTACTACGTCAAGGCGTTGGACGCGATGTACGCGCTGTTTACGAAGGCGACGCCGCTGCCACCGCCGCAGGTCGTGCGCACCGTGCCGCGCGGCGGAACGCCGGGAGCGGCCCCGGCGCTGACCCCGGCCAATGTCCCGCTGTTCAGCCTCACGCCGGCACCGGGCGATCAGATCACGTTCGACAACAACGTCGTGACAATCCCGGACTAGCTCGCAGAGGGTAGAATGCAACGGCCGTCCGTCGCGGGCGGCCGTTTTCTTTTTGTCGAACCCGGATCGAATTCGCCATGTCGTTCATGATGACTCCCGCCGAGATCGTGCATGAGCTCAACAAGCACATCGTCGGTCAGCACGCCGCGAAGCGGGCGGTGGCGATCGCGCTCCGGAACCGCTGGCGGCGGCAGCAGGTCGCCGAGCCTCTGCGGCAGGAAATCACGCCCAAGAACATCCTCATGATCGGGCCGACTGGTGTGGGCAAGACCGAGATCGCGCGGCGGCTCGCCCGCCTCGCCGACGCGCCGTTCATCAAGGTCGAAGCAACCAAGTTCACCGAAGTGGGTTACGTCGGCCGCGACGTCGACACCATCATCCGCGATCTCGCCGAGACTGCGATCAAGCAGACGCGAGAGGCGGAGACGCGCAAGGTGCGCGATCGCGCCGCCGACGCCGCGGAGGAGCGCATTCTCGACGTCCTGCTGCCGCCAGCGCGCGAAGTGAGCATTCAGGACATGCAGCCCACCGACACCGCGGCGCGGCAGAAATTCCGCAAGATGCTGCGCGAAGGCAAGCTCGACGACAAGGAGGTCGACGTCGAGGTGTCGATCATGCCAGCGCAGATGGAGATTCTCGCGCCGCCGGGCATGGAAGACTTGACGAGTCAGATCCAGGGCATGTTCCAGCAGATGTCGGGCGGACGGCGAAAGGTCAAGCGGATGAAGGTTGCCGACGCGCTCAAGGCGCTGATCGACGAGGAGGCGGCCAAGCTCATCAACGACGACGACCTGAAGGCCAAGGCGCTTGTCAACGTCGAGCAGAACGGCATCGTCTTCCTGGACGAAATCGACAAGATCGCCAGCCGTCAGGAGACGGTCGGCGCGGACGTTTCACGCCAGGGCGTGCAGCGCGACCTGCTGCCGCTGGTCGAGGGAACGACGGTCGCGACCAAGTACGGGATGATCAAGACCGACCACATCCTGTTCATCGCCAGCGGCGCTTTCCACCTGGCGAAGCCTTCCGACCTGATTCCCGAACTGCAGGGACGTTTCCCGATTCGTGTCGAGCTCTCTTCGCTTTCGGTGGCCGATTTCGAGCAGATCCTGACCGCGACCGACGCTTGCCTGACGCGACAGTATCAGGCGCTGCTCGCGACCGAGCGGGTCGAGTTGAATTTCGAGGCCGACGGCATCAGGCGGCTGGCCGAGATCGCGTTCGCAGTCAACGAGCGACAGGAGAACATCGGCGCACGACGGCTGTACACTGTCATGGAGCGCCTGCTCGACGAGATCTCCTTCGACGCGGGGAAGCGTGAAGGCCAGACGATGACGATTGATTCGAAATACGTCGACGAGCGTCTCGCCGGGATCGCCGGAGACGATAATCTGGCGCAGTACATTCTCTAGGATCCGAGCGCGAGCTCCCCGCCAGCGCCGCGCATCGGCCTGCTTAGCGCCGGCTACCTTCGTTCGCTAGCCACGCCATCGGCACTGGACTCGCTCATGCTCATCGACGGCAAATGCCATTGCGGCAACATCGCCTTCAAGCTTGAATGGGAAGGCGCGCCACCGGAGATTCCGGCGCGCGCATGCGGTTGTTCCTTCTGCACCAAGCACGGTGGCGTTTGGACATCCAGCCCGCGTTCGACATTGGCGGTCACGGTTCGCGACCCCGGACTCGTGTCGAAGTACGCTTTCGGCACCCGCACCGCCACGTTTCATGTCTGTTCCCGCTGCGGGAGCGTGCCGTTCGTCACCAGCCAAATCGACAACCGTCTCTATGCAGTCGTAAATGTCAACGTGCTGGAGAATGTCGACCCTTCGTGGCTTCGCCGTGCATCAGCAAGCTTCGAAGGCGAAGATGTCGAATCTCGTCTCGCGCGGCGAAAGCGTAACTGGATCGCCAATGTTCAGGTTACCGAAGGTGGCGCCTGATCCCGAGCGGACGTCGGCCGGCGCCCCGGTCAATTTCGTTCGCTGGGCCCGCATTGTTCGAACGCCTCGTCGGCATCTTCCTCCCGGTCTTCCTGGTGACCGCGCTGGGCTCAACTTCATAGTGGCGGAGCAATACAACCAGGAACCGGCCAAGGTCGCCTCGATCGTGCTGCTAGGCAACCTCGCTGCGCTGGTCTTCGTTCCGTTGGGATCGTCGATCGCCTTGTGTTGAATCCGGGAGCCAGCATGGCTGCAGCCACTGAAAGCGCCGCCCGCTTCCTGATTGACGCCCGCCGTGAACGGCGGGCGGGCGGGCGTCTGCCGGAAGGGATACGCCCCGGCGATGTCGATGCTGCGCTCGCCATCCAGCAACGCGTCACCGAGCTGCTCGCGCTGCCGATCGGCGGATGGAAGTGCTCCCTGCCCGTGCCGGAGCGTCCAGTCGCCGTGGCGCCTATCTACGCGCCCACGATCTTCGCATCTTCGCCCTGCCCGATCCTGCCCATCGCGGGCAAGGCGCGCATCGAGCCCGAGATCGCGTTCGTCATGGATGGCGATCTGCCGCCGCGCGCAGCCCGGTACGACGAAGCCGAGGTTCGCGCGGCAATCGGCGAGCCGCGCCTCGTGCTCGAGTTGATCGGCCCGCGCTACGCCGATCCGGCTGCCTTGAGCTTTCCCGAAATCCTGGCCGACGGAATCAACAATCAGGGACTCTTCGCCGGACCCGTCGTGCCCGACGCACTGGAGCGAAGCTTGAGCGAAATGCCCATTGCGATCGACGCCGGATCGACTTCGTTGCACGCCGTGCAGGGCAGGCATCCGGATGGCCACCCGCTCATGCCGCTCACGTGGCTCGCCAACTTCCTCGCGCAGCGACAAGGCGGCCTGCGCGCCGGTCAGATCGTGACAACGGGCTCCTATTGCGGCGTCGTCGACGTCCCGCTGAATACCCAGATGAGGGTGCGCTTCGGAACGCTGGGAGCGCTGACGGTCGAATTCGCGTCGGCCCCTTGAGCGTCCGTGCGGCGCCACGCTTTTGCCACGGACTCGTGCTCAAACCCGACACTATTACTTCCCATTACCGGAGCGTGCGCCGGGTCGCCGCCGTTTATAGCTGCCTTAGAGCTCCCCGTCCGCACTGCCGGCGGTCTGGAAGTGCGCCAGCGTTCCGCCGTGCTTCTTCTCGCCAAAGCAGGCTCTTCATCTCTGCGCGATGACCGCCATCGGCGCCCGGTTTGCAGGCGAGGCGCCGGTGTGTCGGATTTGCTTGACGCAACGACCAGACGAGGTCGGTTCGGGCCCAAGAGTCAGCTCCAGCCAGCGCAGCGTCGCGCAGACCCTGGCCCAGTTCGTGAAACAGTTTGTGTAACGCCGCTGATCGCCTGGCGAGTGGTCCCGGGGAAAGCAGCTCTATTGCGGGACCTCGGAAATCCTCGTTGTGCGCTCTCGGAAGCACCGGCGGTTGTTTCGATGATTCGCCGTTCCCGTTGGCTTGCAGCGAGGCAGGAAGATCTGCGAGCAAGGTGCCATTCGAAGGTCGAACGAGTGCGCCATCGACTGGATCATCACGCGATGTCCGGGCATGAGACATCGTGTCCATGCTGTAACGTTGCTCGGGTATGTAACCGATCTCCCAAGCCCCGCTTGAAAGGCGTTCATCCAGGCTAGCCGTCGGTGGCTGGCAAAAGCACGCGGTCACCAGGAGTATCGATCGAAGGGGAACCACGAAGCGATTACGGCAGTGCTCGGAGGTCGAGCCTACCGATATCGAGTCCACCCATTCGGATCTTGCAGTGCCGTGCAATTTGCTTCCCGAGGAGAGTTCGTTCCTGATCGCTGCGAGTGAGGCAACCGGTGCCCCATTGACGATGAGAGATCACCTGCGGTTGCGAGTATCGCTGAACAACCTTGCATGGCGCTTGCAGACGCAGTTTCTTTTGTAAGCAGAAATTTCTTCCCGCGCACCATCAATGTAGATCGCGCGCACGCTGCGCGCCAAATGTCCGCTTCTCAATCGCTCGCGCCCAGCTGGTCGGTTGCTCGGGAAGGCGACTGCGCTTGCGGCTTTGTTTCGCGAGCAGCTTCCAAGGATGGCGGCCCCCCCTGCATCCACTACTGGCTGCATCCACTGCTGGCGCGCCACGTCAGGCGAACATCTCGACCGCCATCCACGTCGCCAAGGCTACGAGCGCGACGTCAATCGCAGTGTCGATGACATGCCTCGCGAAAACACCGCTCTTCATTTGCTGGCCGTGTAAATGTTGCACATACGCAGGAGAGTCGCAGGTTCCCACCCAGACCATCTGACCCGCCCAGGTCGGACGATGTTCCCGATCCTGGGGGGCGACACCGCGCGGCGCGCGGCAACCATTCGGACGTGCTCAAGGCGACGTTGGAGCGAGTTGCCCGGCGCAACGGCGTCGCCGAGCAAAGCGTCGATGTTGCCCGCGGGTCGGCGCCGAGCTCGCTTGGGTGGGCCGCTCAGCATGGGCCAACGGCGATGCGAGCTCGCTCGCGATTCCCTACTGCTCGGCCTTGCGGATGCGACGCTCCGCCGCAATGCCCTGGCCTCGAGCATCTGTGGTCTAGGAATCAGCCGCTGGCAGTAGCCCGTCTTTGACGACTCAACCGAGTCGGCGCACCGGGAGCTGGCGGACCGGAGTGGCCGTCCTCGTTCTGGCATACCGTTCACCCCTCCAAGCGCCCATTCGCCGCCGGCAATCAACGCTTCGTCCAGTGGACCCTTCCGCTGCCCGGCGGCGGCGTGGACAATCGCGCCTTGTCTGCTCTGATCTGGACGGCGACGATGAGCCAACCCACAGCAACCGACGCATCCGCCTCGCCCGAGACGCTCGATTCCTGCCAGCGCTCGGGACATCCGCTAGAGGCGATCACATTCTTCCGGCGCTTTCGGCCGTCGGTTGGACGCGATCTCGCCTATACCTTCATCTGGAACATGGGCTTCGTCGTCGCGTGTACGCTCCTGGCGGTGCTGTTCGATCCAGAAGCGCGTTTGACGCGGGTCTTGTGGGTCAATTTCATTATCGCCAACTGCATCGGTTACCTGATCCACCTAGGGTTCGGCCTGAGTCATCGGTTGCTTGGCGACTCGCTGCATCGCCTCTCGTTCGCGATGCGAGCGATCTACTACTCGGCGGTTTCGGTTGCGGGTGCTTTCGGCGGCTACTGGCTGGGCTTCACGCTGCTGTCCTGGCACACGGAGCGGCAATGGATATTCTCCGCGCAGGGGGCGATCAGCATCCTCCTGTTGAGCCTGATGATCTCCGGCATCCTGGCGACGGTGTTCTATGCACGCGAACGGCAAGCCAAGGCTGAGGCTGACTTTCAAAGCGAGCGCGCTCGGGTGGCCGCAGCGGAGCGCAGCACCAAAGTCGCGGAGCTGAAGCTTCTACAGGCACAGGTCGAGCCGCATTTTCTCTACAACACGCTCGCCAACGTGATCAGTCTCATTGACGCCAACCCTTCGCTCGCCAAGCGGATGATTGAGCGGCTCATCGACTACTTGCGGCGCGCCGCGCTCGCGGCCACTGCCACCGAGTCGACACTCGGAGGACAGATCGAGCTGTTGCGAGCGTATCTCGATCTGATCGTCCTGCGCATGGGGGCGAGGCTTGCCTACCGGATCGAGGTTCCAGCTGAGCTCACGCCGTTGACCTTGCCTCCGATGCTGCTTCAACCACTGGTCGAGAACGCGATCAAACACGGCATCGAGCCAGCGACGCGCGGCGGTGAAGTGGTGGTGAGCGCTCGACGCGACGTCGACCGCCTCGTGCTCGACGTCGCCGACGACGGCGTGGGGGTGAACGGGGTACGGCCCGAGGGTTCCACGGGAATCGGGCTCACCAATCTGCGCGAGCGGCTCGCGACGTTATACGGGGGGCGCGCCGCGGTGACGATCCAGGATCGCCGCCCTGGGACCATTGTCACAATCACGTTGCCGGCAGCTTCAAGATGAGGGACCCCACCTCCCACGTGCCAAGCGCGCTCATCGCCGAGGACGAGCCGAATCTTGCAGCGTATCTTCGCGAGCGCTTGGCCGCGGCTTGGCCCGAGCTCAACGTGGTCGGCGTGGCAGGCGACGGTCCGGAAGCGTTGAGATTGATCGAGGAGCACGATCCCGACGTGCTTTTTCTCGACATCCGCATGCCCGGACTGAACGGTCTGGAGGTCGCTCGCCGGGCCGCTGAGGGAGTCCAGGTCGTATTCGTCACCGCCTACGACCAGTATGCTGTTCAAGCCTTCGAGCAGGAGGCGGTCGATTATCTATTGAAGCCGGTGACCGACGAGCGGCTTGCGCAAACCGTTCGCCGCGTGCGCGAACGACTGCGTACGCCCCCCGCCGGGAACGACGTGAAGCGTGCCCTCGACGCCCTCGCGCGGGTGCTGCCGTCGCTCAGCGGGCGGGCAAGCCCTGGCCGGTTGGCGTGGATCCGGGCATCGGTCGGCAACCAGATCCGCCTGATCGCTATTGAGGAAATCTGCTATTTCCAGGCGAACGACAAGTACACCAGCGTCTTTACGGTGGAAGGCGAGGCACTGATCCGCACTTCGCTCAAGGAGCTCGCCGAACAGCTCGATCCCGATCGCTTCTGGCAGATCCATCGCGGCACGATCGTCAACCTCGCGGCTGTCGCTTCGACCACGCGCGATCTGGCTGGGCGCATGCAGTTGCGCCTCAAGGGGCGGCCGGAGACACTCGCCGTGAGCCGCGCCTTCGCGCATCGATTCCGGCAGATGTAGCCCAAACCCTCAGCGGACGCTCAAAACGTACGCCGAGCTTCGACTACGACCGCCTGGATGGGACCGCGGTACGGGTCTCTTCCTCCAATTTTCGCCAGGGCGGCGGTCACTTTCTCCACTACTTCGTCGAGCAAAACACCCCGCTTTTCGATAAGGAGCGATCTCGGGGTGCCGCGAATCTGACCGGTGGCTATGGTTCGTGCGCTGGCAGAGTCGAGCTGGAGTCGCTTCTTTTCGATCAGCACGTCTCCAAATTGTGCTTGCGCAAGAAGGTGCCGTAGCAACGCAGGATCGTGCATCTCGTAGGGAATTCTGAATCGCATTTCTTCGTCACCAGGGAAGAGTCCCTCGATGACTTCCGCATACGCCGCGCCATGGGGGTTCTCTTCGATGCGGTCCCAGACGTTGAACAAAAGAATCCCGCCGTCCTTGAGCACGCGGCGAGCCTCCCCGAGCGCCGCCTCCTTATCGGGCACAAACATGATGCCGAAGCCACAAACTACGGCGCCGAACTCACCGTCATCAAAGGGCAGCTTGACCGCATCAGCCTCTCGCCATTCGATGCCGTTCGCGCCGCCTAGCTTGCCTCGTGCGTAATCCAGCATCGCCTTGCTGAGGTCAGTGGCGACAAGCCGAACGCTGGGATCAAGGCGCTTGCGCAAGCGCCGAGTAAGTAAGCCAGTGCCACAGGCGATCTCCAGAACATTGCCCGGCGGCTTGCTTGGAAGTCGTTGTGCTAGATCCGCCGCAAAGGCGTCGAACCATGCCGGACCCAGGCAGCTGTCGTAGTACTCAGGAATGGAACCGCTGAAGCTCGCGCTTATGTCGACCATGGGTTTCCCACCGCAGCTACCCAAGTACGCCAAGTTGCTGGAGCCACCCGGCGAATGGCGCCGCGACGCCGACGTATTCGCCTTCGATGTATCCCTGGAGTGGCCGCTCGGCGCTCTGCCCGCGCGACGCGAGCAGCACCGTGAGCGGAAGAGCGCGACGCGTACCGCCGCTCAGTACTTTATGGAGCAACCGTAGGGAGTGGTGCTCGCGGTGGTCACCGGCTTGCCATCGGTCGCCTGGGAGAGCGCCGCCTGAACGTAGTTTCGCGCCTGCGGCGGATCCTCCGAGCGCGTCGATGGCCGGTCGTCGATCGCGCCTGCGTAGATGATCATGCCCTGCGGGTCGATGACGAACATGTGCGGTGTGGTCTTGGCCTGGTAGAGCCTCGCCGTCATGCTGTCGGCGTCGACCAGGACGGCCTTCTGTGCCGCGCCCTGTTGCTGCATCCATCCCTCGAGCTTGTCCGGCTTCATGTAGTCCCAGCCCGACTTGTTGGACGAATCGATCGACAGCCAGACGACGGCGCGGTCGCCCCAGCGCTGCTGCAGACTCTGCATGTTCTTGGTGTTGTAGTGGTTGCGCACGAACGGGCACTGCGGGTTGGTCCATTCCAGCACTACGTAGCGGCCCCTGAAATCGGAAAGCTGCACGGCCTTGCCCTGAGTGTCCGCGACGGTGAAATTGGGCGCGCTCTGGCCGGCGGTCGCGGCGAAGGTTGCCTGTGCTGCGGCTAGCGTGAGCGCTAAGCCCAAGGTTCGCAGGATCATGGTCACCTCCACAACGCGGCGCCTACAAGGTCGCCAGCGCATCCTCGATCGTACTCTGCTGCAGAACTTCAGGCAAAAGCAGCGGCTGCCGCCCCGGCCGATACAGCACGTAGGCGGGTATGCCACTGCGGCCGAGCGCGGCCAGCGCTTGTCCGATAGCCGGGTCGCGACGCGTCCAGTCGGCGCGCAGCAGTGCGACGTTGCTGCGCGCAAAAGCGTCCTGCACGCCCTTGGAATTGAGCACAACACGCTTGTTGACCTGGCAGGTGACGCACCACGCCGCCGTGAAATCGATGAACACCGGGCGGCCGTCAGCGATGAGCTGCGCGAGACGTGCAGGCGCGTAGGCTTGCCACCGCCCGGAGTCGCGAGCCGCGCTGCGCGACGGCTCGGTCGGAGTAGAAGCAGCGAGCACGGGCCAGGCGACCACCGCCGCGGTGGCGATGCTGGCGAGCGTTGCGAGGGTCCATCCGCGAGATGCGCCGCCCCGCCGCGATTGCCATGCCCACAATGCGAGGGCGACGAGCAGGAGCGAGAGGCCCAGCCGCAGCACCGCATCGTTGTCTAGCTGCGCGCCGAGCACCCAGGCGAGCCACAGCACGGTCCCGTACAGCGGGAATGCGAGCAGCTGCCTCAGGCGCTGCATCCACGGCCCCGGTTGCGGAAGACGAGTCCGCCAGCGCGGGAAGAACGCGAGCAGCAGGTACGGCGAGGCCATTCCAAGCCCGAGCGCGGTGAAAACGCCGAGCGTGATTCCCCTCGGCGCCGTCAGCGCATAGCCGAGCGCCGCACCCATGAAAGGCGCGGTGCACGGCGACGCGACGACCACGGCCAGAACGCCTGAGAGCACGTCGTTCAAGTGCGGCTGCTTCGCGTCCCACGCCGCGAGCGACGAAGGCACCAGCCGTCCGAACTCGAACACGCCGGACAGGTTCAACGCCATCACGAAAAAGAGCACCGCCAGCGCCGCGATCACCGCGGGCGACTGCAGCTGGAATCCCCAGCCGAGCTGCGCTCCCGCAGAGCGCAGCGCGACGAGTCCGGCACCGAGCAACCAGAACGAGACGACCACGCCAGCCGCGAACGCAAGTCCGTGCAGCCGCATCGCCCCGCGTCCGCCGCCGTGCATCGCGAACCCGAGGACCTTGAGCGAGAGCACGGGAAACACGCACGGCATCAGGTTGAGCAACGCACCACCCAAGAACGCGAGCAAGAGTGCAACGCCCAGCGGCAGGGTCTCGCCATCGGCTGCCAAGGGCAGAGGCACGACGGCAGGCGCAGCCGGTGCCGGACCGGCGACGACGCTGCCCGTCAGAGGCGTATCGAGCGTAGCCGCGCGCTGGCCGGCAAAACCGTTGCTCGCGGTGACCACGCCCGCGACCCGGGTGAATTCACCGACCCGCTGATTGGCGACGGCGAGGGTGAGCTTCCAGGCTTCGCCGTCGCGCTTGAGCGTCTGCCTGGCAGCGGGCTCGATCAATCCCGCGGCGTACGGAAAGAAATAGACCTCTCCTGGATCGCCGGTGAAGTTCTTGCCGGCGACCGTGAGCACGACTTTGCGCCCCGCGCCCAGGGCGTTCGTGGAGAAACCCTCCAGCGGGCGCGGCAGCGCTGCGCGCGCTGAAGCGATCGCGGCCGACCAGCGCGGATCGGCGCTCGCGACCTCTGCAACCGGCAGCGTGAGCGAGAGATCGGCTCCTTCGGGTATGCATATCTCCCTGCACACCAGCCAGTCCGCGCGTGCGGTGAGCGCCACCGTCTTGCTTTGCGCCACACCGCGCCCCGCGCTCACGACGGAAAGCAGCAGCACTTCGTCTTCGTAACCGAAGTTCATCAGGGGACCGACCGGAAGCGCGCGCGGCGCGGGCCATTCGATCGGCCCCGCGCTCAACCCCTGCGGCAGCTTCCACGCAAGCGTCGTCGGAAGTCCGGAGTCGCCCGGATTGCGCCAGTAGGTGTGCCAACCGCGATCCATGGCAAGGCGCAAGGCGACCGTCAGCGGTTGCCCGGGAACGATTGCGGTGCGCTCGGCGACGAGCTCAGCCTCGACGTGCTCGGTGCGCACGGGCGCGGCGCGAGCAACCGTCGCAACCACTGCAAGCAGCGTGGCGGCGAGCAAAGCGCTGGCGAGGGTCGGTGGCCGCAGCATCGGGAGAGCGCAGTTGCTCGTTGGGGTGCCGTTTCGTGGCGAGGTTCCCTGCGTGAGGTAGAATTTTAGCAGTCTCGCCTACAGGAGCCCCTCTCCCCCCGGGAGAGGGGATTGGGGTGAGGGGTGATTGTGAACCAGCGACATTCTTTCCCTCACCCGCCGCGCTTGCGCGCAGCGGCTGCTCCCAGAGGGAGAGGCAATAAACAAATGCGCCCTGCCGCGCGCAACCTTAGGTGGCGTGTGATCTGAGCCACCCGCCGTGCATGGAAGCGTTTCTCGTCTCGACCGTCGTCGTCGCGCTGAGCGAAATCGGCGACAAGACGCAACTGCTCGCGCTCGTGCTCGCGGCCCGGCTGCGCAAACCGCTGCCCATCGTCCTGGGCATTATCGTTGCGACGCTGTTCAATCACACTCTCGCAGGTCTGGTCGGCGCCTGGGTGCGAAGCGCGGTTCCGGCACCGTACCTTCGCTGGCTCCTCGCAGCGTCATTTTTCGCGGTTGCCTTGTGGGCACTCAAGCCGGATCGCATGGATGCCGAGCCGGCCTCTTCATCGCGATGGGGCGCATTCGCTGTAACCGCCGTCGCCTTCTTTCTCACCGAGATCGGCGACAAGACCCAGATCGCCACGGTCGTGCTTGCCGCGCAATTCGGAAACCTCATCGCGGTCGTCGGCGGTACGACGCTGGGCATGTTGATCGCCGATATACCTGCGGTGTTGCTCGGCAGCACCGCGGCGATGCGCATCCCGATGCGGCTCGTCCGCTACGTCGCGGCAGGGATGTTCGCGCTGCTCGGCCTAGTGGCGCTGCTCGCACCGGTCTCGCCCTAAGGCGAGGACGTCAAATCGGTATAATCGCCTGCGTGACGAAGAACGCTCCCCAAGTTCAACCGTATCGCCCCGCCGAGATCGAAGCCGCCGCGCAGGCGCACTGGACGTCGCGCCGCGCTTTCCGCGCGTCCGAGACCTCGTTGAAGCCCAAGTTCTATTGCGTGTCGATGCTGCCCTACCCTTCCGGTGCCTTGCACATGGGCCACGTGCGCAACTACACCATCAACGACATGATGTACCGTCACCTGCGCATGAACGGGTACAACGTGCTCATGCCGATGGGTTGGGACGCCTTCGGCCTCCCGGCCGAGAACGCGGCGATGAAAGTCGGCGTTGCGCCGGCGAAGTGGACCTACGACAACATCGCGTACATGAAGAAGCAGATGCAGGCGGTGGGACTCGCGATCGACTGGTCGCGCGAGCTCTCGACCTGCAATCCCGACTACTATCGGTGGAATCAGTGGTTGTTCCTGAAGATGCTCGAGCGAGGGCTGGCGTACAAGAAGACCGGGGTAGTGAACTGGGACCCCGTCGACCAGACCGTGCTCGCCAACGAGCAGGTGATCGATGGCCGCGGGTGGCGCTCGGGCGCGCCGGTGGAAAAGCGCGAGATCCCGATGTACTACCTCAGGATCACCGGCTACGCCGACGAGCTGCTCGACAACCTGCCCAAGATGACGGGGTGGCCGGAGCGCGTGCGCACCATGCAGGCGAACTGGATCGGCAGGAGCGAGGGCGTGCGCTTTGCCTTCACCCACGACATCGCAGGCGACGACGGCAAGCCGATCGGCAGCGGTCGCATGTACGTGTTCACGACGCGCGCCGACACGATCATGGGAGTGACCTTCTGTGCTGTCGCGGCCGAGCATCCGCTGGCCGCCCACGCCGCGCGGTCGAACCCGGCGCTCTCGGCGTTCGTCGAGGAATGCAAGCACGGCGGCGTCGCCGAGGCCGATCTCGCGACCATGGAGAAGAAGGGAATGCCGACGGGGCTTTTCGTCAAGCATCCGCTCTCCGGCGCGAAGATCGAGATCTGGGTCGGCAACTACGTGCTCATGGCCTACGGCGAGGGTGCGGTGATGGGCGTGCCCGGCCACGACGAGCGAGATTTCGCGTTCGCCAAGAAATACCACCTGTCGATCAAGCAGGTGATCGCGATCGACGGCGAGACCTTCTCGACCGACGCCTGGCAGCAATGGTACGAGGACAAGGAGCGCGGCCGTTGTGTGAATTCGGGCAAGTACGACGGGCTCGCCTACGGGCCGGCGGTGGATGCGATCGCCGCCGACCTGCAGGCGAAGGGGCTCGGCGCTAAGCAGATCACGTACCGACTTCGCGACTGGGGTGTGTCGCGCCAGCGCTACTGGGGAACGCCGATCCCGATCATCCACTGCCCGGCCTGCGGCGACGTGCCCGTGCCGGAAGCCGATCTGCCGGTGGTGCTGCCCGAGGATTGCGTCCCCGACGGCAGCGGCAACCCGCTGGCCAAGCGCCCCGATTTCGTCAATACGACTTGCCCGAAATGCGGAGCTGCGGCCAAGCGCGAGACCGACACGATGGACACCTTCGTCGACTCGTCGTGGTACTACATGCGCTACGCCTGCCCCGGCGCGAAGATCGACGGCAAGCCTGCGATGGTCGACGCGCGCAACGACTACTGGAACCCGATGGACCAGTATATCGGCGGCATCGAGCATGCGATCCTGCACCTGCTCTACGCGCGCTTCTGGACCAAGGTCATGCGCGACATGGGGCTCTTGGCTTTCGACGAGCCTTTCACGCGCCTGATGACGCAGGGCATGCTGCTCAACCACAGCTACTTCCGGCGCGGCGACAAGGGCGGCTTCGACTATTTCTCGCCCGAGGAGGTCGAGCCCGTTCACGACGCCGAAGGCCGCATCACCGGCGGCACGCTCAAGGCCGACGGCAAGCCGGTCGAGTACGGCGGCACCGGCACGATGTCCAAGAGCAAGAAGAACGGCGTGGACCCGAACGAGCTCATCGCCAAGTATGGGGCCGACACGGCGCGCCTGTTCGTGATGTTCGCCGGCTCGCCCGAGGATTCGGCGCTGTGGTCCGACGAAGGCGTTGAGGGCCAGTTCCGCTTCCTGAAGCGGCTGTGGGCCTACGGCCAGACGCACTCCAGCGCGCTCGCCAACGTGCCGGCGCACGTCGACTGGGCGCGCGCCACCGCGAAATTGCGCGAATTGCGCCGCCAGCTTTACCTGCACCTCAAGCAGGCGAGCGACGACTACGAGCGGGTCAAGTACAACACCGTCGTGTCGGCCGGGATGAAGATGCTCAACGCGATGGAGGAGATCCCCGTCGACGGCTCGCCGGGCTCGATCGAGCTCGCGCGGGAAGGGTTGTCACTGTTGCTGCGCGTGCTCAATCCGGTAGCCCCGCACATCACCCATGTGCTGTGGCAGACGCTCGGCTTCGCGACAGCGCATGGAGACATTCTCGACGCGCCGTGGCCGG
>DASPTZ010000125.1:0-30435 GCA_035623155.1 Casimicrobiaceae bacterium | reverse complement strand
GGATATTCGACTCCTTCTACCAGGGTAAGCCAGCCCCCGAAGGGAGAATCAAGGGCTCGGGACTCGGACTGGCGATTGCGCGCGAGTACGCGCTGGCTCACGGCGGACGCATCGAAGCGCTCGATCGGACCGATGGGAGGCGTGGTGCGCACTTTCGTCTGTGGTTGCCGCTGGCCGTGTCGAGCGAAGCGAAGGGCGTTGCGGTGGGGGTTGCGCCCGTGACGATCTCGGGGGAGGGGCGAGTTTGAGCCGTGCGCTCGCGTACGGCGTCATCGTTGCTGCTTTGCTATGGCTAGCCGCCTGCGCGGCACCGCCGCCGCCGCGCGTCGAGCCGGCGCCGGCACCGGTCGTTGAACCCAAGCCGGAACCCGCGCCGGCGGTTGTCGAGCCCCCGCCCCCTGTGGTGATCATCCAGCAGGCGCCGCCGGCCGAGCCTCCGCCGGTGAACGAGGAGGAGCAGCAGGCGATCGCCTTGCTCGCCGATCTGCAACGCTATGCGGGTGAAACGGGCGATGAGCTGCGACGCGAGCTCGCTTCTGCCAGCCAGGCGGTGAATCGTTCCCGCACCGACGCCAATCGCATCCGTCTGGCGGTGCTGTTGACGTTGCCCGGCGCCGGACCGCCGGACGACGCGCGGGCGCTGGCGCTGCTCGAATCGGTGTTCGGCAAGTCGGCGGGCGGCTCGCCAGTGAAGCAGTTGGCGGTCATACTCTATGCGCAGATCGTCGAGCGAACGCGAGGCGTCGCCGAGGAGAAGAAGAAGACTCAGGCGGCGCAGGAGAAGCTCGATCAGCTGCGCGCGGTCGAGCGAAGCCTGTTGCTCGAGCGCAGTCGCAATGCCGGAGGCGCGGGCGGTGGAGGCGGCGGAGGTACCGGACGATGAAGACGGAGACAACGCATTCCGGCGGCATCCTGCTGGTCGATGACGATCCCGACCTGCTCAAGCTGATCAGTCTGCGGCTGACCTCCGCCGGCTATCGCGTGCGCACCGCGGACAGCGGCGAGACCGCGCTGGCGGCGCTTGCGGTGGCGCGCCCTGCCGCCGTGATCACCGACCTCAGGATGCCCGGGATCGACGGGCTCGCGCTGTTCGACGCGATCCATCGACAGCATCCCACGCTGCCGGTGATCATTCTCACGGCCCACGGCACGATCCCGGACGCGGTGACGGCAACGCAACGCGGTGTGTTCGGGTTCCTCACCAAGCCGTTCGACAGCCAGGAGCTGCTGCAGAAGGTCGCCGCCGCTGTACGCCTGACCGGAGATGAGCCGGAGCCCGTGCGGCAGACGACGGGGGAATGGCGAGCGGGAATCATCACTCGCAGCCCGCGCATGGAGGACCTGCTGCGCCAGGCACGACTGGTTGCCGATTCCGATGCGAGCGTGCTTATCTTCGGCGAGTCCGGCACTGGCAAGGAGCTGCTGGCACGTGCCATCCACCGCGCGAGCCGGCGCGCGGAGAAGCCTTTCGTTGCGGTCAATTGCGGGGCGATCCCCGAGCCGCTCCTCGAGTCGGAGCTCTTCGGCCATGCCCGCGGTGCTTTCAGCGGTGCGGTGCAGGCTCACAAGGGACTGTTTCAGGCGGCCGACGGCGGGACGATTTTCCTGGACGAAATCGGCGACATGCCGCTCGCGCTGCAGGTCAAGCTCCTGCGCGTGCTTCAGGAGGGCGACGTGCGACCGGTCGGCTCGACCTCCTCGGTGCCAGTCGACGTTCGCGTAATCTCGGCAACCCATCGCGATCTCGAAGCTCAGAAGGCCTCTGGCGAATTCCGGGAGGACCTCTACTACCGGCTCAACGTGGTGTCGCTGAAGCTGCCGCCGCTCGCCGAGCGCCGCGAGGATATCCCGTTGCTCGCTACGCACTTTCTGCGCAAGCTTGCGGAGCGCTATCGCAAGAGCGTCCCCACGCTCGCGCCGGACGCGATGGCGCTGCTGATCGGCGCACCCTGGCCGGGCAACGTGCGGCAGCTGCTCAATCTGCTCGAGCAGGCGGTTGCGCTGACCACGACGAGCGTCATCCCTGCGACGCTAGTCCAGGGTGCGCTACGCGAGGACGCGGGGGTGCTGGCGCCGTTCGAGGAGGCACGCAAGCAGTTCGAGCGCGACTACCTGGTGCGGCTGCTCAAGATCACCGGGGGCAACGTCACACAGGCGGCTACGCTGGCCAAGCGTAACCGGACCGAGTTCTACAAGCTGCTGCAGCGCCATCGCCTCGAGCCCGCGATGTTCAAGGAAGGCAAGATCTAGGCAGTTCCCCGTAAGGGCGGAAGACCACCTTTTTTGACAGCCGTCATCAGCGAAGCGGCCTCGTTGCCGCGACAGGGCATGTCGTCGTCATAGCTGTCGCCGCACGACGACACATTTACCGCATGGAAATCAATGCATTGATGTCGAAGTGACGGTCGTTGTCGTGCAAATACGACAGTTCGGTGGCGTGCTGGTAAGTGTTTGCCGCCTTTCGCCGGAATAATCGCCGGAAGCGTCCTGTAAGCCTTTGATGAATCGAGAACGCTCGATTTTGGTACATAGATTGCTTCCAGGATTTGAGACAGGGACAGGGGCGGCAACGCAGTGGCTTTGAGAGGCAGGCGATGGACAGTTTTTCTCCCGAATTCTCGACTTACTGGCTTCGCGAACCGGTCGAGTCCGGCGCGCGCGGCGGCACGGGCGGTGTCGCCGAGAGCTTGTCCCCTTCACAAAAGGCCGCCCTCGAGGAATTGGCTGAACTGGTAAGCGCGGCGAGGAGCGTGGTCTAGCGCAGGACCAGGCAACAGGCGAACGGCTGGCACTGTCTTCGGACATGCCTGTGCGGCCTGAACACCCGAATCCCCTTGCCCGCTGATTTCCTCCCAGCGGGCTTCTTTTGCCATTCGCCGGCTCCCGCCGTCACACAGCGACGGGCGCTCTGATCGCGGGATGGCTCTGGTAGCCGGAGATCTCCAGATCTTCGTACCGGTAATCAAACAGCGTCGCCGGCCGGCGGGTGATGATCAACTTCGGTAGCGGCAGAGGGGCACGCGAGAGCTGAGTCTCGACCTGCTCAAGGTGATTGAGGTAGAGGTGACAGTCGCCTCCGGTCCAGACGAAGTCGCCGACGTCGAGATCGGTCTGCTGCGCCACGAGGTGCGTGAGCAGCGCGTACGACGCGATGTTGAACGGCACACCGAGAAAGATGTCGCAGCTCCGCTGGTAGAGTTGGCAGGAGAGCTTGCCTTCGGCCACGTAGAACTGGAACAGGAGGTGGCAAGGCGGCAGCTTCATCCGCGCAAGCTCTGCGACGTTCCATGCCGAGACGATGAGCCGCCTCGAGTCGGGATTCCGTCGGATCTCCGCAAGCACGTTGGCCATCTGGTCGATGTGCCGGCCGTCCGGCGCCGGCCAAGACCGCCACTGGTAGCCGTAGACCGGCCCGAGATCACCGTCGGGATTGGCCCACTCGTCCCAGATCGTCACGCCGTGCTCGCGCAGGTAGCGCACGTTGGTGTCTCCGGCGAGAAACCACAGCAGCTCGTGGATGATCGACGTTGTATGAACCTTCTTGGTGGTCAGCAGCGGAAAGCCCTCCGCGAGGTCGAACCGCATCTGGTAGCCGAACACCGACAGCGTGCCCGTCCCGGTGCGGTCGTCCTTGCGCCGGCCGTGGTCGCGCACGTGGCGCATGAAGTCGAGGTATTGGCGCATCGTCGGGGACTTGAGAACAGACAGAGGCGGCTACACGCGCATTGTAGCCGTTCGGCGTAGGAACCAGCTGCCCTCCCGGTCGCGCGGGGAGGGGGTTGACAAGGCTCCCGACCCGAGTAGACTAACATAACTACGTAACTAGTCATATAGACATGAAAAAGGCGTACGCCCGATCAGTTCCCGCCGCATGGCGCCGCATTGCGAGCATCTTCGTCGCGCTGGGGGACCCGCATCGCCAGCGCATCCTGCTCATGTTCGAGCCCGGCGAGCGACTCAACGTCGGCCAGATCGTCGCCGCCTCTACGCTTTCGAGATCTGCCGTGTCGCACCACCTGCGCGTGTTGCGCGAGGCGGGCGTGCTCGCGAGCGAGAAGGTCGGAAAGGAAGTCTATTTCTGGCCCGACGTCGAAACCGTCCGGCAAGCGCTTTCGGCGGTTCAAGACTATCTGGCAACTCACGGATGAGCTCATGGCGTCCCCCTCACAGCGCGAACACAGCCAGTTCCAGCTCCTGCGCGAGCGCCGCTTCGCGCCGTTCTTCTGGACGCAGTTTCTTGGCGCAGGCAACGACAACGTCTACAAGAACGCGCTGGTGATCTTCGTCGCCTTCCAGGCGGCGGCGCTGACCACCCTGTCGTCGAACAATCTGGTCAACATCGCCGCCGCGGTGTTCATCGCACCCTTCGTGCTGTTCTCGGCCACGGCGGGGCAGATCGCCGACAAGTTCGAAAAGTCTCGCCTGATCAGGTTCATCAAACTGTTCGAGATCTCGATCATGGTCATCGGCGCGATCGGCTTCTATCGACAGGACCTGGTGCTGCTGTTCGTCGCACTGGGCTTGATGGGCGTGCACTCGACGCTGTTCGGACCGGTGAAATACGCGATCCTGCCGCAGCACCTCCGGCCCGACGAGCTGATCGGCGGCAACGGCTTGGTCGAGATGGGCACTTTCGTCGCCATCCTTCTGGGCGAAATCGTCGGTGGCCTGGTCATCGCGATCAAGCCCGACGGACCGATCTACGCCGGCGCGACGGCGATCGCAGTGGCCGCCGGCGGCTACGCCGTCAGCCGGGGCATTCCCAACACGCCCGCCGTCGCGCCGAGCCTCAAGATCAACTGGAATCCCTTCACCGAGACGTGGCGCAACCTGCATTTTGCCTACGGCAATCGCGTCGTCTGGTTGTCGATGCTGGGGATCTCATGGTTCTGGTTCTACGGCGCCACGTATCTCACCCAGTTCGCCAACTATACCAAGGACATCCTCGGCGGGGACGAGCACGTCGCCACCCTGCTGCTCGCCATATTTTCAGTGGGGATCGGCGCCGGATCGCTGCTTTGCGAGCGGCTGTCGGGACACAAGGTCGAACTGGGGCTGGTACCGTTCGGTTCGATAGGGCTATCGCTCTTCGCGATCGACCTTTACTTCGCCAGCCGCGGCCTCGATGCGCACGGAGAACTGTCGGGAGCGGGCGCCTTCATCACCGATCCCGCGCACTGGCGCATCGTCGCCGATCTCGTGCTGCTGGGCATGTTCGGCGGCTTCTACATCGTGCCGCTGTACGCGCTGATCCAGGAGCGCTCCGCGCCGGAGTACCGCTCGCGCATCATCGCCGCCAACAACATCCTCAACGCCATTTTCATGGTCGCTTCGGCGGGCATCGCGCTCGGACTGCTCGAGGCCGGGCTTTCGATTCCGCAGCTGTTCCTTGTGACGGGGGTGATGAACGCCGCCGTGGCGCTGTACATCTATTTGCTGGTGCCCGAATTCCTGATGCGGTTCCTGGCGTGGCTGCTGATCCACAGCGTCTACCGCGTCGACAAGGAGGGCCTCGAGCGCATTCCGGACCAGGGCGCATGCGTCATCGTCTGCAATCACGTCAGTTACGTCGACGCGGTGGTGATCGCGGGCTGCGTCCGAAGGCCGATACGCTTTGTCATGGATCACCGCATCTACGCCATTCCGCTGCTCAACTTCATCTTCCGCACCATGCGCGCCATCCCCATCGCGCCGGCGAAGGAAGATGCGGCAATGAAGGAACGCGCATTCGACGAGGCGGCCCGCGTGCTGAAGGAGGGCGAGATCCTGTGCATCTTCCCGGAAGGCCGGATCACCGACACCGGCGATCTGTATCCGTTCCGGCCGGGCCTGCAACGCATCCTGGAAAAGGCGCCAGTCCCGGTGATCCCGATGGCTCTCCGGGGCCTGTGGGGCAGCTTCTTCAGCCGCGCCTACGGCGGGAAGGCGATGCGACGCCTGCGCGGCATCTTCTTCAGGATAGCGCTCGTGGTCGGGGAGTCCGTTGCGCCGGATCGCGCAACGCCGGAATACCTGCAACAACAAGTGCTGGCACTGCGCGGCGACTGGCGGTGAAGGCCGCAGCGCGGGAGACAAAAGATGGGATGGATCGGACTCGCGCTCGGCGCATTGATCGGAGCAAGCTTTGCAGGCTTTCGCGGAGGCGTCGTCGGCGCTGCGATCGGTTTCGTCCTGGGCGAGATCCTGCGAAAGACTTGGCGCCCCGCTGTCGCTCCATCGGACGCGTCGCTGCCCGCGCGCCTCGCGAGCATCGAGAGGCGTCTTGAGCTGCTCGAGGCAAAGCTCGGCACCGAGGCCAAGCTGCCGGCTGCTGAGCAGAGCGGCGCCACAACGCCCGTGAGCGAGTCCGCCGCCGAGGTCAGCTCTCCCGCGCAAGCGCCCGCCGCTCCGATCGAGGCTCCTCCGCCGCGCGCGACCCTTCCGGTGCGCAAGGGCGGCAGCGGCGCGGCACCTGTCGCAGCAACCGCGACAAGCGAGCCGGCCGCCGCGACGGCGAGGGTCGCGACCGCCAATCCTGTCTGGGCGTGGTTCACCGGCGGCAATGCGATGGTGCGCGTCGGAATCGTCGTCTTCTTTTTCGGGATCGCCTTCCTGCTTTCGTACTTCGCCGAGCACTTCACCGTCCCCGTCGAGGCCAAGTTCGCCGGTGTGGCGCTGGTCGGCGCGGCGATGATCGCGGTCGGCGCGCGGCTGCGCTTCGAGCGGCGCGCCTATGGCATGGCGCTGATCGGAGGAGGCTTGGGCGTGCTCTACCTCACCGTGTTCGCGGCGCTGGAGCTGGTGCCACTGCTCACGCCCGCGGCCGCGTTTGCGCTGCTGGCGGCGATCGCCGCGCTCGCAGCGATCCTCGCCTTGCGCTTCGACGCCGAAGCGCTGGTGGCACTGGCAGCGTTCGGCGGCTTGCTCGCGCCCGTGCTGGTCGAGGTCGATACCGGCGTCGCCGTGCTGTTCGGCTACGTCGCAGTAGTCAACGCCACGGTGCTTGCGATCGCCTGGAGGCGCTCATGGCGCACGCTCAATCTCGTCGGCTTCCTGTTCACGTTCCTGTTCAGCCTGTGGTGGGGATTTGAGTTCTACAGGCCGGAGTATTTCGCCAGCGTCGAGCCGTTCCTCGTCCTGTTCTTCGTGGCGTACGTCGCGGTGCCGGTCGCCAACGCACTGTTCGCGCCGCCAGCCGATCGCCGGCTCGACGCCATCCTGGTCTTCGGCGTGCCGATTGTCGCCTTTGCGCTGCAGGCAACGCTGGTCCGCGGGACCGAGTATGGGCTGGCGTGGAGCGCCGCGGTGGTGGCGGTGGTCTACGCTGCGCTCTGGCTTGCGCTCAGAGCTCGCGGCGAGCCCGCGCTGGAGGCCCTCGCTGCAGCGCACGGAGCACTGGCGCTGATCTTTGCCACGATGGTGGTGCCGCTCGCCGTCGACCCGCACTGGACGAGCGCGATCTGGGCCGTGGAGGCCGCCGGCGTGTATTGGAACGCGTGCCGGCAAGATAGCCGCTTCGGCCGAGCCTTCGCGCTGCTGCTGCAACTCGCTACCGGCGCCGCTTTCGCGGTCGGTGGGGCAGACACCTACGCGGAAACGATGTTTGCCAACAGGCAGTTCCTGGGAATCGCTGCCATCGCGTTGTCCGGCTTCGCAACGACACGATTCGGCGACCGGCGAGGCGAAAGCCTGCCGGAAGGCGAACGCGCGTTGTTGCCGCTGGTATTCGCATGGGCGTGCGGCTGGTGGCTCGCGGGGGGCGCGCTCGAGGTCTCGAGGCACATAGCGGCGCGACTCGAAGCGCATGCGGTGCTCGCCTGGGTGGTGGGCAGCGTGGCGGTCGCGGTAACGCTCGCGCGGCCGCTGCGCTGGCCGCGGCTCGAGGCCGCCGCGCTGGTCCTATTGCCGGCCCTGGCGCTGGCGGTCGCTTCCGATTTGTGGCGGCGACACACCGGCATGCTCGCGCTCGGTTGGGCGCTCTATCCGCTGGCTTGGGCGTTGTATTTCACGGTCCTGCATCGCGCCGAGCAACGGCTGCCTGCAGCGGGAGCGGTGCCGGGGACTCTCCCGCAGTGGCTGTCCGCCACCCATGCCGTCGGAGCGCTGATGCTGCTGGGACAACTCACGTGGGAGGCGGGTGAATGGACTGCCCGGGTCACCCCGCTAGGCACCGCGTGGGCGGCGTGCGCCCACCTGCTGCCGCTAGCGATGTACCTGTTCGCGATCGCGTTTGCCGCGCGCCGCGAGTTCTGGCCGATGCGCACGTTCGGCGAGGCGTACACCGGGGTGGCCGGTACGCTGGTCGCACTCGCGCTCGGTATCGGTTTCGCGGCGCTGGCGGTCTTGCATCCGGGCGACGCGAGCCCCTTGCCCTATGTGCCCGTGGTGAATCCGCTCGAGATCACGCTGATCATCGCCTTGAGCGCCATCCTTGCCTGGGCACGCATGCGAAGCGGCTACGCGTCGCTGCGTGGCTGGATCGCCGCAGGCGCCTTCCTGATACTGAACGGCGCAGTGATCCGGGCAGTGCACCACTGGCTCGACGTACCCTGGCGATTCGCTGCGCTGGCTGCCTCCAAGCCGCTGCAGGCGGCGCTGACGCTGACCTGGAGCGCAGCCGCGCTCGCGCTGATGCTCATTGCGAACCGCCGCGGCACCCGCTCGCTGTGGCTCGCCGGAGCGGGACTGCTCGCCGCTGCCGTGGTCAAGCTTTTTGTCGTCGACCTCTCCGCGCTGTCCGGGCTGACGCGGGTGGTCGCGTTCCTCGGTGTCGGCGTCCTGCTGCTCGTGATCGGTTACATCGCGCCGCTGCCGCCGGGCGTGGCCAAGGAGGCGAGCAACGCAGGGAGCACGACCCCCGAAGGCCCGCGTAGCACATAGTCGGCAAGCTCCGACAATGCCGTAGCGGCAGTGTTGATCTCGACAACCGTCGCGCCCGATCGCCGCGCATACATCGGCAATGCGGCCGCCGGATAGACCTCGGCCGATGTTCCTGCGATCAGCAGCAGATCGCACTCTCGCGCTGCCGCCTCGGCCTGTTCCAGCGCATCTGCCGGAAGCATCTCCTCGAACCAAACGACGTCGGGCCGCAGCAGCGCTCCGCAGGCTGAGCAACGCGGAACTGCGTCGCCCGACCCTTCCCAACGCTCGACGACCGTTCCTTCGCGCGAGCACTTCACTCGGCCGATGTTGCCGTGCAGCTCGACTATGTTCCTGCTTTCGGCGCGCTGATGCAGCCCATCAACATTCTGCGTGATCAGCAGGAATCGCGGCACGCGACGCTCCAGCGCGGCGAGTGCGCGATGACCCGCATTGGGCTGCGCCACCGCGACCAGCTCGCGCCGCCACGCGTACCAGTCCCAGACCAGCTTTGGATTCCTGGTAAACGCCGAAGGCGTTGCAAGCTCGCGTGGGTCGAAGCGCGCCCACAGACCGGTCTGCGCATCGCGGAAAGTGGCAATGCCGGATTCGGCAGAGACGCCCGCGCCGGTGAGAACGGCGACATAGCGCGCGGCCTTGAGCGCGGCCACGAGCTCGCGCGGAATGCTGATCGAGCTTTGTGTCATCGCGAAAGAGCCTTCGTCCAAAGAGAGCGTCGATCCGCATGCTACACTGGCCCGACGTCGTAGCAAGCAGGCAGCCATGTCGGGCAATACTCTTGGAACCTTGTTCTGCGTAACGTCTTTCGGCGAGTCGCACGGGCCGGCGATCGGCTGCGTCGTCGACGGCTGCCCGCCGGGGATGGCGCTCGCTGCCGCCGACATCCAGCGCGATCTGGATCGGCGCAAGCCGGGAACATCGCGCCACGTGACACAGCGCCGCGAGTCGGACACCGTGGAGATTCTTTCCGGCGTGTTCGAAGGCAGGACTACGGGGACGCCCATTGCGTTATTGATCCGCAACGAGGACCCGCGCAGCAAGGACTATTCGCAGATCGCCGACGCTTTCCGCCCAGGCCACGCCGACTACACGTATTGGCAGAAGTACGGCATTCGCGACTACCGCGGCGGTGGCCGGCAATCGGCTCGGGAAACGGCCGTGCGCGTGGCGGCCGGCGCTATCGCTCGCAAGTGGCTCAACGAGCGCTACGGCGTGACGATTCGCGGTTGCCTCGCCCAGATCGGCCCCAAAGTGATTCCGTTCGGGGGCTGGGAGCACGTCGACTCGAACCCCTTCTTTGCCGCCAACGCCGAAATCGCTGCCGAGTTGGAAGCGTTCATGGACGCGCTGCGTAAGTCGGGCGATTCGGTGGGTGCGCGTATCAACGTCGTCGCGCAGGGCGTTCCCGTCGGGTGGGGCGAGCCGGTCTACGGCAAGCTCGACGCCGATATCGCGAGCGCGATGATGGGCATCAACGCCGTTAAAGCCGTTGAGATCGGTGCTGGCTTTGCCGCCGTGGCGCAGAAGGGCACCGAGCATTCGGACGAGATGGCGCCGCAAGGGTTCGTATCGAACCATGCCGGCGGCATTCTCGGCGGCATCTCGACCGGGCAGGACATCGTCGTGTCGATCGCGGTCAAGCCGACCTCGTCGATTCGGCTGGATCGGCGCACCATCGACAAGGCAGGGCAGGCGATCACGATAAACACTCATGGCCGCCATGATCCCTGCGTCGGCATCCGCGCTACGCCCATCGCCGAGGCCATGCTGGCGCTGGTGCTCATCGATCACGCGCTGCGACACCGCGCCCAGAACGCCGACGTCGTTTGCGCCACGCCCAGGATCCCCGCCCAGGCGCCTGCGGAAGTGGTCGCCCGGCTGCGCGCCGCAGGAGGGATCGACAACCCGGACCCGGACGAGGCGTAGACCTTACCCGGGCCTCCTGGAGGTCACCTCGGCGTCGGCGCCGCCGCGGGCAAAGCGCAGGGCGACCGCGTCTCCTATCGCAAGCTGACCGGCGTCCTGCACGATGGCACCCGCCGCCGTGGTCACGATGCTGTAGCCGCGGTCGAGCACGCCCTGCGGGTTGAGGTGCTTCAGTCCGGTGGCGAGCGACGCGACGCGCTGCGAAAGGGCAGCCAGTGCGTCGCCCGCGCTGCGCCTCAGGCGCTCGCCCGAGCGGGCGACTCGCTCGGCTTGCGGCAGTGGCGCTCGCAGCAACCTCGCAAGGCGCCGGCTTTGCGCGGCGAGCTCGCTCTCGCGCTGCAGCTGTCGCGTATCCGACGAGCCCTTGAGGCGGCGTGCAAGCGTAGCGAGGGCTTGAGTCTGTGCGGCGAGCCGTGCAGCCGGATGCACCAGCCGGCGCGAGGCGAGGTCGAGACGCTGCATCTCGACCTCGAGCGAGTGCTCGATCGAGCGCCGGCAGCGCGTCGCGCACGAGGACAGCCGATCGACGAGCGCGATGCGGTCCGGCACCACCATCGCTGCGGCGGCGGTTGGCGTAGGAGCCCGCGCATCGGCGACGAAATCGCAGATGGTGAAATCGGTCTCGTGCCCGACGCCGCTCACTACGGGGATCGCCGACTCGAGCACCGCGCGCGCCACCGATTCCTCGTTGAAAGCCTGCAGATCCTCGATCGATCCGCCTCCTCGGCAGACGATCAGCACATCGACCTCGCGCCGCGCGTTGGCCATGGCGAGCGCGGAAACAATCTCCGCGGCAGCGGCGTCTCCGTGTACCGCCGCCGGATAGACGATCACCAGCAGAAGCGGCATGCGGCGCCTGAGCGTGGTAAGCACGTCCCACAGCGCAGCCGCCCGTAACGACGTAACCAGACCGACGCTGCCCGGAAAAGCCGGCAGCGGACGCTTGCGCTCGGGTCGGAACCAGCCGGCCGCCTCGAGCTTCGACTTCAGCCGTGCGAAACGCTCGTAGAGCGCGCCCCGACCGGCCAGCCGCACCGCGTCCACGTTGAGCTGAAATTCACCGCGCGCCTCATAGATCGTCGGCGCAGCGCGAACCTCCACGGCAAGGCCGTCTCTCAGATCAACCTCGAGCAGTTGCGCCTTCTGCCTATAGAGCACGCAACGGACCTGAGCACGCTCGTCCTTGAGCACGAAATAGCAATGTCCCGAAGCGGCACGGGTGAATCCCGAGACCTCGCCGCTGATCCACGCGAGGCCGAGGTGACGCTCGATGATCAGGCGAGCCGAGCTAACCAGCAGTGAGACCGGCAACACAGGACGGCGATCGGCGCCGACGTCGTCTGGGTGCATCTGGTTTGACAACGGTGTCGGTGAGTTTTGGTTGTCCATGACAATCAGAGTGGTAGAAAATGCAACCCTCGGTGCATCGCGATCGACTCGGAGGGATCTCAAAGCTCCTCGGGACCGTAGAGACGGATGCGTTAACTCATTAATTCGAAGATACAAAATTACGGTACGGATTTGGGCATGACAACGAAATCCTCACAGCGCAGATGACTTAGCCGCCAAATTTACAAGATATGCACAATTTTATCCCCAGATATTGTGGACAAGGGTTGAGCGACGAAACAAACGACCGGCTGCAAAGCCTTGCTGGGCGCGGCTTGCGGGCCTTCCCACCGGCTCCTCTGGGATAACGCTCGATGACGTCGCCAACCCCACCGGTTAGAATGCGGTTCCCCCAACATTTGTTCATGAACAAAGCCTGATGAGCGTTGCGCCGCCACCAGACTCGGCCCCGGCGCCGCCATCCAATTTTCTGCGACAGATCGTCGCCGAGGATCTGCGCACGCACAAGTATGGTGGACGGGTGGTCACTCGGTTTCCCCCCGAACCCAACGGCTATCTGCACATCGGACACGCCAAGTCGATCTGCCTCAATTTCGGTCTTGCCGCGGAGAACAACGGCACCTGCCATCTGCGCTTCGACGACACCAACCCGGTCAAGGAAGACATCGAGTACGCCGAATCGATCAAGGAGGCGGTGCGCTGGCTGGGCTACGACTGGGGCGCGCATCTCTATTACGCGTCGGACTATTTCGACCGCCTGTATGAGTTTGCGCGGCATCTGATCAAGGCCGGACTCGCCTACGTCGACAGCTCGACTCCTGAGGAGGTGAGGCGGCTGCGCGGCACCTTGACCGAGCCGGGGCGCCCGAGCAGCTATCGGGACCGCAGCGTCGAGCAGAACCTCGACCTGTTCAAGCGGATGAAGGAGGGCGAGTTTCCGGACGGCGCCCACGTGCTTCGGCTCAAGATCGACCTCAAGAGCCCCAACATCAACATGCGCGACCCGGCGATCTATCGCATCCGCCACACGGAGCACCACCGCACGGGCGACAAGTGGTGTGTCTATCCGCTCTACGACTACACGCATTGCATCTCCGACGCGCTGGAGCGGATCACCCACTCGATCTGCACTCTGGAATTCCAGGACCATCGGCCGCTCTACGACTGGGTGATCGAGCGCCTGGCGGAGGCCGGGTTGCTGCAGCGACCGCTTCCGCAGCAGTATGAGTTCGCCAGGTTGAATCTCACCTACACCGTGATGAGCAAGCGCAAGCTTCTCCAGCTGGTCGAGGGCGGCCATGTCGACGGCTGGGACGATCCGCGGATGCCCACGCTGGTCGGATTGCGGCGGCGTGGCTATACACCTGAAGCGATCCGCGCCTTCGCCGAGCGCATCGGCGTGTCGAAGGCCACCCAGTGGATTGATCCCGGAGTATTGGAGGATTGCCTTCGCGAGGATTTGAATCTGCGGGCGCAGAGGCGCATCGCAGTGCTCGATCCGCTGAAGCTCATTATCGACAACTATGCGGAAGGCAAGGCCGAGGAGTGCTTCGCGCCGAACCATCCGCAGCAGGCCAACTTGGGAAAGCGGCCGCTCGCATTCTCCAGGGAGCTGTGGATCGAGCGGGACGACTTCCAGGAGCAGCCGCCAAAGGGATACTTCAGGCTGTCCCCCGGGGCCGAGGTCCGGCTGAGGTATGCGTACATCGTTCGCTGCACCGGCGTCGACAAAGATGCGTCAGGCAACGTCATCGCCGTGCATTGCACCTACGATCCGCAGACGCGCAGCGGCACGCCGGGAGCGGAAGCGCGCAAAGTGCGCGGCAACATTCACTGGCTGTCGGTGCAGGAGGCGCTGCCTGCCGAAGTGCGACTCTACGACCGGTTGTTCAAGGTTCCGTATCCAGGTGGGCCGAGGCAGAGCGCAAGCCCGGCCGCCCCGACGACGCAACAGCTTGTCGCTGGCGACGAGGACGCCGAGTTCGACGAATCGACCGAGCGCAACTTCCTCGACGACATCAACCCGCATGGAAAGCGCGTGATCAAGGCGCTCGTCGAGCCGGCGCTGGCGCGCGCCGCCGCCGAGGAGCGTTTCCAGTTCGAGCGGCACGGGTACTTCGTCGCCGACAGGCGCGACTCGCGTCCAGGGCAGCCACTGTTCAACCGCGCGGTGACGCTGCGTGATTCGTGGGGCAAGGAGGCTTCGTCGAAGGCCTGACAGCCGACAGGCTTCGGCGCTAGACTGCTAGACTCAAGAGCCTCGGAGGCGGGCCATGAAGCGGATCATCCTTTTTCTCGTCACCAACATCGCGGTGATGCTGGTGCTGTCGATCGTCACCAGCGCGCTCGGGCTCAATCAAATGCTGGCGGCGAACGGGCTGAACCCGGGCGCGCTACTGGTCTACTCGGCGCTGGTCGGTTTCACGGGCGCGATCATCTCGCTGTTGCTATCGAAGTCGATCGCGAAATGGTCGACCGGCGCGCATGTGATCGACAGCCCGCGCAACGAATCCGAGGCCTGGCTCACAGGAACGGTGAAAAAGCTCGCCGACAAAGCGGGAATCGCGATGCCGGAAGTCGCGGTGTACGAAGGCGAGCCCAACGCGTTCGCCACCGGCGCATTCCGCAACTCGGCGCTGGTCGCCGTTTCAACCGGTTTGCTCGGCTCGATGTCGCGCGAGGAGATCGAGGCCGTGCTGGGGCACGAAGTCGCGCACGTCTCGAACGGAGACATGGTGACGCTCACGCTCATTCAAGGCGTGGTCAACACCTTCGTCGTGTTCTTGTCGCGGGTGGTCGCCTTCTTCGTCGACCGCATCGTGTTCCGCACCGAGCGCGGGACCGGCCCCGGATACTTCATCACCATGATCGTCTGCCAACTCGTGCTCGGCATACTGGCGAGCATCATCGTCGCCTGGTTCTCGAGAAGGCGCGAGTTTCGCGCCGATGCCGGGAGCGCCCAGTATCTGGGCACGCCACAGCCGATGATCCACGCGCTGGCGCGTTTGGGCGGGCTGCCCCCGGGCGAGCTGCCCAAGTCGCTCACCGGGTTCGGCATTACCGACAAGGCTGGCGTCGCCGCCCTATTCGCGACGCACCCGCCGATCGAGGAGCGCATCCGCGCGCTGCAGGCGCTGCACTAGGCGCCGGGTTACATGGGGGGTACCAGCCCGTTCTTGCCGACGGCGACGCCACCTGCCGTTAGCGACCCATCGGGCTGCTTGGTCGCGGTCACGATGATGTGCGCTCCCGGCTTGAGCATCGCGCGGTCTCCGGGCTCGAAGGTCACGATCGGCGCCTCGATCGGAACGAAAACGACTTTCTCTCCGTCCTTGTACTTCAGCGTCAGCCTGCGTCCGTTGTTGCCGCCGACGACATCCGCAACCGTCGCGTTGGTCATCATGCTCCCCGGTTGCAGGTCCCACGGGTAGTGGCCTTCGTTGCTGCCGCGGCGCGCTTCCGGGAAGAGCAGCACCTCGAGCGCGGTCTGCGTCCCGTCGGGTTGCGGCATCGACGCGATACCGACGAACGCACCAGGAGCGATCCGCTCGATGTCGATCTTCACGACGCCGGTCACGGTGTAGGCTTCCGCCAGCTTGATCGTGACCATTTCGCCGCTCCGCGAGCGAGCCTGCAGGTTGAGCCCATCGAGCGCGACGACGTCGCCACGGATGCGCTGCGTCGGCAAGGCGGCCGGAGCCTGCGCCAGGGCGCTCGCGGCTATCGAGAGCAGTAAAAGGGCAAGTGCGGCGAATCGATGCATGAAACGCTCCTTAAAGCGGCGGTACGCCGCGATGACAGTCGGATAGCGTCTACGTCGCCGGGTCGCTCAGGCCAGAGAAAACGGCCGGACACCGCAGTGCGATGGCCGGCCGTTTGTACGGTGTTGCGCGCCGCAAGTTCGGCGCTTGACGACGATGCGGCTACTTGAGGTGGTTCGAAACCAGCTTGGTCATCTCGAACATCGACACCTGGCGCTTGCCGCCGAAGATCGCCTTCAGCTTCTCGTCGGCATTGATCAAGCGCTTGTTGATCGAGTCCTGCAGTTTGTTCTTCTTGATGTAGTCCCAGATCTTCTTGGTGACTTCAGTGCGCGGCAGCGGCATGCTTCCGACCACAGCGGCGAGCACTGCCGAGGGCGTCATTGCCTTCATGAACGCGGCATTCGGTTTGCGCTTCGCGCCGGACTTCTTGGCCTTCTTCGCGGCCTTCTTCGGCGCCTTCTTCGCGGATTTCTTTGCGGGCTTCTTGGCGGATTTCTTCGCCTTCTTCGAGGACTTCTTTGCAGCTTTCTTGGCGGTAGCCATGGTTCTCCTTCCTGGGTTGATCGCTTCGGTACGACGGCGATGAATCTGAAGCCAGGCCGATCTCCTGTCATCAGCCCTCTCGCTCCATCGGTGTCAAATATACCGCAATCTCGAACGCGTGGTGAGCAAATACTCGCACTTTTCATAGGAGGCGTCGCCTGGTGTTGCATCGGCGAGAATCGCGCAAGAGAAAGCGGGGCGGCCTCTGCGCGGTCGGTGGCGCCGCAGGCGACGCGTCCGCGGATTGGCAGAGGCGGCGTCGCCGGAAGAGAATAGCGGGCCAGCGGCGCGAGCAGCGAAGCAGGGACCCCGCGCAAAGCGTGGGGATGCGGGCGACCGCGACGTAGCCGCGCGAGCCCGCGGCGAGGGACCCGCGCGCAGCGCGGGATCGCGCGTGGCGAGTCGCGAGCAGGAGGCCGACGCCGACCGCGCAGGGATCACGGTGCCGTACAAGGATGCCGACGCCGCGGCGGGCGACAAGCGACGTCACAGATGCCAGAACCGAACAAGGAGGCCGTGGCGGAGGGTCGGCGTCATGAAGCGCAACCGGGAGCTTGTACCGGGCTGACGGGCACGATCCCGGCCAGGCGGGCCGCGCAACGGCGGCGGTTGCCGGGAAGCCGCGCGTTTGCAGTCGGTCTCTTCCCGCTCGTTGCGCTGCTCCATGTCGTGGCGTGCGCCGAGCCCTTCGACCGCGGCGTGCTCTGGCGCCTGGAGCGGCCCGGTGTCGCCCCATCGTACGTCTTCGGGACGCTGCATTCTTCCGATCGGCGGGTGACGACGCTCGTGCCGGCGGTAGCGCAGGCTTTTGCGGCCTGCCGCACCTTGGCCATGGAGACCTACTTCTCCGACGCTGACGAGGTGCATTTCTTCGAGGCAACGCAATTCGAAGACGGCCGCCGCCTGAGGCCGTTGCTAGGCGCCGACACCTACGCCCGGCTCAAACATTTGCTGGGCGACAAAGCGCCTGCAGACGATGTCCTGGAGCGGACCAAGCCTTGGGCGGCGCTGCTTCGGCTCTCCTCACCGGGCTCTGCTGGCGACGGCTCGACATTGGATCGCGAACTGCTCGCCGCAGCACGGATGCGGCACATGAGCATCGTGGGCCTCGAGCTGCCCGATGAGCAAGTCTCCGCCCTCGACGGCATCCCGTTGGACACGCAGCTCGTGCTGCTTCGGCACGCGATCGAGCACCAGGCAGTACTGCAGACAGAACTCGAACAGACGATCCAGGCGTGGCTTGCTCGCGATCTGGGGGCGCTAGCGCGCATCAGCGTGGCCTCGATGGGGGGCGATCCCGCGCTCGAGCGCCACCAGGCTTTGCTCACCCGCCGCATCGTCGATGATCGCACCGTGGTGATGGTTCACCGGCTGTTCCTGCCGCTGCGGGCCGGCGGAGTGTTCATCGCAGTGGGTGCCCTGCACCTGCGTGGGGCAAACGGGATGCTTGCGCAGCTGCAGAAGCAGGGCTACAAGCTGCATCGCGTCTACTAGGGCGGTGGCTCCAGGCTCTCTGTGCGCTGGCCGGCGCGACCGGCGATAATAGCCTCGCCTCGCCCTACGCCCCTGCCTTGGACATCGCCAACCTGCGCCGCGAGTATTTGCGCACCAAGCTCACCGAAGCCGAGGTGGACCCGGATCCGCTGCGGCAGTTCGATCGGTGGTTGTCAGAGGCGATTCGCGCTGAACTCCACGAGCCGACCGCGATGACGCTTGCGACGGCTGACGCTCAGGGCAGTCCTTCCGCCCGCATCGTCCTGCTCAAGGGGGTCGACCCCAAGGGCTTCGTCTTTTTCACCAACTATGAGAGCCGGAAGGGACGCGAGCTGGCCGCTCGCCCCGAAGCGGCCCTGTTGTTCCACTGGGTGGAGCTCGAGCGACAGGTGCGTATCGAGGGCGGTGTGAGCAGAATCGACCCCGCTGATTCCGATGCCTACTTTGCGACACGACCGCGGGATGCCCGAATTGGTGCCTGGGCGTCGCCGCAAAGCCGCGTGATCTCCGATAGGACCTGGCTGGAACGCGAGTTCTCGGCGGCGCGCGACCGTCTGGCAGCCCAAGGGGAGGAGGTGCCGCGGCCACCGCATTGGGGCGGCTATCGTCTCGCTCCAACCCGCCTCGAGTTCTGGCAGGGCCGAAGCTCTCGCTTGCACGATCGCATTCAGTATCGCCACGAAAACGCGCGCTGGCGTATCGAACGGCTTGCTCCGTGAGCGAGCGCGCGAAACCAGGGCGCTACGCTTTCGCGGCGCTGATCGCGCTCGGCATCCTCAATCACATGGTGCTGTCGGGCAGCCGGGTCACCGTGTCGCTGTACGCACTCGCTCAGGGCGCCACCCCTTTGATCGTCGGGGTCCTGAGCGGACTCTACGCCTTCCTGCCCATGTTGCTGGCGGTCTCCGCGGGTCGGCTTTCCGACCGCATCGGGGTGCGGCGGCCAATGCTGCTCGGCTCCGCAGGGCTCGCGCTCGGCGCGGCCGTGGCGTGGGCATTGCCCGGCCTGGGGCCTTTGTACTTCACGACCTCATTGCTCGGGGTCTCTTTCATGCTCTTCCAGGTCGCCGCCCAGAATGCCACGGGGGACTTCGGAGAGCCCTCCGAGCGGGCGAGGAATTTCAGCATGCTGGCGCTCGGCTACTCGACCTCCGGCTTCTGCGGCCCACTGCTCGCCGGTTTCCTGATCGACCACACCAGCTTTGGCACGACGTTCGGTTTATTGGCGCTCCTTCCGCTGGTGCCGGTCGCGGTGCTCTCCCGGGGTTCGCCCGCGCTGCCTGCGCACCACGCCGAGCATGCCCAGGCTGCAAGGGGCAGCGTCACCGATCTCCTGCGCCAAGGCCGAATGAGACGCGTCTTCATCGTCAACGCGCTGCTGGCGATGGCATGGGACCTGCACACCTTCTTCATCCCGATCTACGGGGCGAAGATCGGACTTTCGGCCTCGCGCATCGGCGTGATCCTGGCGTCGTTTGCCGCCGCCACCTTCGCGGTCAGGCTGCTGATGCCACGAATCGCGCGGCGGTTCTCGGAGTTCGAGGTGCTCACGGCGGCACTATTCATCGCTGGACTCGCGTACGCGCTGTTTCCCTTTGTCGAGCAAGTGGGCCCGCTTATGACGCTTTCTTTTACACTCGGGCTCGCACTGGGCAGCGGGCAGCCGATGGTGATGTCGCTGCTGCACACCATGGCGCCCGCAGGCCGTATGGGCGAGGCCGCAGGCGTCCGAATGATGATCGTCAACGCATCGACCGTCGCAGTGCCTCTGCTGTTCGGCGCGGTCGGCTCGACGCTGGGACTTGCGCCCGTGTTCTGGTCGGTGGGCGTGGCGCTCGCCGGCGGTGGAGTGTTCGCCAGGAAGCGCTAGCGCTTCAGCCGATCCGCGAATTCCTTGCGGAACTTGGCGACTTTGGGCGCGACAACGAACTGGCAGTAGGGCTGACGGCCGTTGCGCTCGAAGTATTCCTGATGATATTTCTCCGCCGGGTAGAAGGTTGCTCCGTCGGCGATCTCGGTGACGATGGGGTCGCGCCACGGCCCGGCCTTGGTGAGCTCGGCGATGATGGCCTGCGCGTCGCTCCGCTGTTGCGGGCTCTGAGCGAAGATCACCGAACGATACTGGGTGCCGACGTCGCTCCCCTGGCGATTGCGAGTCGTTGGGTCGTGAATCGCGAAAAAGACGCGTAGAAGGTCGGGGAAGGAAAGCACTTCGGGGTCGAACTCGATGCGCACGACCTCGGCGTGGCCGGTGTCGCCGCCGCAGACGGCCTCGTAGCTCGGGTTCGCGAGCGTGCCTCCGGCGTAACCCGATTCGACCGATTGCACGCCTTCGAGCCCGTCGAAAACGGCTTCGAGGCACCAGAAGCATCCCCCGCCGAGTACTGCGATTTGAGTCGCCGCCATGGTGTCGATCCCATCCGTGAGGTTGCGTAAGCATAGATACTATGAGGGCTGCTCCTGGTTTGGTCTCCCTGAGTTAAAACGAGAGTTCGACCAACTCGATTTGACGAAGGAGACTGCAATGAATGCACCAGGGGCAGCCCAAGGAAAGCATACGGGAGAAACAAACGCGTTGTACATGGCGTTCGAGCTCGGTGAGGAGAACTGGAAACTGGCCCTGAGCGACGGCCTGCGAGCGCCCAGCCGCTACACGGTGCCCGCCGGGGACACTGTGGGGCTACTCGACAGCCTCGCCAAGGCCAAGGCGCGCTGCGGGCTGGCCACGAAGGCGAGCGTGCACAGCTGTTACGAGGCCGGGCGCGACGGCTTCTGGCTGCACCGCTGGCTGATCGCGCAAGGGATCGACAACATCGTGGTGGATTCGGCGAGCATCGAAGTAAACCGCCGGGCGCGACGGGTCAAGACCGACCGGCTGGACGGTGACAAGCTGCTGGCGATGTTGATTCGCTACCACGCGGGCGAGCGTCGCGTGTGGTCGGTGCTGCGGGTGCCCACTCCGGAGCAGGAAGACGCGCGGCGAGTGCATCGGGAACTGGAGCGGCTCGGGCACGAGCGCACCGCTCACATCAATCGGATTCGTGCGCTGCTGGTGTTGGACAACCAGCGGGTGAAGCACGTGGGTGGGCGGCTGTGGCAGCGCTGGTGGAAGGCTCACGCCGGCGAACTGCGACCGGGGGTCCGCGCGGAGATTGAGCGCGAGAGCGTTCGACTATCGCTCGTCCAGGGGCAGATGCGCACCATTGAGGCCGAGCAACGCCAGGCTTTGGACGGCGAGAGCGAACCGCAGGTGGCGCGGCTGGCGCAGCTGCGCGGGATCGGGATGAGCAGCGGCTGGGTGTTGGTAAAGGAGCTCTTCGGTTGGCGGGCCTTTCGCAATCGGCGCGAGGTGGCGGGGTGTCTCGGGCTCACACCCTCGCCCTACGCGAGCGGGCAGAGCGAAACCGAACAGGGCATCTCCAAGGCCGGCAACCGGCGCGTGCGGACTTTAATGGTGGAGCTCGCTTGGAGCTGGCTACGCTACCAGCCCGAGAGTGAATTGAGTAAGTGGTTTAACCGACGCTTTGCCGGTGGGGGCGCACGTATGCGGCGCATTGGCATTGTGGCGCTCGCCCGGCGCTTGGCGATTGCGCTGTGGCGCTACCTGGAAGACGGATTGATCCCAGACGGCGCTAAGCTCAAACCCATCGGCGAGTAGGCAGTGCAGGGTTTACTGTTCAACATGCAGAACGGTGAGAATTGAAGGTCAACACGCCCGAGATGGCTGCGGGTCGCCCGCGAGCGACCGTCGGCATAGATGGGGCGCGTTGGTAACAGGGGTTGGGACCCAGCGCTTTGCGCGTATGCGGTATGTGGTGACCGGCCTGGTGCCGGCACGGATAGAAGTTCGGCCTAGCAACGGGCTCGGCCGCTCTCTACACCCCGACCTTGAATCTCGAGATGCATCGCTCGCGTCAGCGACAAGCACGCTAGCAAAACCCAATCAAGAATAACCACGCAACGACGACCGTATCAGAGGAGACAGTCCACTGAATCATTGAACACGTTAATTCAGGGGGCTTGACAGACGCCCTCATAGAAGCGCCATCGGGCGCCCGGCACGGCCTTCTTGGTCGCGTCGAATGCCACCGGCCTTACGTCGGCGGCGCTCGCGTTGGGAGCGGCGCCTTGCCGGTGCGATAATCACGGGTCCCTAGCCTCGCCCGTCCCGATGGCCCGCGTGCTGCCCCGCCAGGGAGAATCCTGCCTCGATCGCTGCCCAAGGCAAGCCCCCGCTGAGCGCCGGGCGACGCGGGGTAAGTCGCTGCTCGGCCTGTCCGCCCGCAACGAGATCTGCCGGTGAGCGAGGTCCTTCGTTCCATTGCGTGGTTCATCGGCCGGATCACCGGACGCGTGCGCGCCGCGGGCGTCAGCGACCTTGCAGCGAGCTTGTCGTTCACCACGGTGCTGGGCGTGGTGCCGCTGTTCACCGTTCTGTTCGCTTACGTGAGCCGGTTTCCGATGTTCCAGAGCTGGCTCGACGCGCTGGAGCCGATCCTGCTGAGGTCCCTGCTGCCGGAGAGCACCGGCATCGTGCGCCATTATCTGAAGGAGTTCACGGCGCGAACGGCGGAGTTGCAAGGCGTGAGCACGGTGTTCGTCATCGTCACCGCGGTGTTGCTGGTGGCCGAGGTCGAGCGCGACATCAACCTCGTGTGGGGTGTGCGCACGTCGCGTTCGCTGCTGCACCGCGCCGTCGCGTACGCGCTCGGCTTTCTCGTCGGGGGAGTGGCGGTCGCGGCGGCGGTCAGATTCACGCTCTGGGGGATCGAGCAGTCGCTCGCGGCGGTGCCAATCGCTTCCCAGGCTCTGTTGCTGCTCGCGCGTCCCCTGCAGATCGGCATCGGCACCGCCGTGCTGACGCTCATCTACCTGTTGGTCCCGGTGCCGCGCGTTCCGCTGCGCGCGGCGCTGATCGCCGGCCTGCTGGCGGCGATCGCGTTCGACATCGCCAAGTTCTGGTACGCGTTTTACATGGTGCACTTGTCGACGTACCAGATCACGTACGGAGCGCTAGCGGCGTTGCCGCTGTTTCTTGTCTGGGTTTACGTGTCGTGGTTGATCGTGCTCGTCGGCGCGGCGGTCGCGGCGACGCTTGCCGAAGGTCGGCGCGCTGAGTCGCGCTAAAGCGCTTCAGTGGTATGACATCGGTGCTCGTCGTGATTTGTGGGCAAACTGTTTCCCCGCCCCCGATTTAATCACTCGAGGGCCTGCTTTCGCGGGGATGACATTGGTGCATGCAACGCACCAATGTCACCTTGCCGAATCGCGGCGGCCACGCTAGAGTGCACGCCTTGTGACGCGAGTGGAGTGAGATTCCGTGTGGTCGATCATACAAGCCGCGGGGTGGCCGATCTGGCCCCTGATCTTCGCATCGGTCATCGCCCTGGCGCTGATCTTCGAGCGCCTGTGGTCGTTGCGGCAGGCCGCCGTTGCGCCGCCGGGCATGGTCGATCACGTCCTGGCGGAATACAAGCACGGCGGAGCGACCCCTGAGCTGCTGGCCAAGACCGCAGCCCAAGGTCCCCTTGGTCGCGTGCTGGCTTCGGGGCTCGCCAACATCAAGAGCCCGCGGCCGGTGATGAAAGAGGCGATCGAGGAAGTCGGACGTATCGTCGGCCACGATCTCGAGCGCTTCCTGACCACGCTGGGCACCATCGCAGCCATGTCGCCGCTGCTCGGGCTCTTCGGCACCGTCGTGGGCATGATCGAGATCTTCGGTTCGCAGAGCGCGGCCGGGTCGAACCCCATCCAGCTGGCGCACGGGATATCGGTGGCGCTTTACAACACCGCGCTCGGACTGATCGTGGCGATTCCGAGCATGATCTTCTACCGCCATTTTCGTGCCAAGGTGGACAGCCTCATCCTCGGGATGGAGCAGCAGGCGATCAAGCTGGTGGAGATTGCCCACGGAGAGCGGCGATAGCCGATGAACCTGCGAGGAAGCCGCGGCCGCGACGAGCCCGAGATCAACTTCATTCCGTTGATCGACGTCCTGCTGGTCATCCTCATCTTCCTGATGGTCACGACGACCTATCAGCGGGTCGCCGAGTTGCAGATCACCTTGCCGGAGGCCGATGCCGAGCAGATGCGGCAGCGCCCGAAGGAGATCAACGTGGGAGTGGACGCGCAGGGACACTACGTCATCGACAAAACGGTGTTTCAGTTCACGACCGTCGCGGCCCTCGCGGAGGCGCTGAGCCAAGCCTCCGGCGGGGCGAAGGACGCTGTCGTCATCATCAACGCCGACGCCAACGCGACGCACCAGTCGGTCATCCACGTGATGGAAGCGGCGCGGCAGGTCGGGTTGATCCACATCACCTTCGCGACGCAGACGACGAAGAAGTAGCCGCGCGAGCAGCGAAGCAGGGGCCCCGCGCGAAGCGCGGGGATGCGAGCGACCGCGAGTCGCGGCGGCGGCCGACGCGTGGCAGGCAGTGTGCGAGCAACGGTTTGAGGAGGCTGTCGCGATGTCCAAGAGCAGGAGGCGAAGCGTGGCGATCGGAGACCGTTGCGTCATCCCCGCGAACGCGGGAATCCAAGTTGTTCGACAGGAAAATGGATTCCCGCTTCCGCGGGAATGACGGAAGTAGTCGACGCGTGGTTTGACTCTCTCCGACCACCTCGTCGCGGCCTGGTACACGCCGCACCTCACTGTGCTTGCGGCGGTGCTCTCGCCGCTGGCTCTGGTCTTCCGCGTAGTCGTCGCGCTGCGCAGGGCGCTATATCGCTCAGGCGCCTTGCGCAGCGAGCGCCTGCCGGTGCCGGTCGTGATCGTGGGCAACATCGTCGTCGGAGGGAGCGGCAAGACTCCGCTCGCGATCGCGCTCGCCGGCGTGCTTGGTTCGCGCGGATGGCATCCCGGCATCGTGAGCCGTGGACATGGCGGCGCCGGCGTGGCACCGCGCGCGGTGCGCGCCGATGCAACGGCCGCGGAAGTCGGCGATGAGGCGCTGTTGCTCGCGCGCAGCGGGCGTCCCGTATGGGTAGGGCACGACCGCCCATCGGCGGCGCGCGCATTGATCACCGAGCACCCCGAATGCGACGTGATCATCTCCGACGACGGGCTGCAGCACTATGCGCTCTCCCGCGACGTGGAGATCGCCGTGGTCGACGCCGCCCGCGGGCTTGGCAACGGACTGCCTCTCCCGGCCGGTCCGCTGCGCGAGCCCGCGGCGCGCCTCGACCAGGTCGACGCAGTCGTGTGGCTGGGAGATCCCGAGCCCAAGGGGGCCGCTCCCGCCTTCGCGATGTCTCTTGTGGGCAATCGCTTCGTGCGGGTGAATGCGCCGACCGTCACCGCCTCCGCGGAAGCGTTCCGCAGCGGCAGCGTGCATGCAATCGCGGGCATCGGCAATCCGCAGCGCTTTTTCGATCACTTGAGTGCACTGGGGATCACGGCGGCCGAGCACGCGTTTCCCGATCATCACCGGTTCACGGCCGAGGACTTGGCTCTTCCCGGCGCGACAGCGATCCTGATGACCGAAAAGGATGCGGTAAAATGCACCGCATTCGCCGATGACCGCTGCTGGGTCCTGCCGGTGCGCGCGGCGCCCGATCCCGCGCTGCTGGCGCTTATCGAGGAGAAGCTGCGTGGATCCCAAACTGCTCGAGATTCTCGTCTGCCCGGTCACCAAGGGTCCACTGGTCTATGACAAGGAGCGACAGGAGCTCATCTCCAAGTCGGCGAGGCTCGCCTATCCGATCCGCGACGGCATTCCGGTAATGCTCGAAGAAGAGGCGCGCCGGCTGGAGCCCGCCGAATACGAGTGACCTTCACGGTCCTCATTCCTGCACGCTACGCATCGACGCGGCTGCCGGGGAAGCCGCTGCTGGACATCGCCGGCAAGCCGATGGTCGTCCGTGTGGCCGAGCGCGCGAGGTCGAGCGGGGCGACGCGCGTCGTGATCGCGACCGACGATCAGCGCATCATCGCCGCAGCCGCCGAGCACGGCATCGAGGCGGTCATGACCCACGAGAACCATTCGACCGGCAGCGACCGCCTCGCCGAAGCCGCCGCCGTGCTTGGACTCGACGACGCGGCGATCGTCGTCAACGTCCAGGGCGACGAGCCGCTGCTGGAGCCTGCGCTAATCCGCGAGGTCGCCGAGCTGCTGTCGGCTCATCCCGATGCGGCCATCGCGACGGCGTGCCACGCGATCGACGATAAAGCGGAGGCATTCAATCCCAACGTCGTCAAGGTTGTACTCGACCGCTCCGGCTACGCGTTGTACTTCAGCAGGGCGACGATTCCGTGGGCGCGCGACGCCTTTGCTGACGGCTTGCGCGAGATTCCGCCCAAGATGCCGCTCTACCGCCACTATGGCCTCTACGCGTACCGCGTGAGCTTCCTCCGACACTACCCTGCTCTGCCGCCAGCGCCCATCGAACGCTTCGAGGCGCTCGAGCAGCTGCGCGCCCTGTGGCACGGCTATCGCATCGTGGTCACGGTCACGCGGGGAACGCCAGCGCCCGGAGTCGACACTGCGGAGGATCTGGAGCGCGTTCGCGCGCTCTATGCCGCCGAGGGCGGCCGCTGACGCCGGGTTTGACCGGCGTAACGATTCCAGCCAGAATTCGCGCGGTTACCCGCGTGCCTCACGACGCTGTAGCGCCGTGCCGCCACTCATCTTCCTGTCCCGATCATGCGACTGATATTGCTCGGCCCGCCTGGCGCCGGCAAGGGAACGCAGGCCAACTATATTCGAGAGGCGTACGGCATTCCGCAGATCTCGACGGGCGACATGCTGCGCGCGGCGGTCAAGGCCGGAACGCCGCTCGGCTTGGCCGCCAAGAAGGTGATGGATTCCGGCGCACTCGTATCCGACGACATCATCGTCGGCCTGGTCAAGGAGCGGCTGAAGGAGTCGGATTGCGCGCGAGGTTACCTGTTCGACGGCTTCCCGCGCACCCTGCCGCAGGCGGACGCCATGAAGGACGCCGGGGTGGCCATCGACTACGTGCTCGAGATCGACGTGCCCGACGCCGCGATCGTCGAGCGCATGAGCGGTCGCCGCGTGCACGTCGCCTCGGGAAGGACCTATCACATCAAGTTCAATCCGCCCAAGGTCGCGAATCGCGACGACGTCACCGGTGAGCCCCTGATCCAGCGTGACGACGACAAGGAGGAGACGGTGAAGAAGCGCCTCGCCGTCTACCACGCTCAAACCGAGCCGCTTGTCGACTATTACCTCAAGTGGGCGAGCAGCGGCGATCCGCGTGCGCCGAAATACCGTGAGGTGGGCGGCATGGGAAGCGTGGAGACGATTCGTGACGCCATGCTTGCTGCCTTGAAGAGTTGACATCATGCCCAAACGCAACGCCTTCTATGCCCAATCCGGCGGAGTGACTGCCGTCATCAACGTGTCGGCTTGCGCCGTAATCCAGACCGCCCGCCGCAACCGGAGTCGGATCGGCAAGGTCTACGCCGGCCGCAACGGAATCATCGGCGCGCTGACCGAGGATCTGATCGACACCAGCAAGGAGCCGGCCCACGCCATCGCCGCGCTCATGCACACCCCGGCGGGCGCTTTCGGCTCTTGCCGCTACCAGCTCGCCGAGTTCGAAAAGGACCGCTCCCAGTACGAGCGCCTGATCGAGGTCTTTCGGGCGCACGACATCGGCTACTTTTTCTATAACGGCGGCAACGACTCGGCGGACACCTGCCTCAAGGTGTCGCAGCTCTCGGCGCGCATGGGTTATCCGATCACCGCGGTGCACGTCCCCAAGACGGTCGACAACGACCTGCCGATCACCGACTGCTGCCCTGGCTTCGGCTCGGTCGCCAAGTATGTCGCTACGTCGATGAGGGAGGCGGCGTTCGACGTGGCGTCGATGGCAAAGACCTCGACCCGCGTCTTCGTCCTCGAAGTGATGGGGCGGCACGCCGGCTGGATCACCTCTGCCGTCGGGCTGGCCGACGACAGGGACACCCCGATCCCGCTGCTGCTGCTGTTCCCCGAGATCCGTTTCGACGAGGCGAAATTCCTCGCCGAAGTCGACTCGAGGGTGCGCAAGTTCGGTTACTGCTGCATCGGCGTCTCCGAGGGGCTGCTCAACGCCGAAGGCAAGCTCATGGCGGAAGCGGGAACCAAGGATGCGTTCGGGCACGCGCAGCTCGGCGGCGTGGGGCCGCTCATCGCCTCGCTGGTCAAGGACAAGCTCGGCCACAAGTATCACTGGGCGGTTGCCGATTATCTGCAGCGTGCGGCACGGCACCTCGCCTCGAAGACCGACGTGCAGCACAGCTACGCGGTGGGCAAGGCGGCGGTCGAGCTGGCGCTGGCAGGTCACAATGCGGTGATGCCGGCGATCGTGCGGGCCTCCGATAAGCCGTACAGATGGAAGATCGGCGTCGCGCCGCTGGATCGAGTCGCCAACGTCGAAAAGAAGCTTCCGCGCGACTACATCACTCCCGACGGCTACGGCATCACCGGCAAGGCGCGGGCCTATCTCGAGCCGCTGGTGCGCGGCGAGGACTACCCGCCGTACCAAGGCGGGCTGCCGCGTTACGCTCGCCTGAAGAACGTCGGAGTGCCGAAGAAGCTGGCGACCGAGTTCAAGATCTGAGGCCGGGGACGCGAGCGAAGCCCCATGAAGCAGGTCGACTACTATTTCACTCCCGTGTCCCCGTTCACCTACATGGGGCACGAGCGCTTCGTGGCGATCGCCAGGAAGCATGGGGCGAGCATCGCCGTCAAACCCGTCGACCTGGGGAAGGTGTTCTCGGTTTCGGGAGGCTTGCCGCTCAAGCAGCGCGCGCCGCAGCGACAGGCGTACCGGACGTTCGAGTTGAAGCGCTGGCGGGAATTCTTAAGCATGCCTCTGAATCTGCAGCCGAAGTTCTTCCCCGTGCCCGGGGATCTCGCGTCCAAGTGGATTCTCGCCGCGCTGGAGCGCGGAACCGAACACGGTTTGAAGCTCGCCGGTGCGATCATGCGCGCCGTCTGGGTCGAGGAGCGCGACGTCTCCGATGCGGCGACGCTGTCGGCTATCGCGGCGGAGCAGGGACTCGATGCCGGAGCGCTCGCGGCTCGCGCCGCGTCGCCCGACATCGCCACGCGTTACGGAGCGCTGACGCAGGAAGCGATCGAGCGGCAGGTGTTCGGCGCGCCGACCTACATCTACCGCGACGAGCCGTTCTGGGGGCAGGACCGGCTCGACTTTTTGGACCGGGCGCTGGCAAAATAACGCGTTTTTGCGGTCGTGCGCCCGAGGCTCCATCGCGCAACGATCGACCGGCCGCCGTCAAGGGTCGATTGCAACGGCCGGATGACAAAGCATTCGCGGTATCACACTAGAGGGGATCGTCATGTCATACGCACTCGTCTTCGCGCTCGCCTGCGCGGTAGCCGCGCTCGTCTACGGCGGCTGGTCGATCGGCTGGGTTCTGGGCAAGCCCAGCGGCAACGACCGCATGCGCGAGATCGCCACGGCGGTCCAGCAGGGCGCGCAGGCCTACCTGAACCGCCAATACACGACCATCGGCATCGTCGGCATCATCCTCTTCGTCGTCATCGGAGTGTTCCTGTCCTGGCGCACCGCCTCGGGCTTCGCCATCGGCGCCGTGTTTTCGGGACTCGCCGGCTACATCGGGATGAACGTGTCGGTGCGCTCCAACGTGCGCACCGCGGAAGCGGCGCGCAGCGGTCTCAATGAGGCGCTGTCGCTCGCCTTCCGTGGCGGCGCGATCACCGGGTTGCTGGTCGTGGGGCTGGGCTTGCTGGGCGTAGCGGGCTTCTACTGGTTCCTGATCAACTCGGCGCCCTACGTTCCGAATCCCGCGAAGGAAGGGCTGCACGGGACGATCGAGCCTCTGGTCGGGCTCGCCTTCGGGGGTTCGCTGATCTCGATCTTCGCGCGCTTGGGCGGGGGCATCTTCACCAAGGGTGCAGATGTTGGCGCCGATCTGGTCGGCAAGGTCGAGGCGGGAATTCCGGAGGATGACCCGCGCAATCCCGCGGTGATCGCCGACAACGTGGGCGACAACGTCGGCGACTGCGCCGGCATGGCGGCGGACCTGTTCGAAACCTACGCTGTCACGATCATCGCCACCATGCTGCTGGGTGCGCTGCTCATGCCGGTGAACGCCCAGGCGGCGGTGACCTATCCCCTGGCGCTCGGTGGCTTTTCGATCCTCGCCTCGATTGTCGGGTGCTTTTTCGTGAAGGCGCGAGAGGGCGGCAAGATCATGAACGCGCTCTACCGGGGTCTGATCGTCGCCGGGGTTCTCTCGGCGATCGGCTTCTGGTTCATCACCGACCGCCTGATGGCCGGCGTCGTCGCCTCGGATCCGCACTTGAGCACGCTTCGCCTGTGGGGCGCCGGAGTGGTCGGCCTGGCGCTCACCGCGGTGTTGGTCGTCATCACCGAGTACTACACCGCGACGCAATTCAAGCCGGTGCGCCACGTCGCCGAAGCGTCGACCACCGGCCACGCGACCAACATCATCGCGGGGCTCGGCGTGTCGATGAAGGCGACCGCGTTGCCGGTGGTCTCG
>DASPTZ010000124.1:0-4142 GCA_035623155.1 Casimicrobiaceae bacterium | reverse complement strand
GCCGCGCGGACGAGCTTCATTCCGCTCATGAGTATCGGCATCCCCGAGAACGCGGTCATGGCCCTGATGATGGCCGCCTTCATCATCAAAGGCATACAGCCGGGACCCAACATGATCTCCGGACATCCGGAGCTCTTCTGGGGCCTGGTAGCGAGCATGTGGATCGGAAACTGCTTCCTGCTCGCGCTGAACGTGCCGCTCGTGCGTTACTGGCTGTCGGTGTTCAAGATCCCATACAAGGTTCTCTTCCCCGCCATTCTCTTTTTCTGCTGCATCGGGACATATAGTGTCAACAACAGCCTCGAGGATGTGTTCGTCACCGCCGGCTTCGGGCTCATTGGTTACCTTTTCTTGCGGCTCGAGCTGGACCCTGCGCCATTGATGCTCGGCTTCATCCTCGGCCCCATGCTGGAGGAGAACTTCCGTCGATCGCTCTTGCTGAGTCGCGGCAGCTTCACGACGTTCTTTACGCATCCGATCAGCGCCACGCTCCTCTCGATCATCGGATTGTTCGTCGCCTGGCAGATTGTGACGTTCTTCTGGCGCTCGACAAGGCGTGCGTCGGAAATACCGGTACCCGCCGCCGTCGAGGAGTAGGAAGGGCGCTTGGCGACGCCTTCGCAACGTCGGTTGCGATTTCACTCCGGCCCACGGCATGATTTGTCCACGCCGTGGACCGGAGGCGCCGCCTCACCCGATGACTGCAATGAGTTCTTGATTCCCGCGGCCTGCCGCTGCCCAAGCTTTCGACGAGCGCCTCGATCGTGCGCGCCGAGCTCAAGCATGTCGCCCGGCAGCTCATCGCTTCGGGCGCCTGGCAGGGCGTGAGCCTGGTCAGCACGGCTCCGCCCACGTTACCGGCCGGCGCCGATCGCGACGACTTGTGATCAGCCGCGCTCGATGGAAGCGAGCGCGTCGACGGCGAAGACACCGTGCCCGCGCGGCCGCACGATCACCGGATTGATCTCGAACTCGAGAAGCTTCGGCGTCGCGAGAAACATGTCGCCGAGCCGCGCCGCCGCAGCGGCAAGCGCGTCCACATCCGCTGCCGGCTTGCCCCGGAAGCCTTGCAGCAATGTCCACAGCTTGAGCTTTTTCATCGCGGTTAGGACCTGGCCGGGCGATACGGGCAACGCGAGGTGGACAACGTCGCGATAGAGCTCTATCGCCACGCCGCCGCTGCCGATCGAGACAACGGGGCCGAAGTCCGTCTGCCGCAGGCACGCGAGCACGACCTCGACGCCCTCGTCGACCATCTCCTGCACGAGCACGCTCATCGCGGGCTTGCCGAGGTGCGCGCGAAACTCCGCGGCATGCCTATCCACTTCCTCGGGCGAGCGGACCCGCAGCTTGACGAGCCCGAGCTCGGTCTTGTGCTCCGCGTCCTGTGGAAGGACTTTCACGACGAGCGGATATTTCATGTGGCGGCACGCGTCCGCGGCCCTGCCGCCTGGCTCGAGCACCTGCCACGAGGCGGGCTGAATGCCCGCGCCCTCGCAGAACCGCATCATGTGCTGCCAATCGCCAGGCGGCTCATGCGGCGGCAGTTGCTCGCCGCGCTCGACGTGCGCGAGCGACTGCAGCCGCGCCCGCGCATACAGCAGCGCGAGCGCCTGCATCGTGAACTGCGGGTCGGAGGCGAGGAGGACGCCCGCCTGACGGAACTCGCTGCGCAGCTCGCGCTCCATCGTCTCGCCGACGAAGCTCAGGATGACCGGCACGTCGCGCGCCAGGAGCTTGTAAACTTCCGCGTTCTCGTGAAGCCATCGACGGCCGCTGCTCGCGAATTGCACGACCACGGCTTCGGTTCGTGGGTCGGCGGCGACTGCGAGGCATGTGTCGCGGAACAGGCCCTCGACCGTGTTGATCTGGCCGGTGAGATCGATTGGGTTTGCCTTTCGCGCGAACGCCGGAAGCAGCTCGCCCAGCCGCTTGGCCGTCGCCGCGCTGAACTCCGTCATCGGGATGCCGAACTCGCTGCTATGGTCGGCGAGCAGCGCGCCAGCGCCGCCTGACGAGCTCAGCACCGAGATGCCGCCTTTCGGATCACCGCTCAAGTGCGGACTTGGGAGGTATGCGAGTACTTCCATCGCGGCCAGCGCTTGCGCGAGACTGCCGACGCAGATGACCCCGGCCTGCTCGAATACGTCGGCATAGACGGCATGCGATGACGCGATCTTGCCGGTGTGCGACGCGGTTGCCTGCTGCCCGACATCCGAGCGTCCGGCCTTGAGCGCGACGATCTGGACGCCGCGCTCGCGCGCCGCCTGGGCAATTCGCAGGATCCGTCCTCCGCGGCTCAGTCCCTCGATGTACAACGCGACGACGCGCACGTCGTCCTGCGCGATGATCCATTCGAGCGCATCCAGCGCGTCGAGACACGTCTCGTTGCCCACGCTCACGACGTAGGAGCACCCCATCGCGTTCTGCTGCAGCGAATTGGCGATTGCGCCGGCAAGCGCGCCGCTCTGGCTCACGATGGCGATCGGCGCATGCCGCACCGTGTCGAGGTTCACGAGCGCGGGCCCGTAGGTCAGCATGCTGCGATGGCGGACGGACCAGATGCCCTGGCAATTGGGGCCGAGCAGTGTCACATCGTGGCTCTCCGCGGCATCCGCGAGGCGGCGCGCGTGCTCCTTTCCTTCCTCGGTTTCCTCGAAGCCCGCGCTGAACACGATTGCATTGCGGATTCCCTTGGCGCCGCATTGCGCGACGATGTCGGGAACCGTGTGCGCCGGCGTGATGATGAGCGCGACGTCGGGCGTCTCGGGAAGATCGGCCACCGATTTGTAGGCGCGCAGGCCTTCGACTTCGCCGTGCGTCGGCGTGACCGGGTAGATGCGGCCCGCGAACCCGTGCTTGCGAACGACGCGCAGCAGGGAATTGCGCGGACTGCCGGGTTGAGGGGAGGCGCCGACGATCGCGACGGAGTCGGGTCGGAACAGCAGATCGAGTCTGCTCTTGTCCATCCTCTCAATTCGCAACGCCCTGGCACGCGTGGGACGCGGCGATGTAACCGAACACCAAGGCAGGCCCCAAAGTGATTCCCGGGCCCGGATAGGCTCCGTTCATGATCGAGTGCATGTCGTTTCCGCACGCGTACAGCCCTTCGATGACGCGGCCGTCGGGCGTGAGCACGCGCGCGTATTCGTCGGTGACGACACCCGCCGCCATGCCGAGGTCCGCGGGATACACGGCCACGGCGTAGAAAGGCGCACGCTCGATCGGCGCCACGCACGGATTCGGCTGATGCTCGACATCGCCTAGGTGCCGTTGGTAAATGTTGGAGCCACGCCCGAATTCCGGATCTTCTCCGGTAGCGGCGGCCGCGTTGTACTTGCGCACGGTGTCGGCAAGCGCCAGCGCGGGCACGCCGATGGCGGCTGCCAAGTCCTCGATGGTCGCGGCTCGCTTGAGGTAGCCGGATTCTACGTATCGGCGGACCGAAAGTGCGAACGGCCGCACGCGTCCGAGTCCGTATTTCCAGAGAAACGCGCGGTCGCACAGAAGCCAGGCGGGAACCGAGCGTTCAGGGTCGCGCAGCTGGCCGCGCACGAACTCGTGGTACGACACCGCCTCGTTGACGAAGCGCCGGCCATCCTTGTTGACGGCGATCAGCCCAGGCTTCGCACGGTCGGTGACGACGTGCGGGAACACTGCGGCGCTGCCGTCGGCGCGCACGAATCTGGAAACGGGCACCCACCAACCCTTCGCATCGTCGAGCCCCGCCGACGGCGGGGTGACCGCCGCGCCTGCCGCGCGCGCGAGATCGACTCCGGCATGCGATGCACCCGCGGCGACCGTGGCGGAAAGATCGCCCGCGGCGCGCGGAACGTACATGCGCCGCAATTCCGGAAAATGGGAGATCCCACCCGTGGCAACGATGACGCCGCAGCGCGCACGCAAGGTCGCGGAGCCGCCGTCGATCGTGGCTTCGACTCCCGCAATGCGAGCATCGCCGGTTACGAGTTTCGAAACGGACGCACGAGCGACGATCTCGACGCCAAGATCGCGCGCCGACCTGAGCAGGCGTGCCGCGAGTGCGTTGCCGAGAACGAGGCTCGTTCCGCGATGCGCGTGCACCCGCTGACGGGCGTACCGCAGGACGAGCTTCGCCACGTGCCACAGTGCGCGCGGCGATC
>DASPTZ010000123.1:0-4703 GCA_035623155.1 Casimicrobiaceae bacterium | reverse complement strand
CGCTACTGCCTCCCTCACGCGCGCGTCATGATTCACCAGCCGCTCGGGGGCTTCCAGGGGCAGGCGGCGGATATGGAGATTCATGCCCGCGAGATGCTCGAGACGCGCGATCGGCTGAACAAGATCCTCGCCAAGCACACCGGCCAGAGCGTCGATCGCATCAAGCAGGACACGGACCGCGACCGTTTTATGGACTGGCAGGAGGCCGTGCGCTACGGATTGATCGATAAGGTCCTCGAAAAGCGCGGCGAGCTCGCCACCCCGGCGGGGGGCGGTAAGTCCGGCTGATTTGCCCTATTGCGAGGCGCGCCGGGCAAATGTCAAAGAGGTGAACCGCGTCATATAACTCCCGTCCGCAGAAGGACTTAGCCGTGCATCCGCTCTTTGCTTCGTGGCCGGACACCGTGCTATAAGAAACTCGCGTTCAAGCGCGCCCATTGAAGCGCCGCGATGGGGAGTTTTGTGAGGGACCCTGATGAGTGAAGATTCCCGCAGCCGCCATGATGACGGCAAGCTCCTTTACTGTTCCTTCTGCGGGAAGAGTCAGCACGAGGTTCGTAAGCTCATCGCCGGTCCCTCGGTGTTCGTCTGCGATGAGTGCGTTGAGCTCTGCAACGACATCATCCGTGAGGAGCTCGAAGACCGCGCCGAGCGTGCACGCGATAAGCTCCCGAAGCCACACGAGATCAAGAAGGTCCTCGACGAGTACGTGATCGGCCAGGAGCGCGCCAAGAAGGTGCTCTCGGTCGCGGTCTACAACCACTACAAGCGTCTGCAGACCCGAAGCGGCTCTGCCACCCGTTCGAAGGAAGAGGTCGAGATCGCCAAGAGCAACATCCTGCTCATCGGCCCAACGGGCTGCGGCAAGACGCTGCTCGCAGAGACACTCGCCCGGCTTCTGAACGTGCCGTTCACGATCGCGGACGCGACGACGCTCACCGAGGCGGGCTACGTTGGCGAGGACGTCGAGAACATCATTCAGAAACTGCTCCAGAAGTGCGACTACGACGTCGAGAAGGCGCAGACCGGTATCGTCTACATCGATGAGATCGACAAGATCTCGCGCAAGTCCGATAACCCCTCGATCACCCGCGACGTCTCGGGAGAGGGCGTACAGCAGGCGCTACTCAAGCTCATCGAGGGCACGATCGCTTCAGTCCCCCCGCAGGGCGGACGCAAACATCCGCAGCAGGAGTTCCTGCAGGTCGACACGAGCAACATCCTATTTATCTGCGGCGGGGCGTTCGCGGGGCTCGAAAAAATCATCCTGAACCGAACCCAGAAGAGCGGTATCGGCTTTACCTCCGAGGTGCGTGGCATCAACGCCCGTCCCCACGGGAGCGACCTCTTCCACGACGTCGAGCCCGAGGACCTCATCAAGTACGGACTCATTCCGGAGTTCGTCGGCCGCCTGCCGGTGGTGGCGACCCTCGATGAGCTCGATGAGGCGGCGCTGGTCTCGATCCTCACCGAGCCCAAGAACGCCCTCACCAAGCAGTACCGGCGGCTGTTCGAGATGGAGGGGGCGGAGCTTGAGTTCCGCGACGAGGCGCTGAAAGCGGTGGCGCACCGGGCCATGCAGAGAAAGACCGGGGCCCGCGGGCTGCGCACCATCCTCGAGACCGTGCTGCTCGACACGATGTACGAGCTGCCCTCGATGCGCAACGTGGCCAAGATCGTTATCGACGAGACGGTGATCGAGGGCCAGACCGGGCCGTACGTGGTGTACGGCTCGGACGAGAGCCGGCTCGCGAGCGTCGATGAGCCGCGCCGCGCCTCCGGCGCGAATCACCACTAGGGTGCCGGCCGCGACGACCTTGCGGCTGACGGTCGAGCAGCCGGTGCGCGCGTTCCCGGCCGAAACGCAGCAGCGTGAGACGCGTCACCCTTGAAACGCGCGGCTTCAGCCTCATTTCCCGCTACACTAGCGTCAACGCAAGCGGTCTTAAGGGTCTGACAGACACCCGGACCGTCCCCGTCCGCTATCCGAGGGCTTGAGCGTGTCCGAACCCACCAGTCCCACGACCCCGATGCCTGCCATGCTGCAGAACGTCCCGGTACTGCCCCTGCGGGACGTGGTCGTCTACCCGCACATGGTGATTCCGCTGTTCGTCGGGCGCGAGAAATCGATCCAGGCGCTCGATGTCGCCATGCGCACCGACAAGCGCATCATGCTGGTGGCACAGAAGCAGGCCGACGTCGATGACCCGAAGGCCGACGATCTGTACCGCATCGCGACCGTCGCGAGCATTCTGCAGCTGTTGAAGCTTCCCGACGGCACCGTCAAGGTGCTGGTCGAGGGGGTGGATCGCGCGCGCATCGAGAAGCTGCAGGCCGGCGAGTACTACGCCTCGGACGCGACGCTGCTGCCGGATGCGGAGACCTACGACGAGAAGGAAATGGACGTGCTGGCGCGCTCGGTCATTTCCCAGTTCGAGCAGTACGTGAAGCTCAACAAGAAGGTGCCGCCGGAGGTGCTCACCGCCCTCGCCGGCATCGAGCAGGCCGGGCGGCTCGCCGACACGGTGGCGGCGCACATGTCGCTGAAGCTCGCCGAGAAGCAGAAGGTGCTGGAGATTCTCGACGTCAAGAAGCGGCTCGAGCACATCCTGGTCGCCATCGAGAGCGAGATGGACGTGCTGCAGATCGAGAAGCGCATTCGCGGCCGCGTCAAGGCACAGATGGAGAAGAGCCAGCGCGAGTACTACCTGAATGAGCAGATGAAGGCCATTCAGAAAGAGCTCGGCGAGATGGACGAGGGCGGCAACGAGATCTCAGAGCTCGAGCAGAAGATCACCAAGGCCGGCATGCCCAAGGAGGCGCGCGACAAGGCCGCCGCCGAGCTCAACAAGCTGAAGATGATGTCGCCGATGTCCGCGGAAGCCACCGTGGTGCGCAACTACATCGACTGGCTGCTGAAGGTCCCGTGGAAGAAGCGCACCAAGATCATCAAGGACATCGCCCGCGCCGAGAAGATTCTGGACGAGGATCACTACGGGCTGGAGAAGGTGAAGGAGCGCATCGTCGAGTACCTCGCCGTGCAGCAGCGCGTCGACAAGCTCAAGGGGCCGATCCTGTGCCTGGTCGGGCCGCCGGGCGTGGGCAAGACCTCGCTCGGTCAGAGCATCGCGCGCACCACCAACCGCAAGTTCGTGCGCATGTCCCTGGGCGGCGTGCGCGATGAGGCCGAGATCCGCGGCCACCGCCGCACCTACATCGGCTCGATGCCCGGCAAGATCGTGCAGAACATGGCCAAGGCGGGGGTGCACAACCCGCTGTTCCTGCTCGATGAAGTCGACAAGATGTCCATGGACTTCCGTGGCGATCCGTCGTCGGCGCTGCTCGAGGTGCTGGACCCCGAGCAGAACTCGACCTTCAACGATCATTACCTCGAGGTCGACCTCGATCTCTCCGAAGTGATGTTCGTGTGCACCGCGAACACGCTCAACATCCCGCCGCCGCTCCTCGATCGCATGGAGGTCATCCGCCTGCCCGGCTACACCGAGGACGAGAAGATGAACATCGGGCGGCGTTACCTGGTGCCGAAGCAGATGAAGGGCAACGGGCTCAAGCCCGACGAGCTTAAGGTCTCCGATACCGCCCTGCTCGACATCGTGCGCTACTACACCCGCGAGGCGGGCGTGCGCAATCTCGAGCGCGAGATCGCCAAGATCAGCCGCAAAGCCGTCAAGCAGATGCTGCTGCACAAGAAGGACCAGAAGTCGGTCGCCGTTACGCCGCGCAATCTCGAGAAGTTCTTAGGGGTGCGTCGCTTCCGCTACGGCAAGGCCGAGGACATGAACCGCGTCGGGCAGGTCACCGGCCTGGCGTGGACCGAGGTCGGCGGGGAACTGCTGACGATCGAGGCGGCGGTCGTGCCGGGCAAGGGCAAGCTGCAGCACACCGGGCAGCTGGGCGAGGTCATGCAGGAGTCGATCCAGGCGGCCATGACCGTCGTGCGCAGCCGCGCGCAGGTGCTGGGGCTCGAGCCCGAGTTCTATCAGAAGCACGACGTGCACCTGCACATTCCGGAAGGCGCGACGCCGAAAGACGGCCCGAGTGCGGGCATCGGCATGTGCACCGCGATGGTCTCGGCGCTGACCAAGATCCCGGTGCGCTCGGACGTGGCCATGACGGGCGAGATCACGCTGCGCGGCGAGGTGCTGCCGATCGGCGGGCTGAAGGAGAAGCTGCTCGCGGCGCATCGCGGCGGCATCAAGACGGTGCTGATCCCGGACGAGAATCAGAAGGATCTGGTCGAGATCCCCGATAACATCAAGGGCAACCTCGACATCAGGCCGGTCAAGTGGATCGACGAGGTGCTCGGCGTGGCGCTCACGCAGCAGCCCGTGCCGCAGTCCCAGCCGGAGGCATCAGCGCCCGCGGCCGCAGCGTCCGAGTCCGAAGACAAGCGCAGGCCGCGCAACGGGCGGCGCATCAAGCCGGTCGTACCGCCGGCACACTGAGCCGAAAGAGTAGACGCAGCCGGCGAAAGGGCCGCAGGCCGCGGTGCGTCGGCACCGTCCTTTCGCCGGCGGTAGCGAAGCTGATGTCCGCCGAAATCGCCGTCGAGGGTTTCAGCGGGCGTAGCCGGCAAAAGCCGCGCCTTTTGCCGGCGGTTTTCGGAGTAATGTCTGCCGGAAATCGCCGTAGGCGATTTTGGCCAAATTGACGAGGGTGCTTAGCTCAGCTGGTAGAGCGTC
>DASPTZ010000122.1:0-65881 GCA_035623155.1 Casimicrobiaceae bacterium | reverse complement strand
GCCGTCGCGGATATCCGGGCGCACTCGATCTGCCCGCCCTCGGGCGTGACTTTCAGGGCGTTCGACTGTGTGACCGGAACAGACCGGAGGGGAATGGGGTGGCTGACGGGATTCGAACCCGCGACAACCGGAATCACAATCCGGGACTCTACCGCTGAGCTACAGCCACCATTGCCTTGCAGCGCTTCGTACCCATAAACCGCGCGCGAGGGTGCATTCTCGCTTTGCACACCGTGCGTACATTATACCAAGCCGGCATGCGAATCCGCGAATCATTGGCGGCAACATGTCAGCCGATGACTTCCGCAGCCAGCAGTTGCAGCGAGTACGGCATGTTTACGCCGAGCGCCTTGGCCGTTTTCATGTTGACCGTCAACTCGAATCTCGACGGTTGCTCGACCGGCAGGTCGGCAGGCTTCGCCCCGCGCAGAATCTTGTCGACGTAGGCCGCAGCGCGAACGTAGAGATCGTTCAGATTCGATCCGTAGCTCATCAGCAATCCGGCGTGCGCGTACTCGTTCAGCGTGCAGATGGCGGGAAGCCGATGCTTGAGCGCCAGATCCGCGATAGGCTTGCGCAACTGATAAGTCAGCGGACCGACGATGACCACAAACGCGTCCACTCGCTTGCTGACCATCGTAGCAAACGTGCTGTCGAAATCCTCGGGCGCTTTGACATCCGCGATTTCGAGCGCGATGCCGAGTTGTCGCGAAGCTACTTCCAGCTCCGCGAAACCGAACTTGGCAGACACTTGCCCGAGCGCGCCTACCTTCGTTAGTTTCGGAACGACCTCCCTCAGCAAGCCCAGGTACTTCGCCCACAGCTCGGGGCTCGCGTCCGCGCTCAATCCGGTAACGTTGCCCCCGGGCCGCGCCAGGCTCTCGACGAATCCCGCCGCCACCGGATCGGCGGTAAAGACCATCACGGTGGGCAGGGTCTTGGTCACGCTACGCACCGCCGCGACGTGAATGTTCGTGCCGGTGACGATCACCTCCACGGGCAATCGCACCAGCTCCGCCGCCAGATCGGGCAGCCGTTCCACTTTGCCGCCGCCGTAGCGGGCCTCCAGGATGAGGTTGCGGCCCTCTATATAGCCGCGGTCCCGCAACCCTTCGTTGAGCGAGTTGTACAGCGACAGCACCGACTCCGCGGTGGCGCCTAGGAGAAAGCCGACACGGTGAACCTTTGCTGCCGACTGGCCGTGGGCGATGCCGGGCACGAGAACGAGGCCGCTTGCGCAAGCACCCAGGAATGTCCGCCGATCCATCGCCGTCCCCTCGACGAATGCCGCTTGTCGCTCGTTATCCGACGCGAAACGCATCAGCGGATCAGGACCGCGACACGACACATCACATCTCGGTCGTGGCGCGCCCGACAGGACTCGAACCTGTTACCCCCGGCTTAGAAGGCCGGTGCTCTATCCCAATGAGCTACGGGCGCTTTAGTGCATGCACCCATCTGTCCGTGGTCGGGGTGAGAGGATTTGAACCTCCGACATCTTGCTCCCAAAGCAAGCGCGCTACCAGGCTGCGCTACACCCCGAAGACGGCGGATTATGCCACTCTCGGCGCCACCCCGGCAAACCTGGATCGCGTTCTGACTCCCAGCAACGAAACGCAATGCGTGCGCTTATACTTAGCAGGGGTCCCACCGCAACGGTGCGATGATCCGACCTCCCCGACTGAGGAGACTAACATGGCAACCACACGCAGCGTCGCGGTGCTCGTCGGCAGCCTGCGCAAGGACTCGTTGAATCGCAAGATGGCCAAGGCGCTGATCGCCATGGCCGCGCCTTCGTTCAGAATGGAGATCATCGAGATCGGCAATCTTCCGCTCTACAACGCCGATTACGAGGCCGATCCGCCGCAGGCGGTGCGCGATTTCAAGCAGCGCCTGGAGGGCTTCGACGCGGTGCTGTTCGTGACGCCGGAGTACAACCGCGGCGTTCCCGGCTTGCTCAAGAACGCCATCGACGTCGGCTCGCGCCCCTACGGCAAGAGTTCATGGAACGGCAAGCCGGGCGCGATCGTCAGCGTTTCGCCGGGGCCGATCGGCGCATTCGGTGCCAATCACGCGCTGCGGCAGTCGCTGGTGTTCCTCAACGTGCCGGCGATGCAGCAGCCCGAGGCCTACATCGGCAGCGCGGCGGGCCTGTTCGACGACAAGGGCGCAATCGTCAACGACTCCACTCGCGAATTCATGCAGAAGTTCCTGCAGGCGTTCGCGCAGTGGATCGAGCGAAACGTCGTGCATTGATCCGGAACTGCGGATTCGGTAGACGCGGTAGCGATTCAACCCTCACCCCTGCCCCTCTCCCACAGGGAGAGGGGCTCTGGCGTGTCTGCTGATTCGCTAGATGCGGTAGCGATTCAGCCCTCACCCCTGCCCCTCTCCCACGGGGAGAGGGGTTCTTTTAGCGTGTGTCTGCTGCAGCAATGGGGTTCTACCAGCGAATGCGGCCGGTGAGCATTTGCGCGCACATCACCCAGTCGCCGGCGAGGCTGTAGAGCGGATGGCTGAACGTCGCCGGGCGGTTGTGCTCGAAGAAGAAGTGACCGACCCAGGCGAAGCCGTAGCCGCACACCGGCGCCGCGAGCAGCCACCACGGATTGCGGGCGGCGATCGCCGCCAGCACGCAACCGATCACCAGCGAGGTGCCCGCGGAGTGCAGCCGCCGGCAGGTGCGGTTGGCGTGCTCGCCAAGATAGAAGGGGTAGAACTCGGCGAACGAGGAGAAGCGCCGCGCCACGACCGTCAAGATTCGCGCTTCAGCTGCGGGAACAGGATGACGTCGCGGATCGAGGGAGAGTCGGTAAGCAGCATCACCAGGCGGTCGATGCCGATTCCCTCGCCCGCGGTGGGCGGCAGCCCGTACTCGAGCGCGCGGATGTAGTCCGCGTCGTAGTGCATCGCCTCGGCGTCGCCGGCGTCCTTCGCCCGTGCCTGCGCCGCGAAGCGCGCGGCCTGGTCCTCGGGATCGTTGAGCTCCGAGAAGCCATTGGCCATTTCCCGCCCGGTGACGAACAGCTCGAAGCGGTCGCTCACCGCCGCGTTGGCATCGCTCGCGCGTGCGAGCGGCGACACGTCGGTCGGATGCGCGACGATGAAGGTAGGCTGCGAAAGCTTGTCCTCGGTCGTCGCTTCGAAGAGCTTGAGCTGTAGCACGCCCACACCGTCGGCCGGAAACACCTCGACGTCGTAGGGGGCGAGCGCCACCTTGAGGTAGTCGCGGTCGGCGAGCTCGTGCAGCGCATAGCGCGGATTGTGCTTGGCGATCGCTTCTGCCATGGTCAGGCGGTCGAAGGGGCGGCCCAGGTCGATGCGCAGATCCTGGTAGTCGACTGTCGTCGTCCCGCACACCTTGAGCGCCACCTCGCGCAAGAGCTCCTCGGTCAGATCCATCAGGTAGCGGTAGTCGCGGTAGGCCTCGTAGAACTCGAGCATCGTGAACTCTGGATTGTGCTTGGTCGAGATGCCCTCGTTGCGGAAGTTGCGGTTGATCTCGAAGACCTTCTCCAGGCCGCCGACGACCAGGCGCTTGAGGTAGAGCTCGGGAGCGATCCGGAGGTACAGATCCATGTCCAGCGCATTGTGATGCGTGACGAAGGGCCGCGCGGCGGCGCCGCCGGGGATCAACTGCATCATCGGAGTCTCGACCTCGAGGTAGTCGCGGGCGACGAAGAATTCGCGAATCGCCTGGATGATCCTCGAGCGCATCATGAAAACGCGGCGCGCCTCGGGCGTGACAATGAGGTCGACGTAGCGCTGCCGGTAGCGTTGCTCCTGGTCGATCAACCCGTGGAATTTCTCCGGCAACGGGCGCAAAGCCTTGGTGAGAAGCCTGACTTCGGTCGCCTTGACGGTAAGCTCGCCGGTCCGCGTCTTGAACAGCGTTCCGCGCGCGCCGACGATGTCGCCCAGATCCCAGTGCTTGAATCCCTCGTAGGCGTCCTCACCGATGGCGTCGCGCGTCACGTAGAGCTGAATGCGCCCGCTCATGTCCTGCAGCGTGGCAAAGCTCGCCTTGCCCATCACCCGCTTGAGCAGCATGCGTCCGGCTATCGCGACCTCGACACGCGCTTGCTCGAGCTCGGTCGCGCTCTTCGCATCATGGGCTCCATGCAGATCGGCGGCCACCGCGTCGCGCCGGAAGTCGTTCGGGTACGCCTGGCCGCGCTCGCGCAGCGCCTTGAGCTTCGCCCGGCGCTCGGCGATGACCTGGCTCTCGTCCTGGGGCTCGGGAATATCCGGCGAGGCCTTGTCGTCGTTCTTCGACATCAGACCCCCTGCTTCAAGCTCGCGGCGATGAAGTCGTCGAGGTTGCCGTCGAGCACCGCCTGCGTGTTGCCCACCTCGTAGTTGGTGCGCAGGTCCTTGATCCTCGACTGGTCGAGCACGTAGCTGCGGATCTGGTGCCCCCAGCCGATGTCGGTCTTCGCTTCCTCGAGCTTCTGCTGCTCGGCCTGGCGCTTCCGCAGCTCCAGCTCGTAGAGGCGAGACTTGAGCATCGCCATCGCCTCGGCGCGGTTCCTATGCTGCGAGCGGTCGTTCTGGCATTGCACCACGATGCCCGAAGGCGCATGGGTGATGCGCACGGCCGAATCGGTCTTGTTGATGTGCTGGCCCCCGGCGCCTGAAGCGCGGAAGGTGTCGATTCGCAGATCTGCGGGGTTGATCTCGACCTCGATCGCCTCGTCGACCTCGGGGTAGACGAAAACGCTGGCGAAGGAAGTATGCCGCCGCGCGTTCGAGTCGAACGGGCTCTTGCGCACCAGCCGGTGTACGCCCGTTTCGGTGCGCAGATAGCCGTAGGCGTAGTCGCCGGTCACTTTGACGCTCGCGCTCTTGATGCCGGCGACTTCGCCTTCGGATTCCTCCAGGACTTCGGTCTTGTAGCCGCGGCGCTCGCAGTAGCGCAGGTACATGCGCAGCAGCATCGCTGCCCAGTCCTGCGCCTCGGTGCCGCCGCTTCCCGCCTGGATGTCGATAAAGCAGGAATTCGGATCCATCGGATTGTGGAACATCCGACGGAACTCCATGTCGCCGACGATGCGTTGCAGCTCGGCGACGTCGCCCTCGAGCGCAGCCAGCGTCGCGTCATCGCTCTCGGCGCGTGCCAGTTGGAACAGCTCGGCAGCGTCCTTGAGCCGCACGTCGAGATCGGACAATCTCGACACTACCGCTTCCAGCTGCTTTTTCTCGCGCCCGAGCTCCTGCGCGCGTTTCGGCTCGTCCCAGACCTTCGGATCCTCGAGCCCCTTGACTACCGTGGCCAGGCGCGTGGACTTAGCGTCGAAGTCAAAGATACCTCCGCAGATCGGCAGCGCGCTGCTGCAGACTCGCAAGGAGGCTGGCCATTTGATTGATTCGTTCGGCTTCCATGGGGACGGCGTTCGTCGCATTCGCGAGTTGAACCCGCATTATACCGGCCCCGCGCAGCCTTTTCAGCGCCGCGTCGTTTCGCTCTCCCGGGGAATCCCCTATGATATGTGCATATCCGCAGCCGGCAACAGCAGCGCCGGCGAAGCAAAGGGAGAACATGAGACCGATCGTGCTGCAGCTCGCCGTGCTTGCCTTCGGTGCCTGGAGCGTCGCAGCATCGGGCGCCGACCCGGGTGTCGGTTCGACGACCATCTTGATCGGCGAGTCCGCTGCGTTCTCGGGTCCGGCCTCGGAGCTCGGCACGGAAATGCGCGCCGGAGCGATGGCCTACTTCACCGCGGTCAACAAGGCCGGCGGCGTCAACGGCCGCAAGATCGAGTTGCGCTCCCTCGACGACGGCTACGAGTCTGATCGCGCGGCGGCCAACACGAGGAAACTGATCGACGACGGGGTGTTCCTGCTCTTCGGCTACGTAGGGACACCCACGTCGAATGCTTCCAAGCCGATCTTCACCGCAGCCAAGGTGCCCTTCGTCGGCCCCTTCACAGGCGCAGAGTCGCTGCGAAACCCGCTCAATCGCTACATATTCAATATCCGCGCGAGCTACTACGACGAGACCGAAAAGATCGTTGCGCAACTCACGGGGCAGACGCTGGACAAGATCGCGGTGTTCTACCAGAACGACGATTACGGAAAGACCGGTCTGGCGGGAGTCCAGCGGGCGATGGAAAAGCGCAACCTGAAGATCGTCGCTACCGGCACGGTCGAGCGGAACACCACGGACGTGGCTGCCGCAGTCACCGCCATCTCCAAGGCGGAGCCGCAGGCGGTGGTGATGATATCGGCGTACAAGTCGTGCGCCGCGTTCATCAAGGCGATGCGCGCCGCGGGCTACAATCCCCAGTTCATGAACGTCTCCTTCGTCGGCAGCAGGGCGCTGGCGCACGAAACGGGACCGGCGGGCCGCGGAGTGGGAATAACCCAGGTGGTGCCGTTTCCCTGGAACCTCGCCACGCCCATCGTCAAGGAATATCAGCAGCTGCTGGAGGCCTACACCGGCAAGCAGGAATATTCTTTCACCAGCCTCGAGGGCTTTATTGCCGCCAAGGTGCTGGTGGATGGGCTGCGCCGCGCCGGCGCCGACCTCACGCGCGAGAGGTTCATCACGGCGATGGAGACCATGCGCGACGTCGACTTCGGCGGCTTCTACATCACCTTCACGCCGAGCAACCACAACGGGTCGAAGTTCGTGGAGCTCACCGTCATCGGCAAGGACGAGAAGTTCCTGCGCTGAGTTTCAACCTTAGATGAACACCCCCGCTGGCTTCGAGCCCGGCGTTGCCCTGCCGCAGGCGCTGCCGTCGGCAGCGCTATGCTTCGTTTGGCGCGACGACAAGATGCTCGTGAGCGCGGCGGATCCGCCGGCGCCGCCGGCGCTCTCCGATTTGGCGCGGCTGGGCATCGACGGGGTGCGCTTGTACCTGGGGCGCCTCGACGGAGTCGACTGCCTGGCTCTGCGCGCGGCGAGCGACACGCTTGAGCCCGAGGGCTGGCAGTGGCGCGGCCTGCGCTCGCTGTTCCTCAAGATTCCCGAAGCGCTGCTGGCGGTGGCCGGGCGCGCGTTCCAGATCGTCGAGTGGGACCGAAGCCATCGCTTCTGCGGGCGCTGTGGCGCCGCCACCGAGGACAAGACCGACGAACGCGCCAAGCGCTGCCCAGCCTGCGGGCACGTCGTGTACCCGCGCGTGTCGCCGGCGATGATGGTGCTGGTCACCCGCGGACGCGAGCTGCTGCTCGCCCGCGCCAACCGTTTCCCCCAGGCGATGTTCAGCGCGCTCGCCGGCTTTGTCGAACCGGGGGAATCGATCGAGGACTGCATCCGCCGCGAGGTGCGCGAGGAGGTCGGCGTCGAGGTGACCAACTTAAGCTACTTCGCCAGCCAGTCGTGGCCCTTTCCCCACTCGCTGATGATCGCCTTCACCGCCGAGTACGCGGACGGCGAGGCGCGCCCCTGCGATCCGGAGATCGCCGAGGTGAAGTGGTTCTCCCTGGACGCCCTGCCGCAGCTCCCTGGGCCGGTGAGCATCTCGCGGCAATTGATCGACGCGACGGTGGCGCGGTTAGCGCGGATGTAACTTCGTCCCTGTCCGCGACCGACCCAGAGCAGGCTTGGTCGGCTCGTCTTTCCCCCTGAGAGTCTAGGGCTGGGCGGCCAAGTGGCCCTGCGTGCAATGGCCGCTTCGCTGAGATTGCCGACTGCTACCAACCGGATGGAATGACAAGGGGAATACGCTGGATGATGGCGTTCATGGCGTTCTCATTCACCATGACCTCAGCAAACACATCGTAACGGCCCGCTGAAAGCTTTCCCTTGAGGTCGACCTGGAACGTTCGATCATCGGCCGGAGGGGCATCACCCGCGAGCAGGGCCTTGCCCTTCGCATCCACCACCATGTATCGGCAGAGGGGTGCAGCTCGTTTCAACACGTCGGGCGCGACCGAGCGCAGTGGCTCGCGCACAATCTCATAGCTTCGCTGAAATTTGTTTATCGTCTCGATGTCGGCGAACAGTCTTAGCCGATAGTTCTCCAACTCCACCTTCGTCACGTACGCCCGGCGCGGAATCGCGTAGGCGTCGTAGGAGCCCACGCCCAAGGGGAAACTCAGGTCTCTGAAGACTTCGAGCTCTGCGCTTTCGGCGGACCACTGTTTCAGCTGGTACGGCCCGTTGGTTACGAGGAAGTGATGGTGAGCGTCGTAGAACGCCGCGAGCGAAGTCCACCGTTTGCGGGCCTCATCGACGCTCACCAGCGACGCCAATGCGTCAGGACGGTACCCGTCCCGCTCGAAAGTCGCGACCAGTGAAGCGAGGCGCTCATTCATCTGTTTCGAACGCGCCAGATCAAGCCACTCCACCCCGCGGCGCGCGGCTTCGCCCTGGGAGAATGCCGCCCAGCCACGACCGACGGCTTCTTCCATCAACACAAGCAAATGCCACGGAACGTTGGTCCATGGAGGTGCAACGATCGCGTCCTGCTCGGGGTCCTCTGGTGGGCTCGTTGTAAAAACGTCGACCAAGAAGAGTTCTCGCACGATGGTGGTGTCGCCGACTCGGAACGATTTCGACGTCGTGTCGGTTCCAGTGAATCTCAGCCCAACGAGGTGTTGTCGCAACGAAGCCGTCGCGGCGTCTATCGCCGGGTCGTACGAGGCTTCCGCTCCTTCGCTCCGCACGCCCCAACGATAGGCAAACACATACGCGTACAGCAGATCTGCCGGGGCCATTCGCGTTCCGTCCTGGAACGCCGAGCCGAGCATGCGGTACGCCAATTTCTGCCTGGCAACCTTGTCTGGACCTACTCGCCGCAGGCGGCCGGTTCCCGGCTCGGGCAGAATGGCCGCCTCCGGAACGCCGACTGCCGCCGCGGCAGTAGCAGTGGGTTGCGCGGATGGACGCCGCTCCGTAATCGGCTCGGCAAGAATGGAGAGGCTGACGAACGTATAGACCACCATGAGCATAGTCAGTGGCACTTGCGACCCCAGCGCAATCTGTCGTTGGTCAAAAACACGCATCGCCCGAATGTGAGCTAGGTAGACCGCGGCGATGTGCCCCAGAACGATCGCCGTGACCGCCGTGTACCACGCGAAGCGGGCGCCGACGATCGATATGTCGACTCGGTGTGCCGCGGTTCCAACAAGATCCCAGCCGTAACCGAAAGGGTCCGACAGCAGCGGGATGATGTATTGCCCCTGGATCAGCAAGTAGGTCAGGTAATGAGCCAAGTGGTACGCAATGGCGATAGGCACCAGTGTGAGGGCAAAAGTCTGCGCAATGCTTAGTGTCAATCTGCCCCCTGGAACCATCGCGCTTATGATCGCGCTGACCCCGAGATAGGCGCCGAAGAACAGCAACCAGAAAGCGGCGAGTCCGAAGGTCCTGACAGCGATTGACGCCACATCGCCCAAGCCTGGAACCAGCGCGACCAGACTGTTTTCGAGCTCGCCCCATTCCGGCGTGGCGAGGATGCCGTCATAGAGCACGGTCGAAAGAATCAGCAGCACCAGAGCGGTCATCGAAGCCGACACGGGGCGGTCGTCGAGCAGTCCTGCCGCGAAGGGTCTTAGCATCAATTCCCGCTCGCGCGGTTCCGCGTGACGATAGCAGTCGTAGCAATTGATGCACTCTCCCAGCGTATCTCGACAATGGAGTGGACAGCGCTTGCAAACGGCCGGCGCGCGTACCCTGATTTCGGTCGGAGCAAAGCGGGCGAATATGCCGAAGACGACGGAAAAGACCTCGCCGTAACGGAGCCAGACCTCGGCACCGTACATGGTCATGCCGATCCAGGTAATGGCGGAGTAGCCCACAACCAACCACGCAATGTGGGCGGGGACCGCAGGGCTGGGGTAGACCAGCTCGATCCACGAGAAGGCAAGCAGCAAGACAAAGGCGGGCCAGACGCCGACCCGTTCGGGGTACTCCCGCCGAGACGCTAGCTCTCTCCCGCGACTAACCAATCGATAGATGGCTGCGACCCCGTCGAACACCGTACGCCAGGGGTTGACCAGCACCCAGACGTTGCCGATGAATGCAGAGACGTACGCCAGGCCGACCCACCCAATGATCCACACCAGCGTGGGGGCGATGTTTTGATACGGGTTCTGATTTCCCCACAGCCCAGCAATTAGCGTCACGATAAACAAGACGAAGGACGTCAGCTTGAGCGCAAGCGCGAGAACCGGATGGGTAATGAGCCTGCCAAATCGACCCGCGCGCAAGTTGATATGCGGATAGTCGCGCTTCCGCGGTGGGTGTCGCACGAATAGTCCGACGACGACAAAGGAGAACACAATCGCCGCCGCGGTGCCGAACAAGTAAAGCGAGAGCGGCAGCGGCAAGTCGTACCGCTGACCGAAGCCATGCGCGCTGACGTCGGCGGTGGCCACACAACCAACGATGGCAACGAGCCACCTCACGGCACCCACGATGGACGGCGCAGGCGCGCTAGCCTGGATAGACCTCGACATAGACAATCGGAGCATCCTCGTGCGCGCGATTTCCACCGCTCTTCCCCTCGGTATGGGCGTGCACGGGAAACCGTCCGGTCGCGGTCGCCTTGAAGATCATTTCGCCGGTTGTGCCCGGTTCGACGCGTCTTTCGATGTCGTAGCCGTGCAGGTGGAGAGTCATAGCCCGGTCGACGCTCCACCGTAGCGTAACGACATCACCCTGCTTGACTCGGACGAGCCGCATCCCTTCCGGGACGCGTCCGTTCTCGACTCGCAAGGCAAAGGAGAGTTCTGCGGCGCCTGCGTCCACGGCACCGAGCACCAAGACCAAACATAGCGGGAGTAGACGTCCGGCCAGCGCCAATCTCCGAGCGAATCTGATGATGATGCTGCGGCTCATTCATGGACTCCGACTAGACTGAACGTCAGCGACGCGATTCAGCATCCACCGCGAGTCGTTGGGCAATGGAAGTAGCGCTGGATCACCCAACGCGGACCACATCAATCTTCCGAATGGGTCGTTAAAGCCAGCGATCGGGTTCCACGCGGCACCCGGGGGCGAATTGATTCCCAGCGACAGCCAACCGTTCCAGGGAAAGTCCTTCAGCTTGACGGTGCGGATGAAGATCGGGGAGTTGAGTCCGTCGATGGAATCGAAACCTACATTTTCGATTCCGGCAGAGTATTCGGTACTGATGTATTCCCGCTTTACCGTGTAGCCAGCCACGACCGAACGACAATTGCTCGACAGGGTTGAAACGAGCTCACGTTCGAGATTGATTCGCTCGACCGTGGTCTCATAGGCACCCGATTCGAGACGCTGCAAGGCCGCCTGGGCACGATCTTTGGCGCCCGAGTCATCAACGGAGCTGGCCAGTAGAAGCGCGGCGTGGAACCATCCCGTCTTGATCCATGGCGGCCCCAGCCAGCCATTCGTCGTTGCCGCTGAATGGGCGACAAGGTCGACCAGGGGGATTTCGGCTACTTCTGCGTCCCATTCCCCACTCCGAACGTAGCGATCGCGCCGGACAACACTTGCGGCCGCGTCGCTGTTCGCGCGGACCGTGAGCTTCTGCATCGCTGGCGCCGCCGCGTCGTCGGATTTGCGGGCAAGTCGCGCCTTGGCGGCATCGGCCAAGTCAACGTGGTAGAGATAATCGCCATCGAGGGGTGTGATCGGATAGGGATGGAAGACAATGACTCCAGGCCGCACTGCGATGTCGCCGACCACGGCTTGCGCGACGGCACAGGTGGACGCGCCATCCTTCGCCAACGATGACTCGGGATTGACGCGAACGATTACGAAGGAGCCGAGCGACTCGACGGCACTAATCGAATCAGGCAGCGACCTGGTAAAGCGCGGCTCCCCGCCAACATAGGCTTGGATCTTGCCCTCGAGCAACAGGTCGCCACCGCGCTTTGGCGACATGGTCTCGATCCGAATTTGGTGCGGGTAGTACGACGGATAGATCGGAAATTCGTGTCCGCTTTGTGCCACCGTGACGATCGTCGCCGCGATGATCAAGACGCCCAGTGCAGCGAAGCCCTTCACCGAGAAATCCCGGTCCGAATGGGGCCGTATCACCCGCGGAGCGTATGCATCACGTCTGCATTCTCCATCGCCTCCCTCGGCGTGCCCTGGAAGATGATCTCCCCGCGATCGATGGCGTAGAGGCGGTCGGCGATCCGTATGGCGGTCATCAGATTGGACTCCGCGATCAACAGAGAGATGCCCATCGCTTTGATCTTGTTGACGGCGTCGATGAAGCGACCAACGACTACCGGTGCGAGCCCTTCGAAGGGCTCGTCCAGCAAGAGAATGGACGGAGATAAGGCCATGGCGCGCGCGACCGCAACCATTTTCTTCTGGCCCCCTGAGAGGTGCAGTCCTTGCCTGTCCATGAACGCCCTGACCTCCGGGAAGACGTTGAAAATGCGTTCCTCGGTGTTGACGTTTCCTTCTTTTCCGCCGCCAGACCGAGCGAGCCACTCGCAAATGTGGAAGTTCTCGGCGACGCTAAGCTCCGGAAATATCCCCGCGTCCTCGGGGGCATACCCGATGCCGAGCAGCGCGCGCTGGTATGCCTGCAGCCGCGTGATGGGCTTACCGCGGAAGCTGACCTCGCCGGCACGCGCTGGCAACAACCCCATGATTGTTTCGATGGTCGTGGTTTTTCCGGCGCCGTTCCGGCCCACGAGCGCAACCGATTCGCGGCTCTCCACTCGCAGCGACACGCCACGGAGGACCTGGACCCGGCCGCGATAGGTCTCGATGCGATCAATGCTTAGCATTGCTGCCGTCCCCGAACGCCGGCTCACCTGTCGGATGCGTCCCGATGAGCGTCGTGGTCACCGCATCGTTCGCTCGAATCTCTTCCGGCGTCCCGTCGGCGAGGATGGACCCTTGGTGCATGACCACGATGCGCTCGGAATACCGGAACACGATGTCCATATCGTGTTCGATGATGACCACCGTGATTCCTCCGGAACGGACAATCGAACTGACGATGTCCATGATCGGCGCCTTTTCGCGCGTGGAAACGCCGCTGGTGGGCTCATCGAGGAACAGCAGCTTGGGACGCAGGGCGTAGGCGATCGCCACATCGAGCAACTTGCGCTCCCCGTGCGATATCGTGCCTGCGAGCAGCGTTGCATTGTGATCGAGACCGAACCGACGAAGCACTTCGTGAGTTTCGTCCCACACGGCGCTGTCGCGGCTCGCCAGTGTCGCCAGCTTCGGGGACTTGCCCTCGCGCGAAAAGATCGGCAGCGCCACGTTGTCGGCGCAACTCAGATGGTCGAACAAGTTAACCAGCTGGAAGCTGCGGGCGATACCGGACTTTATCCGCTGATACGACGACTGCGGCGTAACATCCTGCGTCCCGAAGATGATCTGCCCGCTGTCGGGCTTCAGGAGCCCACTGATCAGATTCACGAGGGTGGTCTTGCCGGCTCCGTTGGAGCCGATGAGCGCGAGTACTTCGCCGCTGTTGACCCGAAAATCGACACCGTTGACCGCGCGGTTGTCACCGAACGATATCGCCAGCGTCTTCGTTGTCAGGAGATCCATGTTAGCGCAGCTTCTTCATTTTCGAAGTGAGACGTTCGACCGCGCCCATGATCCCTGTGGGCAGCGCAAGCACCAGTACGACAAGCACGGTACCGAGCAGGAGCTGCCAGTACACCGTGAATCCGACCGCATAAGTCTTGAGGTAGGTAAAGGCGATGGCGCCCACGATGGGGCCGACGAAGGTACGGAATCCCCCAAGCACGGTCATGAACACGATTTCTCCGGAGAATGTCCACACCAGGACGTCGGGGCTCGCCAGTCCGTTGAGCGGCGCCCAGAGTGCGCCCGCCACACCCGTGAACAGTCCGGAGATCACGAAGGCAACGAGGCGGTAGCGGCGAATTCGTATGCCAATGAATTCCGCGCGCGTCTCGTTGTCGCGTATCGCCTGAAGTGCCTTCCCGAAAGGCGAATGAACGATCAGCCACATTATGAATACGCAGACGGCGAAAACGGCAAGCACGTAGTAGTAGTATTCATGGGCCAGGAATGCCATCTTGTCGTCCCTGGGGGACATTCCCAGCAGTGTCGGCGTAGGCACCCGCAGGCCGTCCGTGCCGCCCGTTACCCAGAAGAACTTGAACGCAAGGCTCCAGAGCACTTGCGACAGAGCCAGGGTGAGAATGCCGAAAAAGATGCGCGTGTAGCGCACGCATACAAAGCCGAACAGGACCGAGAGAATCGCCGAAGCCAATAAGGAACCCGCAAGAAAGAGCTCCATCGAGGCGATCTTCAGATATTTGACCATGAATGCTACAGCGTAGGCGCCGCCGCCAAAGAACGCCGAGTGCCCGAAAGACAGCAGGCCGGTGTAACCGAGCAGGAGATTGAAGCCGAGCGCTCCGATGGCGGCGATAAGGCCATAAGTCAGCGTGAGCGTTTGGAACGGGTCGATCACCAACGGTGCCGCAATCAGCAGCAGTGCGATCGGGATGATCCACACGAGCGACCGCCACACGGGACGAGCCGGCAAGGCAGCTGGGGCTGTAGCGTTCACGATCATGCGCGTCCGAAGAGGCCTGCAGGTCGCACCAGCAGCACGAGGGCGGCGATGAGGTAGAGCACCGCCAGTTCCACCTCGGGAAAGAACGTGATAAACGCCTCGCGGACCACGCCGACGATCAGGGCCCCTGCGAGCGCACCTTCCAGGCTTCCGAGTCCGCCGACAACGATGACGATGAAAGCCAGGACAAGGGCGTCCACGCCCATTCCCAGCACCGCGGACTGGCTAGGTACGACGATGGCGCCGCCGAGCCCGGCCATGAAGCAGCCAAGGGTGAACGCCTGGATGTAGACGCGATTGACGTTGACGCCAAGGGCCGATGCCATGCGCTTGTCCTGCGAAGTCGCCCGCAGCAGAACGCCGAAGCGCGTTCGGTAGATGAACAACCAGAGGAATATCGCCGCGACGATGCCTACGGCGATGATCACGATGTTGTAGCCCGGATAGCGCCCATCGCCGATCGGGATGCTGCCAACCCCCGCATAGACCGCAGTGGCAGTAAGCGGGCTCGGCCCCCATATGAACCGGATCAGATCCTCGAGAATCATCAGCAAGCCGAAAGTCATCAGCAGCTGGTATTCCTCGGGGCGCTTGTAGAGGGGCCGCATCAGCGTTCGTTCGATGACGGCCCCGGCAGCGGCCGCGGCGATCGCCCCTGTCGGTAACAGCAGGAACAGCACTGCTGCGGGCGCGTTGGCGTTGACCGCAAGTCCAATCGTCCACGCCGATACAAAAGCTCCAAGCGCGTACAGGTTGCCGTGAGCGAGATTGAGGATGCGCATCACGCCGTAGATCAGGCTCAGCCCCCCGGCGATCAGAAACAGCACCGAGCTGTACAGCAGGGCGTTCAAAGCATGAATGGCGACGACTTCCAAGCGAGCTCGCTTCTCGGCAATTTATCGACTTGCGCGCACGCTCTCGCGCTCCGAATGTTCACCAGCTTGCAGCGCAGCCGCGCTCGTCACCCGATGCTTGACGAGCCGGATCTCTGGATTCACCGCGTTTCCCCCGATGAATATTGCGGCCGCGATAGTGTACAGTCCCGGCGCACCAAGGTGCTTTAGATCAACAACGAACCGGCCGTTCTTGCCGGCTACTGCCGTCCCCGCCCGGGCCACAGCTCCGTTCGGCGCGACAATAACATAGCGGCACACGGGCGGGTTTTCGGCGTCGGCACCCGCGGGGGGCGGCGCGAAAGCAACTCGTTCGATCTCGTAGCTGCGTTGCGCCCGAGACACCTGCTCGACGTCGGCGCCAATCTCGATGCGATCGCCGCGATCTTCGATCTTCGTCACGTAACCCCTAAGCGGGATCGCATACTGGTCGAGCGAGCCGACGCCGAGAGGGTAGCTCCAATCTCGAAACACCTGCAGCACCACGCCATCGCCGGTCCAGGAATCCAACCGGTAAGGGCCGTTGGTGACTAGAAAGTGGCCGTGTCGCGCGTAAAACAGACCAAGCGCCGTCCAGCGCGCGGCGGCCTCCTCCGGTGTCACCAATTCTTTCAACGCTGCGGGGCGATACTGACGTTGGCGAAACTCATCTACCAGAGCCGCAAGGCGCCCGCCGACCTCACGATCCCTGACCAGATCCAGCCATGGTACCCCACGGCGCTGCGCCTCCGAGCTGGAGAACGCCGCAATACCGCGGCTCACAGCCTCCTCCATCAGCACGATCAGTTCCCACGGCACGGTAGACCACGGCGGGGCGACGCTTGCCGCCTCCCAGGCATCAGCGGATCGATGGTTTAGGTAGACGTCAACTATCGGAACCCGGTAGCTAAACTTGAGATCACCTCCGAAGTTGCGGGTTTGCGTTTCGATCCCGACCACTTTGAATCCCGCGAGCCATTCTCTCAGCATCGACGCAGAGCGAGCGACGGAAGGATCAAAACCAGCAACTCCGCCCTGACGATCAACGCCCCAGCGAAACGCGAAGACATACGGGTACAGAATGTCCGCGACGCCGGTAGCTGTGCCATCATGGAAGGCAGACGTGATCACCGAATAGCGCAGCTTCTGTTGTGCAACCCTTCCCGTCCCAACGCGCGCTAGGCGCCCCGTTCCACCCTCTGGCCGCAGCGCGTCGTTGGGGATAGTCACTGGCCCAGAACCCTTGCCCGGGGTAACGCTAGCGCGGTTGGCCATCCACCTGCCGCCGTAGGGCTCAAGCAGCAGCGCGGGATCAGCGATCGTCGACCAGAAAAGCTGACCGAATGCGTCTTCGAACCCGCCGACGGGATTCCACGCCGCAGCCGCCTTGGTCGCGATGCCGAGCCGCAGCCAGCCATTCCACGGAAAATCTTTGAGCTTGACGGTTCGCGGGAAGACCGATGAGGTGAGGCCCGTCTGCGAATCGAATCCGACATTCTCGACGCCGCTGGAGTAATCAGCGTTGAAGTACTCGTTCCGCACGGTGTAACCAACCACGACCCGCTCACATCTACTAAGCAGCAAAGTCACCAGCTTGCGCTGGAGGTTGATGCGTTCCGTTGCATCGCGGTATCCACCGGTCACGAGAATGCGGTACAGGCTATCTGCAAGACGCGCGGACGCGCCTCCGGCGAGATGTCCGACGTAAAGAAGGTAGGTCTGGAACCACCCTTGCTTGATCCACGGTGCCGGGCGGGGAGGCACATCCGCGATCGATCCAGCCTGCCTGGGTACATCGATTTCCTCGAGTGTCGCGTCCCAGTCGCTCGCATCGGCAGCCGACGGTGCTTCGACAAGCGCCTGCGCAAGGGACCCCTTGGCACGGATCTTCAGGCTGGGCTGGGGCTCGGCGACGCGAGCATCGATCGCTTGCAACCGCGCCTCAGCGGCGAGATCCGACTCTTCGAGGTAATCCGCGTGATAGGGGGTCACCGGATACGGATGGAAAACGTAGGTCCCTCCCGTTTGTGCGAGCCGCGGCAGGATCTGTCGTGCCGCCGCGCATCGAGACTGCGGATTGCTGCTCTCAGCGGCATAAGGGCCGCCCTCCGCGTCGAACGTGAGTACGAGATACGAACGCAGCGAAGCCACCGAAGTCGCGTCGATCGGCGCCGCCCCACCGGCGAAGAGATCGTCGCCGACATACGCCTGAACGCGCCTGTTCGCCCACGACGCAGCAGCCGCCGCAGGATCGAGCGCGTCTATCCTAATCTCCTGCGGATAGAAGGACGGATAGAACGGGGCTTCATGGCCCGCCCGCGCTTGCGCGTGAAGCAGCATCGCGACAAGTAGGCAAGCGGCGGCCAGGCAATCGCGGCGCACGCGCCGTTGCACTGGGCCCGTAACTGGTCTTCGGTGGCGACGAATGCTAAGCGGGCGCCCTGTGGGCGCCCGCCAACCCGCTTTCGCTACCGTCTTCCGAGTCAAGGCGGGACACCCGCCTCGGCCCTAAGCCTTGACAGTCGGCCAAGTCTTGTCGATCCAGGTGTATGTCGACGTTGGCTCGCCCTTCGGCCATCCAGGAGGCGCCGTGATACTGCGAATCGGGATGGTGATGATGCGATCCGGGTCCAGGATCGGGAACGGATACTCCGCCACGTTCTTGCTGAAGCCGGTCATCGCTTCCTTGTATCCCTGGTGATTGTCCGGACGGATGTAGACATATCCCCCCGGCCCCGCATACCCCATCCCCTCCAGCAGACTGATGATCGCGTCGTCATCCGGCCAGCCTCCGGTTAGACGGTTGGCTTTTTCGATCGCGGTCTTCAGCATGTAGGTCGCGGTGTAAGCACCTTCGGCCTGGAAGTTCGGATACTCCTTCCAGCGCTTGAAATAGTTCGCGACAAATGTCTTGTTATCTGGCCAGGCGTCGCCGGCTGGATAGGTGAAATAGTAATTCGAGTGCACGCCGGTGATGACCCCTTCCGGATGATCCTTACCGATCGCGTGGGGCGCGACCCCCAGCGCAAGCGAAGTCGCGACCTTCATTTTGTCGAACAGGCCGTATTGCAACGCCTGCTTGTACATCGCCACGTAATCCCCACCCCAAACCGACGAGAACAGAAGATCGGGTTTAGCGGCAATCGTCTTGGTGATGTGCGAGCTGAAGTCCGTAGTTCCCAGCTTCGGCCAGGCTTCGGACACTGTCTCTGCATTCGGCAGCAGCTTCTTGCTGACGATGCTGTAGTGATCAAAGGCGTTGCGACCGTAAGAGTAGTCGGGGTGAATGTGAGCGATTTTCTTCACGCTTGGCCAGGTCTTGGCCGCGGCAATGGCAGCGGTCGCACCGTCCGCCGATTGGATGTTGGTGATGCGGAAGATGTAGTGCGGATTGGGCACCGCCTTGTCGAATAGGAAGTCCGTGCATCCGTCGACGAAGATCGTCAGCACCTTGAGCTCTTCGGCAACCGGTCCGAGCGCCGGCGTGTTACCGCTCGACGTGATGCCGCAGAAGAAATCTATCTTCTCCTGGAGCTTCAACCGGCGCAGCTCCTTGACGTTGCCGTCGACGCCTGCGGCCTCATCCGCCTTGAGCACTTCGATCTTGCGCTTACCAAGCAAACCACCGTTGGCGTTGATCTCCTCTGCAGCCAGCAGTTGGCCCTTGTACATCGGCTCGCCGAGTATCGCAGCCGGGCCAGTGAAAAAGGTCATGTGCCCGATCTTGTAAGGCGTGCTTGGAATGTTGCCCTTCGGCGCTGGCGTCTGCGCTTGCGCCATCCCGATCAGCGGAATCGAACCCGCGGCACCCGCTCCCACAGTTACGCCGAGGCTGCGCAGAAAGTCTCTACGATCGATCTCTCCAGCCATGTCGTCTCTCCTCCAAAGTGTTCACTGCAGCGAAAGCGAGGCCAGCTATCCTCGCTTCCATTCGGGCTAACGTCCGCCAGAAGTGTATTATGAGCCTGATCCGATCGGGTTGGTGAAGTGCCGCATCATCCGCCTAGACTGGGTTACAGCCACATGCAAACACTACCGGGGAACGCCTTCTTCCCACCGGCCGTACGTTTGGCTAACGCTCTCGCCCGCGGAGGCTCCGACCTCGCTTCTCAGACTTGTTGCCGCGACGGTGGATGCCGGGTCGGCGGCGCAAGCCCTGATGGCTAGAACCGTCGAGCGTACGCTCCAGGGCATCGCGGGGGCGCTACGAGCGCGACTTGGCGTATTTGCTGTCGCGGCAACAGCTGTTTTCGCTCTCGACATGTTCCTCCCACCCGTGGTGCTATCGCTGGTTCGGAAGCCTGCGGACTACTTCACCTTCAACCCTTGGTTGACGGAACTTCCGGGCTACCTCGCCGCATCCAATGTCATGTTGCAGCGCAAACTGGCATTTCTTCCCAATCTTGCGCTGTTCTGGTTCAGCGCTGACAGTCCATTCGGTGGCGTCGAATGGGGCTTTGCGGTGACCGTGGCCGATCTTGCGCGGTACGTTGTGGTCTCGCTGCTCTTCGGTCTTTACTTCGCGCTTGTATTCTACTGCCGGGACCGCGGACCCGTTGCAGGCTGGAGCCCCAAGCTCATCCGCGGCGGCGGTGCATCGGGGATCGCGGCGAGTGTCTTGGGTGTTTCAACCGGCGGTTGCACTGTTGTAGGGTGTGGGGCTCCAGTGCTTCCAATCGTTGGTCTCGCGTTCGTCGGCCTCTCGAGCGGCGCTGTCGCCTTACTTGCCGAGGTGTCGCGCGTCGCGACGGCCTTCGTCTTTACTGTGGTGACGCTTGGGATCCTCTATCTGGGGTGGCGAGCGGGCGAGCGCATGATCGGTGGCCCGCCCCCTGTGGATCCACTGGTTGCCTGAGACCGAAAACCCGTTGTTGGGGGCCTCTGCTAGAATTGCCCGCCTCGGGCAGCCCGTCGTTCCCGCATGATCCTGCGTATTCTCGCCACGTTCGCCGTACTCTACAGCGGCATCCTTCTCGCCCAGGCTCCCCCGCCGCCGCCGGCAGCCGGGGCCGCCGCGCAGCCCGCCATCCCGGGGCTTCCCGGCGAGCTGGCGACGGCCAACAAACTGATCCATGACGGCCAGTACGACGAGGCCCTCGAGAAGGTCGACGCGGTGCTTGAAAAGGATGCGAGAAACCCCCAGGCGCGCTTTCTCAAGGGCGTCATTCAGACCGACCAGGGCGAGACCGACGAGGCCACTGCGACGTTCCAAGCCTTGATCGAGGAATTCCCGGAGCTACCCGAACCCCACAACAATATGGCGGTGATCTGGGCCCAGAAGGGGCGTTACGACCTCGCCAAGGCGGAGCTGGAGACCGCGCTCGCCTCGCACCCCGATTACGCCATCGCCCACGAGAATCTTGGCGACATCTACACGCGGCTGGCGGGCGCCGAGTACGATCGGGCGCTTTCGCTCGACAAGACCAACAAGAGCGCACAGGCGAAGCTTGCGCTGGTGCGGCAGATGTTCGACGTGCCGCCTTCGACGTCCGCGCCCAAGCCGCCGGTGCCCAAGGCGGCGAAAGCTCCAAAGGCGCCGTCGCCGTCGCAGATGAAGTAGGCCGTCGTCGCGGACAGCCTGGCGGTCCAGAGTTGTTTATCAACCACGTGAAGGAGTCGCTGATGTTTCGCAGGTTCGCCATGCCGTTCGCCGCCGCGTTAGCACTCGGCGTCGCCACCCTGGTGCAGGCCGCCAATCCTCAAGTCGAACTCGACACGACCGCGGGCAAGATCCGCATCGAGCTCTATCCGGATTCCGCGCCGAAGACAGTGGAGAACTTCCTCGCCTACGTGAAGGCGAAGCAATACGACGGCACGCAGTTTCACCGCGTCATCGCCGGGTTCATGATCCAGGGTGGCGGATTCACCGCCGACTTTCAGCAAAAGCCGACGCGTCCGCCGGTGCAGAACGAAGCGGAGATGAGCAGCAAGGCGGGGCTTCTAAACGTTCCGGGCACCGTGGCGATGGCGCGCACCGGCGATCCGCACTCGGCGACCGCACAATTCTTTATCAACGTCGCCGACAACAAGTCCCTCAATTTCCGCGAGGCGACGGTGCAGGGCTACGGCTATACCGTCTTTGGCAAAGTGGTGTCGGGGATGGACGTCGTGCAGAAGATCGCCGGCACGCCGACCGGTGCCGGCGGCCCTTTCCCGAAGGACGTCCCCCAGCCGCCGGTGCTCATCAAGAGCGCGTCCGTCGTGGCGAATTAGCGGGCCGGCCATGAGCGTCACGCTGCACACCAGCCACGGCCCGATTACGATCGAGCTCGACGCCGAGCGCGCCCCGAAGACCGTAGCCAACTTTCTCGCCTACGTGCGAGCCGGACACTTCGACAATACGCTGTTCCATCGCGTTATCGACGATTTCATGATCCAGGGTGGCGGCTTTGCTCCCGACTTCACCCAGAAGCCGACGCGCCCGCCCATCGAGAACGAGGCCGCGAACGGGCTGAAGAACAAGCGCTACACGGTGGCCATGGCGCGGACCTCCGACCCGCATTCAGCCACGGCGCAGTTCTTCATCAACGTCGCCGACAACGCCTTCCTCGATCATCGGGCGCCGGACGCCAAGGGATGGGGCTACTGCGTTTTCGGCCGAGTGACTGACGGGACGGAGGTCGTCGACAGGATCAAGCGCGTGCCCACCGGCAACAAGGGGTTCCACCAGGACGTGCCGACGCAGAACGTGGTGATCGAGCGGGTAACGGAGCAGGCCTCGGCGGGTTGATCGTTGCCCCACCATGGCGGCGACGCTATTCGCTTCGGATCTGCACCTGTCGCCGGCGCGCCGCCCGCTCGTTGCGGCGTTTCATGCGTTCATCGATGGTCCGGCGCGCGGCGCCGCGGGCCTGTACGTGCTGGGGGACCTGTTCGACGTCTGGCTCGGCGATGATCAGCTGCGCGAACCGCTGGCCGCCGCGGTCGCGCGTACGCTGGCCGAGCTCGCCGGGTCGGGAGTTCCGCTGTATGTCCAGCGCGGCAACCGCGACTTTCTCTTAGATGAGCGTTTCGCGCGGGCGTGCCGGGCGACGCTGTTGCCCGACCGCGTGGTTCATGACATCCAGGGAACACCCACACTGCTCATGCACGGCGACCTGCTGTGCACCGACGATGTCGAATACCAGCGCTTTCGCGCCTACTGGCAGGATCCGGCACGCCGCCGTCGCGTCCTGTCGCGGCCGTATTTCGTGCGCAAGATTGTCGCCGGACTGATGCGCTTCGGCAGCCGTCGCGCCACGGCCGCCAAGCCCGAAGTCATCATGGACGTCAACGCCGACGCCGTGGTCGCGGAGTTTCGCGAGCACGGCGTTTCGCGTTTGATCCACGGCCACACGCATCGGCCGGCACGGCACGAGCTCACCGTGGACGGCCGCGTTTGCGAGCGCTGGGTGCTCGCCGACTGGTATCGAGTGGCAAGCTATCTCGAGGTTTCGGCCAACGGTGTCGTGCCGCGCACCATTGGCCAGCAGCCGTAGGCGCGGCCCGAGCGCTCCAGGACGCTCCTGACGCCCGAGTTGCTCTCCCCGCAGCGGTTCTCCGCGCTGCTGATCAACGCAGCGCCTGCTCGAAATCGGCGATCAGGTCTTCCGGATCTTCTATACCTACCGAGAGGCGGATCAGCGAATCGGCAATGCCCATGCTGGCGCGCCGCTCCGCCCCCATCTCGTAGAAGATCGTGTGCGCGACCGGAATTGCCAGCGTTCGATTGTCGCCCAGATTCGACGACAGCACGACGTTCTCGAGGCGGTTGAGGAATTCGAAGCAGTCTCGCGCGGGTTCGAGCTCGAAGGAGAGCAGCGCGCCGTAGCCTTTGAACAACTCGCTGGCGAGGCGGTGTTGGGGATGCGACGGCAGTCCCGGGTAGTACACCGCGCGCACCTCCGGCCTCGCCGAGAGGAACCGCGCTACCGCCAGCGCGTTGGCACAGGCGCGCTCCATGCGCAGCGCCAACGTCTCGGCGCCGACCGCGAGATGATGCGCCTGCTCGGCTGACAGTGTCCCGCCCCAGTCGCGCAGCCCCTTCTTGCGGATCTGCGTCAAGCCCCATAGCGTCGGCTTGGGCCCCTTGTAGTCGTCGTAGATATTGGGATAGCTGGTCCAGTCGAAGGCGCCGGTCTCGGTGATGCTTCCGCCCAGCGCATTGCCGTGCCCGCCGATGTACTTGGTAAGCGCATTGACGATGAGGCTCGCTCCGACGTGCTTCGGGAGAAAGAGGTACGGCGAAGTCATGGTGTTGTCGACGACGTACACCAGGCCGCGCTCGGCGCACAGCTTGCCGATGCGCGCGAGGTCGGCGACTTGCGTGCGGGGGTTGGCGATGGTCTCGACGAACACAAGCCGCGTCGCGGGAGTGATTGCCTTTTCCACTTCGCGCACGTCGGTGGCGTCGACGAAGCTCACGGCGCTGCCGTGGGCCTGCAGCGTGTTGAACAGGCTGTTGGTGTTGCCGAACAGGAACGCACTGGACACCACATGGTCGTGCTGCTTGAGCAGCGCCAGCATGATGGCGCCTATCGCCGCCATGCCCGTGCCGAAGCACGCCGTGGCGACGCCACCCTCCATGCGGGTGATCTTCTCCTCGAGCGCGGCTGAGGTTGGGTTGCCCTGCCTGCCGTAGGCGAATCCCTGCGCCTTGCCCTGGAATACCGCCACGAGATCGCGCACATCGCGATAGCCGTAGGCGACCGAGAGGTGCAGCGGCTTGTGCAGCGAGCCGTGCTCGATCGGCGAAGAGCGATCGGCATGCAGGATCGAAGTCGTGAACCCCGTCTTTCGAGTCATGAGACACCCAAAACGAAAAGGCCCGCCAGCTTTAAGCTAAACGGGCCTTCGCTCTAGCCTCGCTTTGTCGGGTAGGGACGGCTCGTTGCCGAGCCATCCCCCCCTCAGAACCGGGCATGCGAGTTTCCCCGCACCCGGCTCAAGCCTCTACAAAGCCCGTTGCTACATGGGCCGACTCTCCAACGTCAAACCAACAGCATGCAGTTGACGGTGACAGTTCGGATGCAGCAGGACCAGGTTGGAGTACCCGTCGGCGCCACCTTCACACTTGGGGACGCGATGGTGGATATTCCACCCCGTGTCCTTGGTGATCAGCTGGTCACATAGTGTACAACGCTTGTTCTGGCTCCACCAAAGCCGTAAGAGCTTCGCCTTGCCCTTCATGTCGCCTTGCATCTTCAGACCCAATCGGTCTTCGAAGTAAGGCTCCCATTTCGGGTCGAAGGGGTTGGCGTCGCCCTTGATCTTGGTGTGTCTGCGGATCGGTGTGTCGCTCGCTTTCACAAGTGTTACTCGTTTCCGCTTACCCTCTGCATCCGTGAACTCCGCACAGAGCATCCAGCTTCGGCTACCGGTTCTCACAAAGTATTTGCCTTTGATCCAATCGGCGCTTTTATTGGGATGCCTGCGTTTCGCCCACTGCCATGTCTTCCACCACAGCCACGAATCAATCGAGGCGTAGGTCTTCGACGCACATGCCGAGCGGTGATAGTTGGCCCAGCCCCGGATGACCGGGTTCAGGACGCCTATCAAGTTCTCCTGCTTGGCGGCTCTGTGCTCCTCGAAGCTCGCCTTCGCCTTGGCTTTGAACGCTTGGACATTCTTCTTCGACGGCGTGACGATGATCTTGCCGCCCAAGCTCCGCACGTTCTGACCGAGGAAATCAAACCCTTCCGCGATATGCCTGATCCTGGTCTTCTCGGCTGAGAGTTCCAGGCCACGGGTGGCGAGAAAGCGCGCCACCAGAGGTTTGACTTCGTTCTCCAGCAACTCTTTCGAGCTGCCCGTGATTACGAAATCGTCTGCATACCGCACCAGATTGACCTTGGTCTTTCCGGCTAGGCGGCTGCCCTTCGACCCGAATCGGGTCGCGAGTTCTGCCTCCAGTCCATCCAAGGTCATATTCGCCAACGTCGGCGAGATGATCCCGCCTTGCGGCGTACCCGCTTCCGTCGGAAAGAGCTTGCCCGTCTCGATAAAGCCGGCCTTCAGCCACTTCCGGAGCATCTCTTTGTCCATGCAGACGTTCGAGAGCAGCCAGTCGTGGCTGATATGGTCGAAACAACCCTTGATATCACCTTCCAGAATCCACTGCGCCTTGTCATGACCCGACAGTATCGTGTGACACTGCCGGATGGCATCGGCGGTGGAGCGCGCTGAGCGAAACCCATAGGAGTTCCGGTCAGCGAGCGTCTCCGACACCGGTTCGAGCGCGAGCAAATGCAACGCTTGCATCGCGCGATCGTGCAGGGTCGGAATCCCCAGCGGGCGAAGTTTCTCAGGCTGCCCAGCTTTTGGGATATGCACCCGTCTCAGCGGACGTGGGTGATAGCCACGCCGCGTGAGCGACTCGATGGCTTGCCGCTTCTCCTCCGGGGTGGACCACGTTACTTGGTCCACACCCGGCGTGCGGCTGCCCTGATTCTCGGTCACTCGTCGCACGGCGAGTGCTTTGCCGCTAAACGAGCGGGCCAGAAACCGTTGCAGAGCTTTCACCCTGCGCCAGTCGCCAGCCTGTGTTGCCTTCACCATACGCGCCTGTAGCCGCTTTGCCGTGCCGTTGATCCTGGCCCAGTCAATCTGGTGCCATTCACTCGGGGCGGCAGAGACCGCAGACGTCGCAATCGGCGTATTCACTTGCTTGTCTCCTTTTGATGATCCCTTCGAAGAACAAGCCGATCCCCCGAGGGGGACCTGCTCGCCCCCTCTGGGATGTGAAGCGGTTCTACACGCTCTCTGATGACGAGAGACCAAGCGGAAGTGGGCGCCCTTTCGGGCGGGGTGACGTTCAAACCCCTATCCACCGCATTACACGATGGCGTTCGCTTTTTCCGCACTCCTCTGCCCGCATTTCCCACAGCGTCTCTTGCGATCCGCCTACCCACAATCATCTGTGGGTGGACCTACGGGTTTACCCTGTTCCTCCTGAGTGACATGAGTGGAGTAGACCTTGCCTATCCGCCGGTGGCCATCGTGTCAGCGTATCCCAACCAGCTAACGGAATATCCGGCCACACACCTTTTGGTTCAGGCCTGACAGCAGCTTGGGCCTGGTAACAATAACGGCGTTTATCAGCAATTCACTTGTGTTGGTCATACCACCCAGCCTGGCACCTCATCCGCCTTGCTGCTGGCAGAATCATGCAAAGCTCTCGCGAGCGTTGCATACACCACATGGTGTGGTTGCGTTGTCCGAGTCGCTTAGCACATCGCCGTTGCCAGCGACGCACCGACTCCTAGGCTACCGTCGGCTGAACGACGGGTCTCCTGTAGGGACGAGTGTCCCCCGAGACCATCACTCAAGAGGCTTTCGCCTCTTAGGCACTTTCCGCAGCATGCGTACTGTCCATGCTGCTCGGGCTGCTTTTCGCCAGATTAAGCTGTCTGGCTAGGCGAGCTACCTAAGCGACACTCAGGTCGCACAGCTGGATTTGTATAGCGCCCCGCAACCTGCGGATCAAATCGGCGCTGTCGAAAGTATGTGCTGAAACGCCTGCGGCGTCAATGCATGGCCAAGGAGCAGTCGCGAAGCGACTGGACGAATCTCCCTCTCCCTCGGGGAAAGGGGCGGGGTGAGGGGAGTATCAGCCCGCGGCGAGGGCGGGCTCGTCGACTTCGCCTCGGGCCTCGTTGCGCTCGCGCGCGAGCTGGGACAGATAGTCGGAAGTGACGTCACCGGTCACGTAGTAGCCGTCGAAGCACGAGGCTTCGAACCCTTTGAGCTTGGGGTTGGCGGCGCGCACGGCGCGCTTGAGCGCCTCCAGATCCTGGTAGATGAGCAGATCCGCGCCGATCTCCTTGGCGACTTCGGCCTCCGTGCGGCCGGTCGCGACCAGCTCGCGCGGCGTCGGCATGTCGATGCCGTAGACGTTGGGATAGCGCACCGGCGGGCTCGCCGATGCGAAATACACCTTGCGCGCGCCGGCCTCGCGTGCCATCGACACGATCTCCCGGCTGGTGGTGCCGCGCACGATGGAATCGTCGACGAGCAGCACGACCTTGCCCTTGAACTCGATGCCCATGGGGTTGAGCTTCTGCCGCACGCTTTTCTTGCGGATCGCCTGGCCCGGCATGATGAACGTTCGCCCGACGTAGCGGTTCTTGACGAAGCCCTCCCGGTACTTCAACCCCAGCGTGTTGGCTAGCTCGAGCGCGGAAGGCCGGCTCGAATCGGGAATCGGAATTACGACGTCGATGTCGCGCGCTTCCGGAATGGCCGCGATCTTTTTCGCCAGCTCGCCGCCCATGCGAAGCCTCGCCTCGTAAACCGACGCCCCGTCGATCACCGAGTCTGGGCGGGCGAGGTAGACGAATTCGAAGATGCACGGGTTGAGCTGCGGATTCTCCGCGCACTGGCGTGCGTGGAAGCGTCCCGCCTGGTCGACGTAGATCGCCTCGCCGGGAGCGACGTCGCGCAGCACCGTGAATCCGAGCGCTTCGAGCGCCACCGATTCGCTGGCAACCAGGTATTCGGTTCCGCCCATCGACTCGTTGACCCCTATGATCAACGGCCGGATCCCGAAGGGATCGCGGAAGGCAAGCATCCCATAGCCCGCGATCATGGCGACGATCGCGTACGCGCCGCGGCAGCGCTTGTGGACGGCTGCCACAGCGGTGAAGATGGCATTGGCGTCGAGCCTGGCGTGATGGGCCGCGCGCTCGAGCTCCAGCGCGAGCACGTTGAGCAAGACCTCCGAGTCGGAGTTGGTGTTCACGTGCCGGAAGTCGAGCTGGAATAGCTCGCGCTTGAGCGCTTCGCTGTTGGTCAGGTTGCCGTTGTGTGCCAGGGTGATGCCGAACGGGGAGTTGACGTAGAACGGCTGCGACTCGAGCTCCGAGGACGCTGACCCCGCGGTGGGATACCGGCAGTGGCCGATGCCTGCATTGCCCAGCAGCTCGCGCATGTTGCGAGTGCGGAAGACATCGCGGACATAGCCGGCGCCCTTGTACATGTGGAACACGGCGCCTTCGCTGGTCACGATACCGGCTGCGTCCTGTCCCCGGTGCTGCAGGAGCAGTAGCCCGTCGTACAAGAGCTGGTTGACCGGCGTATGCGTTACCGCGCCGACGATGCCGCACATTCGCTACGCTCCTGTCCTGGGCGCCGGATTGGGACGCCCCGCTTTTCCGTAATCGAGCCTCTCCGCCCACGCCTTGGGCAGCCAGCGCTTGAGACTCAGCGCCGCAGTAACCAGCGGCGGCGCCAGGTAGGCATTCTGCCACCAATCCTGCCGCGGGAGGTCGGTTAGCCCTGCCAGCAACACTGCTAAGACAACAAAAAGCACGCCGCGTGCCACACCGACGACCGCGCCGAGCAGGCGATCGAGAAAACCCAGGCCGATCGCGCGCACCAGGCGCGAGAGCAACCAACCCACGACTGCGCCGACGACGAGCACCGCAATGGCGATCAGCGCGAACGCCGCGGCATAGCGCGCGGCCGGCCCGCCGCCGAATTCCGGCAGCGCGGCGCCGACCGGCTCGGAGAAGTGAATCGCCGCCACTGCGGCGACGATCAACGCAGCCAGGGAAACGACGACGCGCACAAAGCCGCGCACGAATGCCAGCAGTGTGGACAGGCCGATGACGCCGATGACGACCAGGTCAAAGGCGGTCACTTGGCGCTGACGATTGCACTGCCGTAACCGGCAGCCTTCACCTTGGCGAGCGCCGCGTCGGCGGCCTCGCGCGAGCCAAAGGGGCCGATGCGCACGCGCTGCACGCGCTGGTCGCCGCTCGGGCTTGCAGCAGACGCCTCGGTGTACGCGGGAAAGCCTGCGCTCACGAGCTTGGCCGCGACATCAGCAGCCGCCTGCGCATCGGCGTAGGCACCGACCTGCACCACGAAACCTGCGCCCGTCGGAGCTGCCTTCGCCGAAGAGGTTGCGTCCGCGGTCTTGGCAGGTGCCGTCGTTTCCGCAGGTGGGGTTGCGGCGGGCTGTGGAGTAGCCGCTGCCGGTGGAGGCGGCGCACTTTGCTCGGAAGGGCGGCGCTGAGCATCGCCCGCGTCATTCGCCGAAGTCTGGCTCGGCGATCCTTTCCCCGGCGCAACCGCTGGGGCCGGGCCGTTCTCCGGCGACAAAGGGGTGACGAACTTGCCCGAGTCGATCGGCGGAATCTTCACCGATACGTCGTCGCCGAAAGGCTTGGGATTGCTCTCCAAGAGCATGGGCAGGATCACCGCTACCGCGAGCGCCAGCACGATGGCGCCGATGAGACGGCGGCGGGCACGGCGCTTGAGCTCGTCGACCGCGGGTTCGGGAGGGTCGGGACGCGTCGCCATGTGAATCGATTCAAGTGGAGCGGGTCCGCGCTGACGCGAGCGCAGCCGCTACGGTGAGAAACGAGCCGAAAACAATAATTCTATCAGTTTCCTTCGCCTCTCCGCAGGCCGCGTCGTACGCCGCCGCCGCATCGTCGAAATCGCGAATCGCCATCCCCGCCACGCCGGCTGCCTCGAGCCGCGCGCGAAGTTCCGCCGCCCTCGATCCGCGCGGCGGCGGCAGCGTCGCCACTCTCCAGTGATCGACGCACGGCTTCACCGCAGCGATCACGCCGTCGATGTCCTTGTCGTTCATGATGCCGAACACCGCCCAGGTCTCGGGCTGATAACCCATCGCGACCAGATTGTCTGCAAACGCTCGCGCAGCCTGCAGATTGTGCGCTACGTCGAGCACGCGAATAGGCCGGCCGGGAAGAACCTGGAATCGGCCACGCAGCTCGATGGATACCAGCGCATCGCGCACCGCTCCTATGGGAACCGGAAGTCGCACGCGCAGCGTATCGAGCGCCGCAAGCGCAGTCGCGGCGTTGGCGACTTGATGCACGCCGCGAAGCGCAGGATGCGGCAAGCCATGTCGAGCGCCCCCCGGACCGCGATAGCTCCACTGGCTGCCCTGGACCGCGAAATCGTAGTCGACGCCAAGTCGCATCAGCATCGCGCCGATCGCCGCGGCGTGATCGACCAGCGTTTGCGGTGGATCGCGATCGGCGCAGATCGCGGCGCGCCCGAGGCGGAAGATGCCCGCCTTCTCGCGGCCGATCGCCTCGCGCGACGCGCCGAGATAATCGACGTGATCGATCGCGACCGTGGTCACCACGGCCACGTCGGGATCGACGATGTTCACGGCGTCGAGCCTTCCGCCCAAGCCCACCTCGAGCACCAGCGCGTCGAGGCGCTCGCGGGCGAAAAGCCATAGCGCAGCCAGCGTCCCGAATTCGAAGTAGGTAAGCGCGATGTCCTGACGCACCGCTTCGACTGCCGCGAATGCTTCGCACAGTGCGGCATCTTCGGCCTCGGCGCCGGCGATGCGCACGCGCTCGTTGTAGCGCATCAGATGAGGCGAGGTGTACAGCGCGACACGGTAGCCAGCGAGCGCCAGCATCCGCTCGGTCAGCGCGCAGGTCGAGCCCTTCCCGTTGGTGCCCGCCACGGTGATCACGGGGCACGAAAACCCGATCTTGAGCCTCTCGAAGACCGCGCTCACGCGTTCGAGTCCCAGCGCGATCGTCTTCGGGTGCAGCGTCTCGAGATACGCGAGCCACGCCGAAAGCGATTGTGGCAGGCTCACGGGAAGGCGCCGCTCGACGAAGCCGCGGCAGAGAAAACTCAGGCCGCCGGCAGCGGCTGGCGCTGGAGCATGGTCAGCAGCCGAGGCAATTCGTCCCTCAGTTGCCGGCGGTCGACGATCATGTCGATCGCGCCCTTTTCCAGCAGGAATTCGGCGCGCTGGAAGCCCTCGGGAAGCTTTTCGCGCACCGTCTGCTCGATCACGCGCGGCCCAGCGAAACCGATCAGCGCCCCCGGCTCGGCAATGACGATGTCGCCGATCATGGCGAAGCTCGCCGACACGCCACCCATCGTCGGATCGGTAAGAATCGACACGAACGGCAGCCGCGCCTTGGACAGCTCCTGCAGCACGGCGGTCGTCTTGGTCATCTGCACGAGCGAATTGATGCCCTCCTGCATGCGTGCACCGCCGCTCGCGGTGATGCAGACGAACGGGACGCGGTTCTCGAAAGCGACACGCACGCCCCGCACGAAGCGCTCGCCCACGACCGAGCCCATCGACCCGCCCATGAATTCGAACTCGAAGGCGGCGACCACCAGCGGCACCGACTTGATGCTGCCCTGGATGACAATGAGCGCGTCGGTCTCGCCCGTTTCCTCCAGCGCTGCCGCCAGCCGCTCGGGATACTTCTTCGTGTCCTTGAACTTGAGAGAGTCGACCGGAAGTACCTCGGAGCCGATCTCATACCTCGCCTCCGCGTCGAGCAACTGGTCGACGCGCTCGCGCGCGGAGACGCGGCCGTGATGGTTGCACTTGGGACAGACGTTGAGGTTCTTTTCGAGGTCGGTACGATAGAGCACGGCCTCGCACGAGGGACACTTGATCCACAGGCCTTCCGGGATCGCTTTCTTGACCGTGCCCGGAGTGGCCTTGATGCGCGGCGGCAACAGCTTTTGCAACCAGCTCATCGATCCTTCCCATGCGAACGGCTACAGGCCGCTCGCATCATTCCAACTCCCCGCGCCCCTTGCGGGAGAGGGGAAAGGGGTGGGGGCGTCGTCTCATGCACTCGGTGGCCGTGGTGACTACGCCGCTCTCTTGGCGACGGTGTCGACGGCGCTGCGTATTGTAGCGAGCCAGGCTCCGGCGCGCGCGGCGGCGGAATCGGCCGGTCCGGCTTCGATTTCCTGGATGATCCGGCTGCCGATCACGACCGCGTCGGCGTGCGCGGCGATCGCCTGCGCGCTCGCCGCGTCGCGAATGCCGAATCCGACACCCACTGGCAACGAGACGTGACGGCGGATCGTGGCAAGATGCGCGATCACGTCGGCGGTGTCGAGATGCCCCGCACCGGTGACGCCCTTTAGCGAGACATAGTAAACGTAGCCGCGCGCGAGGCGCGCAACGCTCGCCATCCGCGCTTCCGGCGTTGTCGGGGCCAGCAGAAAGATCAAGGCGAGACCGCGCGCGTCGAGCAGTCGGGCGAGCTCGCCTGCTTCCTCGGGCGGACAGTCGACCACGATCACACCGTCGACGCCTGCTGCGGCCGCGCCGTCGGCGAACATCTGGAGCCCCATCGCCTCGATCGGGTTGGCATAACCCATGAGCACGACGGGAGTCGAGGCATCGCGCTGGCGGAAACGGGCGACGATCGCTAGCACATCGGCAAGCCCGACGCCGTGCGCAAGCGCGCGTTCCGATGCGCGCTGGACCACCGGCCCATCGGCCATCGGGTCGGAGAACGGCACGCCGAGCTCGATCACGTCGGCGCCCGCCGCGACGAGCGCCTGCATCACCGGCAACGTGGTCTCGGGCGCCGGGTCGCCGGCGGTGACGTAGGGAATCAGCGCCGTGCGCCCCTTGCTGCGCACCATGGCGAAAGTCGTGTCGATGCGGTTCAAAGCAACGAACCCGAAGCGGGCGCGAGACGGCCGCCGTTCAAGATCTCATTCGCCATTGAGGGTCGCACTCCGGCCTGCAATAGAACTTCTTGCCCGCGCGCTCGGCGACGGTGTTCATGTCCTTGTCGCCGCGGCCGGAGAGATTGACCAGAAGCAGCTTGTCGCGCGAGAGCGTCGGCGCAAGCTTCGCCGCGTAGGCGAGCGCATGGGCGGCCTCGAGCGCGGGGATGATGCCCTCGATGCGGCAGCAGTCTCCGAACGCGGCGAGCGCCTCGTCGTCGGTTACCGTCACGTACTGCGCGCGACCGCTGTCCTTGAGCCAGGCATGCTCGGGCCCCACGCCCGGATAATCGAGTCCCGCCGATACCGAGTGCGTCTCGATGATCTGCCCGTTCGCGTCCTGCAGCAGATACGTGCGGTTGCCGTGCAGCACGCCGGGCTTCCCGGCGGTGAGCGAGGCCGCATGGCGGCCGGTGGCAATGCCCTCGCCACCCGCCTCGACGCCGATCAGCTTCACGTTCTCGTGGCGGATGTACGGATGGAAGATGCCCATCGCATTGGAACCGCCGCCGACACAGGCGATCACCATGTCCGGCTGGCGTCCTGCGAGCTCAGGCATCTGCCACAGGCACTCCTTGCCGATCACTGTCTGGAAATCGCGCACCATCATCGGATAAGGATGCGGCCCGGCGACCGAGCCGATGATGTAGAAGGTGTTCTCGACATTGGTCACCCAGTCGCGCATCGCTTCGTTGAGCGCGTCCTTAAGCGTCTTCGATCCGGACTCCACCGGCACCACTTCGGCACCGAGGAGCTTCATGCGAAAGACGTTCTGCGCCTGGCGCTTGATGTCCTCCGACCCCATGTAAACGACGCAGCCCATGCCGAAGCGAGCGGCAACGGTCGCCGTGGCAACGCCATGCTGGCCGGCCCCGGTCTCCGCGATCACGCGTGGCTTGCTGAGTCGCTTGGCGAGCAGCGCCTGGCCGATGCAGTTGTTGATCTTGTGAGCACCAGTGTGATTCAAGTCTTCGCGCTTCAAGTAGATCTGCGCGCCGCCCAGCTTCTCCGACCAGCGCTTGGCGTGGTAGATCGGACTCGGCCTTCCGACGTAATGCTCGAGCTCGCGATCGAGCTCCGCCAGAAAATCAGGGTCGCGCCGGTAGCGTTCGTACGCCTCGCGCAATTCGTCGAGCGCGTGGATCAGGGTCTCGGCGACGAACACGCCACCGTAGGCGCCGAAATGGCCGCGGGCGTCTGGAAGCTCAACCATCTGCATTGCGCACCTCGCGGATGAACGCGGTGATCTTGGGCGGGCTCTTGATGCCCTTTTTAGGCCTGCCGTCGGTGCCTGTCACCTCGACGCCGCTCGAGACATCGACCCCCCACGGTCGCACCGAGCGGATCGCGGCAGCCACATTCTGCGGGGTGAGGCCTCCGGACAAGATCAGCGGGCGCGGCAACCTGTCGGGGATTTGGTTCCAGTCGAAGGTGGTGCCGGTCCCGCCCGGAAGCCCGCCCGGCTGAAAGGCATCGAGCAGCAACCCACGCGCGTCGGCATACGAGGCCGCGTATTGTAGCAAATCGACACCCGGCTTGACCGGGACCGCTTTGACATAGGGCCGGCCGAAACTGGAGCAGAACTCGGGGCGCTCCTCGCCGTGGAACTGCAACAGATCCAGCGGAACTTCGGCGAGCGCTGCACGCACCGCTTCCGGCGTCGGATCGACGAACAAGCCGACCACGCTCACGAAGGCCGGCAGTGCCGCGACAATCGACCGCGCCTGCTCGAAGCCTACGCAGCGTGGCGTGCCGCTCCAGAAGTTGAGCCCGATGGCGTCGGCGCCGGCGCGCGCGGCGGCAACGCCGTCCTCCACGCGCGTGATGCCGCAGATCTTGACGCGGGTGCGCATGTCACTGCCGGAGAATGATCACCGGCTCGCGCGTCGAGGGCAAATTCCACCTCTGCGCATAGTCGATGCCGGTCAGATACAGACCCGCCGCCGCGAATGTAGGCGCCGCTCGCGACCGGTCGCGGCTCGCGAGCACTTCGGCGACCCAACTCGGCGGATGCCGTCCATTGCCCACGTAGACCAGGGTGCCGACGATGTTGCGCACCATGTGCTGCAAGAAGGCGTCGGCGTGCAGGTCGAAGCGAATCATGTCTCCCTCGCGCGCGATGTCCAGTTGGTCGAGCGTCTTCAGCGGCGTCCTCGCCTGACACTCGGCGGCGCGAAACGCCGAGAAGTCATGCAACCCCAGCAGCGCTTGGGCCGCCTCGAGCATGACCCCAAGCGCGAGAGGGCGATGGTACCAGCCCACGCGCGAGGCAAGCAGCGCTGGGCGCACCGGTTGGTCGAGAAGCAGATAGGTGTAATGCCTTCCGGTCGCCGAGAAGCGGGCGTGGAATTCGGAAGGCACCGCCACTGCCCAGCGTACCGCCATCGCCGGTGGCAACAGCGAGTTGGCTCCTCGCACCCAGGCGGTTTCCGGACGGTTCGCCTCGGTGTCGAAATGCACGACCTGCAGCGTCGCGTGCACGCCCGCGTCGGTGCGGCCGGCAGCGGTCGCGGCGACGCTCGTGCCGGCGATCGCGGAGAGCGCGCGCTCCAGTACATCCTGCGCGCCACCGCCGTCGGCCTGCGATTGCCAGCCGTGGAAGGGCGTGCCGTCGAATTCGAGACCTAGCGCGATACGCATCGAGCATTCTGCCTCTGCGTCCGGTTCCCAGCGTAAGAGCATGCGCGCGAAAGCCATGCTGCGCGCCGTTGCTGCCAAAACAAACGGCGGCCCATGCGGGCCGCCGCGAATGGAGCCAGAGACCGCTCTATGCGAGCTTGGCGAGCAATGCCTTGGCTTCGGCTTTCTGCTGGTCGTCGCCTTCGTGGAGGACTTCCTGCAGGATCTCGCGTGCGCCTTCCACGTCGCCCATTTCCTGATACGCCTTGGCGAGGTCGAGCTTGGTCGCAGCGTCGTGCCACTGACCATCGAGCACCGACGGAGTGGGGTCTTCGAAAGTCGAGCGTTGCGGATCGAAGGCGAGGTCGAGCTTGTCGAGCGCGATGGCAGCCGCCGGCCGGGCGAGCTGCGGTGCTGGAACGCTGTCACCTTCCACCGCCATCGCGGGCTCCGGCTCCGGCTTCTTCGGCGCCGGGGCTGCTTTCGCGGTCGGAGGGAGTGGCATCTGCGGCTCTTCGAGCTGGAAGTCGAGATCGAACTTGGGTACCGATTCGGGCTCGAAAGAAACAGCCTCCCGGACGGGCGCAGGCTCTTCAGTGCCCTTGGCCAGGGCCGCGGCGCCAGCGACAGCGGCTGCCGCCGCGCTCTTTACGGCTTCTCCCGCGCTGCGGCTGGACTTGGCGACCTGCTCCTCAGCACCAGCAAGGATCGCTGCCGGCGTCTTGGCCTCGGCAGCTCCCGAGGTTGGCGACAGCGAGATCTCCTCGTCGAGGCTGAAATCAAGCGCCGAAGCCGTTTGCGGTTCGGGCTTGAGCTCCGGGGGCACCGAAAACACTTGGGTGTCGGAAGTTGCAGCCGCCTCTTGTGCGGACGGCGCTCCTGCTGCGGCCTGCGCCGTGGCGCCACCTGCTTCGGCGAACAGCGGGTTGCTCGGGTCGAGCTGCCGCCCCAGAGCCATGGCCTTCTGCCACACCTCGCCCTGGCCGCCGGACACCGAATACAGCTCGCTCGCGACCGTCTCGAACGCCGAAGGCTTGTTGTGCTGAGCGTGGATTTCCAGCAGCTTGAGGTAAATCTCCTGTCGCTGCGAATCCTTCTTCAGAGCGTCCTTCAGAATCTCCTCGGCCTGCGCATCGCGGCCGTAGGCGAGATAGACCTCCGCCTCCGCGATCGGGTCGACCTCGTCGGTGTCGATGCTGCCCAGGCCCTCGCGGCTGAAGTCGCTGGCAAGCGAGTTGTCACCGGTGTTGACGACCCCTCCGCCCGTCGAACCGAACACCGTGTTCGTCTTGATGTCGGTTCCCGAGATGATGCTGTCCTCGAACTTGGTGGTCTTCCGCCGGCGCGCAGCGATGATGCCGGCTATTCCTGCCAGGATGACCAGCGCCCCGCCGCCCACCGCCCACGTCGGCGTGTTGCCGAGCAGATCGTCGAGGAACGAAGGCTCAGGCTTCTTCGTCGCGGCCTTGACGGGCGCTGGTGCGGGAGCCGGCTCGATCTTGGGCGCTGGCGCTTCGACCTTGGGCGCAGGCGCCTCCGGTGCCTTGGCTTCGGGGGCCTTCGTCTCCGGGGCTTTCGTTTCCGGGGCCTTCGCTTCGGGCGCCGGCGCAGGGGCCGGGGCTGGCGCTGGGGATGGCGCAGCCTGCGCGGGCTGAGCCTGCGTGGGCTGAGCAACGGGCTGCGCGGGTGCGGCGGCAACCTTTGGCGCTTCAGGCGCTTGGCCCTTCGATGTTTCGGCGCGGGCCTGCAGCTCGGCCAGCGTCTGGTTCCTCAACTCCGCCGCTCGCTGCAGGTCCTTGACCGTCTTTTCCAACTCGGCGACCCGAGCGTTGGCCTCGCGCAGCGCTTTATCCTTGGCTGCGATGTCCTCCGCCTGTCCGGCACCGGCACCCGCCCCCTTGCCCGCTTCGCGCGACACGCGAAGCTGATCCTTGCCGGCCTGCGTAGCGGCCGCCTGATCCTCGACGACCGTCCCGATCTTGCCGCCTGCCGATTGTCGCGCAGCGGTCGTATCGGTCGACGGAGCAGCGGCTGCGACGCGGTCGCGGTAGGCGCGCCAGTCGGCGGCCTGCACTTTGACCGCCTGCACAGCTTCCGCCTGCGTGACCGATGCGGCCTGGTCCGCCGGCGGGATGTTGAGTATCTGCCCGGCACGAAGGCGATTCATGTTCTTGCCGTCGAACGCGCTTTCGTTGTTGCGGAACAATGCAACGAGCATCTGCTCGAGGCTCACGGTCTCCGGCTTGTACTCCTTGGCGATCTTCGACAGCGTGTCGCCGCGCTGCACGGTGTACGGTTCACTGCTGCCGGCTACGCTCGGCCTTTCGGCCGCGGGAGCGGCTGCGCTACCGCGCCTCGCCGTACGCGACTCGCGCGAGGGGGTCGCCTGTGCAACGATCGGCGGCGACGGCTCGACGGCTTGCACCTCTGTGGCGCCCGGAGGATCGAGCAGGAACGTGTAGTCGCGGATCACCCGCCCCGTCGCCCAAGTCAATTCGACGATCATGTCGAGGAACGGATCGTTGACCGGCTGCAGCGTCGTGACTCTCAGGTACGAAGGGCCGTTCGGCGCCTGTTCGAGCACCACTCGCGCGCGCGTAAGCACGCTCGGGAACTGAACGTTGTTGTCGCGGTAGACGGAAACGTCGGCGATCCTCGCGCGCAGCGAATCGAGTTCGTCTCTTGTTGCAGCGGTGAGTTCGATCTGAGCGGACAGCGGTTGTCCGAGTCCGGAGTTTACGGTGAGCTTGCCCAGCCCCAGTGCAAGCGCCGGAACGGGCAGCGTCAAAACACCCGCCAACAGGCCACAGGTAACCAAAGGTTTTGCTCGCATGCCGACCTCAGAGGGCTGATGAGCTAAGCTAAGTTAACATCATGGAGTTAGGGCTGCAAGCTAAACCTCGGTATTAGCAAGATTTTTCAGGCCGAAAAGGCGGCATCCCTCCCCTGGCTTCCTAGTGGCGTTGCGCCGAGCTGGGCCCCAATTGTTGGGCTTGCAGGACTCCCGAAGCACAACCGGTTGTGTAATGCGCCCTCATGCTGCGCCAGCAGCGGCCTGTTGTAAGCGCATCGCAGCGGAGGGCGCCATGCTCGCCTTCGGCTGCCGCCCAAGCATAAAACCGGACAAAAGAGCCCTGCTGCCGCCCTCCCGCCGGTGCCCCTGTCATAAGAGGCTCAATGCAGGTTCGTGCACGAGGAGGATGCGCAGCATGCGGCGAAGCGGCTCCGCGGCGCCCCAGAGCAATTGATCCCCAACCGTGAAAGCTCCCAGAAAGGTTCCGCCCATCGAAAGCTTGCGCAAGCGCCCGATGGGGATTTCCAAGTTGCCGGTCACGGCCGCCGGAGTGAGCTCGCGCATGCTCGCCTCTCGCGTGTTGGGAATCACGCGCACCCATTCGTTGGCGCCGGCGATGATTGCCTCGATCTCGGCCAGCGGCAGGTCGCGCTTGAGCCTGATCGTCAGCGCCTGGCTGTGGCAGCGCATCGCGCCTACCCGCACGCAAATCGACTCCACCGGAATCGGATTCTTGATACGGCCCAGGATCTTGTTGGTTTCGGCGCCGCCCTTCCACTCCTCGCGGCTCACGCCGTTGCCCAGGTCCTCGGCGATCCACGGAATCAGGCTGCCCGCGAGCGGCACGCCGAAATGCTCCGTTGGAAAGCGATCGTCGCGCAGGATGCCAGCCACTTCGCGGTCGATGTCGAGGATCGACGAAGCAGGATCGTCGAGGAGGTCCTTCGCCGCGAGGTGCGCCTCGCCCATCTGCTGGAGCAGCTCGCGCATGTTCTGGGCGCCCGCACCGGAAGCGGACTGATAGGTCATGCAGGTCATCCACTCGACGAGGTCGCGCTGCAGCAACCCTGCCACCGCCATCATCATGAGCGATACCGTGCAGTTGCCGCCAATGTAGTTCTTCACGCCGCGCTTGAGCGCGTCGTCGATCACTTGCCTGTTCACCGGATCGAGGACGATGACCGCGTCGTCGGCCATGCGCAGCGTCGATGCAGCGTCGATGAAATAACCGGACCAGCCGCGGTCGCGCAGCTTCCGGTACATGGGCTTGGTCCAGTCGCCGCCCTGGCAGCTGATGATGGCGTCGAGTCCATCGAAAGCGCTCACATCACCGGCGTCGCGCAGTGGCGGCGTCGGCTTGCCGATCGCCGGCCCCTTGCCTCCGACGCTCGATGTCGAGAAGAACACCGGCTCAATCAGGTCGAAGTCGCCTTCCTTGAGCATGCGTTCCATGAGCACCGACCCGACCATTCCCCGCCACCCGACAAAGCCCACGCGCATCATTTCCGTTTCCCCGTTCCTGTTAGGCACCTTCAATAGTATCGTATCCCGCGGCTCGCCAATCACCAATGCCTCACTGCGAGGTCGGCGCCTGGAATGCGGGATTGAGCCGCGCCATCAGGTACGCATCCACATACTGCCCGTCGCGGAATGCGTAGGCGCGACAGGTTCCCTCGATGGTGAAGCCGAATTTGCGGTAGAGCGCCATCGCGGCAAGGTTGTCCGTGTACACCGAAAGCTCGAGCCGCTGCAGGTTGAGCCAGCGATCGGCAAGCTCTATCGCGGCGGTCATCAATGCACTGCCGACGCCGCGCCTCTGCCGGTCGTCGCGCACGGCCATTCCGACATCGCCCACATGCCGCCGTCGTGGCGACTTCGGCACGTGAAGTCCGAGGTTTCCGACGACCTCGCCGGCGATGGTCGCTACCAGCAGATGATCGTCGGGCGGGAATTCAGCTAGCCTCTTGCGCCATTTCTCGACCGAAGGATAGGGAATCTGCAGCGTGCCGGCCATCGCCTTCGGTGCGCAGAAGATCGAATGGAGCGCTTCGGCGTCGCCAGGCTCGGCGCGACGAACCACGATCGGGTGCCCGACGACGCTCATAGCGAAGCGAGCACGGCGTCGCCCATTTCACGCGTGCCGACGTAGCGCTCTCCCGCGGCGGCAATATCCGCCGTGCGCAGTCCGCGAGCCAGGACCTTGCGCACCGCTCTCTCGATCGGATCAGCGATATCGGCGCGAGCGAAGGTGTAGCGGAACATCATCGCCAGCGACAGTATCGTCGCCAGCGGGTTGGCCTTTCCTTGACCGGCGATGTCCGGCGCGGAGCCGTGGATCGGCTCATAGAGCCCCTTGTTGCTCGCGTCGAGCGACGCCGAAGGCAGCATCCCGATCGATCCGGCGAGCATCGACGCTTCGTCGGAGAGAATGTCGCCGAAGAGGTTGCCGGTCACGATCACGTCGAATTGCTTGGGGTTGCGCACGAGCTGCATCGCCGCATTATCCACGTACATGTGCGAGAGTTGGACGTCCGGGTAGTCCTTCGCTACAGCGCTCACTTCCTCGCGCCACAGGATCGAAGTGTCGAGCACATTGGCCTTGTCGACGGAACACAGCTTGCGGTCGCGCTCGCGCGCGATGTCGAAGGCGACCCGGGCGATGCGGCGTATCTCCGAGCTGCTGTAGAGCATGGTGTCGTAGCCCTCGGCCTCGCCGCTGGCGTTGCGGCGGCGACCGCGCGGCTGGCCGAAATAGATGTCGCCGGTCAGCTCGCGAACAATCATCAGGTCGAGCCCCGCGACCACTTCCGGCTTGAGCGTGGAGGCGGCGGAGAGCTCCGGATAGAGCAGCGCCGGGCGCAAGTTGGCGAACAACCCAAGCGCTTTGCGCAACCCCAGAATCGCCTGCTCGGGCCTGAGCTCGCGCGGAAGCGTGTCGTAGCGCGGCCCGCCGACAGCGCCGAGAAGCACGGCATCCGCGCTCCGCGCAAGCCTTAGCGTCGCCTCCGGGAGCGGCTGCTTCGCCGCGTCGTATCCCGCTCCGCCGATAGCGGCGACTTCGGTTTCGATCGGCTCGCCGTCGCGGCGCAGCCGCTCGAGGATCTTGAGCGCCTCGGCGATGATTTCCGGGCCGATGCCATCACCGGGAAGGACCGCAACTTTCATCGGCGGTCCTCGTGACTGGACGCGGCGACACAGAGACCGCCTCGTCCTGGTGGTTGTCGGCGCTCTGGTGTCCCTTCGTGCGGCGGTTCCGTTACCGAGCTTCGTGCAAATGGGTGCCAGCCCATTTGCACCACGAACCTCCCCTCGCCCGCTTGCGGGAGAGGGGACGGGGGTGAGGGCGCGGCGCTGTCATTCACATTCACGATGCTTGTTAGAAGAGCCACGGCTGCTCGGTCTTGCGCTTTGCCTCGAACGCGCGGATCTCGTCGGCGTGGGCCAGCGTCAGTGCGATTTCGTCGAGGCCGTTGAGCAGGCAGTGCTTGCGAAACGGCTCGATTTCGAAGCCGAAGACCGTCGCGCCGTCGGTGGTCGCCACCGTCTGCCGCTCCAGGTCGATGGTCAGCCTGAACCCGGGAAACGCTGCGGTTTCGTGGAACAGGCGCTCGACTTCGTGCGCGGAGAGCACGATCGGCAACAATCCGTTTTTCAGGCAGTTGTTGAAGAAGATATCGGCAAATGACGGCGCCACGATGGCGCGAAACCCGTAATCGAGGAGTGCCCAGGGCGCGTGCTCGCGAGAGCTGCCGCAGCCGAAGTTGCGACCTGCCAGCAGGATCTGCGCTCCCTTGTAACGGGGTTCGTTGAGGACGAAATCCGGGTTGAGCCGGCGAGCGGCGTTGTCCACGCCCGGCTCGCGCCGGTCGAGGTAACGCCAGGCGTCGAACAGGTTCGGGCCGAAGCCGGAACGATTTATCGACTTCAGGAACTGCTTGGGAATGATGGAGTCCGTGTCGACGTTGGCGCGGTCGAGCGGCGCCACCAGTCCCGTGAGGATGCGAAACGGCTGCACGAGTTCGCCGCTTCTAACGACCGAGTCGACGCACGTCGACGAAGTGCCCTGCGATGGCTGCAGCAGCCGCCATCGCGGGACTGACCAGATGCGTTCGTCCACCGGGACCCTGGCGACCTTCGAAGTTGCGGTTCGAAGTCGATGCACAGCGCTCTCCCGGACCGAGCCGGTCATCGTTCATTCCCAGGCACATGGAACAGCCTGGCTGCCTCCATTCGAAGCCGGCCGCGGTGAAGATCCGGTCCAGACCCTCGCGCTCGGCTTGCGACTTGACCAGCCCCGAGCCGGGGACGACCAGCGCCAGCTTCACGTTGTCGGCTTTGCGCCGGCCCTGGACGACCGCAGCGGCGGCACGCAGATCCTCGATGCGCGAGTTGGTGCACGAGCCGATGAATACCTTGTCGATGCGAATGTCGGTCATCGCCGTGTTCGGCTTGAGGTCCATGTAGGCGAGCGCGCGCTCGATGCCCTCGCGCACAATGGGGTCCTTCTCGCGCTCCGGGTCGGGGACCCGACCTTCGATGTTGGTCACCATTTCCGGCGACGTGCCCCAAGTCACCTGCGGAGCGATGTTCCCTGCATCGATTGCGACGGTGCGATCGAACTTCGCTTCCGGATCCGACTTGAGCGTTCGCCAGTAGACTACGGCGCGATCCCACACCTCACCCTTGGGGGCGAAGGCGCGCCCTTTGAGGTACTCGATCGTGGTGTCATCGACGGCGATCATGCCTGCTCGCGCGCCGGCCTCGATCGCCATGTTGCACACTGTCATCCGCCCTTCCATCGACAGCGCGCGGATGGTCGCGCCGGCGAACTCGAGGGCGAACCCCGTGCCACCGGCAGTGCCGATCTTGCCGATGATCGCCAGCACGATGTCCTTGGCCGTGCATCCGAAAGGCAGCGCCCCGTCGATGTCGATGCGCATCGACTTGGCCTTCTTGCTCACGAGGCATTGCGTCGCCAGCACATGTTCGACTTCCGAGGTGCCGATGCCGAACGCGAGGCAGCCGAACGCTCCGTGGGTGCTGGTGTGCGAGTCGCCGCAGACCACGGTCATCCCCGGCAGCGTGGCACCGCTCTCCGGACCGATGACGTGGACGATGCCCTGGCGCGCGTCGCGGAACGGGAAATACGCCTTGGCTCCGTACTCGCGGATGTTGCGGTCGAGCGCATCGACCTGAACGCGCGAGGTCGGATCGTCGATGCCGCGATCCCAGTGCTGCGTCGGCGTGTTGTGATCGGCGGTGGCGACGATTGAATCGACGCGCCACGGTTTCCTGCCTGCGAGTTTCAGTCCCTCGAAGGCCTGCGGGCTCGTCACTTCGTGGACGAGATGGCGATCGATGTAGAGCAGCGTCGTGCCGTCGCTCTCGGTGCGAACGACGTGACTGTCCCACAATTTGTCGTAGAGCGTGCGGGCAGCCATTGCTCGCGGCGTGCGTAACGTTGCAAAGAAGATGAATTATTGCACAGCAGCATCACGCGTGCCAGCGCGCCCGACGCGCAGCGCGATTTCTCGTGCGACATTAACCATGCTGCCTTCGAACGTTTCGGCGTCCATCGAGCGCAGCCACGTCAGTTGCCGCTTGGCGAGCTGGCGCGTGGCCGCGATGCCTCGCGCGCGCAGGGTCTGGCGATCGCCGTCGCCGTCGAGATACTGCAACACCTGGCGATATCCTACACAGCGCATCGACGGCATGTCCGCACGAAGCGCGTAACGCTCCCGCAGGCCGCGCACCTCGTCGACAATCCCGGCGGCGAGCATCGCGTCGAATCGCTGGGCGATACGCCGGTGCAGCTCGGTGCGGTCGGTGGGCACCAGCGCGAACGCCAAGTAGTCTGCCACGCCGCTCGCCTCTCGCGCTCCCTGCAGCGCGGAGAGAGGCCTGCCCGACAGCTCGTAGACCTCGAGCGCGCGCTGTATGCGCTGGGCGTCGGTAGACTTGAGCCGCGCGGCGGTCGCCGGATCGATGCGCGCAAGCTCGGCGTGCAGTGCCGGCCAGCCCTCCACCGCTGCGCGCGCATCGATCCGTGCGCGTACGGCGGGGTCGGCGCCCGGCAGCGCGGAGAGCCCCTCGCACAACGCCTTGAAATAGAGCATGGTGCCCCCGACCAGCAGGGCGATGCGTCCACGGGCATGGATCGCGGCGATCGCGGCGAGCGCGTCGGCGCGAAAGCGGGCAGCGGAGTACGCCTCGTCTGGATCGATCAAGTCGATCAGGTGGTGCGGTATGCGCTCGCGCGTCTCCGCATCCGGCTTCGCCGTGCCGATGTCCATGCCGCGATAGACCTGGGCGGAGTCGACGCTGACGATCTCCAGCGGCAATCGCCGCGCCAACTCGAGAGCGACTTCGCTCTTGCCCGACGCGGTCGGGCCCATGAGCAGGACGACGCGCGGATTCACCGGCCCCGCATGAACAATCGATCTAGATCGGACAGGGTCAACTGGTACCACGTCGGGCGGCCGTGATTGCACTGGCCGGCGCGTTCGGTCGCTTCCATCTCGCGCAATAACGCGTTCATTTCGGGAATGGTGAGGCTGCGGTGCGCGCGCACCGCTCCGTGGCACGCCATGGTCGACAGCAGCTCGTCGCGCTGCCCGGTCAGCACGCGGCTGCCGCCGTACTCGCGAAGGTCCGAAAGCACGGCGCGGGCGAGCGCCGCCGCATCCGCGTCGGCGAGCAGAGCGGGCACGGCACGCACTGCGAGCGTGGAAGGTCCCAGCGGCGAGAGCGAGAAGCCAAGGTCGGCCAGCGTCCCCGCGTTTTCTTCCGCAGTGGCGACATCGAGGGGATCGGAAGCGAAAGTCACCGGAACGAGCATGGGTTGCATCGGCAGCGCGCGATCGAGCGCCGCCTTGAGCCGCTCGTAGAGAATGCGCTCGTGCGCTGCATGCATGTCGATTAGCACCAAGCCGTCCCGGTTCTGCGCAAGGATGTAGACGCCGTGCAGCTGCGCGAGCGCGAAGCCCAGCGGATGGGCGTCGTCGTTGGGCAGGTCAGGTCCTGCGCCAGAGGGCGCGCGCGCGCCGAAGAGACGCTCGTAGAAGGCAGCGGGTTCGCCGGCGTGCAGCGCGATGGCGGCTTGTTCGGCTGTCGCAGCCAAGGTTGTGCGAGCATCCGAAGACGCCGGGATGGGCGGAACGCGAGCCGCGGCGACGCCCAGCCGCTCAGCAGCCGAGACCGCAGGTTGCTCGGAAGCGGTTGCCGCCAGCGCTTTTTCCACCGAGCGCCGAACGAACTGGTGCACGGCGCCGCTGTCGCGGAAACGCACCTCGCTCTTGGTCGGATGGACATTGACGTCGACCAGCCGCGGATCGATGTCGAGCCACAGCGCGTATGCCGGTTGCCGGTCGTGATGCAACACGTCGCGATACGCCTCACGCAGCGCATGGTTGAGCACGCGGTCGCGCACGAAACGCCCGTTGACGAAGACGTACTGAGCTTCACGGGCCCCCGTTGCGTACGCGGGTCTCACCGCCCAGCCGGAAAGCGCCAGGCTGGGACCCCGCTCGTCAACGGGGGCGGCCTGCGCAGCGAAGGCATCCCCGAGCAGCGCATCGACACGTGCGCGGCGTCCGTGCGCTAGCAGTCGGTAGCGCACGCTGCCGTTGTGCTGCAAGGTGAACGCGACGTCTGGATGCGACAGCGCGATGCGGCGAAACGCCTCCTCGCAGTGGCCGTACTCGGTCGCCTCCGTGCGCAGGAACTTGCGTCGCGCCGGGGTGTTGAAGTACAGCTCGTGGACGGTCACCGTCGTGCCACCGGAGAGCGCCGCAGGTTGCGACACTCCCACTTCGCCGCCGTCGACTTCGATGCGCCATGCATGCGGCTTGTCGCGCGAACGCGAAGTGAGCGAGAGCCTGGAGACCGCGGCGATGCTCGCCAACGCTTCGCCGCGGAAGCCAAGGGTAGCGATCGCCTCCAAGTCGCGCGGCACGGCGATCTTCGAGGTCGCGTGACGCGCGACCGCGAGCTGCAGATCCTCGCGCTCGATGCCCTCGCCGTTGTCGGCCACACGGATCAGCTTGACGCCGCCGCCCGCCAAGTCGATGTCGATCTCGGTGGCGCCGGCGTCGAGGCTGTTCTCCAGCAACTCCTTCAGCGCGGCTGCCGGCCGCTCCACAACCTCGCCCGCGGCGATCTGGTTGATCAGGTGATCCGGAAGCGAGCGGATGGAAGCCATCAGCGTGCCAGCCCCCGCGCCCAGCGCGCGAAGCAATCGTCGGCGACCGCGGAGAGGTCCGCGATGCGGGTCTGGATGCTGTTCATGATGTCGTCCCGGCTTTGCTTCGCCGCGCCGGATCGCGCGGGAAGCTCTTTCGCACCGGTGCGACACCACGTCTCGACCATGTCGCGGGTCATTTCGACATGACACTGCAATCCGATGTGCTTGCCGAGAACGAAGGCCTGCTCCGGATTGAAGGCGTTGGTCAGCGCGCGGGACGCGCCGGCCGGCAACCCGAACACCTCGTGATGCCACTGGAAGGTCGTGAAGCGCTCTCGCCCGCCGAACCACCCGCGCAGCGACGGGTCGGGAGCCGTCACTTCGCCCCAGCCGATTTCGGGAGTTGCGGTGCGCGTCACCCTTGCGCCAAGCGCTTTGGCGAAGAGCTGTCCGCCAAGGCAGAAGCCGATGACCGGCACTTGAGCGGCGACGGCGTCGCGCAGCAGTCCCAGCAGCGGCGCGTTCCAGGGAAGGTCGTCGTTGGCACTCATCGGGCCGCCCATCATGGCGATGCCCGCGAAAGCCCGCGCGTCGGCGGGCACGATTTCGCCGTGGTCGATCGCAACGAGCTCCCACGGAATGCCCTGGGCATCGAGCCACTCGCCGAAGCGGCCGGGGCCTTCTGTCGGGGAAAAGCGGAAGATGACGACGGGTTTCATTGCGCTCGCTCGTCATTGTACCGTGTGCATCACGCGCGTTCGCGTGCGGTCTCGCCGCACGCGAGCGCCGTGTGTGCCCGCCGGTGCTATGATCGGCGCACGCATGGCCACGCTCCGACACCGGCGACGAGCCCGGCGCAAGGATCTGGGTCTTACCCGGCGCGAGTTCGCTATCCTGCGGCGACTCGACACGCCGCAAAAGATCCAGGCCTTTCTCAACGCGATCCCGATCAATCACGAGATCGGCGGGGAGACGATGCTCTCCGTGCGGCAAGTGCTGCGCCAGCGGCGCGCGCACTGCATCGAGGGCGCGTTCGTCGCGGCCTGCGCGTTCTGGGTCAACGGAAAGCCGCCGCTTGTCATGTACATGGACTGCGCTGTGAGCGACGTTCCGCATGTGCTCGCGCTCTTCCGCCGGGGCGGTTCGTGGGGCGCGATCTCCAAGACCAACGGGGCCCACCTGCGCTACCGCGATCCGATCTACCGCAGCCTGCGCGAGCTGGCGATGTCTTACTTCCACGAATACTTCGACAAGCGCGGAAACAAGACCCTGCGCAGCTATTCCGCGGCGTTCGACCTGCGGCGGCTCGATCCGGCGCTCTGGGTGACTGCCGAGGGAAACTGCGAGGAGGCGAACACGCGGCTTTCCGAATCGCGGCACTTTGCGCTCGTCTCCGCGCGACAGCGACTGCTGCTGTCGCGACGCGATGCGTTCCAACGTCGCGCCGCGAAGCTCGTCCAGTATCCGAAGCCGGTTAGTGTCCCGAGTCGCTGAACCTTAGCCCGAGCCGGTCGCAGCCCTGCGGAAAACAAGGCTCAGGTTGTTGGCTGGCATGTCGACCAACTCGGAGCGCACGAATCCGGCGAGGGTCGCCACTTCGGTAACACTCTCCACGTCCCTCACCCCCCACTCGGGATCGAAGGCACGAAGCTCGGCGTCGAATCGCTCGTTGCTCGAAGCGGTGTGGCGGCCTTCGCGCCGGTAGGGGCCGTACAGGAACAACGGAGCGCCACGCTTGAGCAGCTCGCGCGCCCCGTTGAACAGCGCCTGCGTCGTCGACCAGGGTGCGACGTGAAGCACATTGATGCACACGATCGCATCGGCCGCCGCGATCGGCCACGGCGCCTTCGTTACGTCCAGGGAGATCGGTTCGCGAACGTTGGTCAGCCGCTCCTGGTGGATCCAGGCGGAGACCGATCGGTGCATCTCCGCGTCGACGTCGCTCGGCTGCCAGAGGAGCTGCGGAAAAGCCCTCGCGAAATGCGTGACGTGCTGTCCGGTGCCGCTGCCGATTTCGAGCACAAGGCCTCTGGCCGGAAGCGCTTGCGCGAGCACTTCGAGTATCGGACCCTTGTTGCGCTCGGCTGCGCCGGCAAGGCAGCGGCCCTCACCGATGTCCTTGCCGATCTGCCAAGCATCGCTATTCGAACCCCTCTCCCCCCGGGAGAGGGGCGGGGGTGAGGGAGGTTTGCGTTTCGATGACCTGCTCTCCCTTACCCGCCGCGTTGCCACGCGGCGGCCCCCGATCGGGTCGGGGGCAAGCTCTCTCCCACAGGGAGAGGCCAAGCCAAGAGCATGCCCGTGGCCGTTCCCTTACCCCAGCTTGCCCAGAATCGAGTTGATGTCCTGCCGGGAATAGGCTCGCAACGTTTGAGTACGGACATTGCCGTCCGAGCCAAGCTTGAGGCCGAACGCAGTGATTGCCGCGTCGTCCGCCGCGTCGCAAATCGTCACTACATCATAGCTTCCGAGCGTCCAGTAGATCTCCTTCATCGTAACGCCGAACTTCTTCGCCATCTCACGAGCCGCGTCGGCCCGCTTGCCCGTGTCCTTGACGTTGCGAATGCCCTGATCCGTAAAGTTGGCCAGAACGATGTAGGTTGCCATGACTATCCCCCGTATTCACTCGAAGCCGCACGATGACTATCGGCGGGCACTGGCCTCGGTCTTGCCCACCGCAGAAGAGGTCAAGCCTTGTCGCGTGGACGCTTGCTGATCTCGGCGTACGCCGAGTGGTTGTGGATCGACTCGAAATTCTCGGCGGAGATGCTGAAGCCTTCGAACCGCGGATCGTCGACGAGCCTTGCGGCGATCCCGCGCACCAGATCCTCCACGAACCGCGGGCGCTCGTAAGCGCGTTCGGTCACGTATTTCTCATCCGCGCGCTTGAGCATGCCGTAGAGCTCGCAGGAGGCTTCCTCTTCGGCGAGCGCGATCAGCTCGGCGAGCGTCAAGCTCGCCCCGGACCGGGGCCGCACGCTGAGCGTCAGATGCGAGCGCTGATTGTGCGCGCCGTAATCGGCCATCGCCTTGGAGCTGGGGCAAAGGCTCATTACCGGCACGACGACGGTCACCCCGAGGGTGCGCTCGCCGTCGAGCGCCTCGGCGCTGAGCCTCACCTCGTAGTCCATCATGCTCCGCGCGCCCGACACGGGCGCGGCCTTGCGCACGAACCAGGGGAAGGCGATCTCGACACAACCCGCCTCCGCTTCGAGACGGGTGAGCAAGGCTTCGAGCAGCTTCGGCAACGAAGCGAGCGAGAGCGGATCGGCCATTTCGTCGATGACCGAAACCAGCCGCGACATGTGAGTGCCCTTGCGCTCGGCGGGGAGTGCCACGTACAGGTTGCACGACGCGATGGTCGATATGGGTTCGCCGCCGCCGTCGGAAAAGCGCAAGGGGTAACGCAAGTCGCGGATGCCGACGCGATCGATCGCGAGCTCGCGCGCGTCCGGATGCGACTGGACGTCGGGAATCGCCGGGGCTTCTGGCCGGTTCATATCTCCATGCGCCGTTATGCCGCCGGTTTGGCCACAGCCTTGATCGGGGCTACCGACGCCACAAGCGGCTCCGCGGGCCGGGCGCCGAAGCGCTCGACGATCGCCGCGGCAATGCCCTTGGCGTCGAGCCCGCAACGGGCCAGGAGGAGCGCCAGGTCACCATGGTCGATGAACTCGTCGGGCAGGCCCAGATGCAGGATCGGCATGACGATGCCTTTGTCGGCGAGCGCCTCGGCGACTGCGCTGCCCGCCCCGCCGGCGACGACGTTCTCCTCGACCGTCACCAGTGCCTCGTGCGACTTGGCGAGCCACTCGATCAACTCGACATCGATGGGCTTCACGAAGCGCATGTTGGCAACGGTCGCGTCGATCTCCTCGGCGGCTGCCAGCGACGGGTGGAGCATGCTGCCGAACGAGAGAATGGCGATGCGACGCGCGCGGCGCTTGCTGTCGCGTCTGAGCTCGCCCTTGCCGATGGGCAGCGCGCGCATCTCGCCTTGCACGGTGACGCCGGGACCGGTTCCCCGCGGATAGCGCACGGCGCTGGGCGTCTCCAGCGTGAACGCGGTGTAGAGCATCTGCCGGCACTCGTTTTCATCCGCGGGCGCCATCACCGTGGTGTTCGGCAGGCACCGCAGATACGTGAGGTCGAAGCTGCCGGCATGGGTTGGGCCGTCCGCCCCCACGATGCCGGCGCGATCGATCGCGAACACCACGGGAAGGTTCTGCAGCACGACGTCGTGAATCAACTGGTCGTAAGCCCGCTGCAGGAAAGTCGAATAGATCGCCACCACCGGCTTAAGACCTTCGCAGGCGAGTCCGGCGGCGAAGGTCACCGCGTGCTGCTCTGCAATGCCGACGTCGAAATAGCGGTCCGGGTATTCCCGCGAGAAGCGCACCAGTCCCGAGCCTTCGCGCATCGCCGGCGTGATCCCGATCAGGCGAACGTCGCGCTTGGCCATGTCGCACAGCCAGTCTCCGAACACCTGCGTGTACGAAGGCTTTCCGGCGGGCTTGGCAACGATTCCGACGGCGGGATCGAACTTGGTCACTCCGTGGTAGAGGATCGGGTCCTCCTCGGCTCTGGGGTAGCCGTGCCCTTTGCGCGTCATGACGTGCAAGAGCTGCGGACCGGAGAGCTCCTTCACGTTGGCGAGCGTTCTCACCAGCGTGTCGAGGTCGTGCCCGTCGATGGGGCCGATGTAGTTGAAGCCGAATTCCTCGAACAGCGTGCCCGGGAGCAACATGCCCTTCGTGTGCTCCTCCCATCGCTTGGCCAGTTCCTTGACCGGAGGCACCTTGGAGAGCACCTCCTTGCCGCCGCGGCGCACGCTCGCGTACACGCGGCTCGAAAGCAGCCGCGCCAGGTAGCTGTTGAGCGCACCCACTGGTTCCGAGATCGACATGTCGTTGTCGTTGAGTACCACAAGCAGATTGGCGCCCGCGGCGCCAGCGTTGTTGAGCGCCTCGAAGGCCATGCCCGCGCTCATGGCACCGTCGCCGATCACTGCGACGACCTTGCGCTGCTCGCCCTTGCGCTTCGCTGCGATCGCCATGCCCAGCGCGGCGGAAATCGACGTCGACGAATGCGCAGTGCCGAAGGTGTCGTACTCGCTCTCGACACGACGCGGGAAGCCGGCGATGCCGCCCCATTGCCGCAGCTTGGCCATGCCGGCGCGCCGTCCGGTCAAGACTTTATGGGCGTAGGTCTGATGGCCGACGTCCCACACGAGCCGATCAGCCGGCGTTTCGAACACGTAGTGCAGCGCGATGGTCAGCTCGATGGTGCCCAGGTTCGACGACAGGTGACCTCCGGTCTGCGCGACCGACTTGAGAACGAAATCGCGCAGCTCTCGCGCGAGCTGCGGCAGCTCATCCTTGTCGAGCTGGCGCAGGTCAGCGGGGGAGCTGATCGTGTCGAGGAGCATTAGCTGGAACGTTTGGTGAGCCAATCGGCGATTTCGCCGAGCCTGCGAGCGTGAGCGCCGAAGCCCGCGAGCGCCGCGCGCGCTTCCGCACGCAGCGCCTCGGCGCGCTCCCTGGCCGCGGACAGCCCGAGAAGCGACACGTATGTGGGCTTTCGTTGAGAAGCATCCTTGCCCGCGGTCTTGCCCAGGCTTTGCGCCGTGCCTTCGACATCGAGAACGTCGTCGACAATCTGAAAGGCGAGCCCGACGGCCGACGCATAACGCTCGAGTGCATCGCTATCCTCGGCGTTCATGGGCGCGCCGCAGCATGCGCCGAGGCGAACCGCTGCCCGGATCAGCGCACCCGTCTTGAGTCGGTGCATGCGCTCGAGCTCAGCTAACGCGAGGGTAGCTCCCGTGCTCTGGAGATCGAACGCCTGTCCCCCGGCCATGCCGCGGGATCCCGAACCGCGCGCGAGCAGCGCGAGTTGCGCGGCTGCGTCACGCAAGCGCGCTCCGGCGAGCACTTCGAAGGCGAGCGCTTGCAGCGCGTCGCCGGCAAGCAGCGCCATCGACTCGCCGTAAGCGATGTGGCACGAGGGCTGGCCTCGCCGCAGAGCGTCGTCGTCCATGCACGGCAGGTCATCGTGGATGAGCGAATAGGCGTGGATCAGCTCGACCGCCGCAGCAGCCCCATCGACGACGTCGGGATCGGCGCCAGCGAGCTCGCCCGCCGCGTACGCGAGGAGCGCGCGCACGCGCTTGCCCCCGCTTAAGACGGCGTATCGCATCGCCTCGTGCAGCGCCTGCGGCGGTTCGGCTGCCGGCGGCATCACGCGGTCGAGCACTGCGGCGACGCGCTGTGCGCGCTCGCCCGACCAGATGGCAAACGCCACGTCAGGGTTCATCGCCCGCGCCTGCCGATCCCTCGGGAGCGAACGCCTTGAGCACTCCCTTTTCGAGAACCTTCACCTGTTGTTGAGCTTCCTTGAGCGCCGTCTGGCAATACTGCACCAGCTCGGCTCCGCGCTTGTATGCCGCCAACGCATCCGCCAGTGCCAATTGGCCGCCTTCCATTGTCGCGACGATGGTTTCGAGCTCGGCCAGGGCCGCCTCGAAGGTCTTGGGCGTCGCAGGAGGCTGTTCGGGCATGGTCGGGAGGCTTGAGCGCCCGGCGGACTTGCCGCCAAGATGCAGAATTGCCTGGAAAACAAGTGAAACTACCCCAATATCTCGACCGCGGTCAAACTCGGCCACCGGCGGAACTTCGTCGTGGACGGACAGTCTACCGTTTGGTATAGTTGCAGCCTAATTTGACGACGCAGCCTGCCTACGATCCTTCGTAGTCGGCTGACTTAGCAAAGCGGTTGGGAGGCGGGTCATCCGCCTCTTATATTGTTTGTTGGGTTGGCATTCACGAAAAGGATGGGCTGATGTCGAATCTCGCTACTGCGGATCGGCTCCGACGTGCTACGTCGCAGCTTCCCGCTTACTGGTACTGCGATCCCGCGGTACTCGATCTCGAAAAGAAAGTGCTCTTCGATCGGGGCCCGGGCTACGTCGGCCACGAGCTGATGGTGCCCAACCCAGGCGACTATTACGCGCTCGCCTGGCGTGACAACGCGCAGGTCCTGGTGCGCAATGCCGAGGGCGTCGAGCTGCTTTCCAACATCTGCCGGCATCGCCAGGCGATCATGCTCGACGGGCGAGGCAACACGTCGAACATCGTCTGCCCGATCCATCGCTGGACCTACGACTTGAAAGGCGAGTTGCTCGGCGCGCCGCACTTCGCAGAGCAACCCTGCGGCAAGCTGCCGCGCACGCCGCTGCAGAGCTGGCACGGCCTGCTGTTCGACGGCCAGCGCGACATCGCGCACGACCTGGCCGGAATTGGAGTGGCTCGCGATTTCGATTTCTCCGGCTACGTGCTCGACCGCGTCGAGGTGAAGGAGCTCGACTACAACTGGAAGACGTTCCTCGAGGTGTATCTCGAGGACTACCACGTCGTGCCGTTCCATCCGGGGCTGGGCCAGTTCGTCACTTGCGACAATCTTCGCTGGCAGTTCAGCGAGCGTTATTCCGTGCAGACCGTCGGCGTGAATGCCGGCCTCGCAAAGCCGGGAACCAAGACCTACGAGCGCTGGCACAAGGCGGTGCTCGACTACTACCAGGGCAAGCTGCCGGCGCACGGCGCGATCTGGGTGACGATCTACCCGAACATCATGCTCGAATGGTACGCGCACGTGCTCATCGTCAGCACGCTGATTCCGCGCGCCGCCGACCACACGACCAACGTGGTTGAGTTCTACTATCCCGAGGACATCGGACTGTTCGAGCGCGAGTTCGTCGAGGCCGAGCAGGCCGCGTACTTCGAAACCGCCGTCGAGGACGACGAGATCGCCCTGCGCATGGATGCCGGCAGGCGAGCCTTGTGGCGCAGCGGCCGCAACGAGACCGGCCCGTACCAGTCGCCGATGGAAGACGGCATGCAGCACTTCCACGAGTTTTTCCGGACGCAGCTAGAACCACACCTGCAGTAACGCTGTCTCACACCGGTCTCGCGCGACGCGCCGAGCGCTCGCCGCGCGGGGCAACCACCATCCCGCACCGGCCTCGAAGAACATGCGCACGTTCACTGCCCTCGCCGCGCTCGCGGCAACCCTTTCCTCTCCGCTCGCTGCTGTCGCGGCCGCGCCCAGCATTCCCTTTGAGAAGTACCGCCTCGGCAACGGCCTCGAGGTGATCCTGGCGCAGGACCGCAGCCTTCCACTGGTTGCCGTCGACATCTGGTATCACGTCGGTGCGGCCGACGAGGAGCCGGGCAGGACCGGCTTCGCGCACCTGTTCGAGCACATGATGTTCACCGGCAGCAAGCACATCCCGCGCGGGCTGGCGGAGAAGCTGCTCGAGGCCGCAGGCGGAACCAACTCCAACGCGACGACCTCGTTCGATCGCACCAACTATTTCGACACCATGCCGTCCAACCAGCTCGAGCTGGCGCTGTGGACGCACGCCGACCGCATGGGCTATCTGCTCGACTCGCTCGATCAGGCTGCGCTCGCCAACCAGCAGGACGTCGTACGCAACGAGCGCAGGCAGTCGATCGAGAACCAGCCCTACGGCATCGTCGACGAAGCCGTATTCCGGGCGCTGTTTCCGGCGAGGCACCCTTACCGGCCCGTGGTCATGGGCTCGCACACCGATATCCAGTCGGCCAAGCTCGCCGACGTGCGCGATTTTTTCAAGCGCTACTACCGGCCGAACAACGCGACGCTGGTGATCGCAGGCGACTTCGACACGAGCAACGCCAAGCGGCTGGTGCAGAAATACTTCGGAAGCTTCCGTCGCGGCCCCGATGTCGCCAGACAGGTGGTGGTCACACCGCCGATCACGTCGGAGCGGCGCGTCACCGTCACCGACCAGATCGAGCTGGAGCGCATCGATCTCGCGTGGCTTACGCCGCCCAAGTTCAAGCCGGACGACGCCGAGCTCACCATCGCGGGGTTCATCCTGGGCGGCGGCAAATCGAGCAGGTTGTACAACAAGCTCGTGTACGACCTGCAGGTCGCGCAGGAGGTCTCCGCCGGACAGGATTCGAATGCGCTCACATCGATTTTCGAGATCGAAGCGCTGGCGCGCCAAGGCCATACCGCAGCGGAGCTGCAGCCGATCATCGACGCCGAGATCGACCGCCTCGCTGCCGAAGGCCCGACGCAGGACGAGGTCGAGCGCGCTCACAACCAGATCGAGCGCGCGCTCTACGCTCAGTTGCAGAGGGTCGGGGGTCGCGCCGACGTTCTCAATTCCTACAACCAGTACACAGGCGATCCCGGGTATCTGTCCAAGGACATCGAGCGCTATACGCGAGTGACTCCCGCCGATGTTCAGCGTGCGGTGCGCGAGCATCTCTCCAAGAACGCCCGCGCCGTCGTTCTCGCGGTGCGCGGCGAGAAGAAGCTCGATCCGGATCCTCCGGCGCCGCCGCCGCCGACAGCCAAGGACACCGAGTCGATCAACTCCGACGAGCCGTGGCGCAAGACGCCTCCGAAAGCGGCTCAGGCGCGCACGCCGACTCTGCCCGCCCCGCAATCGTTCCGGCTCGCCAACGGACTGACAGTCTTGCATCTCTACCGGCCGAGCCTGCCGATTGCCACGGTGCGTCTCATCGTCAATGCCGGTCTGGCATCGAGCGATCCCGCGCTTCCGGGTTTGGCCGACTTCGCAGCGGTGTTGCTCGAGGAAGGCACGACGTCGCGCACGTCCCGCCAGCTCGCCGACCAGCTCGCCCAGCTGGGCGCTGTCTATGGTGCGCAGACGCGCCGCGACGTCACCGCGCTGCACGTCGACGGGCTGTCGCGCAATTTCGCCGACGGGCTTGCGCTGCTGGCGGACATCGCGCAGCACCCGACGTTTCCTCGTGATGAGATCGAGCGCCAACGCAAGGCGCTGCTCAACGAAATCGCCGAGGCGCGCGAGCACGGCGGGGCAGTCGCCGACGCAGCGCTGGCGCGCGCGCTCTACGGGCCGGCGAACCCTTACGGCCGCACCGCGCTGGGCACCGAAGCGTCGGTCGCGCGCATCGGCGAGGGCGACCTTCGAGGGTGGTGGCAGCGCTGGTTCAGGCCAGGCAACGCCGCGCTGATTGTCGTGGGCGACATCGATACTCCGAGCCTGCGCGCCATGGTCGACAAGCAGTGGGGCGGCTGGAGCGCGACAGATGTTTCATCTCCGTCGAGCGCGCGCGCGCCCGTGGTCACGACCAAGGCCCGGGTGGTCATCGTCGACAAACCGGATGCACCGCAGACGGAGTTGCGCGTGGGGCGCATCGGCGCTGCCCGCACGACGCCGGAGTATCCAGCGTTGCAGGTGCTCAACGAAGCGCTGGGCGGCGCCTTTTCGAGCCGAATCAACCTCAATCTGCGCGAAGACAAGGGCTACACCTACGGTGCGGCGTCCCGCTTCGAATACGGCCGCGCCCCGGGGCCCTTCGCGGTGCGCACCGCCGTGCGCGCAGACGCCTCCGGGCCCGCAATCAAGGAAATCCTCGGCGAGTTCAGGCGCGCCGAGTCGGCGCCGTTCACGGCGAGCGAGCTTGCGCGGGCGCGCGGCTCGCTGGAGCAATCGCTGCCAGGGCTCTTCGAAACCAACGGCGCGATCGCCGCGTCGTTCGGCGAGCTTTTCGCCTACGGCTTGCCGCTAGACTATTATCGAACCCTGCCTGCCGCGTTCAGCCGCGTAGACGCCGCGACCGTGGAGAAGCTTTCGCGCCGCTACCTCGACCCCGCCTCGATGGTCGTGATCGCCGTGGGCGACCGCAAGCGAATCGAGGACGACTTGAAGCCGCTCGATCTCGATCCGTCCGAGGTCTGGCCGATCGCGGGCACGCTGTTCTAAGAGCCTGACCCGCGCACCGACCCGAACCAGTTTGCAGCGCTCATGCACTACACGACGCTGATCTCCACGGAGGCCCTGGCGCGGCATCTCGGCGATCCGGATTTCATCGTTGTCGACTGCCGCCACAACCTCGCCGACCCCGACGCCGGCGAGGCCGCGTACGCCCAAGCACATCTGCCGGGCGCGCATTTCTTGCACCTCGACCGCGATCTATCGGGGGTGATAACGGGCAGCAACGGCCGCCATCCGCTTCCCGACATCGAGCGGCTTACCGCGACGCTGGGTCGCATCGGCATCGATGCCTCGAAGCAGGTGGTCGCTTACGACCAGAACTTCGGCATGTGGGCCGCCAGACTGTGGTGGTCGCTGCACTGGCTCGGTCACGAGCGCGCCGCCGTGCTCGACGGGGGCGTCGACAAGTGGAAAGCTGAGGGAAGGCCTTTGACCTCGCAAGCGCCTCCAGCGCGCACTGCGACCTTCGTCCCCAAGCCCACACTCCGCACCGTCTCGACCGAGGAAATTCTTCGCCACTTGGGCGATGGCAGCCTGACCGTCCTCGACGCGCGAGCGCCCGAGCGTTTTCACGGCGACATCGAGCCGCTCGATCCCGTGGCCGGACACATCCCCGGAGCGATCAATCGCCCGTACACGGTGAACATGACGGAGCACGGGACGTTCAAGGGGGCGGAAGCGCTGCGGCTTGAATTCGAAGCACAGCTCGCCGGACGCGCTCCGGGATCGGTCGTTCATCAGTGCGGCTCGGGCGTCACGGCCTGCCACAACCTTCTGGCGATGTCGATCGCTGGCCTGAACGGCTCGCGCCTGTACCCCGGTTCGTGGAGCGAGTGGTGCGCCGACCCTTCGCGGCCGGTCGCCCGCGGGGGTTGAAGCAACCGGCGGCAGCCCTTCGGCGCCGCACTAGAGCATTCCGTCCTCGCCTTCGGACGGTTCGTCGCTTGATTCTTGAGCCGGTAATACGGCGTCCGTAGTCTGCACTCACCTGCCCGCGGAGATGTGAATCCGGCGAGGGCGGCCGCAGCATCGAAACGGCCAAGGAGAGCAGACAAATGAACATGAACACCAAGTCGCACCACCTCGGCACGATGCTCGGCGTTGCCGGCGTCGCCGTCCTCAGTGCAATGCTCTGGCAGGTCGACCCCAATCCCTCGACTTCGATGCCAGCACAGGCGGTCAGCCCGTTGCTGTCCGACGGGACGCTCGGCCGGATGGTCGTCGAGTTCATCGCCGCCGGCTTCGCCCTGGGCGTGCTCGGCGTCGGCGTGAAGTTATTCGCTGCCCGCTTTGGCGAACGTCGCCGCGCGGCGTCGCAGCGGACGGCGGTCACAGTCCCGGCTCCGACGGTCGCTTTCGAGCCGGCCGCAGCCGACGCGACAGCATCGGAGTTCGACGACGTCAAGCAACCAGGATTCGCGCCGATCGTTTCGCTGACCGAAGCGCAGGTTCGCCGGCAGCGCATCGAGCGCGATCGCGAGCGTAAACGAGCGACGCTCAACAGCGCGTAGCGCGACTTCTTGTAGGTCCTCCAGTTGCCGCGGCACAAGGCCGCGGTCTTTTTTCTTAGCGAATCACCTCGTCCGCGCGCTTGCAGCAGATGCTGCGGGATCGTGATTCTGAGCGCGTTCGCGGTCACCTTGCGGGCTTCGCGTGCCAAGCCTCGAGCAGGCGATAGCGCGCGCGGTCAGGGAGCGTCTCTGAGTAAACCAGCGCAAACGACGCGACGCTCCAGAGGACCGGCCGCGCAAGGCGGCGCCGCACCGGAGCCTTGGCACGACGCGCCAAGGTCAGATGCGGCGCGAAGGGCCGTGCATCCAGCGCGATGCCGACGCCCTCAAGCGCGCGTGCGAGCCCCGAATGGAGCGCGACCAGCTCCGGTGGCGCCGTGCCGGCTCCCAGCCAGGCAATGCCGGTCTTGCGAAAGCACCCGATCTCGTCGAGCGCGAGCTGGAACGGCGCCATGTCGATCGCCGCGGCGAGCGCGCACAGCTCAGGCACCCGCGACGCAGGTTGTTCGCCGAGGAACGCCAGCGTCAGATGAACATTGTCGGCAGCGACAGCGCGACCCTTGGCTTCGCTGGCGACTTCGTTCGCGAGCGCAGCGATCGCGGCTTGCGTTGCTGCATCGGGCCAGAGGGCGAAGAAGAGGCGCAGCGGAGGGTCTGCCATCCCCACATGCTACCGAGCTTCCGAGAAATGATTAATGCCTTTCCCTCACCCGCCGCGCTCATTGGCAAGTGAGGCGCGGCGGTCTCTCCCGGAGGGAGAGGCGAAAAGCGTGCAAAGAAAACGGCGCGACACCCTTGCGGCCGCCGCGCCGTCTCGCGACAGGGGACTCTGTTAAGCGTTGGCGACCGAAAGCTCCGGCTTGGGCTTGTCGAAGAACTGCTCGTCTTCGGTCGATCCCTTGAGCGCAGTGGTCGAAGAGTGACCGCCCTGAACCGCCTGCGTCACCGCGTCGAAGTAGCTGGTGCCGACCTCTCGCTGGTGCTTCACCGCCGTGAAGCCCTTCTCCACCGCCGCGAACTCGGCTTCCTGCATCTCGACGAAAGCCGTCATGTTGTTGCGCGCGTAGCCGTGCGCGAGGTTGAACATCGAATAGTTCAGGCTGTGGAACCCGGCCAGCGTGATGAACTGGAACTTGTAGCCCATCGCGGCCAGTTCGTGCTGGAACTTGGCGATGGTCGCATCGTCGAGATTCTTCTTCCAGTTGAACGACGGCGAGCAGTTGTACGCCAGCATCTTCCCCGGAAACTTGGCACGAATCGCCTCGGCGAAGGCCTTGGCGAAGGCCAGGTCGGGCTTGCCGGTTTCACACCACAGCAGATCCGCGTACGGAGCGTACGCGAGCCCGCGCGAAACCGCCTGTTCCAGTCCTTTCCTGGTGCGATAGAAGCCCTCGACGGTTCGCTCTCCGGTGCAGAAAGACTTGTCGTTTTCGTCGACGTCCGACGTGACGAGATCGGCGGCCTCGGCATCGGTGCGCGCGAGAATCAGCGTCGGCACGCCCATTGTGTCGGCGGCCAGCCGCGCGGCGATCAACTTCTCGATCGCTTCGCGCGTGGGCACCAGCACCTTGCCTCCCATGTGGCCACACTTCTTCACCGACGCGAGCTGGTCCTCGAAGTGCACGCCTGCCGCTCCGGCGTCGATCATCGCTTTCATCAGTTCGAAGGCGTTGAGCACGCCGCCGAATCCGGCTTCGGCGTCGGCGATGATCGGGGCAAAGTAATCGATGTCGCTACGGCCTTCCATGTGCTGGATCTGGTCGGCGCGCGCGAACGTGTTGTTGATCCGCCTCACCACCGTCGGCACGGAGTTCACGGGGTAGAGCGACTGGTCGGGATACATCTCCCCCGCGACGTTGGCGTCGGCCGCGACTTGCCACCCGGATAGATAGATCGCCTTGAGCCCGGCCTTGACCTGCTGAAGCGCCTGGTTGCCGGACATCGCGCCCAACGTATTGACGAACGGCTCGTCGTTGACCATCTTCCAGAGCTTCTCGGCGCCGCGGCGCGCCAGCGTGTGCTCGATATGAACCGAGCCGCGCAGCCGCACGACGTCTTCCGCGTTGTAGCCGCGCTTGATGCCCTTCCAGCGCGGATTCTCCGCCCAGTCCTTCTTGAGCCGGGCCGTTTCCAGATCGTAGTTAAGCTTCATCGCTACTCCCATCGTCTCGCGTTATGGCCAACCGGCAACACACCGAAGGCGGCGCGAGCCGGAACCTGGTCAGCGGCACCACGATCTGCAAATTGAATTGCAGCCGCGGTAGCCGCGGTGCGAGTTGCACGCGGACGTGAGCCGCGGGCGCCTCGCTGCACGGACCGACGAAGATCGTTCGACCGGTCTGGCGGGCTTGGATGGGGATAGTGGAGCGAACCCAGGCCCAGCACGCGCCCCGCCGCCATTCAGGCGAAGCGCGCGTGTTATAGGCACCTTAGCAAAGACTTCTTTCCAAGACAATGGGTTTAGTGCGCTGCAATACAAAAATTGGCGCGATAAATCATGTGCTTAGAAGTCGTTTCTACCTGATGGAAAACAAATGTAGGTCAGTGACCGACGCTGTTGTTGCGTCGCGTGGAAATGGCTTGATCCGGACATGCTCGTGAACGATTAACTAACTGTTTCAAATAACAAACCTGATTCGCTCGACCGCGAATGGCGATTTATGTTGGCGACCGCATCTCGGAAAACAATTCCGCCGAAGCCGAACCCAGTAGGGGCGCTCGGGTGGTTTCCGCGCAACAACTTCCGCCCCGCACTCGAGCACTGGCTTTCAACGGCGCCGGGCGATCAGCCACTTCAGGCCATCGAGCCAGACGACAGTCGAGGCGCCCGCAATGAGGCAGAGTCCGGTCGCAACCGACGAGAGCGGCGCGAAGCCGAACAACTCGCGCAGAGGGCCCCACGCCAGAATCACCCCGAGCGCCGCCAGAGCTCCCAGCGCAACCCACCAGAGCGAGGCGTTGGACACGCGGATCGTCGTTGCGATCGTCTCGGAAAGCGAGCGATTGGCGAAGATCAGACCGAGGTTGCCAGCGATGAGCACCGTGAAGGCCATGGTCCTCGCCGCAGAGGCCTCGACCTCGGCGACGTTCCAGTAGGCATAAAGCCCGGCGACGACCGCGAGCACGATCACGCCCTGCGCCAGACTGAGCCCAAGGGTATACCCGGAAAACAAGGGTTCGTCGGCACGACGCGGCCGCCGGCGCATCGTGTCGCGGGACTCTGGCTCCGCCTCGAACACGATCGAGCACGCCGGATCGATGATCAATTCCAGGAACACGATGTGCACCGGCATCAGCGCCAGCGGCCAGCCGAACAGCAGCGGAAGCAAGGCCATGCCGGCGATCGGCACGTGCACCGCCAGCGTGTACGACATCGCCTTGCGCAGGTTCATGTAGATGCGGCGGCCGAGGCGGACTGCGGCGACGATCGATTCGAAATCGTCGTTGAGCAACACCAACGCTGCCGCCTCGCGAGCAACGTCGGTGCCACGGCCGCCCATCGCGATGCCGATGTGCGCGGCTCTGAGCGCTGGCGCGTCGTTGACTCCGTCGCCGGTCATCGCCACGATGTCGCCGCCCGACTCGAGCACGTTAACGATGGCGAGTTTCTGCTCCGGCGTTATACGCGCGAAGATGCTGGCGCGGCGCGCACGGTCTCGCACCACGGTCTCGCCGAGCGCGGCCATCTCGGAACCGGTGATCAGCGGTTCCGTCGGCAGACCCGCTTCGCGGGCGATGGCACGGGCAGTCGCCGCGTAGTCGCCGGTGATCATCACCACACGGATGCCCGCTGCGCGACACTCGGCGATCGCTGCCGGGACGTTCGGTCGCAGTGGATCGGCGAAGGCGACCAGGCCCAGCCAGGCGAATTCGAATTGTCGCGGATGCTGTGGCCACGGTGGCCCCGCATGCTCGGCGCGCGCCACACCTAGCACGCGCAAGCCGTCGCTCGCCATGTCCTGCGCCTGGCGCGCAATCGTCTCGCGCTCCGCTTCGCCGAGCGCGCACAACTGAACGACCGCCTCGGGCGCTCCCTTGACAGCGATGACCGCGGGGCCCTGCGCGTTTTCCTGCTGCCACACGTGGGTCATCGCCATCAAGGAAGCCTGGAGCGGGTATTCGTGCGCCAGAACCCGGCCCTCGGTAGGCAACGCCGGCAGCGTTGCGGCCGCGAAGATGCGCAGCGATTTCTCCATGGGATCGAACGGCCGCAGCTCGCTTGCCAGCAGCGCGCCTTCGATCAGGGCGCGCTGAGAGGGTGAGACTCGGTCGAGCGTCCCGCCCGTGACCGCGGTCTCCCCGTCGAGCGTCGCGATCCTCACCAGCGTCATCCGGTTCTCGGTCAGCGTCCCGGTCTTGTCCACGCACAGCACGGTCGCGGCGCCGAGAGTCTCGATGACCGAGAGCCGCCGCGTCAGCACCCGCCTGCGCGAGATCCGCCACGCGCCCACCGCCATGAACACGGTGAGGATCACGGGGAACTCTTCCGGCAGCACGCTCATCGCCAGTGCCAGCCCTGCAAGGAAGGCGTGCAGCGGATCGCCTCGCGTCAACAAGTAAAGCGCGGCCGCCATAATCGACACCGTGATCCCGATGACCGCGAGGCGACGCACCAGGCGGCCCGTCTGCTGCTGAAGCGGTCCTTCCGGCTCCTCGATCGTCGCGAGCGCGCGCCCGATCCTGCCCATGGCGGTGTCCAGTCCCGTCGCCAGAATGCGTACGGTCGCGCCGCCCTGCACGATCATCGATCCCGCGTACACGATCGGCAGACCATCGCCGCCGGGTTGCAGAGCTTCCAGTGCCGCAGTCGACTCGCTCGCTTCGACTGCGCGCTTGGTGACAGGTTGCGATTCTCCCGTGAGCAGCGACTCGTCGGCGGAGAGATCGTTGGCGGCGAGCACGACCGCGTCGGCAGCCACGCGATCCCCCTCCTCGAGCAGCAGCAGATCGCCGGCAACGACCTCGCGTCCGGCGATGAGGCGCACTTCTCCATCGCGCACGACCCGCGCACGCGGGCTGGAGAGGTCGCGCAGCGCGTCGAGCACGCGTTCAGTCTTGCGCTCCTGAACGATGGTGATTCCCATCACGACCCCTACGAAACCGAGCAGCATCAGCGCCTCGCCGTGGTCTCCCAGCGCGAGATAGAGCGCGCCGGCCGCCACCAGCATGAGAAACATCGGCTCGCGCGCAACACCGCCGATGATGGCCAAGAGAGTGCGCTGTTTCCTGCTCGGCAGCTCGTTCGCGCCGTGACGCGAACGACGCGCCGCCACTTCGTGGCTCGAAAGTCCCCGTTCGGGGGATGGGTCAAACGATGTGGTAGCGCGCCCCATGCGGCGGGACCTCCACCGAGGGCCAGCGAGCCTCTGAGCGAATACGCTCGGCGAACGCCATCGCGGTCTCGTGCTCGCCGTGGACCACGAATGCACGCGAGGGCGCCTGCTCGAATGCCCGGACCCAACCTAGAAGCGCGGCCTGGTCCGCATGCGCAGACAAGCCACCGATGGTCGCGATGCGCGCCCGCACCGGAATGTCCTCGCGAAACAACCGCACTTCCCGTGCTCCATCGACGATCTGCCGGCCGAGGGTTCCGGCAGCTTGGAATCCGGTGAACACGACAGCACATTCGGTGCGGCTCAAGTTGTGACGCAGGTGGTGCCTGACACGCCCGGCGTCGCACATGCCGCTGGCGGCAATGATCACCGCGCCGGCGCGGATCGAGTTGAGCGCCTTGGACTCATCCGCTGTTTCGGTGAAGCGCACGCGAACCCTGCCCCGATTCGACTGCTGCCAGCGCAGCACAGCCTGGCCCTCGGCATCGAGCCGTGCCGCGTACTTGAGGGTAATCTCGGTCGCGCGCGTGGCGAGCGGCGAGTCAACGAAGATCGTCAGGTCGGGCGCACGATTCTGCCGCACGAGGTCGGTGAGCACGTGCAGCACTTCCTGAGTCCGGCCGACGGCGAATGCCGGAATCACTACGTTGCCGCCGGGGAGCGTTTCGCGCAGCAGCGCCGAGAACTCCTCGTAGGTCGCTGCCAGCGTCTTGTGCAGCCGATTCCCGTAGGTGGACTCGACCACGACCACATCGCCGCGGGCGACGGAAGCCGGATCGTCGAGCAGCGGCCGTCCGGGCTGCCCCAGATCACCCGAGAAGACCAACTTGCGCGACTTGCCGCCGTCGTCGACCTGTGCTTCGACGATCGCCGAACCGAGGATGTGGCCGGCGTCGCGGAACCGGCAGCGCACGTTCCGCGCCGGTGAGAATTCCACCCCGTAGTCGATCGCGTCCAGCCGCGGCAGGCAGCGCTCGGCGTCGGCCATGGTGTACAGCGGCGCCTCGACGGAGCACGCATCGTCGCGGTGCCGGGGCTCGCCCCGGGCGTTGTGCTCGGTGCGCCACTGCGCCTCCTTCTCGTGAATGTGAGCCGCGTCGGGAAGCATCACGCCCAGCAGGTCGGCGGTGGCGGGTGTCGCATGGATGCGTCCGCCAAACCCTCGCGCCACCAACCGTGGCAGCAGCCCGGAGTGATCGATGTGGGCATGAGTGAGCACGACCGCGTCGAGCTTGGCCACATCCCAGTCGAGCGCGGCTTCGTTCTTGGCGGCGGCGTCGCGGCCTTGGAACATGCCGCAGTCGACGAGAACTCGGGTGCCGCCGCCGGTCTCGACTAGAAAGCACGAGCCGGTGACTTCCCCGGCTGCGCCCAGAAAGCTGATCTCCATGGGCTCATGCTAGCGTTCCGGGCCGTGGGTCGCTTTGATCCAGCGCGACTCCTGTGCACGCGGTAGCCAGGTCCGCCGATCGCCAGCGCGGCCGCGGCCCAGGGCTGCTGAGGGCATTCTGTCGGCGCGGGGGGCGCCTCGTCGGTCTGTCATTGCCGGGCGAGCGCCTGTGCGAAAATGCGGCCCTCGCCAATGGGGCGTGCCGGGGCACCCGGACCCGTAAGCCACACGTTATTCACAGGAGCCTTTGTGTACCGACTACTCTTTGCCGCATTCGTGGCGTCCGCACTGATCTCGACGGCTGGCGCGCAGACCAAGCAGCGCATCGACAAGGCGGCAGACCTGCCTCGCTTCACCTACAAGCTCGACGGCACGGTCGAGGAAGTCGTGCGCGACAACGCCAAGTTCGCCAAGTTTGCCGCCGAAGTGC
>DASPTZ010000121.1:0-50233 GCA_035623155.1 Casimicrobiaceae bacterium | reverse complement strand
GACGAAGCCAAGACGAGCGGTCTTGGCGAGGACGGCAACACCGAGTGGCGCCCCAGGACGCCCGTTCCCTTCGGGTTGCTGCCGAAAATGCCGATCGCGGCGTTGCAAAGTCTCGTCGGGCGCCCTGCCCGGCTTCGCCTTGCGCTAGGCGTTTTCGGCAACGCAACGCGTTTGTGTCCATAGCGCTAGCAGGCCCTAGTCGTCGCCCGGACCGGGAACGAGTTCGCGGATCCCCGCGAGCGGGATGCGCACCCAATCGGGACGGTGGTCCATTTCGTAGCCTAGCTCGTAGAACGCCTTCTCCAGCATGAACAACCCGATGAGCCTGGTCGCCTCGCGCCACGCCGGAAATAATCCGCGCTCCCGCGCGGCGTCGCGGTATCCGTCGAGGAATGCCTCGGACGCAACCTGCTCCCATGACCGGGCCAGCGCTCCCAGGGAGGCCAGAGCATCGGGTCGTTCCTCGATCGCATGAGCGAGCGCGCGGAAGCGGGCATAGCTGAAAGAGCGCAGCATGCCCGCGACGTCGCGCAGCGCAGAGTCTTTCTGGCGGCGCTCGGCGAGCGAGCGCGTAGGCTCGCCCTCGAAGTCGGTGATGACGAAATCGTTGTGCGCGAGCAATATCTGCCCGAGGTGATAGTCGCCGTGAAGCCGCGTCTTGACATGGCTGGGCCGGGAGGCGGCGGACGCTTCGATGCGCTTGAGAATCTCGTTGCGTCTCGCGAGAACGCGCTCGGCATCGCCGCGCGTCGGCGCGTCGAGCGCCTCGCGCCGCTCGGCGAGCCGATCGAGCATCGTCTTCGCGGACTCGCGGACCCGTGACGTCCACGCCGCCAAGTCGCTCGCCTCGAGCGGTTCCGGATCGAATGCCGGATCGCCCGTGGTCTTCGCGAGCGCGGCGTGCAGCTCCGCGGTGCGCCGGCCGAGAATGCGCATCAGGGCCAGATAACCACCGTGCACGTCGCGGGGCTCGCCCGCGGGAGCGGTGCCGCTGCGATGCTGCTCGAGGAACTGTTCGACATAATTGAGCGTATAGGCCCAGGCGTCGCCTTGATTGGTGACGAAGCCTTGCAGCAGCGCAACCGTAGTGTTGGCGCCGTCGGCTCCGGCGTATTCGATCGATCCCGCGAGCGGCACGACGTGCTCGAAGCGCACCACCTCGGTGAGGAAGCGACCGATCTCCAGCTCGGGATGGATTCCAGGCTGCATGCGCCGGTACGCCTTGAGCAGCAGCCGGTCGCCCAGGGCGATGACGGAGTTGCTGCTCTGCGGGCTCGCAGCGCTGACCGGCAGCTCGGCGTAGCCCTGGCCTGCCAGCTCGGAGAACGCCGACGTTCGGCGGAAGCGCATCGTGCCGCGTGCAAAGCGCAGCTCCGTGGCCTCGTCGATCGACCGCACCAGCTGCCTGCAGAAGGCATCGTCGGCGAACGCGTCAGCGACCGCGCCGATGCGCGCCTGCTGCCGCGCTCGCGCAAGCAGTGCGCTTTGCACCTTGCGCATGCGCTCCTCGTCCTCTTCCCACACCAGCGCGAGCGGCAGGAGGAAGCTTTGCGCCTCGCCTGCGGCGCGCTCGGCGCGGGCGATGGTGACGAGCCAGCTCGCGCCTTTGGTCTCCCACTCGGCGTAGTCGACCAAGGCGACGCGCTGCAGCGGCTCGGTCTTGGCCGCGTACCAGCGCTGGGCCGCGACGAAAGGAGGGAGGACATCGCGCTCGAGCTGAGCGCGCACCTTTTCGGAGAGCGCGATGCGCCACGGAACCACGCGGTCGCGAAACAGGCTCGCCCAGCCGTCGAACAGCACCAGCACCGGCAACTCCTCGCGCGGCGGCCGCTCCTCGCGCACCGCAGGCACCTCCGCGATCGGCGCGAGCCTGAACCACATGAAGCTGTGCCCGGGCAGCGTGAGCGGATACGCTTGCTCGCCGATGGGCGGGAAGCTCGCGCGGCCGAGGAGTTCGATCGGCACGCGGCCCTTATGCCGCGCGAGATCGAGCGCGACCGGCTGCGCCGAGCGCGCAAGGTTGGCGACGCACAAGACGACGTCGTCGCCGTGCTCGCGCAGATAAGCCAGGATCTTGCGGTTGTGCGGGCGCAGGAAGGTGAGCGTTCCGCGGCCGAAGGCGCGATGCGCCTGACGCGTCGCGAGCATCCGCCGCATCCAGTTGAGCAGCGAAGAGGTCTCGCGCGCCTGCGCTTCCACGTTGACGGCCTGGTAGCCGTACAACGGGTCCATGATCGGGGGCAGGTACAGCCGCTGGGGATCTGCGCTCGAGAAACCGGCGTTGCGGTCGGGCCGCCACTGCATCGGGGTGCGCACCCCGTCACGGTCGCCGAGGTAGACGTTGTCGCCCATCCCGATCTCGTCACCATAGTAGATGATCGGCGATCCAGGCATCGACAATAGCAGGCTGTTCATCAGCTTGATCTTGTCGATGTCGTTGTCCAGCAGCGGCGCGAGGCGACGCCGAATGCCCAAGTTCAGGCGCGCGCGCGGATCCACGGCGTACATCTGGTAGAGATAGTCGCGCTCCTTGTGCGTGACCATCTCGAGCGTCAACTCGTCGTGATTGCGCAGGAAGATCGCCCACTGGCAGCTCTCGGGGATGTCCGGCGTCTGCCCCATGATCTCCGAGATCGGATGGCGATCCTCCAGCGCGATCGCCATGTACATGCGCGGCATCAGGGGGAAGTGATACGCCATGTGGCATTCGTCGCCGCTGCCGAAGTATTCGCGCACGTCCTCGGGCCATTGGTTCGCCTCAGCGAGCAGCAGGCGGCCGGCGTAATGCTCGTCGATCAAACTTCGGATCCGCTTGATGACGGCGTGTGTTTCCGGGAGGTTTTCGCTGTTGGTTCCGTCGCGCTCGCACAGATAGGGGATCGCGTCGAGCCGGAAGCCGTCGACGCCCATGTCCAGCCAGAAGCGCATGGTCCTGAAGACCGCCTTCAGGACCTTCGGGTTGTCGAAGTTCAGGTCCGGCTGATGGCTGAAGAAACGGTGCCAGTAGTACTGTTGCGCGACTTCGTCCCAGGTCCAGTTCGACTTCTCGGTGTCGGTGAAGATGATGCGAGTGCCGGCGTACTTCTCGGGGTCATCGCTCCACACGTACCAGTTGCGCTTGGCCGAGCCCTTGGGCGCGCGCCGGGCGGCCTGGAACCAGGGGTGCTGGTCGGAGGTGTGGTTGACGACCAGCTCGGTGATGATGCGCAGGTTCCGGCGCTTCGCTTCGCGTACGAACTGCCGGAAGTCCTGCCGGGTTCCGTAGGCGGGCGCGACGTTGTGGTAGTCGGAGACGTCGTAGCCGTCGTCCCTCATCGGCGAGGGATAGAACGGAAGCAGCCAGACTGTATTGACGCCGAGGTCGTGGATGTAGTCGAGCTTCGCGGTCAGCCCCTGGAAGTCGCCGATTCCGTCATCGTTGGAGTCGAAGAAGGCCTTGACGTGCAGCTCGTAGATGAGCGCGTCCTTGTACCACAGCGGATCATCGATCGTGATAGTGACCTCCGCGGGAAGCTGCTCGTTGCCGGCCTTGAGGTTCATTACATGAAATAGTCGAAGTCGTGCTCGCGATGCACGCGTCGACGCACCCGGAAGATGTGCGCCGGCGAGCGCGACGGATCGAGCGCCACGAAGTTGCGCGCTCCGCTCCACAGATGGCGCGCCCCGGTGATCAGATCGTGCATCTGGTAGGACCTGTCGGCATCGATGTCGAGCGCCTCGAGGTCGACCTCGATCCAACCGGACTGCACGTGCGCCGGATCGAGGTTCACGACGACCACGACGGCGTTGTCGGGCTCGTCGGTCGTCTTGGCATAGCAGATGATCTGCTCGTTGTCGACGGGGAAGAAGACGAGGCTCCAATCCTGCTGCAGTGCCGGGTTTTCCCGACGCGCACGGTTCACGCGCGCGACGTACGGAGCGAGGCTGTCGGCGCGATCGAGCTCCCAGCGCCGGATCTCGTACTTTTCCGAATTCAGATATTCCTCGCTTCCCGGCTCGCGAGGCTCGTGCTCCATGAGCTCGAACGCCGGTCCGTAGATCCCGTAGCTGGCCGACAAGGTCGCGGCGAGCACCAGGCGCGCCATGAACGCCGGACGTCCGCCGAACTGCAGATACTCGGTGAGGATGTCGGGCGTGTTCGGCCAGCAATTGGGACGGAAGTATTCGCGTCCGCTGCCGTTGGCGAGCTCGGTGAAGTAATCGGTGAGCTCGCGCTTGGTGTTGCGCCAGGCGAAATAGGTATAGGACTGCGTGAAGCCGACCTTGGCAAGGCGATGCATCACCTTGGGCCGGGTGAACGCTTCGGAGAGCAGGATCACGTCGGGGTGCTCGCGCTTGATCTCGCCGATCACCCATTCCCAGAACGCGAAAGGCTTGGTGTGCGGGTTGTCGACGCGGAAGATGCGCACACCCTGCCCGATCCAGAACGTGAAAACGCCGGCAAGCTCGCGCCACAACGCCTGCCAGTCGTCGGTTTCGAAGTTGAGCGGATAGATGTCCTGGTATTTCTTGGGCGGATTCTCGGCGTATTGCACGCTTCCATCGGGGCGGTGGCGAAACCACTGGGGATGGCTCGCCACCCACGGATGATCAGGAGCGCACTGCAAAGCGATATCGAGTGCGACCTCGAGCCCGTGCTCCTTCGCCTGCGCGAGGAAATGACGGAGGTCTTCGAGCGTGCCGAGCTGCGGATGGATGGCGGTGTGTCCGCCTTCCGCGGCGCCGATCGCCCACGGGCTTCCTGGATCGTTCGGCGCCGCACCGAGCGTGTTGTTGCGTCCCTTGCGTCGAGCGCGACCGACGGGATGGATCGGTGGCAGATAGACGACGTCGAAGCCCATGGCTGCGATGTAGGGCAGCCGCGCCGCGCAGTCGGCGAGGGTGCCGTAGGCGCCGGGTGTGGCGCTGCACGAGCGGGGGAAAAGCTCGTACCAGGCGCCGCAGCGGGCGAGCGCTCGATCCACCGTCACGCGCAGTTCGACCTGGTGCGTGGCGGCCAGGCTGCGATCGGGAAAGCGCCGCGCCAGCCTATCAAGCGATTTGTCGAGCGCGATCGCGCGCAGCGTCGCGGGGTCCTGCTCCGAACGCAAGCGGCGGGCCCAGTCGGTGAGTTTTTCCCGGTCGGGGCCTTGCGCGCGTCCTGCGGCAGCCTCGACCAGGCTCGCGCCCACGATGGCCGCGACGCGCAGATCTTCAGCGTCGATGCGGCGCTCGAAGTCGTGGCGCCAGGAAAGGAACTGATCGACCCACGCCGTCACCGTGTAGCGGTAACTGCCGAGGGAGTCGACGGTGAAAGCGCCGCGCCAGCGATCGTTGCCGAGTGCGCGCATGGGCGAGCTTCGCCATGCGGTCTCGTCTTCGCGCCTGTAGAGCAGCAGGCACACGAGCTGGTCGTGGCCATCGGCGAAGCAGTCCGCCTCGACGCACACCTTGTCGCCGACGACGCGCTTGACGGGAAAGCGCCCGCTGTCGACCGCCGATCGCACCGCCTCGATAACGACGCGGACCCGTCCGTCCTTCGCTGTCGTGGGCGAACCGGTCATCCGAGTCGTTCCGCTCCGGCTCGTGGATTAGGTCGGCTTGAGCAGCACAGTCGCCAGCGGCGGCAGCGTGAGAGTAAGGGAATGTGGACGTCCCTGCACTGCCACCGGCGCGGCTTCGACGCCGCCGAAATTGCCCATTCCGCTGCCGCCGTAGATCTGTGCATCGCTGTTGAGCAGCTCGTGCCACCATCCGCCTCGCGGCACGCCGACGGTGTAATTGATGCGCGGCACCGGGGTGAAGTTGCACACCGCAGCCACCGGCGATCCATCGCGAGACTTGCGAAGAAAGCTGATCACGCTCTGGTCGGCGTCGCGGAAGTCGATCCACTCGAAGCCGGAACCGTCGAAATCGCCCTCGTGAAGCGCCGGCTCGGCGCGATAGAGTCGATTGAGGTCGGTGACCCAGCGCTGCAGGCCGGTATGCTCTGGATACTGCAGCACCCACCACTCCAGCGAATCCTCGTGCGACCATTCGCGGCGTTGCCCGAATTCGCCGCCCATGAACAGCAGCTTCTTCCCAGGGTGCGCCCACATGTAGCCGAAGAGCAGGCGCAGATTGGCGAACTGCTGCCACGTATCGCCTGGCATCTTGCCGATCAGCGAGCCCTTGCCGTACACGACTTCGTCGTGCGAGAGCGGAAGCACGAAGTTCTCGAAGAACGCGTACCAGATCGAGAAGCTCAACCGGTCATGGTGGTACTTGCGGTACACCGGCGGCTGGCTCATGTAGTCCAGCGTGTCGTGCATCCAGCCCATGTTCCATTTCATGCCGAAGCCCAAGCCCCCGACGTAGACGGGCCGCGAAACCATCGGCCACGCGGTGGATTCCTCGGCGATCATCTGCACGTCGGGATGGTCGCGATACACCGCCTCGTTGAGCGCGCGCAGGAATTCGATCGCATCGAGGTTTTCCCTGCCGCCGTGCCGATTGGGGATCCACTCGCCCGATTTGCGCCCGTAGTCGAGGTAGAGCATCGAAGCCACGGCGTCCACTCGCAGGCCGTCGACGTGATACTTGTCCAGCCAGAACAGCGCGCTCGAAAGCAGGAACGCCCGCACTTCGTTGCGGCCGTAGTTGAAGATCGAGCTGTTCCACTCCGGGTGGAAGCCTTGCTTCGGATCGGCGTGCTCGTAGAGGTGCGTGCCGTCGAAGAAGGCCAGCCCGTGCTCGTCGGCGGGAAAGTGCGAGGGCACCCAGTCGAGGATGACGCCGATGCCGTGCCGATGCAGGACCTCGACCAGATGCATGAAGTCCTGCGGCGTGCCGTAGCGCGAGCTTGGCGCGAAGTAGGCGGTGGTCTGGTAGCCCCATGAGCCGTAGAAGGGATGTTCGGCGATGGGCAGGAGCTCGACGTGGCTGAACCCCATGCGGTTGACGTACTCGGCCAGCGGTTCGGCGATGCCGCGATAGGTCGGCAAGCGATTGTTCTCTTCCCGCCGCCAGGACCCCAGGTGCAGCTCGTAGATCGAGATCGGCGAATCCAGCGCATTCTTCGCGCCGCGGTCGCGCATCCAATCGCTGTCGTTCCACCGGTAGTCCAGCGTCCACGCACGCGATCCGGTCGCCGGAGGCGCCTCGGCGAAGAACGCGAAGGGGTCGGCCTTGTCGACCTTGTACCCAGCGTGCCGGGAAAAGATGCGGTACTTGTAGGTGTGCCCGTGTCCGACTCCCGGCACGAAGCCTTCCCACACCCCCGATCCGTCGGGACGCGCCGCCAGGGAATGCTTCGAATCGTTCCACCCGTTGAATTCGCCGATGACGGAGATATGGGCTGCGTTCGGTGCCCACACGGCGAACTGCGCCCCGTCGCGGGCGAGATGGCAACCCAGGCCTTCGTACAGGCGGCCGTGCGTTCCCTCGCGCAGCAGGTAGATGTCGTGGTCGGTCAACATGGTCGCCACCGCGCGACTCGGCGCCTCAGCCCGCGCGTGCCCGGGTTCTTGCATGCTCCCTTTCTCCGCTCGCGTCGTCCGCAGACGCGACTGCCATTGTGGCGCTTCGCGCCTCTTGCGTGAACACCAGCGCGGCGGCGCCTCGCGGGCCCCATCCGCGGGCAGCTCACCGCAGATCGCCCGCCGCTGCTCCCGCCGCGGCCGTGGCCGCCTTCCCGATCAACGAGCTCTCCCGTCGACGACGCCGACGGGGTGCATCACCGGACCACGTAAGGTGGCATCGCCACGAGCCCAATCGCGTCGATGTCCGGCGTGTCCTTGTCCTCAGCCGGCGTGCTTCCAACACGTTCGCTTCGACGGCGCCAAGCGGGCAACCGCCGAGAGGAATCCGTCACCAAGGATGCCACATGCGTTTCGACCACCCATCCGGTCCCTACCAGCAGAATCGAAACCGCGATCGGCAGCAGATAGTTGAGACCCGCTGCGGCCTCCCTCGCCGCCAGTGCCAGGGTAAGCACTGTGGCTCCAATCAAGGCGTCGACGGTCAACGATCGCCAGTGCGGCTCAGGAACTTGTTTCTTCATCGCATGCTCCCGGTTCCGAACGGAGATGAGACCAATGTAGACCGCCGGACCCGCGCCGGAAATCGGTGCAGCGCCGATTTGCGTGTCAGCGCGCGTCCGACAGTCAGCGCGGCAGCCGGGGAGAGCGCAGCGTGGCTGCGCGCGTTAGTGAACGCTCGTGCCGGAAGGACGGAACAAGTACGAGTCGATCGCCAGCGCGCCCGATTCGAAGCCCTCGACGATCAGCTCGGCGTGCGCGTCGATCCCAGCTGCACCCCAGGCGACGAACAGCGGCAGGAAATGCTCCTCGGTGGGGTGCGCGCGCACCGCATCGGGCGCCTGTTCGCGATACGCGACCACGGCTTCCGCGTCATGTGCGGCGAGCCGATCCTTGAGCCACTCGGCAAACGAGGCCGCGTACCGCAGTGGCTCGTGCCGGCGGGGATTGGACACCCAGTCGCGCAGGTTGTGGGTCGTGTGGCCCGAGCCGATGATCAGCACGCCGTCCCGCGCCAGCGGCGCGAGCGCTTCGCCGAGCCGCAGGTGGTGCGCCGTGCCCAGCTCCGGCTGGAGCGACAACTGCACCACTGCAATCTCGTGCTCTGGGTACATCCATTTCAGCGGCACCCAGGCGCCGTGGTCGAGCCCCCTGCAGCCGTTGATCCCTGCGGTGATGTCCGCGCGCTTGAGCGCCGCAACCGCTTCGGTGGCGAGCTCGGGCGCGCCCGGCGCCGGGTAGCGTTGCCGGTAGAGTTCCTCGGGAAAGCCGCCAAAGTCGTGAATGGTCTCCGGCTTCGGGTTGCCGGTGAGCATCGGCACCGACGTTTCCCAGTGCGCCGACGCGATCAGCACGGCTCGCGGGCGCGGCAAGGCGCGCCCGAGGGATTCCCAGGTGCGTCCGGCCTCGCCCGGCTCGATCGCATGCATGGGTGAGCCATGCGAAAGAAATAATGTCGGCATGCGGCTCATGGCCATTCTTGTGGCTAGGCCTCCGCCTTCTCCGGCTTCTTGATCAGACCCTCGGCGACGAGTGCTTCCCGCACTTTCGGGCGTGATCCGACGCGCGTCTCGTACGCCGCCAGCACCGGCCAACGCTTGAGATCGAGGCCGACGAACCCCGTCCAGCGCAAGATCGTGTAGAGGTACGCGTCAGCGACGGTGAACTGCTTGCCCATCAAGTAGTCCTTGGCCGTGAGCTCACCGGACAGCCAGTCGAAGCGCTTGGCGATCTTGTCCTTCAGGATTTCCTTGTACTCGGCCGGCGTGTTGGCGGCGAACAATGGGCTGAACTGCTTGTGCAGCTCGGAGGTGATGAAGTTAAGCCACTCCTGCAACCGGTAGCGCTCCATGGTGCCGGCCGCGGGAGCCAGACCCGACGCGGGATTGCGGTCGGCGAGATACTGCACGATCGCCGGCCCTTCGGAGAGCCGCTCGCCGTTGTCGAGCTCGAGCAGCGGAACGTAGCCCTTGGGATTGATGGTGTAGTAGTCCGTGCCGTCATCGAGACGATGCGTCTTGGTGCTCGCCTTGACGAATGTCACGGGCAGACCCGCTTCGCGGGCCACGATGTGCGGCGACAGGGAGCAGGCGCCGGGGGAGTAGTAGAGCTTCATGACCGATTCCTCATCAAAGTGAAAGTCGTCTTGCTTCAGGCGCGTTGCAGGCTCGCGCTCGATGCGCTCGAGTCCGCTGCCAGCGCATAACGCCCGCCGCCCAGCACGCCGACGACGAGGGTGACCAACGCCAAGAAGGCGGGGTATTCCCAGCCGCCCTTGGGTGCGGTGAAGAGCCAGCCGTTGCCGGCATGGGCCCAGGTCGCGCCAATCACCACGGGCAGCAAAGCAAACGCCACAACGCGGGTGTAGGCACCCAATATGAGCATCACGCCTCCGACGAGTTCCGCGGCGAAGACGGCGTACCCGAGCGCGCCCGGCAGCCCGATGGACTGGAAGAATTGCGCCGTGCCTGGAAGGGTGAAGACGTAGTACTTGAGCAGCGCGTGGGCGATGAACATCGTGCCCAAGCCCGTGCGCAGCAGCGCGGTGCCGATGTCGATCTGTTTCGAAGCGTTCATGATCCCGTTCCTCGTTTTGCGCCGCTTGGGGCGCGGTGGTCGGAATCATGAGGCTTGCAGATCTCTGGATAAAGGCCAGCCCACTTGAATTACTGTTGCATAATGCGCAATAATTGGCCATGGACCGCTTCCACGCCATCGCCGCCTTCGCCAAGGTCGTCGAGGCCGGCAGCTTCGCTCGAGCTGCGGAGCGCCTCGGCGTGTCGGTTTCCGCGGTCTCGCGCCAGGTCTCCGATCTCGAAGGGCATCTCGATTCGCGGCTGCTCAATCGGACCACCCGACGGCTCTCATTGACCGAGAGCGGACGCGTGTTCTACGAGCGCTGCGTCCAACTGCTGGCCGATCTCGAAGAGGCCGAGCAGTCGGCGCATGCGGGCACGCTCAAGCCGCGTGGGACGCTGCGGCTCACTTGCGGGACGACTTTCGGCGTGCGCCATCTCGCGCCGGCGATGGTCTCTTTTATGGAGCGCTTCCCGGACATGCAGTTGGATATGGAGTTGTCGGACCGCGCCGTCGACCTCGTGGACGAGGGCTTCGACGTCGCAGTGCGCATAGGCAACGTCGGCAGCCAGAATCTGGTCGGACGCAAAATCGGGGAAACCCGGTTGATCTGCTGCGCGTCGCCGGCATATCTCGCGAGTCACGGCGAGCCGAAACAGCCTGAGGACCTCGCCCGGCACGCGTGTCTCACCTACGAGTACGCTCCGCAAAAGAACCTGTGGCCGTTTCGCGGTCGAAGTGGCGACGAGCGCAGCGTCCGCGTGAGCGGTCCGGTTCACACCAACAGCGGCAGCCTGCTCGCGGCGCTGGCGAAGGCAGGCTTGGGCATCATCATCGAGCCGGATTTCCAGGTCGGTCCCGACGTGCGCGCCGGCCGCCTCGCGCGCATCCTGCGCGCCTTCGAACGCGCGCCACTCAACATCTACGTCGTGTATCCGAGCCGCCGACACCTCTCGGCGAAAGTGCGCGCCTTCGCAGAATTCCTAAGCGAACGCTTTGCCAAGCCTGAGTGGGCGATGGTGGAGCCTGCGGCGATCGAGCGCAGACAAAGCGCTACGATCGCGCGTCGACCAGCGTGAGCGTCACGCTGACCGGCTTGCCTTCGCGCAGCAGCCCCAGCGTCGTGCGGTCACCCAGACGCTTGCCATCGAGCAGCCTGTCCATTGCCGCGGCGCTGTCGACTGCCTGGCCGTCGATCGTCTGTATGACATCTCCTGGCTCGAAGCTGCCGTCGCGCAAGCGGCGCGTGCCGCGTATGCCGGCGGCTGCAGCCGGTGAGCCCTTGATGACCTCGAGCACCACTAACCCCTTGACGCCCATTTGCGTCGTCAGCGCAGCGCTGAGCTGGTCGTCGACCGCGACGCCAATGCTCGGCCGGCGATAGCGTCCGAAAGCGATGATCTCCGGGACGACGCGGTTGACGGTATCGACCGGCACCGCGAAGCCGATACCTGCACTCGCTCCCGATGGACTGTAGATCGCGGTATTGACGCCGATCAGGCGTCCCGCACTGTCGAGCAACGGGCCCCCGGAGTTCCCGAGATTGATCGCGGCGTCGGTCTGGATCACGTGGTGGAGCGTGCTGCCGTCTTCGCCGTCGATCGAGCGGTCGAGCGCCGAGATCACCCCGGTGGTCAGCGTGTGATCGAGTCCGAAAGGATTGCCGATCGCAAACACGCGCTGTCCCACCTGCAGATCGTAGCTGGTCCCCAACGGCAGGGGTGCCGGTCGCTGCTCAGCCACCTTGATGCGCAGCACCGCAAGATCGTGTTCAGGACTCACGCCGACCAGCGCCGCGTCGAAGGTTCGTTGATCGGATAGCCGCACCTTGGCTTCCTTGGCGCCCGCGATCACATGATAGTTGGTGACGATGTGTCCCCTGTCGTCCCACACGAATCCGGAGCCCGTGCCCCGCGGGACCGCCGTGACGTTCATGGTTAGCAGATTGATCACCTGCTGCAGCGTCGTGATGTAGACCACGGCCGGACTCGATCGGCGGAAAAGGTCGATCGTGGCCTTCTCGTCTGCAGACAAGTTGCCGCGCGGCGTGACGCTTCTCGCGGTCGGCTGCTTGTCTGTGCCTTGCGCTGCGGCTACCCCGACGGCACAGCCGAGCAGCATCGAGCCGATGCCGCGAATGAGTGCAACGCGCGCGGTTCTCAAGAGGATGCGAAAAAGCTGTCGCCCATCAGAGCCCCTCCGACGCGACGGGTTCCGCCTGCGCTACGGGAGCTTGATCTTCCCGCCGCCCACACCGCCTGGCGGCAGCCCGCCGGCGAGCCCGGCTGTCGACCCGGGAACCAGAATCGACGAAGAGGCCTGGCGGCGCAATTCCTGGAGCTCGCGTACAGCGCGCTCGACCCCGTCCTTGGCTGCATCGCCGTATCTGTTCACGGCTTCGCCGAGGCTCTTGGCGTCGATTTCGAAGCTGATGGGCAACGGCCCCATGTTGGTGAGGATCTGCGCTTCTCCGACATACACGGTCGGACGTGTCTGATCGGGTCCGCCGTCGCGGGTAACCGGCGTCAGGACCCGGATCGTTCCCGCGGCGCGGTCGGTGTAGATGTCTTCGCGGTAAAGCGAAGCTGCATCCATTTTCGCCTCGGCGCCGCGCGCCGGTGAGTCGGTCGACATTGCTTCTCCTCGCCAAGCGGACAAACGAGAAGAATACCAAAATGTGAAGCTTTTCACCGCTCCACCCTTCGGACCGAACAAATTCGACTATCCGATTGGGAATGCCGAGTCGAATGCGTTGTCGTACCTCAAAGAATGAGCATTTCGCGCTAGCCTGCACCTTGATTTTGGGTTTATTGTTGTAGGCGGGAACTTGCCGTCAACCGTTAAGTCTGTTGGCGGGTATGTAAGGAGGTGCCTATGAACCAACGGAAATTTCTGGTTACAGTCCTCGGTGCCCTCGTATTCCTGTGCGGAGCGGGAATCGCTGCAGCGCAGTCGCGCGGCGGTGGCGGAGGTCATGGTGGCGGCGGTTGGAGCGGCGGAGGCGGTGGCTGGAGCGGGGGAGGCGGCTGGCATGGCGGAGGCGGCTGGCACGGCGGAAGCGGCTGGCATGGCGGAAGCGGCTGGTACGGCAGCTTCGGCATCTGGCTAGGCGTGCCGGGTGCATGGTGGTGGCCCGGTTACTACTACCCCTACTATGGCTACTATGGATATCCGTACTATGGATACCCGTACTACGGGTACCCTTATTACGCGTCCGCACCAGCCTATGTCGACACCGGTCCGCAGGTCTACATCCAGCGCGACATGGGTGCAGCGGTCGAGGCCGCTCCCCCAGCGGTGCAGGGCGGCCCCGCTTACTACTACTGTTCGGATCCGGCGGGCTATTATCCCCAAGTGGCGAACTGCAACCGGCCGTGGACCAAGGTTGTACCTAACAGTCCACCGCCGACAGTGCCGCAGTAGTGCGGACCCGAGGGAGGATTTCGTCATGACGACGTTAGGGCGTTCGCTGGTGTTGGCTCCTGCGTTGCTGCTCGCAGCATGCGTGACGGTGCCGTCGGGCCCGACCGTGATGGTGCTACCTGGCACGGGCAAGAGCTTCGAGGCTTTCCAGGCCGACAACTACACTTGCCAGCAGTACGCGCAGGCGACGATTGGTGCGGGCAATCCGCAGCAGGCCGCGAACAACGCCGCTGCAGCGAACGCCGTGGTCGGCTCGCTGCTGGGAGCCGCGGCCGGCGCCGCGATAGGAGCGGCGACCGGGCAGGCCGGTCAGGGCGCCGCGATCGGTGCGGGCACGGGCTTGATCTTCGGCACCGCGGCCAGCGGCCCGGCGTATGGATACTCATACGGACAGACGCAGGCGATGTACGACCAGGCTTACGTCCAGTGCATGTACGCCAAGGGCAACCAGGTCCCGGTGCGGGCTGGATATCGCTATGGACCGCCGCCGGGTTCTGCGCCACCGGGTTCTTCGCCGCCGGTGTATAGCGCTCCGCCCGCGGGCTGAAGAGCGATCGCTTTCACGAACGATCGGGGAGGCCTGGCGCCTCCCCGATTTCTTTGCGGGCTCGAATCCGCCTACCCGCGTAGGTTGTGAATGGTGTTCATCGCGTCTCGCGCGACGCCTTGGGCGGGTTCGAGAGCGCCTTGAAAGTACCTCGCCGTCGATCTTGCGCGGCGAGCGGGGTAGCTTACGAGACTCGGGACACCATTCGCACTTGCGAAACGGCGCCTGTGGTCCCTATGCGGCGAGCCTCACTGGCAGATGCAGGAAGCCGCGGAACCGCGCTCGTCCGCCGCGCACGGCCTCACCCGCGAGCACGTAACGCGGGTACCTGGCCAGAAATCGCGACAGCGCGACGCGCCCTTCGAGCCGCGCGAGATTCAACCCCGCACAGGTATGGATTCCGAACGCGAATGCGACGTGGCGATTGGGCTCGCGGCCGATGTCGAGACGATCCGGATCCGGGAACTGCGCGGGGTCGGCGGTTGGCCGCGCCGATGCAGATGTTGATGCGCGAGTCGGCGGGCAGCTCGACGCCTCCCACCTCGACTTCCTGCGTCGTGATGCGGTTGCCGAGCTGCACGGGGCTGTCGAAGCGCAGGAACTCCTCGATCGCCGTCTTGAACAGCTCGACATTGTCTGCTTGGGCGAGCAGTCGAGCCTTCTGCTCCGGCCATTCGGTAAGCGCGAACAGCGCGTTGCCGATGAGGTTGGTCGTGGTCTCGTGGCCGGCGTTGAGCAGGAAGATGCGGTCGAAAGCCGGGGCATCGTATTTAACTTGACTGTTAAATAATGACGGGGTAGAGTGGCCGGCGAAAGGCTATACCAGATGGTCTCGCCGGTGCATCGCTCCCCTGCAACCGATCTGAACGCGACGTTCGGCGCGCTCACCGATCCGACGCGGCGGGCGATTCTCGCGCGGCTCGCGCGCGGCGAGGCGACGGTGGGCGATCTGGCGCGGCCCTTTTCGATTTCTTTACCGGCGGTGTCGCGGCACCTTCGGGTCCTCGAGCACGCCCGCCTGATCGAGCGGCGGGTCGACGCCCAGCGACGCGTTTGCCGGCTGCGCGCTCAGCCGCTGCGCGCGGCTGCCGGCTGGATCGAACGCTATCGAAGCTTCTGGGAAGAGCGGCTCGACGAGTTGGCCGCGCTCCTCGAAGCTCCGCCACCTGCACCGAAGAGGAGAAAACGATGACTGCTCGCGATACCTTTGATCTGACCGTCTCCCGCTTGATCCGCGCCCCGCGGCAGAAGGTCTTCGACGCCCTGGTCAAACCGGAGCTGGTGCGGAAGTGGTTCGGTCCGCGGGGCTTCACCGTGACCGAAGCCACGATCGATGCACGCGTGGGTGGTCGCTATCGCTTCAGCGTCCGGCCGAGAACCGGCGAGATCAACACGGTCGGCGGCGTCTATCGCGAGGTCTCGGCGCCCGAGCGGCTGGTGTTCACCTGGAAGTGGGAAGGGGAGCAGATGGGCGCAATGGGCGAAAGCCTGGTGACGATCACGCTGGAGGAACGCCGCGGCGAACAGGGCCCCGAGACCGAAATACGCTTGTTGCACTCCGGCTTCCCCGCTCCGGAAGCACGCGACGCACACAGCGACGGCTGGGGTTCGACGCTCAACCACATGACCGATATGCTCGACCCTCGCGGCACCGCCGCGACCCTCACGCTGTACGGCGACCCGCGCAGCAGCTACGTGCGCACGGCGCGCATGGCGCTGGCGGAGAAGGGCGTGGCCTACGCCTACGAGCCCGTCGCGCCGCACAGCGAAGCGATCAATGCAATGCACCCGTTCGGGCGCGTGCCCGCGCTTCGCGACGGCGACTTCACCCTTTACGAAACGACAGCGATCCTGCGCTACATCGACGAGTGCTTCGACGGGCCGTCGCTCATCGGAACCAACATCGCGAAGCGGGCGCGAATGGAGCAGTACGTGAGCCTCATCAGCTGCCACGCCTACGACGCGATGATCCGTCGCTACGTGCTGCAGTACGTCTTCGCCAAGAACAATCCGCCGGACCGCGCCGTGATCGACAAGGCGGTGCCGGACATCAAGGCGTTGCTGGAGGTGTTCGACCGTGCCTACGGGCCGCGCAACACCCTAGCCGGCGACACGGTGACGATTGCCGACCTGCTGCTCGCGCCCATCGTCTTCTATCTCGGTAAGTTTCCGGAGAGCAAGGCGCTGATCGCCGGCGTGCCGAACGTGACCCGGGCACACGCCTGGATCGCGGAGCGAGAGAGCTTCAAGACGACTGCGCCGTAGGCCGGATGGAGGTTTTCCCTCACTCGCCGCGCTGACGCGCGGCGGCCCCCGATCGGGTCGGGGGCAGGCTCTCTCCCCCAAGGGAGAGGCGGACAAGAATGAACCTCTCTCCCCGCGGGAGAGGGGAGGGGGTGAGGGTGAAGGCCTCACCCGTCCATCCGACGTGCCGCCTCGCCCGTGAGCGGAGTCCAGTCAGGAACCGGCGCCGCGCCGGCGTTGTCTTTTCCCGAGCGACGCTGTCGTCCGGCGGCGCGCTTCGAGCGTTGGGGTTAACTTCATGCTGGTACGTCTCATGCGCTGGTTGGGCGCCCGGTGGCTGCGCCTGTTTACCCTGCTGGGCTTAACCGCCGCGCTCGCGGCGGTAGGCTGCGGGACGCTCGCCGAGAAGGAGCGCGAGCTCACTTTCCGCGTAGTGCCTGGTGACGCGGGCTGGTACGCCGGGATGCCGGCGGGCATCCAGGAGATGGACCTGCCGGTTACTGGCGAAGGCAAGACGCAACACATCAACGCCTGGTGGTGGCCTGCTGCCGCGCCCGAGGCGCCAGCCGTCCTGTACTTGCACGGCTCGCGCTGGAACCTGACCGGACAGCTCTTCCGCATCGAGCAGCTGCGCGAATTCGGATTCTCGGTGCTGGCGATCGACTATCGGGGATTCGGCAAGAGCGACGGCGAACTGCCCTCCGAAGACACGGTATACGAGGACGCCCGCGTGGCGTGGGAGCGCCTGAAGCAGCTCGAGCCCGATCCAGCCAAGCGCTTCATCTACGGGCATTCGCTCGGAGGCGCGGTCGCCATCGATCTGGCCACCAACCTGAGCAGCGAGGCGGCGCAATCTGCCCCGATCCCCGCGCGCGGACTGATCGTCGAATCCTCGTTCACCACTCTTGCCGACATTGCCCGAGCGCTGACCTACCCGTGGTTGCCGGCGCAGTTGCTGTTGTCACAGAAGTTCGATTCGATCGACAAGATCAGCCGCGTGCGCATGCCGGTCCTGATCGTGCACGGAGCGGGAGATCGCTACGTGCCTTCGCACTTCAGTCAGATGCTCTACGACGCGGCGCCCGAGCCCAAACGGCTGCTCCTGGTCGATGGCGGGACTCATAACAACAGCATGCGGGCGGGCAGCACGGAGTATCGCAAGGCCCTGCAGGAACTCTTCGGGGTCGCTGCCCCTGAACCGAGGGCTGTGGAGCTTCCGGGGCGCGGCCGGTACGAGCTTCGCGGTGCGAGCTGATTCTCGCCGCGCCGGCGCGATCGGTAGCGAATCCACGGGCGTCCCCGCGGCGTGCCTGGGGCTCGGCGCTCGTGCGAAAATCAAGTCGCCCGGCGAAACCCCGCGGAAGGCCGATGACCAGGCAGCGTTCGATCGCGCATCTCGACATGGACGCGTTCTATGCCGCGGTCGAGCTGTTGCGCTACCCGGAGCTCGTCGGCTTGCCCGTTGTGATCGGCGGAGGGAGTCGCTCCCGGCCCGAAGAGATTGCCGATCCCGAGACCGGGCGCGTGGTTCGGCGGTTCACACGCTTGCGCGATTACGCGGGGCGCGGCGTGGCGACCACCGCCACCTACGAGGCGCGTGCGCTGGGCGTGCACTCGGCGATGGCCCTGATGCGCGCTGCGCGGCTTGCGCCCGACGCGATCCTGCTGCCCACCGACTTCGAAGCCTATGGCCGTTATTCACGCCGGTTCAAGGCGGCGGTGCGCGCCATCGCGCCGTTGGTCCAAGACAATGGCATCGACGAGATCTACATCGACTTGACGAGCGTGAGGCTGCCCGAGCACGACGCGGCGGCCGACAATGACGACTCGACCGAAGCATGGTGGCGGGCCCGCGACGTGGCAAAGGCAATCAAGGACGCGGTGCGCGCCGCCACTGGCCTCTCTTGTTCGATCGGCATCGCGCCGAACAAGCTGCTCGCCAAGATTGCCTCGGAGCTCGACAAGCCGGACGGGCTTACGCTGCTTACACCAGACGACGTGCAGGGGCGCGTCTGGCCGCTGCCTGCACGCAAGATCATCGGCATCGGCCCCAAGACGGCCAAGCGGCTGGAGGAGCTCGGCATTCACACGATCGGAGAGCTGGCTCACGTCGAGCTCGGATGGCTCGTCGAGCACTTCGGAAACACACGCGGCGCATGGATGCACGACGCTGCGCACGGACGCGACGAGCGGCCCTTGGTGACCGAAAGCGAGCCGGTGAGCATGAGCCGCGAGACGACCTTCGAGCGCGACCTGCACGCCACGCACGATCGCGAGAAGCTTTCGCAGATCTTCACCGAGCTTTGCGCCGAGGTTGCGGACGATCTGCAGCGCAAGGGCTATGCCGGCAGGACGATCGGGCTGAAGCTGCGCTACGACAACTTCAAGACCGTGACGCGCGATCAGACGATCGAGTCGCCGACGCAGGACGCGAAGGAGATCCGACACATCGCCGGCGAATGTCTCAAGCGCGTGCCGCTGGAGCGGCGCATCCGGCTGCTTGGCGTGAGGGTCGGCGGGTTGTCTCCCGTCGAGGCCGCGGGTCGGTCAGGCGCTCCCTAGGGAATCTGCACGCGCAGCCACAGGTAGCCTGCGGTGATCGCCAGCGTGACGAGCGTCACCGGCACACCGACGCGCGCATGGCGGCGCCAGTCGATGCGAATGTCCCGGCGCCTCGCCGCGTCGACGACGATGATGTTGGCGATGCTGCCGACGATCAGGAGGTTGCCCGCGAGCGTGCTGACCAGCGCCAGCAGCGGGCCCGCGAACGCGTGATCGGAAAAGGGCAGAAGCAACATCACTGCCGGCACGTTCGACACCAGGTTCGACAACACGAACGTCCCGGCGAACAACGGCCCGGGCTGGCGCAGATCGAAGCCGAATGCCGCGAAGTCTTTCACCAGCGCGGTGGCGAGCCCGGTCTGCTGCAACGCGTGGTTGACAACGAACAGGCCCATGAACAGGATCAGCAGCTCCCAGTCGACCAAGCCCAGCGTCTTGGTGGTGTGCAGCTTGCGGCTCATCAACAGCACGCCGGCCGCGGTGAGCGCGACGTGTTCCCGCGGCAGGGACGAGAACAAGAAGGCTCCCAGCAGCAACGCGGCGATCACCAAGCCCTTCGCCGTCTGCCAGGAATCGAGAGGAGCCTCGTCGTCATTGCCAGCCACCAGGGCAACAGGGCGCGCAAGCTCTTCCCTCACCCCTGCCCCTCTCCCCAGGGGAGAGGGGTGCACATTTGCCGCGAGCTCTGCGCTTTCGTCCCAGCGTCCGCGCGATTGCCAGGCGATGATCGCCCACGTCGCAGCCAGCCCCAAGGCGACAGGCAGCGCTGCTTCAGCTGAGTAGCCTGCGAACGACAGCCGCAGCGTCTGCCCGATCAGCATGTTCTGCGGATTGCCGATCAGCGTCCACGCCGAGCCGATGTTGGCGGAACACGCCAGCGCGAGCAGATAGGGAACCGGATCGAGACGAAGCCTCGAGCAGGCGTGAATGAGCACGGGAGCGACGGCGAGACAGATGATGTCGTTGCTGAACACCGCCGAGAGCACTGCTACCGCGAGCATCATGGCGCCGAGCAGCAACGGCGGTGAGAGCGGTAATCCAGCCAAGCCTCGCGTTACCCAGTCATAAAAACCGCCGAGACGCATCTGCGCCGAGAGCACCATGAACGAAAAGAGAAGGATGATCGTGGGCAGGTGCACGGCATCCGCCGCCGCTTCAAGGCTCACGGCGTCGAAGCTCACCAGTGCTATCGCTCCGAGCAGCGCGACTCCAGTGCGGTCGATCTGCAGGAACGGCAGCTCGCCTAGGAGCATGCCGAGGTAGACGATCAGGAAAATAGCCACGATCGTGGTTGTCATGATTCCTCGCTTCGGTGAATTCGCACCCGCGGCCGGCGAGCCGTAGTAAATTACGTTTTTCGCCTAGCCCGATCCGCCAGGAGAGCCCGATGCCGCGCGTGCTTGCAAGACTGGCTGCGAAACTCCTGATTGTACTGGCGTGCGTTCCGTGCTTCGCGCAGGACTATCCCAGCAGGCCGGTCAAGATCATCGTTCCCTTTGCCGCCGGTGGTCCCGCCGACATCTACGCGCGCTTTCTCGGGCAGCGCCTCGAGACCGCGCTTGGACAGCCGTTCGTGATCGATGACCGGCCCGGCGGAGGATCGGTGATCGGCACCGACGCGGTCGCCAAGAGCGCACCCGATGGCTACACGCTGCTGATGATGTCGAACACGCACACGGTCAACGAGTCGCTGATGCCGAACAAACCGTTTGCGCTCATGCGCGACTTCGTTCCGGTGGCGCCGGTCAACTACTCCGACCTCGTGCTAGTGGTGCATCCTTCCGTTCCGGCGTCGAGCCTCGCCGAGTTGATCGCGCTGGCGAAATCCAAGCCAGGCAAGCTCAATTACGCGTCGTCGGGGCCGGGCACGCCGTATCACATGGCGGGAGAGCTGTTCAAGGCGATGGCCGGGGTCGACATCGTTCACGTCCCATACAAGGGCAGCTCGCAGGCGCGCACCGACGTGCTTGGCGGTCAGGTCGACATGATGTTCGACGCGGTCACGACCATGGCCGAATTCGCCAAGACCGGCAAGGTCAAGGCGCTGGCCACCACCGGCAAGACCCGTTCTTCCGTCCTGCCCAATGTTCCCACCATGTCGGAGGCGGGCGTCCCCGGCTACGAAGCGGTGATCTGGCTCGGCATCATGGCGCCCAAGGGAACGCCGCCGGAGGTCGTCAAGCGCCTGAACGCGGAGATCGGCAAGATCGTCGCCAGGCCTGAAGTGCGAGACGAGTGGGCCAGGCAAGGCGCCCTTGCCATGAGCATGACTCCCGACGAATTCGGCCGCTACTTGAGCGACGACATCGTGAAGTGGGAGCGAATCGTCAAGATCTCCGGAGCCAGGGCCGACCAGTGAACCAAGGCAAGGCCCGGCGGTTCACGCTTCAGGTCAACGGGCGCGAGCACACGCTGAGCGCGGACGAGAATTCGTCCCTGCTCGACGTGCTGCGCAACACGCTCAAGCTTAAGGGCACGCGCTTCGGCTGCGGCGACGAGCAGTGCGGCGCGTGCTTCGTGCTCGTCGACGGTCGTGCGGTGCCTTCGTGCACGTTGCCGCTTGGGTCGGCGGTCGACAAGGTGATCACTACCGTCGAGGGTCTCGGCAGTTCCGACTCACCCCACGCCCTGCAGCAGGCGTTCCTCGCCGAGCAGGCGGCGCAATGCGGCTATTGCACGTCCGGGATGCTGGTGAGCGCCGCGGCGCTGCTTAAGCGCACGCCGCGTCCGAGCGAGGCCGAGGTCAAGCAGGCGCTCGATCGCAATCTCTGCCGCTGCGGCAGCCACAACCGCATCGTGCGGGCGGTGCTGCGCGCGGCAGCCGCCGCATGAATCTCGCGGTCGATCCCGCGCGAGCGGCTGCGGCGGGCACGCCGCTGCCGGGAAGCCTGCGCGTGAACCGCAGGCTCTCGCAGTGGCTCAAGTTCCACCGCGAAGGTTACGTGGAAGTCTTCTCGGGCAAGGTCGAGATCGGCCAGGGCATCCTCACGGCGCTCAAGCAGATCGTTGCCGAAGAGCTCGACGTGTCGCTCGCCAAGGTCCGCATGTCGCCGGCGTGCACGGCAGTGAGCCCCGACGAAGCGGTGACCTCGGGCAGCAGGTCGATCGAAGAGTCGGGCACAGCGCTGCATCACGCGTGCGCCGAGGCTCGCGCGATCTATCTCAGCGCCGCCGCGGAGCGGCTGGGCGTGCCGGTCGCATCGCTTTCCGTGGTCGACGGGAACATCGTCGCCTCCGGCGGCGCGCGCACGAGCTACTGGGAGCTCGCCGATGATCGACTGCTCGACCGTGAGGCGACCGGCGAGATCGCGCCCAAGCCAGCGGAAGCGCAGCACGTCGTCGGCATGTCGGTGCCTCGGCTCGACCTTCCCGACAAGGTCTTCGGCGTGCCGTGCTTCATCCACGACTTCGAGCTCAAGGGCATGGTGCACGGGCGCATGCTGCGGCCGCCTTCAGCGGGAGCGACGCTGCAGAGCGTCGACGAAACCGCAGCGCGCGCAGTCCCGGGTGTCATCGACATCGTGCGCGACGGCTCGCTCATCGGTCTGCTCGCCGAGAGCGAGGCCGCAGCCGAAGCTGCGCTTAGTAAGCTCTCCGCGCGCTGGAGCGAAACACCGATCCTGCCCGATGAGAATGCGCTCGGCGCGTGGCTCAGGGCGCAGGAGGTCGAGACCAGCTTCGTCGCCGGGAACGCGCCAAGCGCGCGGCCGCCGGTTGCGCGAACGGTGAAGGCGAGCTACAGCCGTCCTTATCTCGCGCACGCCTCGATCGGCCCGTCGTGCGCGCTGGCGCAATGGCACGGCTCGAAGCTGCACGTGTGGACGCACAGCCAGGGGATCTTCAATCTGCGGCGCGATCTCATGCTCGCGCTGCACGCCAGCGAGGTCGTGGTCGAGCACGTGCAAGGGGCCGGCTGCTACGGACACAACGGCGCCGACGACGTCGCCTTCGACGCGGCGTGGCTCGCGCGCGCGGCTGCCGGTCGCCCGGTGCGCGTGCAGTGGTCGCGCGCGGACGAGCTCGCATGGGCGCCCTTCGGGCCGGCGATGGCGATCGATCTCGAAGCCGACCTTGCCGCGGACGGCGCCATCGTCGGCTGGAGACACACGCTGTGGAGCAACGGCCACACTTCGCGCCCCGGGCGGGCGGACAGCCCCGCGCTCCTCGGTGCGTGGCATCTCGCTAAGCCGTTCGAACGCAAGACTGCGATCAATCCGCCTCTCGCCGGCGGCGGTGGCGCGGAACGAAACGCGGTCCCGATCTACGCGCTTCCCGCGTGGCAGATGATCAATCATCACGTGCTGGAGATGCCGCTGCGCGCTTCCGCCCTGCGTTCGCTCGGGGCCTACGCCAACGTGTTCGCGGTTGAATCGTTCATCGACGAGCTGGCGATAGCGGCCGGAGAGAGTCCCGTGGGATTTCGGTTGCGCCATCTCGCCGACCGCCGCGCACGCGCGGTGATCGAGCGCGCCGCGATCGTCGCCGGGTGGAACCAGTGGGCGAGGCGCGAAGGCGCCGGCCACGGCCTCGGCTTCGCCCGCTACAAGAACGCAGGCGCGTACTGCGCGGTCATCGCCGAGATCGAAGCGGATGCCGAGGTGCGCGTGCGCCGTCTCACCATTGCGGTGGACGCCGGCCGGGTGATCAACCCCGACGGTGTGGCCAATCAGATCGAGGGCGGCGCCATCCAGGCCACGAGCTGGACGCTCAAGGAAGCGGTGCGTTTCGATCGCTCGCGGGTGGTGAGCGACAGCTGGGAGGCCTACCCCATCCTGCGCTTTTCAGAGGTGCCGGCGGTGCAGGTCGAGATCGTTCCGCGTCCCGATTGCGGGTCGGTGGGCGTCGGCGAGGCGGCGCAGGGCCCCACGGCGGCGGCCATCGCCAATGCGCTCTTCGACGCGCTGGGAGTGCGCGTTCGCAGCCTTCCGCTGACCGCCGAGCGCATCCGCGCCGCCATTTCCTCGGCGCCCTAGTCCACTCCGATTCCCGGCCCGCCCGGCTCGACCAAGCTCCGTCTGTCGGTGGGCCCAGGCCTTGGCACGCTCCTTGCCACTTGTCCGGCAGGGTTACCGATATGCGCAGCGCACCATTCGATCTCAATAGCCTCTCCGCCCTGCGGCTGGCTGTCACCGCGGCGGTGACGGGTGCGCTGCTAGGCGGCGGCTCCACCGCGCTTCAACAGCACGAGCGACAGCTTACCTTCCATGCGGTGCACGACGCGGCGGAATGGCTGTCGCGGATTCCGGACGGAGTGGAGGAGTTCGACCTGGCTGTCGGCAACGGCGCCCAGATCCAGCACATCCACGCTTGGTGGTGGCCGGCGAGGACGCCGGTGGCGCCCACCCTGCTCTATCTTCACGGTGCGAGCTCCGACCTCACTGGCCAGGTGTTCCGCCTGGAGCAGCTTCGCCGCTTCGGGTTCTCGGTGCTGGCCATCGACTATCGCGGTTTCGGCAAGAGCGACGGGGATCTGCCTTCGGAAGACACCGTGTACCAGGACGCGCGCGCGGCATGGGAATGGCTGGCGGCACGCCAACCCGATCCCGCCAAGCGCTACATCTACGGTCACTCGCTCGGTGGTGCCGTGGCGATCGATCTCGCCGCCGCATTGAGCGCCGACCAACCCGGGCGGAACGGTGCGACGAACGGCATTGCCGCCGCCGGGGGACTCATCGTCGAATCGAGCTTTACCACACTCCTCGACATCGCCAAGGAATTCAGCTATCCGTGGCTGCCGCTCGGGCTGTTGATGTCGCAGAAGTTCGACTCGGTCAGCAAGCTCGCGCAGGTGCGGATGCCGGTCTTGATCGTTCATGGCGCGAGCGACCCGTACGTCCCGTCCCGCTTCGGCACGGCGCTGTACGAAGCGGCCACTGCGCCGAAAAGACTGCTGCTGGTGGACGGCGCCGATCACAACGACAGCATGCTCACCGGCGCGGCGTCGTATCGGCGCGCCCTCGCCGAGCTCTTCGGGATTGGTGCGGAAAGCGTTGCCGATGCGGGCAAGCGCGCCACGCGCGGGCGGGAGCGCGGCAGGAGCTGACGCGGCGCGTCGGGCTCGCCGATAGTCCGCGCTACTCGATCTCCTGATCCTCCAGCCGGCCCTTCGCCGGCTCGCCGGCGCTGCCTCTGAGCGGAGATAGGGGAAGCGCGGCGTCCTGCGTCAATCGCCTGCTGACGGTCTCGCGCACCCAGTAGCCCTTGCCGAAGGTCGCCGAGCGCAGCACCAGCTCGGAGAGTAGCCCGATCAGGAAGATGAGCACGCCGACCAGCATGAGGAAGATCGCCAGGATCAGCAGCGGCCGCATGGTCAGCTGGAACCCGACCGTGGTGAACATCACGTACAGCACGTGGTTGACCAGGAGATAGCCGCCGATCAATCCCCCGAGGATCATGAAGGGGAGGCTGAGCAGCCCGAAGAAGTACAGCGGATTCTGCGAGAACTTGGTGAGCAGGATCAGCGTCGCCAGATCGAACGCGCCGTGGAAGTACCGAGCGATGCCGTACTTGCTGGTGCCGAACTTGCGCTTGTGGTGCCGCACCGGAATCTCGCCGATGCGCGCGCCGCGCCAGGACAGGATCGCCGCCACGAAGCGATGTTGGTTGCCGCGCAGCTGCAGTTCCTGCACGCACCACCGGCGGTAGGCCTTGAACCCACAATTGTTGTCCTGGAGGGTGACGCCCGAGACGCGACGCACCATCGCATTGAAGAAGCGCGACGCGACGCGCTTTTCCAGCGGATCGTTGCGCTCCTTCTTCCAGCCAGACACGAGGTCGTAGCCCTTCTGGATCTCATGGATGAAGTTGGGGATTTCGACCGGATCGTCCTGGAGATCCGCGTCCATGGTGATCACGATGTCGCCCTCGGCTTCCTGGAATCCCGCCATCATCGCCGCGGCCTTGCCGAAGTTGGTCCGCAGCAGCACGGCCTTGATGCGCGGGTTGTCGGCGGCGAGGCGACGCATGAGGTCGGTGGTGCCGTCGGTCGAGCCGTCGTCGACCAGAACGATCTCCCAGGATCGGCAGTCGAGGTCGCGCACCACTGCGACGATGTCGTCGACCAGCAGCGGCAGGCTCTGGTGCTCGTTGAAGGCCGGGACCACGATCGAAAGGGCGTAGTCGTCACTCACGGTGAGCTCTCTCTGTGCTGGAGCCACTTCTGCAGCATGAACAGCACCCAGATCTGCTTGTAGCGATTATGCCGGTTTGCGAAGTGTTCATCGAGCAGGCGCGCGACGCAGCGCTCGTCGAACAGCCCCTGTTGCCGCAGGTGCCTCGCTCCGAGCAGTTCCCGCACTTCCTGCTTGAGCGTGCCCTTGATCAGGGTAGCTACCGGCGCGGTGAATCCGACCTTGCGTCCCCGGGCGATCGGCTCGGGCAGGAGCCTGCGGGCGATGCCGCGCAGAATCGACTTGGTCTCGTTGCCGCGCATCTTTGCTGCGTCCGGGGTCTCGTTGAGCCGGCGCACCAGGTCGGGGGAGAGAAACGGGGTGCGCAGCTCGACCGAATTGAGCATCGCCGAGCGGTCGGAGTTGGCGAGCACGTAGTCTGGCAGGTATTGCTCCTGGTACAGATACGCCAGCCGGCCGAGGTTGCCCTTCGCTGTGCCCCACCGCTCCTCGAGCAAGCCGAGCTGTCGTTCGACGTCGCTGCCATCGTAGCGGTCGCGGAGCAGCAACCGTCGCAATTCCTGGTCGGGAAAGGGGCTCACCCAGTAGAAATTGCGCAGATGCTCGGGTGCCGGGAAGCCTTTGGCGAACTGCTTCGCTTTGAGCTCCCAGCTCAAGTACCGGTCGCTGCCGCGCAGAAGCTGCGTCACGGGGCGGATCACGCGCCGGTGCAGTGCGCCGGGCAGGAGCGCCGCGGCACGCGCGAGCCGCTGCGCCCGGAAGACCTCGTAACCGTAGAAGAGCTCATCGCCTCCGTCTCCGGTGAGCGCGACCTTGGTCGTGCGCGCGATCTCCCGGCACACCAGGTACTTCGGCAGGATCCCGGGGTCGGCCTGCGGCTCGTCGAGCAGCGTCGGGAGCTCAAGCGCGGTCGCGGCGAGCGCCTCGGGCTCGGCGGTCACCACCGTGTGCTCGGTGTTGAAGGTGCGGGCAAGCAGTGCCGCGGGGGCACTTTCGTCGTAGGAGCGATCGAGGTTGCGGATGGTGAACGTGCGCAGAGGCAGGGTCGGATGGACTTCGCGCAGGATCGCCAGGATGAGCGAGGAGTCGAGCCCGCCGCTTAAGAGCAGGCCCACCGGGACGTCGGCGCGAAACGTGCGCTCCACGGCCACGCGCAACAGCGCGTGCACCTGCTCCTCGAGCTCGGCCGCCGATGCACTTCGGGGCCCGTCCTGCGGGATCGATTCGAAGTACGGCGCGATCTCGAGCTTTCCGGCGGCGTACGTCAGACGATGTCCCGGCGGCAGCTTGTGCACGCCGCGAAAGATCGAGCGGTCGAACGGAAAGCACTCGAAGGCGAGGAAGTCGGCGAGCGATGCCGGATCGATCGCGCTTTCGAATCCCGGCAGCAGCGAGAAAGTCCGGCACTCGGACGAGAACGCCAGCCGGCCTTCGGAGAGATGGTAGAAGAAAGGTTTCTGCCCGTAAGGATCGCGTGCGCAGAACAGGGCGCGGCGCCTGCGGTCGTAGATCGCGAACGCGAACATGCCGTCGAGGCGCTCGAGAACCTGCTCGCCCCACTGGCGATAGCCGTTCACCAGAACTTCGGTATCGGATGTCGTGCGAAATGCGTGCCCTTCGCGCAGGAGCTGCTCGCGCAGCTCGACGTAGTTGTAGATTTCCCCGTTGTAGGTGATCGCCACGCTGCCGTCCTCGGAAACGAAGGGCTGCGCGCCGAGCTCGGGATCGATGATCGACAGCCGCGTGTGGCCGAATGCGAACTCCGGATCGATCAGTACGCCCGAACCGTCCGGCCCGCGATGCCGTAGCAGTGCCATTTGCCGGCGGATGAGCGGCTCAATGACGTCGGCCGCAGCGACTGCGCCGACCTGGCCGACGATTCCGCACATTCAGCTCTCCTCGCTCCAGTCGCCGCCCGTGCACTGCGGCCGCGCGGCGCTGGTCATTACTGGGCAGGCGCGCGTGCTCGCGCGTCCTCGAGCAGCGTGTACCGGCCGAACGTGCCGCGCTTGGTCAGCTGAGCGCGGATCTCGGAGAATTCCGCGACCTGGCTTCGGGTGAGCGCATAGAAATCTCCCTTTCGCTCGGCAAAGTGCCGAGACAGCTCCTCGGGAGAATCCGCGAGCGAAACGCGCCCGCGCGCATAGAACGCGGCCGACTTCGGGACCTCGTTGTAATACACGAGCTGCTGCGCGTCGCTCGCGCGCGCTGCGACGTACGCCGCGACTAGCGCCCGTTGCGAATACATGGGTCCGAAACGCGGCCCGCCGAACACGACGGCGAGCGCTACGCCGACCGGCAGCCACAGCGCGGCGAGCTTGAGCGCTGCGTCCCAGCGTTTTCCGGATCCGGCCGACGTCCACGCCTCGGCCACCAGCAGCGCAAATGCCGGAAGTCCGGGCAGCACGTAGGTGAAAAGAATGTTGCCGGCGAAGGTGAAGAACACCAGAGGCACGAGCACCCACAGCCAGAGATATGCGCGCCAGGACGTGTCCGGCGCCGGTGCAGGCCTCGGCGTCGCACGGCGCATCCGCCACAGCAGAACGAACCACGGCAGCGACCACGGCAGCGTCGCGGCGACGGCGAGCGGCCAGATCATCCCGCGCGGCGTGGCGTGCGCGGTGCCGAAGCGGTCGCCCTTCCAGCCGCTCTCGGTGTACCTGCGCCAGTGCTCGCCCACCAGGAAGTAATCGAGAAAGCCCGGCGTGCGCTGTTCCGCGAGCAGGTACCAGGGAACCGCCAACACGACGGTGAGCACGCTGCCGCTCACCCACGGCAATCGCTGCCACACGGTGCGCACGCCGCCTTTCCATAGCGTCCACAGTCCTACCGGCGCCAGCGTGAGAACGGCTCCGACCGGACCTTTCGCCAAAAGGCTGAAGGCGAGGCCGACGAAGAATGCGTAACCCCACAGCTTGCCGCGGCGATCGCTGCGCTGCACGGAGTTCCAGAATCCGGCCATCGACAACATCGTGCCGGCGAGCAGCGCCGGATCGGTCATCACCGCGCCGGCCGCGATAAAGAACAGCGCGCTGGTAGCAAGCACCAGCGTCGCGCGCAGGGCGAAGGTCGTGCCGGCGCGCTCGAGCGCCAGCCGGTACGTCAGCCACGCCGCGAAGAAGCACGTCAGGAGCGAGGGCAATCGCGCGCTGAACTCGCTGATGCCAAACGCCACATAGGACAAGCTTGTGAGCCAGATCGACAGCGGCGGCTTGCTCCAGAACGGCACGCTGTACTCGAACTGAGGCATCACCCAGTCCCCCGTCTCCACCATCTTGCGCGCGATTTCGGCATAGCGCGCTTCGGTGTTGTCCATCAGGGGATACGCGCCCAGGGTCGCGACCCGGGCCGCGATCGCGAGGAGGAGCAATGCGAGCAGCCAGCGCCGCTCCGCGGCGGTCGCCGAGTCCTTGGTTGCGGCGGCGGCGGAGGAGTTCAGAACGTCCATGCGCGATTGACTGCGAAGGCGCTACACAGCACCACGCCGGTAGCGACCACCTGAGCGATGAGATAGTGCCATCCGAAAGTCGTGGTTCCGACCGCGACCACCAGCGCATTGAGCACGATGCCCGCGGCCGATACGATGGCGAACTTGGCGAGCGATTCGCGGTGCGGGCGCGTGCTGCGGAACGTGTAGCGATAGTTGAGCGCGTAATTCACCAGTGCGCCCGCGACGGCGCCGAAGCTCGACGCCGCCACCGCGCCGACGCCGAGCCCCTCGACCAGCAGCGCGAGGAGCAGGTAATGGACCGTAGTGCCGACCGCCCCCGAACTCGCGTACTTGATGAATTGTGCGAACACCCGGCGTGCGTTTCCCTGTGCGTGCGGCCTGTCAGCTTGGCGACAGACTGTAGCATAGCCGCGCCGTGCGGCGTCGCGGGGAGACGCGACCTGCGCTTCTTCTAACCTTTTGCCAGCGCCCGCTTGATCTCGCGCAGCTTGGCTTTGACACGCGCTTCGTTGTCTCGGCCCATGCGCATCATCATTTTCTGGCCGGCCGATAGTTTCTCGAGCTCCGGGTCGGCGTATTCGTACAGTACCTTCGGTTGCGTCAGCGCCACCTTTGCCGGCGCGTCGGGCGCGGCGAGCAGGTTGTCGATGACCTCGAAGAGGCGATCGTTGAAGTAGCGGGAGGGGTAGCCCAGCTCCGCGTACGCTTGCTGGAACAGTGGATACAGACGGACGTAAGTCGCGACAAGCTTGCCCGTATCGACGGCTTCCAGCGCGCGGACGTGGGGCGTGTAGCGCGTCGCGTTGTCCGGGCTGATGGCGAGGCTCTCCTCGGGGCCGGCGACGAGGAACGGTCCGCCCAGCGGCCTGATCGGCATGATGCGCAACGCGACGGTGCGTCGCGGCAGATTGTCGATGGCGGCCACGAAGTGACGAACGATGTTCTCGGGGTAGAACAGGCGCGTGAATGCCTGCGCACCGAACAGTCCGGAGAGCGCGTCCTGTAGTGCAACGTCGCTGTCGCCGAGCGCGGGAAGCGGAGCCTGAGCGGTTTCCAGCGGGTGTTCCACCGGCGGAGCGCTCGCCTGCGGCGGAGGCGGCGCTGGCACGGCCGCTTCGGGCACTGGCGGAGCCGGCGCCCGAGAGCGAACGCTCCAGAAGTAGTAACCGCCGCCGGCAAGCGCGGCGAGCACGATGACCAGCAGGATCGGCCATCTCGCACGCGCGGGTTGTTTCTCCGCATGGAGCAGCGGACGATCGTCCGGTGCGATTTCGAGGTCGGGGTCGGTCATCGCGTTACGTTCGGCGACGTTTGAGGTTCGACCCGGATGCCTCGCCGGCGTCAACCCTTGCGCTGTGTTTCGTACTGCGACGGCGTCACGCGAGAGCGCGCGAGGTACTCGCGCAGGTGGTAGATGTCCTGCCGGCCGAGCGCGTCGCCGTGATGAGGCCGGTGCAGCGTGTCCTCGACGCCATTCAGCTTCACGCGGATGCGGGCGCCGGAGAGCTGCTCGATGGTCGCCCCGAGATGGCGCAACAGCGACTCGGCCTCGCGCCACTGGATGTTGCCGCTGACCGGATCGTGAAAGATCGCGCGCAGAAGGTTTTGGTGTTTATGGCTCATGTTGTTTTCTTCTCCCTTGCCCGCGGCAGCAGAGCTCCTATGCCTTCACGCCCTTGCGCGTTCCCAGCAGCTGGTCGCAGGTCGCGCGCGACGGATTGTCCTCGGGAAGCTTCGCGCAGACGGCCGCCATCTGCGCACGAATGCGTGCGAGCGATGCGCCGTGCTGCTGATCCTTGTTCCAGGCGACGAGCTTCTTGGCGATGCGGTCGAGCGAGCGCTGGCTGCGGCCATAGAACGTCGCAGGGATGGCGTCGATGTCGCCGATCACGTTTAAGGCGGCCTTCTCGATGCGCGCCGAATCCTGCGGCGCCAGATCAATCAGCGCGCCCACATAGCTCGCACCCCACTGCAGTCGCGTCGCCGGACCGTCGGCGGCGGCATACGCCTTCCCATACCAGTCCAGCGCCAGTGCTTTGTCGCCGCGTTTCTTTGCGTTCAAGGCGAGCCCTATCATGAAGTAGTACGGCGAATGCGAGCGCTTGAGCTCCGCGGTTAGCAGCGTATCGGATTCGTCGAGCAAGCCGGCTTCGGTGAGCAATTCCGCCGCGGCGCTGATCACGGACTGCCGCGCGTAGGAGTCGGTCGTTTCGCGGTCCGCGCGCGCAACCTGCTCGCGCACCTCTTTGAGCAGCGCTTCGGGAATCGCGCCCCTGGGTGCGTCGACGCGAGCCAGGTCGACCTGTGCCTGCATCGCGGTCAGCCGATCGGCGGTGGAAACGCTGGGATCGGCAGCCAGACGCGCGAGCGCCGTACTCCAGACCTTGGCGAGATCGGCACGCTGTGGCGTTTTCGGCGCAGTCACGTAGCCCGCGATCTTGTCCGCATAGTTCGTCAGCAGGTCGAAATCCTCGCGCGCCATCTTGCTGTCGGTGAGCACGCGCGTGACGCGCTCGGAGGCCGCTTTGTCATCGTGTGGCTTGGCGTCCTTGGCTGTCGCGGCCGCGGCGAGCGCCCGCAGCTCCAGACGCGCCACGGTTTCGCGCTGCTCCGGCGGACACGAGCGTGCCAGGCGCTCGAGTGTGGGCGCCATCTGGTCCCTGGAGATGAGCTGCTGCTCGTCGGTCTCCCACGAGTAATACGCCAGCATGCGCCAGTCCTCGGGGGACAGCCGCGCGCTGGCGGGTTTGGAGGTCGCATCGCCGGACAGCGCAGCGGCGAGCGTATCTTTCACCGGCCGCGCGCCGTTCATGCCCATCGCAAGCACGCGCATGTACTGATCGGCATCAACCTCCCCGGGTAGGCGCGTGATCTCGCGCCCGTCGGAGTTGAAGAGGACCATCGTCGGATAACCGCTGACCTTGAAGCGCGCACCAAGCTGCTGCGCTCCCGGGCCGTCGCCGTCGATGTACACCGGCACGAAATAGCGCGAGCGCTCGATGAAGTCCTCGCGGTTGAAGATCGTCGCCCTGACCTGATTGCACGGGGGACACCAAACCGCGCCCCAGTACAGGAACACCGGCTTGTTGGCCGCTTTCGCGGCCGCGAAGGCTGCGTCGACGTCGCCTTTGCGCCAGGCAATCCCGCCTTCGGCTTGAGCTCCAGCGCTCTGCGCGACTGGCAGGAGCACCATCCCCGAAGGCGAATCGGTCTTCGGCTTGGGTGGATTCTGCGGCGGCTCGGGCGCCTTGTTGCACGCCGCGGCGGCGAGCAGCAAACCGAACGCCAGTGGTTTGAGAGTCATGGCCAGGACCGGAGATGAACGTGCCACGCCATATTGCTCCTATTATGCGCCACGGCGACCGATGCCGCAGCCTGGTCGGAGACGCCGCCGCATGCCGAAAAGCTGGGTGGCTGCGTCGTCACGCCCGGCTATTATGGTGGACCGGGCTACGATGACCGGGGCTATTACGACCGCGGCTATTACTACGGCGACGGTCGTTATCGTGACTACCGGGACCACGGGCAGTGACGAGCTAGCTTGTTCGGTTCTGAGAAGAAACGCGGGAGGCGCCGCCGGCACGCGCGCCTGGTGTCGCGCACGTCGCGCACGGTTGTTCGTTTACCCGCGGCAGCGCCCTGCGCGTGGCTGGCAGCCACTCTGGATGCGCTCCATGCTGCCCCGATTTCTTGACCCACATCATACTGCGCCCGTGGTCGCGCAGCGCCGGGGGCTTGGCTGTGGTAGCTTCGGATCATGGCGCGACCTGCGCCGGGGGAAAGGATGAATCATGATCGTTCGCAATCATATGAGCACTCCGCCGATCACCGTTTCGCCGGAGACCGACTTCAAGGTGGCGATGGACTTGATGCAGCGGCACCGCATCCGCAGGCTTCCCGTGGTCGACGGGAGCGGCCTGCTCGCAGGCATTGTCGCCGAGCGCGACCTTCTCGGCGCCGCGGACCGTTACCTGCAGTCGGTGGCGGACGTCGGTGAAATCATGACGCGCAGCGTGGTCACCGTCGAACGCGGCACGCCGGTGGTCGAGGCGGCGAGCCTGATGATAGGGCTCAAGATTGGCGGACTGCCGGTGGTCGACGAATCGAACAAGGTGCTGGGGATCATTACCGAGACCGATCTGATGAAGGCCCTGGTCGACATGCTCGCCGAGGAGAAGCCCAGGAAGGCGGCGACCGCCAAACCGGCAGGAACGAAAAGGGCTGCGAAGAAGCGCCGTCCGGCGAAGGCCGCCGCGCCGAAAAAACGGAGGCCGAAGCGCGCGACAAGGAAATCGAGGACGAGAACGTAGAAGCATTCACCGATCGGCTCCTATTTCGCGCCAAAGGAAGAGAACTCCACGCCGGAAACCAAATCCGCATCATCGAACGAGACGATCAATGCTTTCTGGAACGGCTTGATGTTGAACAGAGAAGCCTTGACTTCGGTGTACATGTACACGGCCGCGTCCCTGGCCGGTGCCTTGATCAAGGGGGAATGGTGCGGGAGCGGATGGTCGAGTCGCCCATTCGCGTGGCGACGTCGACCGGCAGATACTCCTTGATCGCAACCGGCTGATCGAGATTGGTGTCCCTGGCGAGATAGGTGATGCCGAACCCACCCTGCCCGAGCACGCGCTCGATCACGTACCAGTGCAGCCGCGATAACGCGGGGAGTGCGTCAGGGTAGGCGGGGTCGGTCATCGCGACGAGCCTTGCCGCATGCGCATGGCGCGCCGAATTCGCTGCTACGGGGCGGGGGACGCGAGCGGCTTGCCCTTCTCTACGGTGTAAACGGCGAAGTACTTGGCGCCCTTGTCGCCGGAGCGTGCATCGTGGACGGTTACTGGCGTAACGTAGTACGAGTCACCGGGCTTCAGCGTCTGCGGCGCTTTGCCGTCGACCAGGACCGTTACTTCGCCTTCGAGCATATACCCTGTCTCAGGGCCAGGATGGGTGTGGCGGCCTACGCTGACGTTGGGCAAAACCTCGGCGAGAACGGTTACCGTTTCGTAGTTCGTGCCTGGCACGTCGAACTTCTGCAGGATCGTGCGCTTGAAGGGCGCCATCGGCGCTAAAGGGGCGTTTTGCTGTGCCCACGTGGCGCACGACAACCCCAGACCGACGAGCGCGACCGCAATCGAAATCTTCTTTGGCATGACTTTCTCCCTAAAGTAAGCCTCGGGCGTCCCGAATGCGCCCATTGCGCGCGAGGGCATGATGCACTGTCGTACCGCACGCTGCAATGGGGCGTAGTGAAACGAATCTCATTGCGCGGTACGACCGGGCCCGATCGTCCGGGCCGCAACGGCGCTCACCCGCGCCGCGGGGATCGAAGCCCGGCCTACATCGCGCCAGCCTGCAGCTCGACGTCGGCTGCGCGCCAGGCGCGTTCGAAGCGAGCTTGCACCTTTGCTGCTTCCTTGGCGCGTCCCTGAGCGATCAACGCTGCGCGCAAGCCGAACAGCGCGCGGCCGCTCTCCGGGTGCAGCACGAGCTCTTCGCGAAATACCTTCTCCGCAGCAGGAAAGTCGCCGTTGCGGATGAGCGCCACGCCCAGCGCATCGCGCGACGGGAGGTACCAGGCCGGCGGCTCGTCGTAGGCGAGCGCGTCCTCGGCCGCGACGGCTCCCCGCAGGTGGCCGATCGCGGCGACGTTCTCTCCCGCGATTAACGCGAGTCGCCCATCGAGATACGGCTGGGCGACCGCCATCAGCTGGCCCGCGTTGTTGTTCCCGTAATCGGTCGTCTTGGGCGTCGTCTCCACCGCCTGGACAAACTTGGATCGCTCCGCGGCCGCATCGCTTCGCTGCCCCTTGCCGGCGAAGGCGAGGGCCCGCGCGAAGTGCCACATCGCCGTGCTCATCGGGGCTTCGAAAGCCGGTTCCGGCAGCGCAAGAACCTCCTCCCAGCGTCCGAACTCGACCAGCAGGAGCGCAGGCGTGAAAAGGAACCCGTCGACGTACGGCACGTCCTTGATGCGCGGCGCTTCGACTTCGTAGAGCTTCCTTGCCGCCGCCAAGGCGTCGCGCGAGTTGCCGGCGAAGGCGTTGCTGATCGCCAGGAAGTGAAGGTTGTGACCGTAATAGCCGATGAGGTAGAACGTATCCGCCCCCAGCGGGATCAGCCGCTCGTCGGCCTTGATCGCGGCTTCGTTGGCGCGCGCTGCGGCTAGATAGTTGCCGGTGCGAATGTAGGTGTGCGCCGGCATGTGCACGAGGTGTCCGGCGGAGGGCGCCAGCGTCTCCAGCCGCTTGGCCGAGGGCATTGCCTTCTCCGGATGCGGCGATGCCTCGACGGCGTGGATGTAATAGTGATTGGCGCCGATGTGGGTGGGGTTGCGGGCAAGTACGCGTTCGAGCACAGCCACGATCTGCAGGGTGCCCGGCGCCGGCTTGCCGTCCGGCGTCCAGAATTTCCACGGGTTCAGGTCCATCAGCGCCTCGGAATAGAGCACTGCCGCGTCGTCGTCCCTGGGGTAGCGAAGTACAAGCGCTTTCATCGCGTCCTTGTAGGCGGCCTGCAGCGGACCAGTGTCGGCCTTGGCGTCGGCGCTGTAGCGCTTGGCCAGCGCGTCGATATACGCGCGCTCCGCAGGCGATGCCTTGGACCGCAGCGCGATCGCCTTCTGCAGTGCTTCGTACGCTGCCCTGTGCGCGTAGGAGTCCATCGGCTTGTTGATGTTCGGGCCCAGCGCGAGGGCGACGCCCCAGTGGGCCATGGCGAGATCGGGATCCAACTCCGCCGCGCGCTGGAAGGACTGGATCGCCGCCTCGTGATTGAACGCGAAGACGAGCTTCAGGCCCTGGTCGAAGTACGCCTGCGCTTGGCGGTCGCCGGTCGACACGCGGTGATGCAGGCGGCCGAGGCCGGGGTCGAGGGCTGAAGACGGCACTTTGGCGGTGGGCGTATCGTGCGCCCACGCCAGAGCAGAGCAGACAACGGCGAGCAATCCGAGGCAACGACCCGCCAGAGCGGACCGAACCATCCGTTCAGCAGGGGTGAAACCAAGTTCCATAGATGACCTCCCGGCCTCCGGGATTGCGCGCAGGCTTCCCAGATGGTCTCGCCCATATTCTGCCCTCCGCTGGGCCCGGTGTTCCAGCCTGGTGGCGAAGGTCCAAAGGTGCAAGCACGAGGGAGCCGAGCCCTCATGGCGGCGCTTGTGGCAGTATTGCGACTATGAAGCTGGCAGGTATCGCATTGCGGCTGGCGACGGACGACGATGCGCCGGAGATCGCTTCGATGTCGCGGGACCTGATCGAAGCCGGGCTGGGCTGGCAATATCGGCCGCGTCGCGTCCGCGAGTTGCTCGCGGACCGCGAAACGGTGACGCTGGTCGCCTGCGATGGCCGACGCGTCGTTGGTTTCGCCGTCACGACCCTCGGCGACGAGCGCGCGCACCTGGTGCTGATGGCGGTGCGCCCGACGCATCAGCGCCGCGCCATCGCGAGCGAGATGTTGCGCTGGCTGCTCGAGACCGCTGCGACGGCGGGCATGGCGTCGATCCACGTCGAGCTGCGTGAGCACAACGTGCCTGCGCTCGCATTCTATCGCCGCCACGGCTTTGTCGAGGCGCGCGAGCTGCCTGGCTACTATCGTGGGCGCGAGACCGGCATCCGCATGGCCCGGGCGCTGCGGGCGCGCGGGCCTGCTCCCGCGCCGTGGCGAATGCGGCAAGTCGACGGCTAGCGTATTTTGGCCTCGGCGTTTCGCGCGAGGCTTGCAATCGTTGCGATCATCCCCACGTGCGCATGTGCTGGCTGTAACCTTGTTCCACCCTCTCGCGAGTATCGTGGTATGTGGGAAGCGCTTGGAATCGCCGTCGTCGGACTCGGGGCATGGTTTGTGTACGACGCGCTGCGCGCTCGCGAAGCGGCGACGCGCATCGCCCGCGAGGCTTGCAAGCAGCACGGGTTGCAGTTTCTCGACGATACGGTGCACGGGCCCCGCTTGCGTTTCGTGCGTGACGCGGAGGGCGTAGCGCGACTGAGGCGCACGTTCGTTTTCGAGTTCTCTGATGACGGGTTCAGGCGCAGATGGGGAAGCCTGGTCATGCTGGGCGCGCAACTGGAATCGCTGCAGCTCGAGCCGTATCGGGTGACGTGAAACCGGCGCAGGGAGCACTCGCAAGGCATGCCTGAATCGGAGCAGCCAGTGTCGGCCGACCGCACTTCATCTTTCAGCGAGCGCCTGCAGGCCTTGCCGCACGAGGCGCTGACCGGTCTCCGGCGCGGCATCGAGAAGGAAAGCCTTCGTGTGCAGGCGGACGGAGCGCTCGCGACGACTCCGCATCCCGCGCCGCTGGGGTCCGCGCTCACGCACCCCTTGGTCACCACCGACTTCAGCGAGTCGCAGCTCGAGTTGATCACATCGGTGCACGCCAGCGCCGAAGCATGCCTGCGCGAGCTCACCGAGATTCATCAGGCCGTCTATCGCGCGATCGGCCCGGAACTCCTGTGGTGCGCGAGCATGCCTTGCCGGTTGCCCGCCGACGACGCAATCCCGCTCGGCCGCTACGGCAACTCCAACGTCGGCCGCGCCAAGCACGTCTATCGAACGGGTCTGTCGCACCGCTACGGCAGGCGGATGCAGACGATTTCCGGGATCCATTACAACTTTTCGCTGCCCGAGGCGCTTTCCAACGACGCGTACTTCGGGCTGATTCGCAACTTCCGGCGACACTCCTGGTTGCTTCTCTACCTCTTCGGCGCTTCACCCGCGGTATGCACGACCTTCGTCGCAGGCCGCAAGCACGAACTGGAGCGCCTGAGCGACGATACGCTCTACCTGCCGTACGCCACATCGCTGCGGATGGGACGCTTGGGCTATCAGAGCGATGCCCAGTCCTCGCTGGCGGTGAGCTACAACAGCCTGGAGAGCTACGCGGCATCGCTTCAGGAGGCGATGACCAAGCCGTACCCGCCGTACGAGTCGATCGGCATCCGCAATGGCGAGAACTATCTGCAGCTCGCGACCACGCTGCTTCAGATGGAGAACGAGTTCTACGGAACGATCCGGCCGAAGCGCCGCATCCGGCCGGGCGAGCGTCCGCTGCACGCGCTGCGCGAGCGCGGCGTCGAGTACGTCGAAGTGCGGCTGATGGATCTCGATCCGTTCGAGCCCGTCGGCATCAATGCGGCGACGATGCGGCTGCTCGACGTGTATCTGCTGTACTGCCTGCTCTCGGCGAGCCCGCCCGATACGCCGCGCGAGCTCGCCGCGATCGTTCGCAACAAGCAGCGCGTCGCCTCGCGCGGCCGCAAGCCGGGACTGCACCTGACCCGGGGAACGAGGGAGGTGGCGCTACGCGAATGGGGCGCAGAGGTGCTTTGCGGTTGCGAGCCGATCGCCGCGGCGCTCGACGCTGCGAGCAGCAGCGGCGCGCATCGCGAGGCGCTCGCGAGCGCAGTCGCCCGCCTTCACGATCCCGCATTGACGCCCTCGGCGCGCGTGCTACAGGCGATAGATCGCGACTACGACAAGTCCTACACGCGGTTCGTTCTGGCGCAATCGATTCGGCACAAGGACGCGATCACGGAACTGCCGCTGTCTGCGGAAGTCGTGGAACGCTACGCCAGCCTGGCGACGGAGTCGCTGGCCAAGCAGCGCGAGATCGAGGCCGCCGACACCCTGCCGTTCGACGCCTACCTTCGGCAATACCTGTCGCCGGAGCGGTTGAATGTGTAGCGGCGCGAGCAGCGAAGCAGGGGCCCCGCACGCAGTGCGGGGATGCGAGCGCCCGCGAGTCGCCGCGGCGGCCGACACGAAGCGGTTGCGTATTCTCGTCGGTCCCGGGAGGCCGGCGCCTTCAACGAGCTCAGGCTAGACACTTCGCATCTCCCGCATGTTCCTCCGCTGGGTCACCGTCGCGTATCTCGCGTATCTCGCCGTGCCGATCGGGCTGCTGCTCGCGGGATCGTTCGGCGAGCTCTGGCTCAACACCATCCTGCCCACGGGTTTTACCACGCGGTGGTATCGCGAGGTCGCCGTGGACCCGAGCTTTCGCCGTGCATTCGCTTCGAGCCTGGCCGTCGTCGCGCTGACGTGCGCGGCGTGCTTGGGCGCAGGGCTGCCGCTCGCCTACGCGGTGTTTCGCGCCGAGAGCCGCCGCGTCCGATCGCTGGCGCGGGTGCTCTATCAGATGCCGATCGCGCTGCCGCCGCTGGTGCTTGCGTTCGGCTTCATCCTCGTGTTCTCGTCGGACGCGTTGCCGTGGCTGGGAAGCATCTGGCTTCTCGCCGCGGGCCATGTCGTGCTCGCGCTGCCGTATTTCCTGCAGACGGTCGTTGCCGACATGCAGAGACTTGGGTTGCGCACGCTGGAAGACGCCGCTGAATCGCTGGGAAGCCGAGGCTGGCAGCGCTTCGCGCACATCGTGCTGCCGGCGCTCTCCCAGTCGATCCTTGCCGGGCTGATCATCGTCGCCGCGCTGTCGATCGGCGAGTTCCAGTTCTCGAACCTCGTTGCGGGCTTTCTCAACCGGACGTATCCCGTCGTGCTTCTGCAGGCGTTCTACGGCGCGACCGGATTCGCCTGCGCCGCGACCGTGATCCTGCTTGCGCTGGCGCTTATCGCCGCAGTGGCGGGCGGGCTCACCGCGGGCGGCGCGACGCGTCTGAAGACCCAGGTGGCATGAGCATGCCTGCCGTCTCGTTGGAAGGCGTGACCTATCGCTATTCAGGCACGCAGGCAGGCGTGTTCGACGTGACGCTCGACATCGAGCGCGGCGAACTGGTCGTCTGCCTCGGTCCCAGCGGATGCGGCAAGACGACGCTGTTACGGCTCATTGCCGGTTTTCTCAAGCCCGAGGCCGGCACGATCCGCCTGAACGGGGCCGACGTGAGCGCGCTGCCGACGCGAACGCGCGAATGCGGCGTCGTGTTCCAGGCGTACGCGTTGTTTCCCCACATGCGGGTATGGGAGAACGTCGCGTACCCGCTGCGCGTGCGCGAGGTGCCGCTCGATGAGCGCCGCCGCCGCGCGGGCGAGATGCTCGAGCTCGTGGGCTTGAGCGGGCAAGCCGATCGGCTGCCGGCGCAGCTCTCCGGCGGGCAACAGCAACGAGTGGCGCTGGCTCGCGCTCTCGTCTTCGGCCCGCGCGCGCTGCTCCTCGACGAGCCGCTCTCCGCGCTCGATGCGGCCACCCGGGTCTCGATGCGCGACGAGGTGCGCCGCATCCAGCGCGAGCACGACATCGCCACGCTGCTCATCACCCACGATCAGGACGAGGCGCTTTCGCTAGCCGACCGCATCGTGTTGCTGCGCGAGGGGCGAGTCGCGCAAACGGGCACCCCGCAGGAGATCTACGACCGGCCCGCCGACGCCTTCGTCGCCGGCTTCATCGGTCGCGCCAATCTCCTCGATGCGAAGGTGATCGACGCGGAAAGCGTCGAGACCCCGATCGGTCGTCTCGCGACTCCGCGTCACGCCCACGCCGCCGGCAGCGCGCTGCGATTGCTGGTGCGCCCGGAGCGCATCGAGGTCGCGGCGTCCGCGTCGGGCGAAAACGTGTTCGCGGCGCGCGTGCTGCGCGACCGCTTTTTCGGCGCGACGCGGCAGCTAGAGGTCGCCGCGGGCAACGGCCGACTCGAAATCGAAACCGCGATGCGCGATCATGTGCAGAGCGTGCGCGTGCCACGCGAAGCCATCCAGTTCCTGAACGCCCGTTGAAGAGGAGGAAGCCATGAAAAGGAGACTGAACAGCATCGCCCGCGTCGCGACGTCGCTCGCCGCGTCAGTATTCGCCGCTGCCGTTTCGGCGCAAACCGTGCTCGATTCGCCGGAGCTCTACGCAGGCGAAAAGGCGCTCTACGAAGCCGCGAAGAAGGAAGGCATGGTGGTGAGCTTCGACACGGGCCCGACCTGGGCCAACTGGGCGGCGGAATTCGCCGCGTTCAAGAAGCGCTATCCGGAGGTCGAGATCGTGTACAACGACATCGGTTCGGCGGCTACCGTGGTCGCGCTAGACAAGGCGCGGAACCGGCCGCAGGCGGATACCGCGTATTACTTCGCGGCTTCCGGCGTCGATGCGGTGGCCAAGAACGTCGTCGCCCCGTTCAAGCCGGTGAACTTCGACAAGCTGCCCCAGGTGTTCCGCGACCCCGACGGCAAATGGTTCACCATCCACACGCTGACCGTGGCGTTCATCGTCAACACCAAGCTGGTGAAGAACGCGCCCCAGTCGTGGGCGGATCTACTCAAGCCCGAGTACAGGAACACGATCGTCTATCTCGATCCGCGCTCGACCGGCGTGGGCCAGGTCGTCGCCTTCGCCACGAACTTCGCCATGGGCGGCGACATGAACAACGTCCAGCCAGGGCTCGACTATTTCGGAAAGCTCCACCAGTCAGGCAACGTGTTGCGGGTGCTCGGCACGACGCCGTACGCGCAGTTCGTCAAGGGCGAGATTCCGATCTGGATCTCCTACGAGAACGACGGGCTCAAGGCGAAATACACCGATGGACTGGGAGACGCGGTGGCGGTGGTGATCCCGAAAGAAGCCTCGGCAGCGGCGCCATACGCGATCAGCCTGGTCGAGAAGGGTCCAAACCCCAACGCGGGCAAGCTCTGGCTCAATTTCATCATGACCGACATGGGGCAGGGCATTTTCGCGCAAGGCTTCGTGCGGCCGTCGGTCCCCGGGGTGAAGCTTCCCGACAATGTCGCCGACAAGCTGCCCTTGGCGCCCCAGGTCCAGCCGCTCGACGTGAAGGCGGCGGCAGCAAAGAAGGCCGACATCGACAGGGGCTGGGCGGTGGCGACGGGGACGAAATAGCACGAACGGGCTGACCGCATGACCTTGCGTGCGCGCGCCAATGCCATGCTCGCCCTGCCGGGCGTGCTGATGCTGGCGCTGTTCTTCCTGCTGCCCTTGCTCGCCGTCGCGGTCGATGCGTTGCGCGACGGGGGCGCTGCGTTCTCACGGGTCTTCGCTGGAGCAGGATTCTGGACCGCGCTGGGTGGGAGCACGGTATTGACGCTGGTCGCGGCGACGCTTTCGACCGTACTCGGCGTCGCGGTAGCGCTGCATCTGTCGCGGCTCGCGTCGCCGCGGCGCACGCTGCTGTCGTTCGTGATCGCGCTGCCGCTCACCTTCTCGGGTCTGATCGTCGCCTACGGTTTCATCCTTGGCTACGGTCGCGCGGGGTTCGTGACCCAGATGCTTGCGTACGCAGGCTTCGATGCGGCGACGATCGGCGGCGCGCTGTTCACGCCGACGGGGCTCGCGTTCGCCTCGTCGTACTACCTGATCCCGCGCGTGGTGATCGGGATGCTGCCTGTGCTGGTCAACTTCGATCGCGCGCAGCTCGCTGCGGCCGAATCGCTCGGCGCCACGCCGGCGCAGGCGTTTCGCCAGGTTCTGCTGCCGCAAGTGGCGGCCCCTGTGGTGGCGTCGTTCTGCCTGGTCGCAGCGGTCGTGTTCGGCGCCTACGGCACCGCCCTGGCGTTGGTCGGCACGCAATTGCCGATCCTGCCGCTGCGGCTCTACAGCCTCATCTCCGAAACGGGATCTGATTTCCCCGCAGCGGCGGCGCTGGCGCTGTTGATCACCGCGGCCTGCTCTGCGATCATCACCACGGGCGAATGGGTGGGTTCGAGGCATGAGCGGCACTTATAGACTCGACCGCGAACGCGGCTCGCTTTTCGACTCCGAAGGACGGAGATTCGATCCGGCCCAGCGCACGTGGCTTTCCGAACCGGCGAAAAAGCCGCGGACGGCCAAGCTCGAATCGCTCGACGCGTTGGGTGCGGTGACGTGGCTGCAGCGAGAGAGCGGTCAGCCGCTGCGCGTACCCGTCGGCGTCGTCGGGCCCCGCGAGGCGACCGCGGCGCAGCTCGCGGCAGCGCTCAAAGTCGGGGAACTGCTCGGCGACTGCCGTCTTGCCGTATTGTGCGGCGGGCGTCAGGGTGTCATGCAAGCGGTATGCGAAGGAGTCGCGCGCGTGGGCGGACTCTCGATAGGCCTGCTACCGGAACCCGACGCCGGCGAAGCCAACCGCTTCGTTGGGGTGGCCATCGCCACGGGCATCGGCGAGGCGCGCAACGCGCTGATCGCGCGCGCGTCGTTCTGCCTGATTGCGATCGGCAACAGCCTGGGCACGCTCTCCGAGGTCGCGCTCGCGCGCCAGTTCGGCAAGCCCGTCATAGGGCTAGAAGGCGCGGCACAAGTCGAAGGCGTGCGGCACGTCGCAAGTGCGAGAGAGGCTGTTGAGCGCGTCGCAAGAATTTTGCTGGCCGACACCCGATAAGGCTTCGACCCCATCGTGTAGGATATGCTGTGCACGGTCCCGCGTTGCTGCGATCGACTTCTGGCCGACGCTGGAGCGCAAGGACATTGCGAATGAGTGTGATGCCGGTCGAACAAAGCGCATTATCTCGCCAGCGAGCTCATGAGCCGCGTCCGGTTGCCGGTGTCGTGCTGGCGGCGGGTTCGTCGAGCCGCATGGGACGCAACAAGCTGCTTTTCGACGTCGGCGGGGAGCCGCTCGTGCGAAGGACGGTCCGCGCTGCCCTGGCTGCTGGACTCGATCCGATCCTCGTTGTCCTGGGACACGAAGCCGACGCGATTCGCGCCGCGCTTACATCGCTCCCTTGTCGATTTGTCACTAATGCGCGATTCACCGAGGGGATGAACAGCTCGGTGTGTGCGGGAATCGCTGCGCTGCCTGCCGAAGTCGGTGCAGCCGTCGTGTTGCTGGCCGACATGCCGTTCATCGTTACGGAAATGATCGCGACGATCATGGCGCAGTATCGAAGCGGGGATGCTTCGTTGATTCTGTCGGAGTACGAAGGCGTCATTGCGCCGCCGACCCTCGTCGATCGATCGCTCTTCGCCGAGCTCGCGAGCGAAGCGGGCAAGGGGTGCGGCAGGCGCCTGCGCCGCCGTCATCCGGAACTAGCCTCCACAGTCTCATGGCCGGCCACGGCCCTGGCCGACCTCGACGTTCCCGAGGACTACGAGCGCGTCAAGGCTCGACTCGCGACGACATAGCCATGCGGCCCGAGTTGCTCGAGCTTGCAGCCCGACTCGCCGCACGCGGCGAGCGCTTCGCCCTGGTCACCGTAGTCCGGCGTCAATCTCCGAGCTCCGCACGCGTCGGCGACACTGCCGTTGTGACTGCAAGCGGCGAGGTGCGCGGCTGGGTAGGCGGAGGCTGCACGCGCTCGACGCTCTTACGAGAGGCGCTGCGGGCCATGGCCGACAACGAGCCCCGGCTGTTGAGCCTGTCCACCGAGCCAGCGGACGAACGCCGTCCTGGCGTCACAGCGCTGCCGATGACTTGCAAGAGCGGAGGTACCGTGGACCTTTATGTCGAGCCCGTGTTGCCCAGTCCGCGCGTCGTCGTATTCGGCTCCACTCCGACCGCGCGTACTCTCGTTCGCATCGCCCACGCGATGGGTTACCGCGCCGAAGTCGTGGATCCGGACGCGGTCAGCGCGGACTTCCCGGAGGCGACGCAGGTGACCCGGGCGATCTCGCCCGACGTCGCTGTGCACGGTGCTTACGTATTGGTCGCGACCATGGACGAGCGCGACCTCGAAGCGATCGACGCCGCGGTTCGGCTTGCTCCAGCCTATCTCGGCGTGATCGCCAGCCGCAAACGCTTTGCGCAACTAGTCGACGCGCTCGGCGAGCGCGGGATTTCCCGTGGCGTGCTTGACGGCATCGTAGCCCCGGCGGGTCTGGACATCGGGGCGCGCACACCAGAGGAGATTGCGCTCAGCGTCATGGCCCAGATCGTGGAGCGGCGACGCAAAGCAGCAGCCGCGCCCGCGCCGGAAAAAGCGGCGGCGCCTGCTCCGGAGCCTACCGAGGCGATCGACCCGGTGTGCGGCATGACCGTCGCCATCGCCGGGGCGCGCCACACCGCCGAGGTGAGCGGCCGCAGGTACTACTTCTGTTGCGCCGGCTGCCGAGCCAAGTTCGTCGCCGATCCCTCGCGCTATCCGTGGCCACGTGAGAGGGCGCATACGTGAACGAAGACATACGCGCGCTGCAGGCCGCCATGGAGCGCGACGGCTACATCGCCGAGCCTTCGATCGCCACCGCGGTGTATCTCGCGAGGGAGATGCGCAAGCCGCTGCTCGTAGAGGGGGATGCGGGCGTGGGCAAGACCGAGCTCGCAAAGGTCATCGCACGGGTGCTCGACACCGAGCTGATCCGGCTGCAGTGCTACGAAGGCCTAGACACCAACACCGCGCTCTACGAGTGGAACTACCAGCGGCAGCTCTTGCGGCTGCGGATCGCCGAGCGAGAGGTGCACGATTCGAAGGCTCTCGAGGATCTCATCTTCGCACGTGAGTACCTGCTCGAGCGCCCGCTGCTTAGTGCCATCACGCGGCGGACGGGATCGCCGGTACTGCTGATCGACGAGATCGACAGGGCGGACGACGCCTTCGAGGCATTCCTGCTCGAGGTGCTCTCCGACTTCCAGGTGACCGTTCCCGAGTTGGGGACCATCAAGGCGGAGCACGTGCCGTACGTCGTGCTCACCTCGAACCGCACCCGCGACATCGGTGATGCGCTGCGCCGGCGCTGCCTGTACCTGTACATCGAGCACCCGAGCCTGGACAAGGAAGTGCGCATTCTTCGCAGCCGGGTGCCGGCCTTGGACGAGCGCTTCGCCCGGACCATCGCGCGCTTCGTGCAGCAGCTTCGCCAGCGCGACTTGCGCAAGCTTCCCGGCGTGGCGGAGTCGATCGACTGGGCGCAGGCGTTGATGCGTCTGCAACAGGACCGGCTCGACAGCGAGGTCGTGCGTGTCACCATGGGCTGCCTGCTCAAGGACGACCACGACTTGGGCGAAACCGGCGACGAGGTGATCGGCGAGCTTCTCGCCCGCGCCGCCGCCGACTAGGGCTTGTCCTCATGAGCGGCGTGACCGAGCATCTCGCCAGCTTTGCAGGCGCCATGCGCGCGCATGGGATCGGAGTCGGCGTGAGCGACGAGATCGACGCGGCGAGCGCACTCCCGCTCGTCGACGTGCTCGACCGCGCCGAGGTGCACCGCGGCTTGCGCATCGCATTCAAGGTTCCGCGCGAGGCGTGGACAACCTTCGACCGGCTGTTCGACGAGCACTGGGGCGGTGCGGCGGTGCCAGAAGTTCCGATCCCGCCGCCGGCAAACCCGCGCGAGCGGGGCCGCCCGCTGCAATGGCGATGGGACGGTGGGCAGGTGCGTCTCGAAGCTCTCGAGTCCGAGCGTAGCGGCGCCGACGAGCCGAGCTACAGTTCCGAGCGCCTGCTGCGGCGCAAGTCTTTCGATCGGATCGCCGAGTCGGAGCTTGCGGCCGTGCAACGCCTGCTCGCGCGGCTCGCCCTCAAGCTCGCCGCAAGACGGAGCCGGCGCCTCGTCCCCACCTCCGGCCGAGGGCTGGTGGACTTGCGGCGCAGCTTCCGCCGTGTTCTCGCCACCGAAGGTGATTTGATCCGCCTGGCGAGGCGCGAGCGCGCCCTCGAGGAGCCTCGGATCGTGCTGCTCTACGACACCAGCGGCTCGATGGACCCTTACACGCGCTTCCATCTCGCGTTCGCCTTCGCGCTGCGGCGCGTCATCCGCCGGGTGGAGATCTTCGCCTTCAACACTTCGTTGACGCGCGTGAGCCACGTTGTCGAGCCCGGCAGAGTTCTGCGCTCCCTCGATTGCCTGGCGACCGAGGTGCCGGACTGGTCGGGTGGCACGCGCATCGGCTCATGTCTAGCGGAATTCGTCGCGGCATACAGCCATCTCCTCGGCCGTGACACGACGGTCGTGATCGTGAGCGACGGCCTCGATCTGGGCGACACCGAGCTGTTAGGCGACTCGATGCGTGCGCTGCGCCAGCGCGCTCGGACCATTGTCTGGCTGAACCCGCTGGTCGGCGATCGGCGCTACGAGCCAACGGCGGCCGGCATGCGTGCTGCACTGCCGCACGTGGACTACTTCGGGCCGGCGCACGATCTGGAATCGCTCGAGCGGCTCACGCGATGGCTGAACTGAGCTAAGATGGCGCCTCCCTTCTGTTCACGTTCATTCTGAGCAAACAATCCGAGCGAAGCGGCGCAGGCTGTGACTTCGCTCTAGCGGTCGTTGCAAACAAGTCAAGGTAAGGAGAGTCCGATGATTCCCGCCGCATTCGACTATCACCGGCCGCGCTCGCTCGACGAGGCCGTCGGCCTGCTCGCGCGCTACGGCGACGCCGCCAAAGTCCTTTCGGGCGGCATGAGCCTGCTGCCGGTGCTGAAGCTGCGCCTCGGCTCCTTCGCTCACCTGGTGGACATCGGGCGCATTCCCGGGCTCGAGTACATCAAGGAGGACGGGGGCTTCCTCAAGATCGGTGCGATGACGCGGCAGGCCACGCTCGAGCGCTCCGATCTCGTGCGCAGCAAGTACCCGGCGCTCGCCGACGCGGTGCCCCTCATTGCCGATCCATTGGTGCGCAACCGCGGAACCATCGGCGGAAACGTCGCCAACGGCGACCCGGGCAACGATCAGCCGGCGATCATGCTCGCACTGGGTGCCACCTTGATGGTTCGTGGAAGCAAGGGCGAGCGGAGCATCGCGGCGAACAAGTTCTACACCGGCTTCTTCACGACCGCCCTCGCGCCCGACGATATCCTCACCGAGATACGCATCCCGGTGCCGCCTGCGCGGAGCGGCGGGGCTTACGTCAAGCTTAAGCGCAAGGTGGGAGACTTCGCTGCGGCCGCTGCGGCGGTGCAGTTGACGCTCGACTCCAAGGGCACTGTCGAGCGCGCCGCCATCGCGCTGACCAACGCCGGGCCGACGCCTCTGGAAGCGGTCGATGCGGCGCGGTTCCTCGTCGGGAAGATGCCGGACGAGAAGACGATCGCCGAAGCGGCGCGGCTCGCCGCGGCAAAGACCGCGCCCAGCGCCGATCGCCGCGGATCGGTGGAGTACAAGAAGGAGATGGCGCGGGTGATGACGGCGCGCGCGCTCACCAAAGCGGTCGCTCGCGCGGGAGGGCGCTGATCATGGCCACTCACAAGATCAAGGTGACGGTGAACGGGACCGCGCACGACGCGGAGGTGGAGTCGCGCCTGCTGCTCGTGCATTTCATCCGCGAAGCGCTGAGGCTCACCGGCACCCACATCGGCTGCGACACGTCGCACTGCGGTGCATGCACGGTGCTCCTCGACGGAGCGCCGGTGAAGTCGTGCACCTTACTCGCCGTGCAGGCCGACGGCGCCAAGGTCACGACGGTCGAGGGTCTCGAGCAGGGCGGCAAGCTCCATCCGGTGCAGGAGGGCTTTACCGAGAAGCACGGCCTGCAATGCGGCTACTGCACGCCCGGGATGATGATGACCAGCGTGGCGCTGCTCGAGCGCAACAAGAACCCGAGCGAGCAGGAGATCCGCGAAGCGATCGCGGGCAATCTCTGCCGTTGCACGGGCTACGTCAATATCGTCAAGGCCGTCCAATATGCGGCCGAGAAGATGAGGTAGAAGCCATGGAACTTAAGACCGACGCCAAGATCTCCGGCATGGGTCACGCGATGAAGCGCAAGGAGGACCCGCGCCTGATTCGCGGCCAGGGCCGCTACGTCGACGACATCCAGCTTCCGGGCATGCTGTACATGGACATCGTCCGGAGTCCCTACGCCCACGCCAAGATCAAGTCGATCAACGCCGAGCGCGCGCTCAAGATCCCGGGTGTGCTCGCGGTGATCACCGGTGAGACGCTCGCGAAGTACAACCTGCACTGGATGCCGACCATCTCGTCGGACACGCAGATGGTGTTGCCGACCGACCGCGTGATGTACCAGGCGCAGGAAGTCGCCGCGGTGATCGCCACCGAGCGCTATATCGCTGCCGACGGTGTCGAGGCGGTGGAGGTCGACTACGAGCCGCTCGAGCCGATGGTCGATCCGTTCAAGGCGCTTGCGAAGGGCGCACCGGTGCTCCGGACCGACAAGAAGGATCAGAAGGACAACCTCGCCTTCCACTGGGAAGCGGGCGATCGCGCCGACGCCGACAAGGCGCTCGCGGCCGCCGAAGTCGTCGTCACGGAGAACGTCTACCTGCCACGCATCCACGTCGCCTCGATGGAGACCTGCGGCTGCATCGCCGACTTCGACTCCGCGCAGGGCAAGCTCACGGTATACATGACCACTCAGGCACCGCACGCGGTGCGCACGGTGTTCGCGTTGGTCGCCGGCCACGTTGGCCTCTCGGAGGAACGCATCCGCATCATCTCGCCCGACATCGGCGGCGGTTTCGGCGGCAAGGTGCCGGTCTATCCGGGGTACGTGATCGCAGTGGCCGCATCGGTGGTGATCGGCAAGCCGGTGAAATGGATCGAAGACCGGATGGAGAACCTGCAGGCCGATTCTTTCGCCCGCGACTACCACATGAAAGTGGATCTCGGCGCCAAGAAGGACGGCACGATGACCGCGCTGCGCATCAAGACCGTGGCCGACCACGGCTATTCCAACGCCTCGGCCAATCCCTCGAAGTTCCCCGCAGGGCTGTTCTCGATCTGCACCGGCTCCTACGATCTGAAGCACGCGTTCTGCGAGGTCGACGCGGCGTACACCAACAAGCCGCCGGGCGGAGTGGCCTACCGCTGCTCGTTCCGCGTGACCGAAGCCGTGCACGCCATCGAGCGCGCCACCGACGCGCTGGCACAGAAGCTCGGCATGGACCCGGCCGAGCTGCGCATGAAGAACTTCATCAAGCGCGATCAGTTCCCATACAAATCGGTGCTCGGCTGGGAGTACGACAGCGGCGACTATCACACGGCGCTCAAGAAGGCGATGGAGATCATCGGCTACGACGCGCTGCGCAAGGAGCAAGTGGAGAA
>DASPTZ010000120.1:0-29869 GCA_035623155.1 Casimicrobiaceae bacterium | reverse complement strand
CTGGTGCTGGCGCGCACGCCGACCGCGCCCGAGGGCGTCAAGGGCATTTCGCTGTTCATCGTTCCCAAGTTCATTGTCAACGGTGACGGCCGTCTAGGGGCCCGCAACGACGTCCACTGCGTCTCGGTCGAGCACAAGCTGGGGATTCACGCGAGCCCGACCACGGTTCTCGCCTATGGCGATCACGGCGGCGCCGTGGGCTACCTCATCGGCGAGGAGAACCGCGGCCTCGAATACATGTTCATCATGATGAACCTGGCGCGCTACTCGGTGGGCATCGAGGGCGTCGGCATCGCCGAGCGTGCCTATCAGCGCGCGCTCGCGTACGCCAAAGATCGTGTCCAGGGCCGAGCGCCGGGGCTCGACAAGGCCGTGCCGACCGCGACGATCCTGCAGCATCCCGACGTGCGCAGGATGCTGCTCACCATGAAGGCGCAGACCGAGGCGATGCGCGCCGTAGCGTACGTCACCGGCGCCGCGATCGACCATGCGCACCGCGACCCCGATCCGGCGGCACGCAAGCGCCACCAGGCATTCGTCGACTTCATGATCCCCATCGTCAAGGGCTGCACAACGGAGGTGGCGCAGGAGGTGGCTTCGCTCGGGATCCAGGTGCACGGCGGCATGGGCTACATCGAGGAGACCGGCGCGGCGCAGCACTTTCGCGATGCCCGGATCACGACCATCTACGAGGGCACCACCGGCATCCAGGCGAACGACATGATCGGCCGCAAGACCGCACGCGACGGCGGCGCCGTCGCCCGCGCGGTGATCACCGAATGCACCAAGCTCGCCGCCGAGCTCTCCAGCGCCGCTGACGCCGACTTGAAGAGGATCGGCGCCGAGCTTGCGACTGCAGCGCATGCGCTCTCCGAAGCGGTCGATTGGGTCGTGACCTCGTTCGGCGCCAAACCGCGCGCCGCACACGCGGCCGCCGTGCCTTATCTCAAGCTCTGGGGGCTGCTCGTCGGCGGCTGGCAGATGGCACGCGCAGCGCAGATCGCCGCGCAACGCCTCGCGCAGGGTCGCGGCGACGCCACGTTCTATCGCGGCAAGATTGCCACCGCATGCTTCTACGCCGAATCCCTGCTGCCGCAAGCAAGCGGAATCGCCCGCTCGCTGACGGGCGGAAGCGAGGCCGTGCTCGCACTCGCCGACGAGCAGTTCTGACACCTTCCTAGCGCTCGACGGCGGCCCCTAGCGGGTGCAGACGAATCGTACGATCTGCCTGTAAGGCGCTCTTGCCGGGATGTGGCTTCCGGTTTTCGGCGCGGCGTACAGCCACACCGATTCGCTCTCCCACGAATTCACGCTCTTTCCCTGCGCCATCGGCTCTGAGTACTCGGTGACCGAAAGGCTTCTCAGACGTTCGCCGGAGCAATCGATCTCGTACGTCACGAGCCGGGAGCGCACGCCGCCCGACTCCTGCTTGGCGTACTCATACAAGACGGACGCCCGGCGAGAAACGGCTTTGCCGATGGATGCGGAGTCCACGTCGTACACGGTGTCGCCGACCTCGACGACTTTCACCCAGTCCGCCCACGCGGAAGCGGCTGCGAGCATCATTACAGTCGACAGTACGGTGCGCAGGAGCCCGGTGTCTCCGGCGTATCTGGTCTCGTCCCGCAGAGCCGTCACGCCTACCTCCGCTGCAGATCGAACACAAGATAATACGGCACGCGAGTGGCATCCTCAAGGTCGGGGTGCGCCCGCAAGGCCGCATCGGTGGGTACGGGCTCACGAATGGATCGCACCGAAAAGCCGGCGTCCAGCAACCATCGAAACCAGTCCTCGAGGGTGGCATGGTATGCCGAGGTCGCAAACTCGTAGAGCCAGCCTTTCCAGACGTATTTCATCGGCCCCCGGTCGAAGTAGCGGTCTATGCAAAGCCACTGCTTCGCTCCCGAATCGTCCTTGGCCCATACCCGAAGAGGCGTGTCGCTGCAAGGGTGTGCGATCGAGGCGATGAACCCGCCGCCCGGCGCAAGTGCGGCGTGGACCGATCGCAGCACCCTGGGGATATCGGGCATGTCCTGCAGCGCCAGGCACGAAGTCGCGATGTCGAAGGACCCCGGGGCAAGGTACTCGGACAAGCGGGCGGCGTCGCCGTCGAGGTAACGAATGCCCAGGGGCGCTGTCGACTCGAGGTCCCGCGCGTGCGCTAGCATGGCCGGCGAGAGGTCGACCGCTGTCACGGTCGCGCCGCGCCGGGCCATCTCACGGGCGAAGTAACCGGTGCCACAACCGACATCCAGCAGCCGCAGGCCTTGCACCTCGCCACAGAGTGCGACCTGCGCCGGCCCGAAGAACTCGAGACGGCAGTAGTCGCGCCCGGTGGCCTGCCCTTCAGCGTAGGCATTCGCAGCGGTGTCCCACTCCTCGCGGACCGAATCCGCGTCGAAACGCTCCGCAGGTTCTGGCATTCGCTCCTCGTCGTGACGTCGGCAAACTTGTTGTGTTGCAGCCTCTCGACAATACCTCTTGGCCGGCTGCGGCCTCGACGGCCATCTGCTTGGCTGACGCGGCTAGGGCGCGTACCGCGACGGTTCGAGTGCGCCCGGAGGCGGCGCGGTCGCTTGCTTTCGGCGCGGCGTCTTAGAACATGACCTTCGCGAGCAACAGGCCGACCGTCACTGCGACCGCCGTGGCGACGAGCCCCGGCAGCATGAACGAATGGTTGAGCACGTACTTGCCGATCTTGGTCGTCCCGGACAGGTCGAAGTTGATCGCAGCGATCAGCGAGCCGTAGGTCGGTATGAAGAAGTAGCCGTTGACCGACGGGAACATCGCGATCAGGAACTGCGGCGGGATGCCGAGCGCCATCCCCAGCGGCATCAGCGCGCGGGTGGTCGCGGCCTGGCTGTAGAGCAGCACCGAGGCGAAGAACAGCCCGAAGGCGAAGGTCCACGGCGCCGCCTCGGCCTGTGCGCCGATCGCCGGAACGATCACATCCTTGTTGGCCGCGATGAAGCTGTCGCCGAGCCAGGCGAGCCCGAAGATACCGATCACGGCGACCACTCCGGCGCGCAACGTCGGCGTTCTCGGAACCTCGTCGACGTTCACCTTGGTGGCGAGCAGCATGAGTGCTGCGACCGACAGCATCACGATCTCGATCACAATCGGCATCTGCAGCGCGCTCTTCGCGCCGGGTAGCGTGCGCAGGTCGGGGAAGAACCCGAACAGCACGACAAGCGCCACACCCGCGAGGAAGATATATGCCGAGTTCTTGGCTGCGGGCTTGAGCGGCGGGCGCTCGGCGGCAGCTTTCGGGGGCGGGACCTCGCCTGCCTTGACCCGCGCCTGATACGCCGGGTCGTGTGCGAGGTCCTTGCCGACGAACATCTGGACGATCGCCGCGACGATCACCCCCGCGAGCGTCGCCGGTACGCAGATCATCAGGATCTGCGGCAGGCCCCACTGCGACACGCCTTTTTCAGCGAAGAGGCCGATCATCGCCGCGGTCGCCGCGGCGACGGGGCTGGCCGTGATCGCCTGCTGCGAGGCGATGGTCGCGACCGCCATCGGCCGCTCGGGCCGGATGCCGCTCTGGTGCGCTGTCTCGTAGATCACCGGCAGCAGCGGGTAGACGATGTGCCCGGTGCCCGCGACGAAGGTGAAGCTCCAGGTCGTGAGCGGGGCGACGATCGTCACGTACTTGGGATTGGCTCGGATGATGCCCTCCGCCACCCGCACCAGGAAGTCGATGCCGCCGGCGGCGTCCATCACCGAGGCCGCCATGATCACCGCCAGGATGATTAGCATGACGTCGATCGGCGGCGAGGTCGGGTTGACGCCGAAGGCGACGACCAGCACCAGCAGGCCGACCCCGCCCCAAAGGCCCAGCCCGACGCCGGAGTAGCGCGCGCCCATCCAGATGGCAGCGAGCACGACGATGAATTGCAGAACGATCGAGAGTGTCATGGTTTTCTCCCGCGTGGGCTCTGACCTCGAGTCCCTATTGCTCGAACTTGGGGGCGATCAGATTATCGAACGAAAACACCTCGTCCCATTTCTGCTGCGTGAGTAGCTTCCGCTCCTTGACCACGATGTCGTGCAGCGACTTACCGGTCTCGTAGCCCTCGCGCGCGATTTCCGCGCACTGCTTGTAGCCCAGCGATGGCTTGAGCACGGTCACGATGCCGAGCGAATTGAGCACCATGTCGCGGGTCCGCTCCGCGTTGGCCGTGATGCCCTGGACGCAGTTGACGCACAGGCTGTCGACTGCGTGCTCCATCGTCGCGATCGACGTGAACAACGCAAACGTGATCACCGGCTCCATCACGTTGAGCTGAAGCTGCCCGGCCGATGCGGCCAGCGTCACGGTGAGGTCGAGACCGATGACGAGGAAGCCGACCTGGTTCACGACCTCCGGGATCACCGGATTGACCTTGCCGGGCATGATCGAGCTGCCCGGCTGCATCTGCGGCAGGTTGATCTCGTTAAACCCGCAGCGTGGACCCGAGGCGAGCATCCGGATGTCGTTGCAGATCTTGGTGAGCTTGGCCGAAGTGCGCTTGAGTACCCCGGAGAGCAGCACGTAGGCTCCGGTGTCCGACGTCGCCTCGATCAAGTCCCCCGCCAGGATGAACTTGAATCCGGTCAGCTCCGACAGGTAGCGCGTCGCGAGCTCGGGATAGCCCGGCGCCGCCGTCACGGTGGTACCGATCGCCGTGGCGCCGAGGTTGATCTCGAAGAGGAGCTGCCTGACTTCGCTGATCCGCTGCACCTCCTCGCCGATGGTCGTCCCCCAGCCGTGGAACTCCTGCCCGAGCGCCATCGGCACCGCATCCTGCAGGTGCGTGCGGCCCATCTTGAGCACCCTGTCGAATTCCTTGCCCTTGGCGTAGAACGAGTCCTGCAACCGCCGAAGGGCGTCCGCGTAGCTCGACAGGCGCAGCGCGAGCGCCAGGCGGAACGCCGTCGGATAGATGTCGTTCGTCGACTGGCCGAAATTCACATGGTCGTTGGGGTTGACGTACTGGTACTCGCCCTTCTTGTGGCCGAGCTTCTCGAGCGCGAGGTTGGCGATGACCTCGTTCGCGTTCATGTTGGTCGACGTCCCGGCGCCACCCTGGATGAAGTCGGTGACGAACTGCTCGCGCATTTCGCCCGCGATCAATCGATCGCAGGCGCCGGCGATCGCATTGGCGATCTTGGCATCGAGCACTCCCAGGTCGCGGTTGGCCAGCGCAGCGGCTTTTTTCACGTAGCCGAAAGCCTTGACGAAGTTCGGCTCCAGCGACATCGGAATGCCGGTGATGTGGAAGTTCTCCTTCCCGCGCAGCGTTTGCACGCCGTAATAGGCGGTATCGGGAATCTCGCGTTGGCCGAGAAAGTCTTTTTCGATGCGATGGCTCATGTGGTCCTCCTCCTGCACTCAAGACATTTACTGACCTTTGGCTCCCTTGCTTTGTTCCTGCATAGCCTTCTGGCGCTCCGTCGAGCTCGGCTTCGGCATCGCCTTCGATTGCTCCGCGGCCTTCTTGGCCGCCTCCGTATCGTAGACAGCGCGTTGTTCGAAGGCGCATTCCTCCGGGGCATTCAGGTCCGCCACCCGACCAGGTCCGGCTTACCGGGACCCCTGCAGCGCAGGCCCGCGAGCGTTACTCTGCTCATCTTGCCTATTGTCTGTGCACCGCGGCTCCAACGCATTGACCGGCCTCAAACGTCGTTGCTGTCGAGTGACCCGTCGCGGTCACACCGCGGCGATCGGCACCACGCCGTGATTGGCGAGGTTGAGCAACACCGCCGTTCCTGACGAGAGCGCGCGAGCGACCGCCATGTCGACGACGAACAGGTCGCCAAGCTCGGTCGCGATCGTGTACTCCATCAGCCCGCCCAGATAGGTCGCCTTGCGGACGGTGCCGGGCAGCCCTTGGCCGTTGGCGGCGCCGATTGCGATGGCCTCGGGCCGAATCGCGACTTCGACCGGCCCTTGGGGCAGCCCGCGATGCTCGATGCTGAGCTTGAGCGGACCGATCGCGAGCTCGCCGACGCGCTCGTCGACGCGTCTTAGCGTTCCGCGCACGCGGTTGGCGTCACCCATGAATCCGGCCACGAAGACGTCCTGAGGTCGCTCGTAGAGCTCGCGCGGCGCCCCTTCCTGGGCGATTCCTCCGTTGTTCATGACGATGATGCGATCCGACACCGCCATCGCCTCGGACTGGTCGTGCGTGACATAGACGACGGTGAGCGAGAGCCGCCGCTGAAGATCGCGAATCTCCTCGCGCATCTGCCGCCGCAGACGCGCGTCGAGGTTCGACAGCGGCTCGTCGAACAGCAACACCGAGGGTTCCAGCACCAGCGCGCGCGCGACCGCGACGCGTTGCTGCTGCCCGCCGGACAGCTCCGAGGGCAGGCGCGCATCGAACCCGCTGAGCCCCACCGTGGCGAGCGCGGCCTGCGCCTTGCGCTGCACCTCGGGCTCGGGCCGGCGCGCGACCGACAGCCCGTAACCCACGTTCTCGATCACGTTCATGTGGGGAAACAGCGCGTAGCTCTGAAACACCATCGACACGTCGCGCTCCGATGCAGGGATGCGCGTGACGTCGGCGCCGCCGATCATGATGGTTCCGGAGCTCGGCAGCTCCAGGCCAGCGATCAGCCGCAGCGTCGTCGTCTTGCCGCAGCCGGACGGCCCGAGCAGCGTGGTGAGCGTTCCCGCCGCCACGGTGAACGAGATGTCCCTGGCCGCGGCCACGTCGCCATAGAGCTTGCTCACCTTGCGGAACTCGATCGACGAGGCCTTCATGGATCTGCGTCCCTCACGCTGCGCTTCCCAATTGTCCCATGCCTGCACCCGCGACGCCTTCGCGACGCCCCAGGCGCCTCTCGCCGACCAGGCGCTGGATCAGCCAGATGGCGAGCAGCATCAGGGCGATGAGCACGGTCGAATAGGCGATGGCCACTCCGTAGTCGCCGTTGGTCACGCGGTTGATGATGTAGGTCGTGGCCCACTCGTACTGGGCAGAAACAAGGAACACGATTGCCGACAGCGTCGTCATCGCGCGCACGAAGCTGTACACCAGCGCCGCGACCACTGCCGGCTTGAGCAGCGGCAGCAGAATCCGCCTCAGCGTGGTCAAGCCGGGTGCCCCCAGCGTGGTCGATGCTTCGTCCAAGCTCGCGTCGATCTGCGCCATCGAAGCCATCCCGGCACGTACGCCGACGGGCATGTTGCGAAACACGTTGCAGGCGATGAGGATCAGCGCGGTGCCAGTCAATTCGATCGGCGGCACGTTGAAGGCGAGGATGTAGGACACGCCGATCACCGTCCCGGGAATGGCGAAGCTCATCATGGTGCCGAACTCGAGAGCGGTTTGGCCGCGGAAGCGGTGTCGCGTCAGGATGTAAGCGGTGAGAAGCCCGAGCACGGCGGTCAGAGGAGCGGCGATCGCCGAGAGCGTGACGGTCGTCCAGAACGAGCTCCAGGCGGTACCGACCCAAAGCAGACCGTGGACACCCCACTCGACGCCGAAGGCCCTGATGTAGTGCCTGAGCGTAGGAGCATAGTTGCGGCCCCACAGCTCGACGAAGCCGCCGGCGAAGGTCATGGCGTAGACCACGACGGTAAGCACGATCCATGGCACCGTCACCGTGTAGCAGAGTCTTTGCAGCGGACCGGGCAGCGGCGTAGGTAATCCCGAGTCGCCTTTGCCGGAGAATGCAGTGTAGACCTTGCGGCCGAGCACCCAGCGCTGCGTAATGAAGGCTGCCAGCGCGAATGCGAGCAACAGCATCCCGAGCGCCGCAGCGCGGCCCTGATCGATCTGGGCGCCGACGACGGAGAAGAACACCTCGGTTGCGAGCACGTTGAAATTGCCGCCGAGCACGATGGGGTTGCCGAAATCCGCGATCGATTCGATGAAGCCGATCAGGAAGGCGTTGGCGAGCCCCGGTCGCATCAGCGGCAAAGACACATCGATCAAGGTGCGCCAGCGGCTTGCGCGCAAGGTCTGAGCGGCTTCTTCCATGCTTGGCGAGACGCCTTCGGCGACGCCGATCAGGACCAGGAACGAGATCGGAGTGAAGGAGAGGAGTTGCGCCAGCAGCAACCCGGGCAAGCCGTAGAACCAGCGCGAGGGCTCGATGCCGAAGGCCCACTCGAGGAACTGGTTGATCGAGCCGGAGCGGCCGAACAAGAGGATCAGGCCGAGCCCGATGACGAAGGGCGGGGTGATGATCGGCAGGATCGAAAGCACGCGCAGCAGGCGCTTGAAGCGAAAAGAGGTCCGCGTGGCCACCAGAGCGAAGGCGAGCCCTAGCGCCGTGGTTCCCGCAGCGGTCAGCAGCGCCAGAAGCAAGGTATTCCAGGCAACTCCGCAACGGGGACCGCCCGCAAGGCAAGCGAGCCCCCAGATTTTCTGCTGCACCAGGCGGCTCGCGAACGCGGAGAAGGCGAAGCTCCCGCGGTCGTCCTCGAAGGCGCTGCCCATGATCTTCAGAATCGGAAAGAGCACAAAGATCGCAGTCGACGCGAGGATCGCAACGATGGCCCCGGCGATGAAGGCGTCGCCCCCGAAGTAACCGCGCTGTGCGATGCCGAGCGCGAATAGCGCTGCGAAGGCAGCGAGTGTCATCGTCGCGCCCAGGCCCATACCGCCCTGCCCGATGGTGAGCACGCCCCGGGCATGAGTCAGCGCGTCGAACGACCAGCCTTGCGCTCCAATGGCGAATCCTTGCGCCAGCGTATAGGCGAAACCGACCCCACCGAGCGTGATCAGCGCGTAGGCGCGCGACGATCGATCGAGCCGCGGCGAAAGCAGCCCGCAGCCGGCGATCAGCGGCGCTCCGATCGGAAGCAGCCAGCCCCGACCGTGACGCCACGCCTGCAGCACTGCCGGCGCGGCGTCCTTGTCGGCGAAGTCGCGCAGCCAGGCGATCGACAGCGCAGAGCCCGGAAGCGCGTACCAGGGGAGGAGGAGGAAGCCGGCAGCGCCCACCGCGAGCCAGAGCACAATGGCTTGACGTTCCCGGATCACATTGCCTCCCTCACCCGCCGCGCTGTCGCGCGGCGGCCTCTCCCTGAGGGAGAGGCGACAGCAAGAACCCCTCTCCCTCAGGGAGAGGGGCAGGGGTGAGGGAAGGATCGATCAAGCAATGACTGAAGTCTCGATCTACCTCACCGCGCGGCGTTGATCTCTCTGTCCCAGCGCTCCAGCAGGCGCTTGCGTTCGCTGCTGGATCCGTACTTGGCGCTGTCGTAGTTGATCAGCTTGATGTCCGTCAGCCTGGGCACCTGCGGCGGGAGAGGCACATTCTTGTTGGTCGGGATCGCGAATTCCTTGACCTCGAGGCCGATCCTCTGCGCGTCGATGCTGAGCGCCCAGTCGAAGAACTTCTTGGCGTTGTCGAGGTTGCGGGCTCCCTTGATGATCGCCATCGAGCCGACTTCGTAGCCCACGCCCTCGCAAGGCAGAATCGCCTTCACCGGAAAGCCGCGCATGATCTCGTTGATCACGCCATGCAGCACCGTGCTGCCGATGCCGGTCTCGCCGCGCGTGACCGCCGTCATCGGGCCGATGCCCGAGCGGGCGTACTGGTTGACGTTGGCGTTGAGCGCTTTCATGTAGCGGAACGCTTCGTCCTCGCCGAAGACCTGCACCAGCGAGGCGAGCATCAGGTACGCCGTGCCCGAGGAATTGGGATTGGAGAGCATCACCTCGCCCTTGTACACGGGGTCGGTCAGGTCCTTCCAGCATTTGGGCACGGGCAGTTTTTTCTTGTCGAAGACCTCGGTGTTGTAGCCGAGCGCGAGGATGCCGCCGTAGACGCCGGCGACGCGATACTTCGAAACCTCGGCCTCGCGCCTCGCCCAGTCGTGCAACTGATCGAGATTGGGCGACTTGTAGGTCTCGAGCAGACCCTCCTCGGCTGCCTGCAGGAACGCATCGCCCGGTCCCGCCCACCAGATGTCGCCTTTGGGATTCGCGGCCTCGGCCTTGATCTGCGCGAACAGCTCGCCGGTGGCCTTCTGCGTGACGCTCACCTTTAGGCTGGTCGCCTTCTCGAATCCGATCGCCATGCCCTGGCACCACGCGGTGCTCGGCGAGCTGCAGTACATGGCCAGCGTGCCCTGGCCCATGGCTGTCCCGGCGAAGGACAGGACGCAGAGCAGAAGCACGAGCTTTCGAATCATGCGGCGCTCCCTGTGGAAAGAGGCAGGCTTCGGTGCGATCATTCTAGCCGATGCGCGCCGCGCCACGACAAGGAGCAGGCTCGTCGCGACCGAGCGCGCTTTGCGCTATGCTTGCCCGGCGGCGAACGAACGCGGCCGTCAGAAGCTCACTCGAGGAGGAACCATGGATTGGCGCAAAGCTCTGGCGGGCACTGTCGTCGCACTCGCGGCTGCCGCTCCGTTGAGCGCAGCGGCGCAGGGCGAGCTGGTCGTCTACTGCACGGTGCAGGAGGAGTGGTGCCGGCCGATGGTCGCGGCGTTCGAGAAAGCCACCGGCATCAAGGTGCTGATGACGCGGAAGAGCTCGGGAGAGTTCTACGCACAGATCAAGGCCGAGGCGGCGAATCCGCGCGGCGACATCTGGTGGGGCGGCACCGGCGATCCGCATCTGCAGGCAGCCGAAGAAGGGCTCACGGAAAGCTACAAGTCGCCGAAGATGGCGGAGCTCCAGGACTGGGCAGTGCGCCAGTGGGAGCAGGCCAAGGGGCGCACCGTCGGCGTCTACGCCGGTGCGCTCGGCTACAGCTACAACACCGACGAGGCGAAGAAGAAGGGCATTCCTGAGCTCAAGTGCTGGTCGGATCTCTTGAACCCGAAGCTCAAAGACGAGATCCAGGTCGCCAACCCGAACTCCTCCGGGACGTCCTACACCATGCTGGCGACGATGGTGCAGCTCATGGGCGAGGACAAGGCCTTCGACTATCTTAAGGCGCTGCACAAGAACGTGAGCCAGTACACCAAATCCGGCGCTGCGCCGGCGCGCGCCGCGGCCACTGGCGAGAGCCTGGTCGGCATCACCTTCCAGCACGACGCGGTGGTGCAGGCGATCGGCGGCGCGCCGGTCAAGATCGTGTCGCCCTGCGAGGGCACCGGCTACGAGATCGGCAGCATGAGCATCATCAAGGGCGCCAAGAACCTGGAGAACGCCAAGAAGTGGTACGACTGGGCGCTGACCGCCGAGGCGCAGAGCATCGGCGCTCAGAACAAAGTCTCCTACCAGGTTCCCTCGAACAAGAACGCGAGCGCACCGCCGCAGGCGCCGAAATTCAGTGAGATCAAGCTGATCAACTACGATTTCGCCAAGTACGGTTCGTCGGCGGAGCGCACGCGGCTGCTGACCAGGTGGGACAAGGAAGTGTCGACGTTGCCGAAGTGACGCGTTACTGAGCACTCAGTAATCGGTTGACGGCTTATTCCCTCACCCCTACCCCTCTCCAGGCGGGAGAGGGGTTCGCTTGTCGCCTCTCCCTTGGGGAGAGGCCGCCGCGGCGGCGCGGCGGGTGAGGGAGGCCGTGTCGGTTGCCTCGTGAGGCTCCATAGTGTCTAGCGCGCTCGCGTCGTCCGTGTTTGCGCCGTCGGCGCGCGACAGGCCGAGCGTCATCGCTGCGGCTTGCGCCCTGGCGGCGCTCGCCGTGCTGCCGTGGGCAACGCAGGGCGTAGCCCCGGCTCTGACGCGCGCTCTCTCGGGGAGTTGGACGCTGTGGCCGGTGGTGGCGGCTGCCGCGGTCGTACTGCTGTGTGCGTGGTTCCGGTACGACGCGGCAGCGGCAGCCGGGGCGGCATTCGGTGTCGCATGGGCCTTCGGCGCAGGCTTCGCCGCTGGCGCGAACGGCCCGTCGTTCGGGATCGGCGCCGCAGTGGCGCTCACTGCGCTCACGATCTGCTTCTCGCGCGCACTGGCGCGGCGAGGCTACTTCGGCGGCGACGCGACCGTCGCGACCCTGGTCGTGGTGATCGCTGCGCTGCTGGCAATCTTCATCTTTTTCCCGGTGGCGAAGGCGCTCGTTTCGGCGGTCGAGGACCCACAGGGCCGATTCGCTCCGGCGCTGGTGACGGGGCGGCTCCTGACCGCCGATATCTGGGGCGTGGGCTGTCTGGGCGGTGGCACCCGCTGCGGCGTCGCCATCAATTCCGCGCTGCTGGCGGTCGTCGTCGGTTTGCTGTCGGCGTTGCTTGGGCTTGCCCTGGCGCTGCTGGTGCAACGCGGCGGCCAGAAGTACTCGGCGCTGCTGCGTCTCATGTCGATCCTGCCCATCGTGACGCCCCCCTTCGTGATCGCGCTGGCGATCGTCGTGCTGTTCGGGCGCACGGGGCTGATCACCGGCTGGCTCGACGCCTGGCTCGGCATCCCGCGATCGCGATGGATTTACGGGCTGCCCGGCGTTGCGCTGGCACAGCTTCTTTCCTTCTCGCCGATCGCGTTCATGATCCTCTACGGAGCGCTGACCGCGATCAGCCCGACGCTGGAAGAGGCGGCGCAGACCCTGCGCGCCTCGCGCGCACGCGTGTTTCGCAGTGTCACCTGGCCGCTGCTAAGGCCCGCGCTCGCCAACGCATTCCTTCTCGGATTCGTCGAGAGCCTCGCCGACTTCGCCAATCCCATCGTGCTCTCGGGCAACTTCGAGGTGCTCTCGACCAAGACCTTTTTCGCCATCGCCGGGGCGCAGCACGATCCGGGTCGCGCCGCGGTCTTGGCCACGGTGCTGCTCGCCTTCACTCTCATCGCGTTCTGGCTGCAGCAGCGATGGCTGGGACGGCTCTCCTACGTGACGGTGAGCGGCAAGGGCGACTCGGGCATTCCGGCGCCGCTTCCGAGCGGCCTCTGGCTGGGCTGCCTGGTCACCGCGATCGTCTGGATCGCCTTCACGCTCACCTGCTACGCGGTGATCCTCGTCGGCGGACTCGTGAAGGACGTCGGCCGCGGCGACATGACGGTGACGCTTTCGCATTTCGCCGCTGGCTTCGGCGTGGAGTGGGGCCCCCGGGGGCTGTTCTTCGGCGGCTCGGCGTGGGACAGTTTCTTCACGACGGTCGAAGTGGCCGCTGTCTCGGCGCCGCTCACTGCGCTCATCGGGCTGCTCGCGGCGTATGTGATCACCCGTCACCGTTTCTCGGGGCGGCGCGCATTCGAGTTCCTGACCATGGTTAGCTTCGCCATTCCGGGCACCGTCGTCGGCGTCTCGTACATCGTCGCGTTCAACGTTCCGCCGCTCGAGCTGACCGGCGGCATGGCGATCCTGGTGCTCTGCTTCGTGTTCCGCAACATGCCCGTCGGCGTGCGCGCCGGCGTGGCCGCGCTGGCGCAGATCGACAAGACGCTCGATGAAGCCTCGGCGACGCTGCGCGCTTCCACGCTGCGCACCCTGCAGCAGATCATCCTGCCTTTGCTGCGGCCGGCGATCCTCGCGACGCTGGTGTTCAGCTTCACCCACGCGATGACCGCGGTGAGCGCGGTGATCTTTCTGGCGACCGCGAAATACAATCTGGCGACCGTCTACATCGTCAACCGCGTCGAGGCGGGTGAATATCCGCTGGCCATCGCCTACTCGTCGGTGCTGATTTTTTTCATGCTTGCGGTACTGCTCGCCGTCCAGAAGGGCGTCGGGGAAGCACGGCTCGGCCGCCGTGAGACCATGCTCGTGACAGGACACTAAGATGTCTAGAGGAACAGGAGGAGTTGTTTTCGACCGCGTGAGCAAGCGCTACGGTGATGTGACCGCCGTCGACGACGTGTCGTTCCGCGTTGCGCCCGGAGAGCTCGCCACGCTGCTCGGGCCGTCCGGCTGCGGCAAGACGACGACACTGCGGATGGTGGCGGGGCTGGAGCCCGTGTCGTCCGGACGCGTCCTGATCGGCGACATCGATGTCACGCTGCGCGCCGCCAACGAGCGCGACGTGAGCATGGTGTTCCAGTCGTACGCTCTGTTTCCGCACATGACCGTGCTGGAGAACGTCTGCTACGGCCCGCTGTCGACGGGCGCCGACAAGACCAGAGCGCGCGAGCTGGCGCACGCCAAGCTCTCCATGCTTGGCTTGACCGGACTCGAACAGCGGCTGCCCTCCGAGCTTTCGGGCGGACAGCAGCAGCGCGTCGCCGTCGCGCGCTCGCTCGTTCTGGAGCCGTCGGTGCTCCTGTTCGACGAGCCGCTGTCGAATCTGGACGCCAAGCTGCGGCGCCGCGTCCGGCAGGAGATTCGAGATCTCCAGCAGTCGCTCGCGCTCACCGTGATCTACGTGACCCACGATCAGGAGGAGGCGCTCGCCGTCTCCGATCACATCATCGTCATGGACAGCGGACGCATCGCGCAGCAGGGCGCGCCGAACGAGCTCTATGAAGCTCCGGCGACACGCTTCCTCGCGGACTTCATCGGGGACGCCAACCTGATCGACGGCGACCTCGTTGTGGGCTCAGGGGGCGCGACGTTCTCGGCCGGCGGCGTAAGCGCAGCGGTGCATGCGGACGGAGTCGCGACCGGTCCCGCCACGCTCGCGTTGCGGCCGCATCGACTGCGCATCGTTCCGCCCGGCGAAGGTCTGTTGCGGGGTGTCTGCAAGCGCGCCGCTTACCTCGGCAGCCGGATCGAGTATGTGGTGTCGACTCCGTGGGGCGACCTCCTTGTCTTCGACACGGAGGCGCGCAATCCGCGTTCGCGCGACGAGCCGCTCGGCGTTGCCTTCGACAGGGAAGCGGCGATCGTCCTGCGCCGCTGAGCCGGGAGGCCTTGCCAATTGCTGGGCGTATCTTTCCCTCACCCCTTCCCCTCTCCCCAGGGGAGAGGGGTCCCGTTCTTAACGCCTCTCCCTCCGGGAGAGGCCGCCGCGCGAGAGCGCGGCGGGTGAGGGTCGAGTGAAAGCCGACACGTCGACGATTGTGCAAGGGCCGAGTCCTACGACTTTCGGCTCGGACCGCGGGCAATGATCCGCTTCGGCGTCGACTTGGGCGGCACCAAGACCGAGATCATTGCCTTGGACGATGCCGGCAAGGAACTGCTGCGCCGGCGCGTTGCGACGCCGAAGGACGATTACCGTGCGACGCTCGATTCCGTGGTAGAGCTGGTTCGGAGCGCGGAAACCGAGCTCGGCTCGACCGGCAGCGTCGGCATCGGCACGCCCGGATCGTTGTCGCGCGCGACGGGGCTGCTGCGTGGCTCGAACTCCGTCTGCCTCAACGGCAGGCGGATCAAGGCCGACCTCGAATCGCTGCTCAAGCGCGAAGTGCGGATCAGCAACGACGCCAACTGCTTCGCGCTCTCCGAGGCGATCGACGGCGCCGGCCAAGGTGCTGAGATCGTCTTCGGCGTCATCCTCGGAACCGGCGTGGGCGCGGGTATCGTCGTCCGCGGCCGCGTGCTCACCGGTGCCAACGCCATCGCCGGCGAGTGGGGCCACAATCCTTTGCCGTGGCCGACAGACGACGAGCGGCCCGGCCCGCCGTGCTTCTGCGGTAAGGCCGGCTGCATCGAGACCTTCCTGTCCGGGCCGGGTATGGAGCGCGATCACGCAGGTGCGGCCGGGGAGCTTCTGAGCGCGCAAGACATCGCCACGCGCGCAGCCGCCGGCGATGCACGCTGCGAAGCGACGCTCGCTCGCTACGAGAACAGGCTCGCTCGTGCGCTCGCGCACGTTATCGACATCGTCGACCCGGACGTGATCGTGCTCGGCGGCGGCATGTCCAACATCGAGCGGCTGTACGCAGGCGTGCCGCGATTGTGGGGCCGATGGGTTTTCTCCGATCGAGTCGACACTCGGCTCGCGCGCCACCGGCACGGCGATTCGAGCGGGGTTCGCGGCGCGGCATGGTTGTGGCCCGCGGCTTGAGCCGATCAATGATTTAGTGGAGATCGGCCGAAGGCGCTCGCCCTTCGCGCATCACTTAGTTCAGCCGCGTCCGCTTTGCCCCCCGATGCTGAAGCGACCAGCACCGAGCAATGCGACAGCAATGGCCGTGAAGAAATAGAAAACCCTGCAGTTCCAAGCCCAGCCGCCACTCTTGGTGAGCTCTTACGCGTCGCGCCCACGTCCGCTTCCACGAAACCTGGACGATCGGAGGGGGTCGGGATGGGCGTTAGACGTCCGCTTAGCGGCTCGGAAGGCGAGTCACTGTAGCCACTTCCCGGTAATGCGGGCGTAGTCGCCGCTGGCCTTGGCGAGGTGGAACCACTGGTCCACCCAAGCTTTCATGGTGACGTCGCCGCGCGGCAGCAACCAAGCCATCTCGCCATACTGTAGAGGCTTATCGGGATTCACTGCGCACAGCCCCGGGCGCAGCTTCTGCTGGACGATGGCTTCGACCGACTCTGAGATCATCACGTCCGCGTTGCCTTTCAGGATCTCGTCGAAGATCGTGGTGTTGTCGTTGAAAATTACAATCTTCGCTTGCTTGAAGTTGCCCCGCGCGAAGCGCTCGTTGCTGCCACCGGGATTCTCGATCACGGTGACGCCCGGCTTGTCGATGTCTGGGAGGGCTTGGAACTTGGCCACGTTCTCGCACTTGGTGATGGGCGCCTTGCCATTGACCATGTAGGGCACCGTGAAAAACGCGGCCTTCTGCCGGTCAAGCGTCACCGAGATTCCGCCGACAGCTACATCGCACTTGTCGACAAAGTCCTTCATCAGTGTCGGCCATGCGGTCTTGACCATTTCGACCTCGACCCCCAGCGACTTGGCAGACGCCTGCACGAGATCGATGTCGAGGCCCTCGTAAGCGCCATCCGACCGCAGGAAGCTGAACGGCTTGTAGTCGCCCGGGGTGCAGACGCGCAGCTTTCCGCTTTTGACAATATCGTCCAGGCGCGAAGGAGCGGATTGCGCTGATGCAAGCCCAGCGGGCAGGCACAGGAACGCGACGAACATAACAACGCGGCGCACGGCAAGGCTCACGTAGAAGGGGGGCGGCAACATTCTAGCCAAATCGCACCACGCAGCAAAGAGCGTCGAGATGCGGAGTGCCACTCTGGCGCATCCATCCGGACTATCATTGAATAACTCGTCCCCGCCATCGAACCATCCTATCCGAGTGAGGTACCGTTAGGAGACACTTGACCCGCCGCAGAGCGACCAGTTCGTGCCCATAATCACTTGAACGCCCTGCCGCGGCCGCGCTTAACGCGGGCGTGCGCATCAAAGCCTACGCCTGGCCCGGGGCGGGACCGCCTGGTGTACGATTGCGTCCATCCGATCCTGGCGCTGCAGCAGCGCGCGAGATCGACGCCGAGCATTGCGCCTACGGCAGCGCCAAGCCGCAGGCCGCCTTTTTCATTTGCACACCCTCTGATCGTACCTCCTTGGCATCAGTCGCCCGCGTAAGAACGGGAGCATTTGACCGAGTACCTCGTCATTGGTGACGAAGTGATGCCGGAGTGCCGCGACCGTATGCCCTGCCACAAGGACCAGAAGGAAATAATTCAGGCTGCGATGCACCTGCTCCAGAAGGTGGGCCATTGCCTTATCTCGGCCGAGCAAATCGGGAAGTGGGATGATTCCGAACCACACTGTCTGGAACCCTTGAGCAGAGCTGAGTAGCCAACCGCTTATCGGCGCCATAAACATCAGTGCATAAAGCAGGTAATGCACCGCCGGTGCTACGATCCTCTCCCACCGGGACAGGGTTCCCGGCAATGCGGTGGGATTAAAGCTACGCCAGAGCGCACGAGCGCAAGTAAGCATCACGACGGTTACGCCTAACCACTTGTGGTAGCTATAAAGCCTGAGCTTGTCTGGGGAGAGAGGCAGATCACGCATATACAGACCCAGCGGAAAGGCCACGAATATGAGTAACGCGATCGCCCAATGAAAAGTGATCGCGGCCGTATCGTAACCGGTAGTTCGGCCGGACGTATCCCGTTTCCCATAATCGACTCCTACCATGTCAGACTCCAGCGAGTTTGAACTCGACCACAACCTCGTCCTGCACAGCGATTAGCCCACCCAGTACCGAGTAGGGCTTCACGCCAAAATCACTTTGGCGCAATACCATGGCACCAGTGACAGATAGGTGGTCCGGTGGACCTTCCACGGTGAGTGGCACCCACGCTTCTCGGCTTTGTCCGTGCATCATTACCTGTACCTTGGCAGCAAACTTGGGCCAGTCACCGGCAATTTGGAGCGAATGAACGCGCACCAAGGGAAAACGGTCCGCCTGCATGTTGTCTTCGCTGAGCATGTGCTCACGGGTTGCAGCGATCATTTCCGGTGAAGGAACCGAGGCAAACGCTTTGCCTAGGCCGCCGCGGTATGCGAGGTTGTCGACCTCAAGCTGGTCTAACCGAAATTCCAGATCAAATCGTCCATCGGCGGGGCCTGACTGCGGCAAGTACATGAAACCCAAGAACTGCGGAGCGGCGATGACATGGTTATGTCCCAGCTTCGCTGCCTGCCCTGCCCGGAACACGTAGACTCGAACGGCCGAGTTAGTTGGCTCGAGCCGGAAGACTTGGCCGCCACGGCCACGATCCAATTCAGCGTACATGGCGGGCAAATCCGGCTGCTGCGTCTGCGCGACATCTGCAGCGGGCCCGTTGTCCGTCGGCGTGATAGCCGGCCCGCCCACGCTTGCGCACGCGGTCAGTGCGATTAGGAGCAGCCATCTGAAAGCAAAATGCGCGGTCTTCCTGATGTTGAATGGCATCGTTCTGCTTGCTGGCTTGTCCGTTCTAAATGGTTCGCGACTTGGCAGGCCGTACCCGTGGCGGGCGGGCCGCCTCTCGTCGCGTCCGAGCCAACCCCAAAGCAAGTGGGTCACTTTCGGGCGGCGCTTGCTGGCGCCAACGTGAGTCGTAGCTTGACGGGTATTTCCTCTCCTACCACGCCACCCTCGTTCCATACGCCTCCGCCAATACCAAAGTCCGAGCGTCTAATGACAAAGCCCCCGGCTACGATTGTTCTCCCACCCGGCTGATCGATTTGCTCGAACTGGAGCACGATGTCGCGAGGCTTATTGCGAATGCTTAGTGTTCCAGTCGCCTCAAATTTTCCGGCGCTAAGCGGTCTTATCGTTTTGCTTTGGAACGACGCAAAAGGTGCATGAGTCTTGTCGAGCCAATCGGAACCTGTCGCCAGCGCGTCTGCTTCATCGTTTCCCGTGGTCAGCGAGGCGATTTCAATACGCATGTTGACATTGGATTTTTCGGGATTAGCTGAATCCATGTCGATCACCGCTTCAAACCGCGTGAACTTGCCAGGGACCGGCACGCCCATTTCTTTGACGACAAAATCGACTTGGCTTTCTTCTGCGAGCAGCGCTCGCGGAGTGGCCACTACGTTTGCGGAAGCCAGACCAATGCACATTCCTGCAGCGATATGTCGAATCATCTTTCTCCAATCCATTGTTTAACTGTTGATGTGATGAATTTCGGCACCGAATGTGTGCAGCCGCCCATCTCCCGGTTTCGTCGGGCGGACTGCCGGCGCTGTGCAACAGAACCACCGCACCCGAATCCATGCCTCCGGCGAACTAACGCTATTGGACTCTGCTGAGGGGTGCTGGAGGGGCTGGCTGGAGAGCGGGCGTAGAGCGATCGCACTCAGCTCATGTTACACGCCCAACCCTTCAGCAAACTGTGATGTTGCTGTCGTTAAGGTGTCGATGCAGCTCTGCGACGCTCGCCCAGCGTTTGATTATCTCCACGCGGGAGACAGGACGAAAAACCACTTTGGGCTTGCCCTTGAAAGAGGATGTGTTCCTGGCGCGATATTGGCTTTCTTCGGTGCCTCTCCTTACTTCGCGTTGGTTATTCCTTTCAGGGGGCGGAGCGGCCACGAAGGTTTGCGAAATAGACGCGCTGGGAGACGGGCGTGCGCGCTAACCTCTCCCTCAAGCGGACCGCTCGCCGACGGCGCTCGGGAAAGTGATTGAATGGCAACTGTCGGCCGTCACGAACAGGCGGTATGGTCGACTTGAGCCGCTCAGACGAGTGGCTCAGATCGCCCCGGAGCCGTCGTTCCTGCCAGAACAGCGGACGCCCGTCCTGCGTGCGTCTACTTCGACTGCACGTAAAGGGCGACTGCCTGGATCTCGGCCGGCGTCAGGTCTTTAACGATACCGTGCATTACCGGTGCGGCACGAACCAGAGATTGTATGTAGTTGAGTTGCTTGACCACGTATTTGGCGTGCTGACCAGCGAGGCGCGGAAACTCGGCCACGCCTTCAGCGTTGGCTCCGTGGCAGGAGGCACAGGCGGGAATGCCTCGATCGAGTACGCCTCGGTCAAATAGTTCCTTGCCCTTAGCGACAAGTGATGGATCCTCGAGACGGCCGGGCGCCGCCGGTTGCGAGGCATAATAATTCGCAATACCTGCAACAATAGGCTCTGGCAGCGATCCCGCGATGCCCCACATGAAGTCGTGGGCGTCCTTTTCGGAACGAGTCTTCTTTTTGAACGCGTCAATCTGAGCTTCCAGGTAAGCTCGATTCTGTCCCGCGAGGATTGGAAACTCCGGAGACCTACTTATGCCGCGCGGACCGTGGCAAGTGGAACAGAGGTTGACTGCCCTCTCTTCGGCTGCCTTCTGAATCTCTGTGCCGGTTGTCTGCGCACCTGCGATGTGGACTGTACCCACCATTACCGCTCCAATGATCGTCAAGGCAGCGATTTTCATTGCCATCTCCTTATGCTTATGATCGATGCGACGGTAGCTTCAGTGCCGATTTCCAGCGCCTCGAAGTCCGCATAAGCGCATGTTTAGAACGCTACCCACACGTCGAAGAACAACGTGTTGTTGTCGCGAGCATTACGTCCATTACCGTCATAGTTCGTCGACGCACCGTTGAACTTGCTATAACCCGTATATTGGAGAAGCAGGCGCAGGTTCTGGATCGGTACCCAATCGAGTTCCACGATGTAGCCGGAGCTATTCGGCGTGCGCGGGTTGCCACTGTCGTCAGTCCCGTAAAGACCTGCGTCCGCGCTGCCTGTCGTCTGAAAGTACGCCAGCGTCGCGCCGTACTTGCGGTCGTAGTAGTAGGTGCCCTTGATCTTGAACGTGCGCAGCGTGTCGGTTGGATTCGCCGGAGTCGGTCCAGCGCCATATCCGGAGCCCGTATCTTGAGTAATGGGGTAGCTCGCGTTATACGACTGCTTCTCCCAGATGTAGGTGGTCTGAGCCGTGAAGGTGTGCGGGTCCGTGATGTACTGGTATTGTGCATCAACGGCGACGTCGCGATAGCGATCGGTCGGCGTGGATGTATCGAGGTTGTTCGGAAACACGTTCGCCACTAAGCCATAGGTGCCGAGCATCACCGAGTTCGCTCCCCAGTCGTGCGCGTAAGCGAGCCGCCAATACGGATTGAAATTGTTGAGGGTGATGACGCCGCCGGGGGTGTTGTACGGCTGGCCGGCGCGCAAGAGGTTTCCCGCGACGTTCGCGGTTCGGTACGCCGCGAACTCGCCGTAGAGCGTCTTCTGCCAGAAGGCATAGCCTCCGAGGCCGGCGACCTGCTGGGCCAGCCCGCCGTCGATAAGCGTTGACGCTTGAGGTGTTGGCGCCAATGGCGCGGTGGTAAATGGAAAGCCCCACGCTGGCGTGCTGTTCCACGGATCCGAGACAGTCGGGTTGTTGTTGAGCGTGAGCCCGAAGATCCAATCGGGCTCAGCCGCGCCCGCAGCCGAATACTTGCCCGCAAGACGGATGTCGGTGTTGTCGATGTTACTGTGGCCGCCAAGGGTGCCGTCTGCAGTCGTCGCGAGGTTGTTGTAGGTCCACTGGATAAAACCCCCGAGGTTGTCGGTGACCTTGCCCGCAAGAAAGAGGCTTGCGCCGGAGAAGACCCCGCTCCCATCGCGCTGCATTACCGAGGTCATTTCACCTGTTGCGGGGTCTGTCTCGTTATTGTTCTTGATCCAGCTAACCGAACCCTGAGCCATCACGGCCATCGGAATGTAGTTCAATCCCTGAGACGAGATAGCGGGCTTGCCTATTGTGTAGCCCGTCAGCTTGAAATAGCGCCCGTAGGGAGTCAGCTCGGGCCAACTCACGTGACAGGCAACGCAATCCTGCTCAGTCTGACGGGCAAATGCTGGCACAGCAGCAGCCGGCCAAGCTGCCGCAAGCGTCGATAGCAGCAACATCAGACTAGCGAGTGCTGGCCCCGTCCGCTCAGACATGATCAAGCTCCTTTCGTGCTGGTTGAGGTAACGCCCAATCGTTCGAGCCGAGTTGTCCGGCATCTCGGTGAATCGAAGTCTCGCTGCTGATGGATTCGTCTCGTTCATTTCGTCGAGCCAGCCTACTTTCCTAGCCCGTTCGCGATTCCTGACCTAGATCAAATCAGTTGCGAGAAGCCTGCATTCCAGCAGACACAGTTGAAAGAAAGCAACAAGAGATTGACGTGCGACGTGCGCGACACTTGCGATCTGCTTGCGGAATTGCGGCGGTGCGCAAGAACCGCTTCTTGGCTAACACGGCATCAACAAGAACCTTGATCGAAGTGATTCCTGTTTACCAAGCGCGCTCCTCTGAGCAATCAGCACTACTGGTGCACCTCAGATCGGAGTTCCGCCTTCCATCCTGCGGCTAAGTCGGCCGAGTTCCCGGTCATTCGAACAGCACGCGGAGAATGCAGCGTATTGCGGACGTTGCGATGTCGCAGGCGCTTCCCATCAGGTCCGTCCCGAGGGCGCAAGGAGTTGACGTCTTCTAGCTTCACCATCCACTTCTCTGCGTGCGGCGGAGCGGGAGCCCCGGCCAAAGCCTCAGTCGACACGCGCAAACCGCGACTCGGGTTGGTCGTTGGCACGGTACGTCGTGCTGATGTTCTTCTTCATTACCCAGGGCCGCAGCTGGTAGTGCAGCGGCACGAAATAATACTGGTCGCGCACGAGCTGCAGCGCGTCGTGCAGCAACGCGTCGCGCTTCGTCGGGTCCATTTCCGTCTTTGCGGCGTCGATGAGCTGATCGAGGCTGGGGTCGCTCAGCCGCGCGAAGTTGAAGCTGCCGTCGGCGCCTGACGTACGCGTGCGGGGGATCGCCTGCAGCATGTAGAGCGCGTCGAAGGTCTGCACACCCCACCCGAGCATGTAGGCGCTGGTGTCGAAGTTCTGCACCTTGGCGATGAAGGTCGCCATCGATTCGGTGACAAGGCTCGCGCGCACGCCGATACGTGCCCACATGCTCACCAGGGCCCGGCAGATTGCCTCGTCGTTGACGTAGCGGTTGTTGGGGCAGTTGAGCTGAAACTCGAAACCGTTGGGGTAGCCTGCCTCGGCAAGCAGCTTCTTCGCACCGTCCGGATCGGCCGGGGCAACGCGGTCCAGCTCCTCGGAGTACCCGTGCACGTTCGGCGCGATCATGATCGCCGCGGGAATCGACAGCCCCCGCATGGTCACGCGCTTGATCGCATCGCGGTCCACCGCCATGTTGAGCGCGTGCCGCACGCGGACGTCCTTGAACGGATTCCTGCCCTTGACGTCGGAGTATTTCAGCTCGGCGCTGCCCTGGTCGAGCGCGATGAAGATGGTGCGATTCTCAGCGCCGTCGATGATCTTGAGCCTCGGATCCTGGCGCAGGCGCGCCACGTCTTGGGTCGGCACGTCGGTGAGCAGGTCGACTTCGCCGGAGAGCAGCGCCGCGACGCGCGTCGCCTCGGACTTGATCGGCAGGTAGATCACCTCAGTGACGTTGCCCGGGCGCTTGTCCCACCAGTCGGGATTGGCCGCGAGGAGCACGCGCGTGTCCGGCTCCCAGGCCTTGATCATGTAAGCTCCGGTGCCGTTGGCGTTGCGCGAGGCGTACGTCGATTCGTTCGCCTTGTAGTCCTGAATCTTCTCCGCCTTGTTCTTCACCGCCCAAGTCTTGCTCATGATGTGAAAGACGACCAGATTGCGCAGGAACACCGGATTCGGCCCGTCCAGGATGAAGTCGACGGTGTAGTCGTCGACCTTGCGCACTTCTCTGACGCCGGCCACGTAGGGCTGCATGGTGCCCTGCGGCTGGCGGATGCGATCGAAGGAGAACAGCACATCATCCGCCGTGAACGGACTGCCGTCGTGGAACCTGACGTTCCTGCGCAGGTTGAAGCGCCACTGCGTGGATGAGACCTGCTGCCAGCTCGTCGCGAGCGCGGGCTCGGTCTGGAACTTCTCGTCGTAGCGCACCAGCGGCTCGTAGCAGTGCTGCAGCAGCGAAATGGTCGTCGCGTGGTTTTGCGAATGAGGATCGAGCGTCAGGATGTCGTTCTGCGCCGCCCAGCGGAGCGTGACCGCGTGAGTCACGCTCGACGCGGTGAGGATCACGATAACGGTCAATACCCAGAATTTCAGCCTCATATGTGGTTCCTCCCAGTGTCGACGGGGTTACCGCTAGCGGACGGTGGGTGGTAGTTCCGCGCCAGCGCTACCCAGTGAATCCACTCGTCGCCGAAATCCTACCGCGGAAAGCGGCCATCCGTGCCGCGGCGCCGGCGAATATTTCAAACGACCGCTTACACTGACGCGGAGGTCTGGAACGGGTCGACCCCCGTCGTCCCAATGACCGCTTCCGGCGAAGCCCGTAAACCGCGCAGATCACATATTCGGATAGTTCGGCCCGCCGCCGCCCTCGGGCGTCACCCAATGGATGTTCTGGCGCGGATCCTTGATGTCGCAGGTCTTGCAGTGCACGCAATTCGGCGCGTTGATCTGCAGCCGCTTGCCTGATCCGCCCTCGGCGTCGACGAATTCGTAGACGCCCGCGGGGCAATAGCGCTGCTCGGGACCGTCGTAAGTCGCGAGGTTCACCGCGACCGGAATCTTCGGATCGCGCAGCTGCAGGTGGACGGGCTGATCTTCCTCGTGATTGGTGTTGGAGATGAATACCGAGGAAAGCTTGTCGAAAGTGAGCACCCCGTCGTAGGGCGGATACTCGATCTTTGGCATGTCCGCCGCGGGCTTTAGACACTTGTGGTCCGGCTTGCCGTGGTGCAGCGTCCAGCCGACCAGGGCACCCAGGTGCAGATCGTTCAACCACATGTGCGCTCCGCCGTGCAAGGTGCCCAGCGTGGCGCCCCACTTGAGCCCCGGCTTGACGTTGCGAACCTTGTAGAGCTCGCGGTACGCCCACGAGGAGCGAAACGCTTCCGTGTAGGCAGTGAGCTCGTCGTGCTGCCGGTTCTCGCCGAGCGCGGCAAATGCCGCCTCGGCTCCTAGCGTCGCGCTCTTCATGGCGTTGTGCGTCCCCTTGATGCGAGGCACGTTGAGGAAGCCGGCACAATCGCCGATCAGCGCGCCACCAGAGAAAGTCAGCTTCGGGATCGATTGCAGCCCGCCCTCGCTGATCGCCCGGGCGCCGTAGGCGAGGCGCTTGCCGCCTTCGAAGAAGCCGCGGATTGCCGGGTGCGTCTTGAAGCGCTGGAATTCGTCGTAGGGCGATAGATGCGGGTTGGCGTAACTCAAGTGGACGACAAACCCCACCGCGACCACATTGTCCTCCATGTGGTACATGAACGAGCCGCCGCCCGTCTTCGAGTCGAGCGGCCAGCCCTGCGTGTGCATCACGAGTCCAAGCTTATGTTTCTCCGGTGCGACCTGCCACAGCTCCTTCAAGCCGATGCCGTACTTTTGCGGATCGACGCCTTCGCGCAGTCCGAACCTGGCGATCAACTCCTCGGTTAACGAGCCGCGGCAGCCCTCGGCGAGCAACGTGTATTTCGCGTGCAGCTCCATGCCCAGCTGGTAGCCGGACTTGTGCGTGCCGTCCCTGGCCACGCCGACGTCCCCGGTCGCCACGCCGCGAACCGCGCCGGCATCGGTGTAGAGGACTTCCGACGCCGCGAATCCCGGATAGATCTCCACACCGAGCGCTTCCGCCTGCTTGGCGAGCCAGCGACAGACGTTGCCGAGGCTCACGATGTAGCAGCCGTGGTTGCTCATCATCGGCGGCATCAGCACGTTCGGCAGGCGGCGCGCGCCTTGCGTGCCCAGCACCAGGAAGCGATCCTCGGTGACGGGTGTGTTCAGCGGCGCGCCCTGCGACTTCCAGTCGGGGAGCAGCTCGTCGAGCGCGCGCGGATCGACTACCGCTCCGGAGAGGATGTGGGCGCCGACCTCGGAGCCCTTCTCCAATAGACACACGCCGAGCTCGCGTCCGGCTGCGGTGGCGAGCTGCTTCAGGCGGATCGCTGCGGACAGCCCTGCCGGGCCGCCGCCGACGATCACGACATCGTATTGCATCGCTTCGCGTTGCACGAGATACCTCCAGCGGTCGTCCGTCGGCAGCGTCGATTATAATTCGATTTCCCGCAGCACCGCCTTCCCGCATACACGCCCGCCGATGACCGCAACGCGTACCGCTGTTCACTCGACCACCATGCCTATCCGCTGGGGAGACATGGACGCTCAGGGCCACGTCAACAACACGGTTTACTTCCGCTACATGGAGCAGGCGCGCATCGAATGGCTGGACCGCGTGCGCGAGCAGCTCGGCCCGCTTCCGGGGCTTGGAATAGTGATCGTCAACGCGAGTTGCACCTTCATCGAGCCGCTGGAGTATCCCGGAACGGTCGAAGTGCGCATGTTCATCGGCAAGCCCGGCCGGTCGAGCGTCGAGAGCTACTACGAGGTGCGGAAGGACGGCCGTATGTATGCAGAAGGCGCGGCCAAGATCGTGTGGATCGACTCGAAGACGCAGCGCTCCGCGCCGCTGCCCGAGCGCCTGCGCTCGCTGCACGCCTCGATGGTCACGGATCGGGCATGAACGCGCCTCTGTGGCAACCTTCCCCGGAGCGCATCGCACGCGCCAACCTGACCGCCTTCGCCTCGCGCGCCGCGCAGCGCAACGGCGTGCATCTTCCCGACTACACCGCGCTGTACGCCTGGTCAGTGGCGAATCGCGAGGCCTTCTGGCGCGAGGTGTGGGAGTACGGCGGAATCATCGGCGAGCGCGGCGCGCGCACGCTCGTCGACGGCGATCGCATGCCGGGCGCGCGGTGGTTCCCCGACGCGCGGCTCAACTTCGCCGAGAATCTGCTGGGGCGCCGTGCGCGCGACGACGCGGGCGAGGCGCTCGTGTTCTGGGGCGAGGACAAGGTCAGGCGCCGGATGTCGCACGCCGAGCTGTACGCCGGGGTGTCGCGCGCCGCACGGGCGCTGCGGGCGGAGGGCGTGAAAAGCGGCGATCGCCTCGCAGGTTTTATGCCGAACGTGCCGGAGGCGGTCATCGCCATGCTCGCCGCGGTCTCGCTGGGGGCGATCTGGTCGTCGGCGTCGCCGGACTTCGGGGTGCAGGGCGTGCTCGACCGCTTCGGGCAGATCGAGCCGAAGGTGCTCTTCACCGTCGACGGATACTGGTACAACGGCAAGCCGCAGCCGATCCTCGACAAGGTTGCCGAAATCGCCGAGCGCCTGCCCACGCTGCGCCGCGTGGTCGTTGCGCCCTACTTGAATGTCGGGCGTGGAGAACCCGAGGGCGTGCCGCATGCGCTCGCCTGGGAAGACTTCCTTTCGGCGCATTCGCCCGGAGCGATCACGTTCGAGCGCTTCCCCTTCGATCACCCGCTGTACATTCTTTATTCGTCGGGCACCACCGGCGTGCCCAAGTGCATCGTTCACGGCGCGGGCGGAACCCTATTGCAGCACCTGAAGGAGCACCGGCTGCACGGCGACATCAACGCCGGTGACCGCTTGTTCTACTTCACCACCTGCGGTTGGATGATGTGGAACTGGCTCGCCTCCGGGCTCGCTTCCGGCGCCACGCTGCTGCTCTACGACGGTTCGCCCTTCGTCGGCGATGGCAGGATTCTCTGGGACCTCGCCGACGCCGAGCGCATGACCCAATTCGGCACGTCGGCGAAGTACATCGATGCGCTCAAGAAGTCAGGGCTCGAACCCCGCAAAGATTATTCGCTCGCAGCGCTGCGAGCGGTGCTCTCGACGGGAAGCCCGCTCGCGCCGGAAGGCTTCGATTACGTCTATCAATGCATCAAGGAGGACGTCTGCCTGTCGTCGATTTCCGGCGGCACCGACATCATTGCGTGCTTCGCCCAGGGGTGCCCGACGCGACCGGTGTGGCGCGGCGAGCTGCAGTGCCGTGCTCTCGGCATGGCGGTCGCCGCCTACGACGAGCAAGGCAAACCCATCGCCGCCGGAAGCAAGCTTCGCGGCGAGCTCGTCTGCACGAAACCTTTTCCGTCGACGCCGATCGGATTCTGGAACGACCCCGACGGAGCCAAGTATCGCGCGGCGTACTTCGAGCGCTTTCCCGGAGTGTGGTGCCACGGCGATTACGTGGAGCTCACCGAGCACGACGGGATGATCATCTACGGGCGCTCCGACGCGACCCTCAATCCCGGCGGCGTGCGGATCGGGACCGCCGAGATCTATCGTCAGGTCGAGCAGCTCGACGAAGTCCTCGAGAGCATCGTCATCGGCCAGAACTGGCCACCCGGAGATGTCAGCGACGTGCGCGTTGTGCTGTTCGTGCGCCTGCGCGACGGCCTCAAGCTCGACGACGCGATCGCCGACAAGATCAAGCGCCAGATCCGCGCCAACACCACGCCGCGTCACGTGCCGGCCAAGGTAGTCCAGGTCTCCGACATTCCGCGCACCAAGAGCGGCAAGATCGTCGAGCTTGCCGTGCGCAACGTGGTGCATGGCGAGCCGGTGAAGAACGTCGAGGCGCTGGCCAATCCCGAAGCGCTGGCGCAGTTTCGCGATCGCGTCGAGCTGAAGGCCTGAGATCCGCCGCACGGAGGGACGATGCTGATCGAAGCCGGCCGCTCGCAGTTGCTCGTGATCGACCTCCAGGAAAAGATGCTGCCGGCGATCGCCGACGGCGAAACGGTCCTCGGCCATTGCCGCTGGCTCATCGAGGCGGCGCAGGAGATTGGCGTTCCGGTGGCCGCGACCGAGCAGTATCCCAAGGGCCTCGGCCATCTGGTTGCCGAAATTCGCGAACTGCTTCCCGCCGAAGCGACTGCCACCAAGACGAGGTTCTCGGCCGTCGCCGCGCAATGCCTGGCGAATCTGCCCGGCAGCGACCGCGCGCAAATCGTCGTCATCGGCGTCGAGGCGCACGTGTGCGTGCTGCACACCGCGCTCGATTTGTACCAGGAGGGCAAGGAAGTGTTCGTAGTCGCCGATTGTGTCGGCTCGCGCACCCCGGACAATCGCGATCTCGCGCTCTCGCGCATGCGTCAGGAGGGTGTGCGGGTGGTGTCGCGCGAGATGGTCGTGTTCGAATGGCTGGGCGAGGCGGGAACGCCGCTGTTCCGGTCGGTGAACAAGGAATTCCTCAAGTGATGTTCGGGCGATGAACCTGATCGCGATCCTCGCCGCGCTCGGGCTCGAGCAATGGCGCAGCTTCGGCTGGCGCGGCAGCGTCGTCCATGCCTTTCGCCGCTACGCCCGGGCGCTGGAGCGCCGCTTCAACGCCGGCACGGCACGGCAGGGCGCCGTGGCTGCGGTGCTGGCGCTCGGTCCGCCGGTCGTGCTGGCACTCGCCGTCTATTGGGTGCTGGACGAATTGAGCGCGTTGCTGAGCCTCGTCTGGAACGCGGCGATCCTCTACTTGCTGGTGGGTTTTCGGCACTTCAGTCACGCCTTCAGCTCGATTGGCGAGGCGCTGAAGGCGGGCGACGCCATCACGGCGCGCCGGCGCCTCGCCGCCTGGCGCGGAACCGACGCGAGTGCTGCAACCGCCGAGGAGATCCCCAAGCTTGCGATCGAGCAGGGTTTCAAGGACTCGTATCGCTATGTGTTCGGCACGCTGTTCTGGTTCATGGTGCTACCGGGGCCCGGAGGCGCCGTGCTCTATCGGCTGACCACGCTGCTCGCCGAGCAGTGGCGTGGCGAGGAAGTCACACCGATGGGCGCTCAGCTTGCGCGCTTCGGAAGTCCGGTCCAGCGCCTGCTGCACTGGCTCGACTGGATTCCGGTGAGAGCGACGGCGATGACCTTTGCGGTCGTCGGCGATTTCGAAGACGCGATCTATTGCTGGCGAACG
>DASPTZ010000119.1:0-13271 GCA_035623155.1 Casimicrobiaceae bacterium | reverse complement strand
CAGGTCGACTGGGAAGCCAGCGCGGTGGCGGTGCAGACGCGAAACGGGCTGCGCGATCTCGAAGCGAAGCTCGGCAAGCGCACCACGACCAGCGGTTGCGGCCAGGGAACCGTTTTCGGCGACCTGATGGAAGAGATCGACCAAGTGCGGCTGCCGGCGGACGCGAGGCTCACGCGAGCCACGCTCTATGCGCTGCTCGACCGCGCGCGGCTGCACGAGACGATCTACAAGCAGGCGGGCGCCGTGCACGGCTGCGCGCTCGCCACCAACGGCGATGGCTCGAGCGAGACGTTGTATTTCGTCGAGGACGTGGGCCGCCACAATGCGGTCGACGCCATCGCCGGCCAGATGTGGCTCGACCGCGTTGAAGGCGCAGACAAGATCTTCTACACGACGGGGCGGCTCACCTCCGAGATGGTGATCAAGGCGGCGCAGATGGGGATCCCCTTCCTGGTGTCGCGCTCCGGGCTCACCCAGATGGGATACGACATCGCGCAGAAAGTGGGCATGACCATGATCGGCCGCGCGACCGGGAAGCACTACCTTCTGTTCACCGGAGGCGAGCGCTTTCTCGCTTGAGACATGACCACCGGCAAGACCAACGAAGCGCGCGGCCAGTGCCACTGCGGCCGCGTGCGCTTCACCGCCCGCTTTCCCTCGCGCTTCTGCGTGCATTGCCACTGTGACAGCTGCCGTCGCTCGCATGGCGCTGGATTCGTCACCTGGATCGGGTTCAAATCGGGGCAGGTCGCGGTCGTCGCGGGCGCCGAGGAGCTCGTTTCCTATGAATCGTCGCCCGGCACACGGCGCACGTTCTGCCGCGCATGCGGCACCAAGCTGTTCTTCGAATCGGCGCACTGGCCAGGCGAGACCCACATTGTTCTCGCAGCGTTTAGCTCCGACGTGGACCGCGCGCCTGAAGGCCACGCCTTCTACGAGGAGCACGTCGCCTGGATTCCCTGGCCGCCCGAGCCGGGACCGACGACTCAGAAGCGCGGAATCACCGGCCTCGTGCTCGCCGGCGGACAGGGCCGGCGCATGGGCAACGTGGACAAGGGGCTGGTCCTGTTGCAGGGCCAGCCGATGGTGCGCCATGTCATCGATCGCCTCGTCCCGCAGGTCGACGAGATCCTGATCAACGCCAATCGCAACATCGCCGAGTACGAAGCGCTCGGCTACCCCGTGATCCGCGATCACCTGGAAGGCTTCGCCGGTCCGCTCGCGGGATTGCACGCAGGGCTCATGCACGCGGAGCATCCGCTGATCGCGACTGTGCCCTGCGACTCGCCTTTCCTTCCCCTCGACCTGGTCGCGCGGCTGGAGAGGGATCTCAAGGCGCTCAATGCCGATCTGGCAGTCGCGCGCACTCTTGATCAGCCGCACCCGGTGTTCGCTCTGGTCAGGCGCTCGCTGCTACCGCATCTCGTGCGTTTTCTCGAAGGGGGCGGGCGCAAGATCGATGCGTGGTACGCTTCGCTCAAGGCGACCGAGGTCGCGTTCGACGACGAAGCCGAGGCGTTCCGCAACATTAACACGGCGGAAGAGCTCAAGCAGGCCATCGAGTCGTAAACCGCATGCGCATCGAGCAGCTGGCACGTGAGCGCAACAACAACTTCAACCTGTTGAGGTTCCTGGCCGCAACCGCGGTCATTTTCTCGCACAGCTACGCGCTCACCGGTCACGCCGCCGACGAACTGCTGCTCAAATGGTCCGGCGGCGCGACCTACCTCGGCCTCCTGGGCGTGACGGTATTCTTCATCATCAGCGGCTTCCTGGTCAGCAAGAGTTTCGTCGAGCGGAGAACGCTGGGCGCGTTCGCGGCGGCACGTGCGCTGCGCATCTATCCTGCGCTCGTAGCTGCGACGTTGTTTTCGGTCGTGCTTGCAGGAGCGCTGAGCACCTTTCCCTGGAGAGAGTTTCTAGCCGACCCGGAGACGCTTCGCTTCGCGACGCGAAACAGCCTCGGCTGGCGGATTCAGTATTTCCTCCCTGGGGCGTTCCTCGACAATCCCTATCCTCGGGCGGTCAACGGCTCGCTGTGGTCGGTTCCCGTCGAGCTTTCGATGTACGTCGCCTGCGCGATTGCCGGGATGCTCACACTGCTGCGCAGGCGAGTGTGGTTCAACACCGTGTTCGTCGCCGGCTTCATGATCTTCACGGTATTGCCCGACTGGTGGGTGCTCTTTCCGAAAACACCGCACGTGCGCCTGCTCGCGCTGGCCTTTGCGATCGGGGCCCTCGCGTGGGTGAACCGGGAGGCGATTTCGCTATCGCCGTGGGTTGCGGCGGCCGCACTGCTGCTTCTCGTGATCAACCCAGGGGATCTGCTGCGCGGACCTTTTTCGCTGGTTCTGCTGGCGTACGTGCTCCTCACCTTCGCACTGCATCCCATGCTGCGCTTCGCCGCTTTCAATCGTATCGGCGACTATTCCTACGGGTTGTACGTGTACGCGTTCCCCATCCAGCAGGCGCTGGTGAGTCTGAAGCCTGATCTCGATCCGTTAAAGCTGTTCGCCCTCGCGTTCGCGGCGACGCTCGCGCTAGCGATGGCTTCCTGGCACGGTATGGAAAAGCCCGCGCTCGGACTAAAATCGAAGCTCGGCAACCGGTTACAGCCTGCATGAACTCTCCCAAGACACTGCGCGAAGCCTCCTGCGCCGACGATTACGATCCGAACTCGATGCCGGTGGCGAAGGCGCGCGAGCTCATTCGCAGGTTTCTCTCGCCGGTGACCGCCGTCGAGCGCGTGCATGTGCGCAGCGCGCTCGGCCGCGTGCTGGCCGAGGATCTGGTGTCGCCAATCGCGGTGCCCGGGCACGACAACTCGGCGATGGACGGCTACGCGGTGCGCTTCGCCGATCTCGAGGCGAACGGCGAGACCACGCTCAAGAGAGTCGGCGAATCGTTCGCCGGCAAGCCGTGGGCGGGCACGATCGGCGCCGGCGAATGCGTGCGTATCTTCACCGGCGGCGTGATGCCGCAGGGTGCCGACACCGTGGTCATGCAGGAACGAGCGAGCGAGCAAGCAGGTCGCGTGAAGATCGCGCAGGGCGCGGTCGCCAAGGCCGGGCAGAACCGCCGCTTCGCCGGCGAAGACCTGAAGGCCGGGCAGGTCGTGTTCCGCGCGGGGCAGCGGATCCATCCTGCCGAGCTGGGCATGATCGCGTCGCTCGGCATAGGCGAGATCGGCGTGTACCGCCGCTTGCGCATCGCTTTCTTCTCCACCGGCGACGAGCTCAGATCGATCGGCACGTCGCTCAAGCCCGGCGAAATCTATGACAGCAACCGCTACACCCTGCACGGCATGCTCACGCGTCTGGGCTGCGAGATTGTGGACATGGGCGTGGTCGAGGACGCGCCGGAGAAGCTCGAGCACGCATTCGCCACCGCGGCGCGGAGCGCCGACGTCGTGATCACTTCCGGAGGCGTTTCCGTCGGCGAAGCGGACTACGTCAAGCAGCTCCTCGACAAGCTGGGCGAAGTCGTGTTCTGGAAGATCGCCATGCGGCCCGGCAGGCCGCTCGCCTACGGCAAGCTCGGCGGCGCGCACTTCTTCGGGCTTCCGGGCAATCCGGTGTCGGTGATGGTCACCTTCTACGAATTCGTGCGCGAAGCGCTGCTGATCCTGCAGGGAGAGCACGATGTCGCGCCGCTGCCGACATTCAAGGTTCGCCTTTCCGCTCCGGTGAGAAAAGTGCCGGGCCGCACCGAGTTCCAGCGAGGCATCCTGTCCAGGGATGGCAGCGGAGGCTTCACCGTGCGCACCACCGGCGATCAGGGATCGGGGATTCTCTCGTCGATGTCGCAGGCCAACTGCTTCATCGTGCTCGCTAGCGAAACCGGCAACGTGGCCGCCGGCGAGCTGGTCGACGTGCAGTTGCTCGAAGGCCTGATTTGACTTCGCCTCGGTACACGCGCTAATTGGACGGCTTGACCGTGGAGGTCGTGTAGCCCGGGTTGAGCCGGGGCGAAACCCGGGGCGAGGCGTCTTTCACCGGACTGTCCCGGATTTCGCTCGCGCATAGCGCTCGCTCTATCCAGGCTACGATTCTTGCTTTGACCGTGCACCGTTCCGTGCCTAGTGACACCGCGCCTCCGGCGGCGGGCCGTTGGTCGAATCGACGCATGGACAACTGCGGTTCACGGCGCCGCTCACCGGCATCACCGCCGCCGTGGTCGGCGTGATCGTCAACCTCGCCGTGTTCTTCGGCGTGCACGTGCTGTGGCCGGCGGGCTCGGGCGGAGCCTTCGACTGGATATCGGCGCTGATCGGGCTGGCTGCCCTTGCCGCGCTCTTTCGCTGGAAGGCGGGACTGATCCCGGTGATTTGCGCTTGCGCCGCCGCGGGACTCGCGGTTACGCTCGCGCGGGGCATTTGACGCGGATCGCCATGGATACACTCGCTGCACAGCCGCACATCCTCGCTTCTCCGCCGGCGTTCGCGCGCTCGCTCACGCTGCGCCTGGCTCCGCAAACGGATCCGCGCCCGTGCCTGCGCAAGCTTCGAGATACATGGAGTCCGGCGTGGGGCGTGGTCGGCCTGGGTGAGCCGCTGGTTCGCGCACTGGGCGCGACCGTGCCCGGGTTGCGCACGTTTCCGGCGTTCTCCGGCGCGGGGTGTGCGGTCCCGTCGACGCAGCAGGCGCTGTGGTTGCGCTTTGGCGGCGCCGATCCGAGCGCGATCTTCGATTGCGCCGACAAAGCGCTGGCACTGCTCGCGCCGGCGTTCGCGCTCGACGATGTGCTCGATGCGTTCCTTTACTCGGGCGGACGCGATCTGACCGGCTACGAGGACGGCACCGAAAATCCCAAGGGGGAGGCCGCGATCGAGGCCGCGCTGGTCGGCAGCGGAGAGGGCGTCAAGCATTCGAGCTTCGCTGCGGTTCAGAAATGGGTACACGATCTGGCGCGCTTTCGCTCGTTTCCGGCAGGGCAGCGCGACGCGACCATCGGCCGGCGCATCGAGGACAACGAGGAGATCGAGGACGCACCCGCGTCGGCGCACGTCAAGCACACGGCACAGGAGAGCTTCGATCCGCCGGCGTTCATGCTGCGACGATCGATGGCGTGGACAACGGGACGCGAGCAGGGGCTTGAGTTCGTGGCCTACGGGGAATCGCTCGACCGCTTCGAGCGAGCGCTGCGCCGCATGGTCGGGCACGACGACGGCATCGTCGACGCTCTGTTCACGTTCTCGCGGCCGGTCACCGGCGGCTACTACTGGTGCGCGCCGGTTGCGGACGGAAGGCTGGATCTTTCGCTGCTCGGGATCTGACGGGAGGGCCCCGGGTTTCGCCGCCGGGCGGCTCTACCCGGGCTACTCAGCGACGTGGCAATTCGTAGCCCGAATAGAGCGCAGCGAAATCCGGGGCAGCGCTAGCGAAGGAACCTGGTCCCGGGTTTCGCCGCTGCGCAGCTCTACCCGGGCTACTCGGCTCGGAATGACACCACCGGCTAACGCCGCCCGGCTGAGAGCACTCCCGGCACGTCTCGTACCAATGCGAGGGCACGCTTGAGCTGCTCGAGGTCCGGCACTTCGAGCGTGAAGGCCATCCGCGCCTGCAGGTTCCTGGTCAGCGTGTTCACTGCAGTGACGTTGATCTTCTCGCGGGTGAAGATTTCGGACAGATCGCGCAGCAGGCCCTGCCGGTCCATGGCGTCGACCACGACATCGACCGGAAAGACCTCGTCGCGCCGGGCGCCCCAGTCGGCGCTGATCAGCCGCTCGGGCTGCCTTTGCTTCATGCGTGCGACGTTGGGGCAGATCTGGCGATGGATTGAAATGCCCTTGCCACGCGTGACGAAGCCGACGATCGGATCCGGGGGCGCCGGCTTGCAGCAGCGCGCGAGGCCAGTCATCAAGCGGTCGACGCCCACGATCAGAATGCCGCTGCCGGCGCCGGCCGCCTTGCTCTCGCGCGGCAGCACGGGCTCCTCGGCGGCGGGCGCAGCCGCACCGGGCTTGACCACGGCCTGAATCGCCGCCTGCACCTGTCGAGTGTTGAACTCGGCGCGCGCCACGGCGGCGAAGAAATCGTCGAGCTTGGCGAAGCCCGCCTCGCTCGCGACCGCCTCGAGGTTGAGCGCGGTCATGCCGGCGCGGGCGAGCTCGCGATCGACCATCGACCGGCCCTGCGCGATGGTCTCCTCGAGCTGCTGCGCCTTGAACCACTGCCGCACCTTGGTACGCGCGTGACGGCTGTGCACGTAGCCCAGATCGGGGTTGAGCCAGTCTCGCGAAGGGCCGCCCTGCTTGACTGCAACGATCTCGACCTGCTGTCCGCTCTCGAGCGCGTAATTGAGCGGGACCATCGTTCCATCGACGCGAGCGCCGCGGCAACGGTGGCCCAGGCTCGTGTGCACGGCGTAGGCGAAATCGACGGGAGTGGCTCCGCGCGGCAGATCGACCACCCTGCCCTGCGGAGTCAGTACATAGATCGTGTCGGTGAACAGGCTCGACTTGAACTGCTGCAACCACTCCCCGGCATCGGCGACAGCGTCCTTCCAGTCGAGGACCTGACGGAGCCAAGCGATCTTCTCTTCGAAGCCCGGGTCGCGGCGCCCGGCGGTGGGGCCTTCCTTGTAACGCCAGTGCGCAGCCACGCCGTATTCGGAATGCTGGTGCATCTCGTGCGTGCGAATCTGCACCTCCAGGGGCTTGCCCTCGGGGCCGATCACCGCGGTGTGCAGCGAGCGGTAGTTGTTCGCCTTGGGCTTGGCGATGTAGTCGTCGAACTCCCTGGCGAGCGGCGTCCACAGGTTGTGAACGGCTCCGAGAGCGGCGTAGCAATCCTTGACGTCCTCGACCAGGATCCGCACGGCGCGGATGTCGTAGAGCGCGTCGATGCCCGCCTGCTTGCGGCGCATCTTGTTCCAGATGCTGGTGATGTGCTTGGGACGGCCAGACACGTCCGCTTCGATGCCCGCAGCGGCGAGTTCGCGCTTGAGCGTCGCCTTGACCTCTTCGATGTAGCGCTGGCGATCGAGCCGGCGCTCATCCAGCAGCGCGGCGATCTGCTTGTAGGCCTCGGGTTCTAGCGCGCGCAGCGCCAGGTCCTCGAGCTCCCACTTGAGCTGCCACACGCCGAGGCGGTTGGCGAGCGGTGCGAACAGGTCTTGCGTCTCGCGCGCTGCCTGTGCGCGCGCTTCCGCGTCTCCGCTCATGAGAAAGCGCAGCGCCTGGGTGCGCTCGGCGAGCTTGATCAGCACCACGCGGATGTCGCCGACCATCGCCAGCAGCATCTTGCGCAGGTTCTCGGCTTGAACGTCGCCGGCGGTCCTGCCTGCGGCCTCGGTCGCGGCGCGTATCGCGCCCATCCGGGCGACGCCGACGACGAGCTGGGAGACCTCGCTTCCGAACTGCGCGCTAAACGCTTCCGCATCGAAGCCCGGGCAGTGCGGAACACCCAGCAACAGCGCCGCGCGCACGGAATCGGCGTCGAGCTTCAACCCAGCGACGATCGCGGCAGTGCCGAACGCGCGGTCGAGCCAGGGCTCGCGGTCGCTCGTGCACAGATCAGCGTAGCGCTCTCGCGCGAAGGCTACAGCCGACGCGAGTGTTGCGCGCTCGTCCTCAGTGTATGCGGCTCCGGTCTGCTCGAGCCAGGCGGCGATGGCTTCGGGCGCGGCCGCTTCAGGCGTTGCGTGAAGGACGGCGACCATGGGCGAATGTGCTTTCGCGATCAATGAAGTCCCGGGTTTCGCCCTGCGGGCTCTACCCGGGCTACACCGCTACGCTGCGGCCCTGGCGACGACGTCGGCGATGTTCCTCGCGCAGCGATCGGCGACGTCCGGATCGCGCGCCTCGACCATCACCCGCAGCACGGGCTCGGTTCCCGAGGGGCGCAGCAGCACGCGACCCGAGCCGTCGAGCGTGGCAACCGCGTCGCGCTCTGCCCGCTGAATCTCCAGGCTCGCGCGCCATTCGAAGCCGCGCCGTATGGGCACGTTGACCAGACGCTGCGGAAACAGCGGCGCATCGGCAGTGGCGGCGGCGAGCGTGGTCTCCTGCTCACGGAGCGCGCGCAGCACCGCCAGCGCGGCGACGATCGCGTCGCCCGTCGTGTGCTTGTCGAGACAGATGATGTGCCCGGAGTTCTCGCCACCGAGCAGCCAGCCCTTGTCCTGCATTTTCTCCAGCACGTAGCGGTCGCCGACCGGCGCGCGCTCGAGCGGAATGCCGCGGCGCGACAGCGCCTGCTCGAAACCAAGGTTGCTCATCAGCGTGCCGACGACGCCGCCGGCCATCGCGCCGCGCCGCCAGTAGTCGAGCGCGATAACGTAGAGAAGCTGGTCGCCATCATAGGCGCGGCCTTTGGCATCGACCATGATCACCCGGTCGCCGTCGCCGTCGAGGGCGAGCCCGATGTCGGCGCCCTGCGCGACCACTTCCTTTTGCAGATGGCCGGGGTGCATCGCGCCGACGCCGGCGTTGATGTTCAGGCCGTCGGGCTTGGCACCGGTGGCGATCACCTCGGCGCCGAGCTCGTGGAATACCGGCGGCGCGACGTGGTACGCCGCGCCGTGCGCGCAATCGACGACGATCTTCAACCCTTTCAGGTCGAGCTCGTTGGGAAAAGTGCTCTTGCAGAACTCGATGTAGCGTCCGCCGGCGTCGTCGACGCGATACGCCTTGCCGAGATCGGCCGACGCGACGCAGGCGATCGGTTCGCTCATCGCCCGCTCGATCGCTTGTTCCACGCTGTCGGGCAGCTTGGCGCCGGTCGCCGAGAAGAACTTGATGCCGTTGTCCTCGAAGGGGTTGTGCGAAGCGCTGATGACGATGCCCGCTGAGAGCCGCAGCGCGCGGGTGAGATACGCCACCGCGGGCGTGGGCAGCGGACCGGTGAGATAGACGTCGACGCCTGCCGCCGACAGTCCCGCTTCCAGCGCGGCTTCCAGAAGATAACCGGAGATTCGTGTGTCCTTGCCGATGAGCACTGCGGGGGTGGTTCCCGGCCTAAGCGCCGATTCCGCGGCGAGCACGCGCCCCGCGGCATGGCCCAGGCGCAGCACCAGCTCGGGGGTGATCGGCGGCTCACCCATGCGGCCGCGAACGCCGTCGGTGCCGAAATAGGTCTTGGTCATGCGATCGAACGCTGCACGAAATTCTTCCCTCACCCCTGCTCCTCTCCCGCTGGGAGAGGGGTTCCACTTGCATCCCTTCATCTCTACCCCTCCCGCTGGGAGAGGGGTTCCAATTCAGCGGCTGCCGGTAACCGCTGCGCGCCACACCTTGAGCGCATCGACGGTCTCGCGTACGTCGTGCGCGCGAATGATCGCCGCGCCGCGCGCCACCGCGGCGAGCGCGGCGGCGATGCTTCCCGCGATGCGGTCGTTCACGTCGCGGCCCGTGATCGCGCCGATGGTCGACTTGCGCGACAGTCCCACGGCGACCGGAAAGCCCAGGGCGACGATCTCCGCCAGCCGGCTCAACAGGATTAGATTATGGTCCACTGTCTTGCCGAAGCCAAAGCCCGGGTCGACGGCGATTCTCTCGCGAGCGATGCCTGCGGTTTCACACGCCTGCGCTCGTTCCTTTAGAAAATTTTTCACTTCCGTGACGACATCGGTGTAGGCGACACTCTGTTGCATCGTCGCCGGCTCGCCCTGCATGTGCATCAGGCACACCGCGACGGCGCTGCCGGCGACGGCCTCGACGGCGCCCGGGGCGCGAAGCGCGCTCACATCGTTGATCATACCGCCACCGGCGGCGATGGCTGCGCGCATCACTGCGGGCTTGCGGGTGTCGACCGAGAGTGGAACGCCGCGTGCATCGCATTCGGGGCGCAACCACTCGAGCAACGGGATCACACGCTCGATCTCCTCGCGTTCCGGCGTCGGCGCCGCGCCGGGACGCGTCGATTCGCCGCCGATGTCGATCAAGTCGGCGCCCTCGGCGAGCATCTCCCGCGCTCGGTCGAGCGCGCGTGCAGGGTCGGCGAAGCGCCCGCCGTCGGAGAACGAGTCGGGAGTGACGTTGAGCACGCCCATGACCAGCGGGCGATCGAGAGCGAGGCGATGCGGCCCACACAGGAGGGTTGGCGAAAGGACTGGTCTCGGCGAAGCCCCGTCGTTCATGTATGTAGTATGTAGCCCGGGTTGAGGGAACCGAAACCCGGGGCGGCGCGTTACACAATGCAACAGCAGATTCCTCGCTTCGCTCGGGATGACACCACTCAGCGCTCCGCTGCGGCTTGCGTCCCGGGTTTCGCGCATTGCGCTCAACCCGGGCTACGACGGGCGGGCTACGCCGGCCTCGCCGAAGGCGCGGCGTCGGGACCGGCGTTGGGCCCGAAAGTCGGAGTCGCTGGAGACGTGGCCGGCTTGGGCGGCCGCGGCGGACGATTCTGCATGATGTCCTCGATCTGGTCGCTGTCCAGCGTCTCCATCTCGAGCAGCGCCTTGGCCATCGTCTCGACCTTGTCCCGATTCTCCTCGATCAGCTTGCGCGCGAGCGCGTACTGCTCGTCGATGATGCGGCGGATCTCGAGATCGACCTTCTGCATCGTTGCCTCGGACACGTTCTTCTGCGTCGCGATCGAACGACCGAGGAACACCTCGCCCTCGTTCTCGGCGTAGACCATCGGCCCCAGCGTGTCCGACATGCCGTAACGGGTGACCATGTCGCGCGCCATCGAGGTGGCGCGCTCGAAATCGTTGCCGGCGCCGGTGGTCATCTGCTGCATGAAGATTTCCTCGGCGATGCGACCGCCGAACAGCACCGCGATCCGCTGCAGCAGGTAGTCGCGGTCGTAGGAATAGCGATCGGCCTCGGGGAGCTGCATGGTCACGCCCAGCGCGCGTCCGCGCGGGATGATCGTCACCTTGTGCACTGGGTCGGACTTGGGCAGGAGCTTCGCCACCACGGTGTGGCCCGACTCGTGATAGGCGGTGTTGCGCTTTTCCTCCTCGGACATGACCATCGATTTGCGCTCGGCGCCCATCATGATCTTGTCCTTGGCGAGCTCGAAGTCCTCCATGTCGACGAGGCGCTTGCTCTTGCGCGCGGCGAACAGCGCCGCCTCGTTGACGAGATTGGCGAGATCGGCGCCGGAGAATCCCGGCGTGCCGCGGGCGATGATCTCGGCGCGAACGTCGGCGGCGAGCGGCACCTTACGCATGTGCACCAGCAGGATCTGCTCGCGGCCGCGGATGTCGGGAAGCGGCACCACCACCTGGCGATCGAAGCGACCGGGCCGGAGCAGCGCCGGGTCGAGCACATCGGGCCGGTTGGTCGCGGCGATGACGATGACGCCGGAATTGCCTTCGAAGCCGTCCATCTCGACGAGCAATTGATTGAGCGTCTGCTCGCGCTCGTCGTTGCCGCCGCCCAGACCCGCGCCGCGCTGGCGGCCGACCGCGTCGATCTCGTCGATGAACACGATGCAAGGCGCGTTCTTCTTCGCCTGCTCGAACATGTCGCGCACGCGCGCCGCGCCCACGCCGACGAACATCTCGACGAAGTCCGAGCCGGAGATGGAGAAGAACGGAACCTTGGCCTCGCCGGCGATCGCCTTGGCGAGCAGCGTCTTGCCGGTGCCGGGGTTGCCTACCATCAGCACGCCACGCGGGATGCGCCCGCCCAGCTTCTGGAACTTGGAAGGATCGCGCAGGAACTCGACCAGCTCGGCGACCTCTTCCTTGGCCTCGTCGCAGCCGGCGACATCGGCGAAGGTCACCGTGTTGTTCGATTCGTCGAGCATCCGCGCCTTGCTCTTACCGAAGGAGAACGCGCCGCCGCGCCCGCCGCCCTGCATCTGTCGCATGAAAAAGATCCACACGCCGATCAAGAGCAGCATCGGGAACCAGGAGATGAACACCTGGGCGAGGAAGCTCTGTTCTTCCTCGGGCTTCGCCTGGACCTTGACGCCGTCCTTCAGGAGGTCGCTCACCATCCAGATGTCGCCCGGGCTGTAGGTCAAGTTGGTCTTCTTGTCGGCACCCACCCACTTGATCGAGCGGCCCTCGATGGTGGCCGACTCGACGCGGCCCTGGCGGGCCTGCTCCATGAATTCGGAATATGGCACGGCCTCGCGCGTGGTCTGCCGCGCGTCGAACTGCTTGACCACGGTGAGCACCACCAGTGCGATCACCAGCCAGATGCCTACGTTTTTCAGCAGGTTATTCAACTAAGTTCCTTCCTTGACCCCAAAATCCGGCCCCGGACCTTGAATTCTATGCCTTCCGCCCGCTCGGCGCCATTCGGGTTGTCTCTAGCCGACGACGTGGCCCTTCCCCACCAGATACACCTCGCGGCTCTTGTCACGCGACGCCCTGGGCTTGCGGGGGTAGACCTTGTCGAAATGGCGCTGCATCTGCCGCTGAAACCCGGAGAAACCCTCGCCCTGGAACGCTTTGACCACCAGATCTCCCCCGGGTTTAAGCCATCGAGCGGCGAATTCCAGCGCAAGCTCACCCAGATATACGCTTCTCGCCTGGTCCGCGGATGCGACACCACTTAAGTTGGGGGCAAGGTCGGAGACGACAAGATCGGCCTTGCGGCCTTCGAGGGCCTCCTGCAGCGCGGCCAGCGCGGAATCGTCGCGGAAATCGGCTTGAACGAAATGCACACCCGCCACCTGATCTATCGGCAGCAGGTCGATCGCGACGATCCGTCCCGACGGACCCAGGCGCTCGCGCAGCACCTGGCACCAGCTCCCAGGCGCGGCGCCCAGGTCGACGACCGTCATCCCGGGGCGCAGCAGCTTGTCCTTGTCGGCGAGCTCGATGAGCTTGAAAGCGGCCCTCGAGCGATAGCCGCGCCGCTGCGCTTCGATGACGTAGGGGTCGGAGACGTGCTCGTGCATCCACGCTTTGCCGAAGCGGTGCTTCCTTCCGGCCGGGTTGAGAGGCTTGCTGCGGGCGGGCATTGCGGGTTGGTGAAGCTACGTGCGGTCGAGGGGACTGACGACGGCGCGGCCGCCCCGGTTGAGGACGTGGGTGTAGATCATGGTCGTGGACACGTCGGTGTGGCCGAGCAATTCTTGCACGGTCCGAATATCGTAGCCGGATTCGAGCAGGTGCGTGGCGAACGAGTGGCGCAGCGTATGCGGCGTGGCGGGCTTCGCGATTCCCGCGTCGCGCACGGCCTGGCGCATTGCCCGCTGGAAAGCCTGGTCCGACAAGTGGTGGCGGCGAACGAGACCGCTTCGCGGGTCGCGCGAGAGATCTTCGGCTGGAAAGACGTACTGCCAGCTCCACTCGCGGGCGGCGTTCGGAAACTTGCGAGCAAGCGCGTAGGGGAGCCATACGGCGCCGAAGCCGAGCGC
>DASPTZ010000118.1:0-26320 GCA_035623155.1 Casimicrobiaceae bacterium | reverse complement strand
CCGATGGGCGCTCAGCTTGCGCGCTTCGGAAGTCCGGTCCAGCGCCTGCTGCACTGGCTCGACTGGATTCCGGTGAGAGCGACGGCGATGACCTTTGCGGTCGTCGGCGATTTCGAAGACGCGATCTATTGCTGGCGAACGCAGGCGCGGCAGTGGCCGTCGCTGCACGAAGGGATCCTGCTCTCGAGCGGTGCCGGCGGGCTCGGATGCACCATCGGCGGGCCGCTGAGCGGACCCACCGGCGAGCCGGAATTCCGGCCCGAGCTGGGCATGGGCGACATGGCCGACGCCGACATCATGCCCAGCGCGACCGGACTGGTGTGGCGCGCGCTGCTGGTGTGGCTGATCCTGCTACTGCTCATCACGCTCGCCTATTGGGCGCCTTAGGCTGGGTTAAGCAGCAGAAGACTGGATTTGACCTGACGGGTAATGGCGGATTTGTTAGGGATGGCGGCCATCGAGGGAAGGGACGGAGCCGGCCACAACCGGCCGTTGCGTCCGCTGTCTCCGAAGCAGACGCTCAATGAGATGGCGGCCCGCCAAGCCTAGGCGGAAGACTCCAAACCACTTGTACGCGGTGGCTTGGCGATCACGCTATTTCAGCTTGTAGGTGCCGCTTTGATGGTTGCAAAACTCGGCGGGCCCGGTCTTGATCTCCGGCTGTGGACCTACGAGCTCGAAGGTGCCATTCGTTACCATGCCGTCGTACATCCCCGTCCCGCTCACCGCCTCCCTGTTGTACTTGCCGTCGTCTCCGTAGTAGAAACGGGTGAGGCGTTTGTCCCCGTTCTTGGCGACGGCGACGCATATGTTACTTCCCATACGCTTCCCGTTGAATGAAGCTGCCGAACCCACGCACCTAAATACGTCCTCGTCGAACAGGCCACCCGGCGGATTGCTGCGGGACGTCCCCGTCTCTTCGTAGCTCCAGGCGTAGTGGGTGTCCGAATAGTCGACACGAATTACGTTACGCTTAACGCACGAGGTCACGTCGTAAGTCCCTTCCTTGGGCAGATCCGCGGCAAATGCGGGTGCTGCGAAGATCAGCCCCAAGAACACCGGGATACGAGTGTATCTAGACATCGTCATGGTCGCCTTCCTTTGTTCACGTTGAACGTCAGCTCCTGGAATCGCTGAACGGAGTGGGTCGAGGCCGTGTGGAAACACTACGAGCGATAGCCGTTTCCAGCTAACCAGAGTGGTTCGACGTGTGAATTTGATGTCGCGAAGTGGGCGCTCCGGTCTACGCCCTGATGAAAGCAACCAGAAGTTGCGTCCCAAAGATGTTCAGCGTCCGTTTCAGGTTGTACGCCAGAACGTGCAGGCTCATTTCCGTTCGCACTTTGGGCAACGTCTTAGTCAGGAAATGAGTCGATCCCATCCAGGCCTTGAGCGTGCCGAAGGGATGCTCGGCGGTCTGTCGACGCATGCGTGAAGCCTGCGGGATGCGGTCCAGGCGCTGCTGCATGTCCTCGAGGACCTGCTCGTGTTCCCAACGGGCGATGCGACGGTAATCGCCGGGCGTGCATCGCGACTTCAGTGGGCAGCGTGGGCAGGCCGATGGCCAGTACCGGTGCATCGTTCGCCCATTCTCAACCGTGGTCATTCGCCAAATGGCTCGTTCCCCGGCCGGGCAGCGGTATTCGTCCCGCTTGGCTATATAGATGAAGTCACGCTTGTCGAAGCGCCCCTCGGCCCTGCTGTTCGAGGTCAACGGCTTGGGAACGAGTGGCGTGATTCCCTCATCGGCGCACCGGCGGATCTCCTCGCCATCGAAATAGCCGCGATCAGCGAGCACTGTCAGTGGCTGTCCACCCATTGCCTGTCGCGCCAATTTCGACATGGCGCTGAGCTGCGCGCGGTCGTGGCCAACGTTGGTGACCTCGTGAGCGACGATCATGTGCCGCTCGGTGTCTACGGCCGCCTGAACGTTGTACCCCACGATGCCCGTCCCGCGGCCGCTGGTGGCCATGGAGCGAGCATCCGGGTCGGTGAGCGAGACCTGCTGATCGGGAGCTGCCTGCAGTTGCTTCTCGATGCGGCGCAGCTTGCGCGCCTGCTCCTTAACCGTGGCGATCTTCTGCTTCAGCTGTGACACTCGCTCAGGCGGCACCAAGCTCGGTTCCCGATCGGCACGATCCAGATCGTTCAGATAGCGCGCAATGCTCTGCTCGAGCTGCTGCATGCGCGCCTTCAACTTGTGCGGCGTGAAGTTCTTGTCCCGGTTGTTGACCGCCTTGAACTTGCTGCCGTCAATCGCCACCACCGCATCGCCCAATAGCCCCAGATCTCGGCTCAGCTCGATAAACTCTCGGCACACCTTGCGAATGGCTTCCCCGTTGTCGCAGCGGAAATCGGCAATGGTCTTGAAGTCCGGCGCCAGCCGCCCGGTCAGCCACATCAGCTCGACGTTGCGCTGCGCCTCCCGCTCCAGGCGCCGGCTCGACGGGATGCGGTTCAGATACCCGTAGATGTAGAGCTTGAGCAGCACCCCCGGGTGGTAGGACGGACGCCCGGTGAGGGCTGGATCGACGCTGTCAAATCCCAGCGCCTTGAGGTCCAATTCCTCAACGAAGGCATCGACCGCACGCACCGGGTTGTCTTCGGCGATGTAGTCGTCTAGATATTCGGGCAGCAGCGTCGCTTGGCTTCGATCCTCTCCTTCGATGAATCGCTTCATCCACACGCCCCGTTGCCATTAACAATCCCAATATAGCCAACGAAACCGGATAGTCAACGAAGGCGTTTTCACACACCCTCGGTCGGCAGGGTGAGTAGAGCGGAGCCGACGAATAGCCGGTGTTGTGGGTAAAGCGGACGTTGTCCGTTACCTCAAGTCGCTGCTTCAACAGTTAAAGCTTGCCTCAACCCGTGCTGCACCCCGCGACCCTCTTTCTGACCTTCGGCTCCCGTCCGTCAGAGCAAGTCGCGGAACTGCTGGATCGTTAGGCCGGCGTCGCGGACGATACCGCCCATGGTGATGGCGTTAACCGGGTTGTGGCGAGGAATGGTCAAGATGCGCGAACCATTGCTCATTACGATATGCTTCCCTTGGCGGACGATCCTAAAACCTGCCTTCTCGAGCGCCCGCACGGCGTCGAGATGATTTATGCCTGGAAGCTTAGGCAAAGGTCAAGTTGCAACTTCGACTACGTGGACGTCCTCGTTGCGGAGCTGCTCGTCGACAACCGACAGATATTCGGAGATTGCGACGCGAATGTTTTCCAGTGCCTCCTGCTCGGTCGCGCCTTGCGACCAGCAGCCCGGAAGCCCGGGGACCGAGGCGGCAAAGCCCTCATCCGAGCGGTGAAGCGCAACTTTGTATTTCATACGTAGTGTCCGTTCCTCAGTTCCCGGTCATTTTAGCAGCCGTGGGACGATCTCGCTGGCCCGGGCCTGCCTTCACTCAACGCCGGGCTACGACCCTGCACGATTACGAAGTAGTTGTAGCCTGGCTTGAGCGACAGCGAAAGCCGGGAAGGTGATAACGAGTCCCGGGTTTCGGCTTCGCCTCAACCCAGGCTACAAACGCGCGCCATGAGGCTACGACGCGAGTTTGTCGGTTTTCGCCGCGCAGATGCAGTCGCTGAGCGTGACGCCGCCCGCGTCGTGAGTCGACCAGGCGACGACGACGCGGTTGTAATGCAGCGACAGGTCCGGGTGATGATCCTGCCGGTTCGCCATCCAGGCGAGCGCATTCACGAACCCGATCGTCCGGTAGTAGTCGGCGAAGCCGAAGGTTTTGCGCAACTGCCCCGCGGTGTGCTCCCACCCCGGCAATGCGGACAGGCGTTGCTTGAGCTCCGCCTGCGACAACAACGCCGCGCCCTGCCGGCAGTCGAGCGAAGCGAGATCGTCGGTCGTGAAGCCCCGCGAGGTCATCGCGAGCTAATGTGTCGGCGCTGCACGAGCTTCAAGCCGCGCGATGCGTACCGACGCCGGCGGATGCGAATCGTAGAACGCCGAGTGCAGCGGATCGGGAGTGAGCGTGCTGGCGTTGTCTTCGTAGAGCTTGACCAGCGCTGCGACCAGCGCCGTCGGCGACGCATTTCGCGCTGCGTAGGCGTCGGCCTCGAACTCGTGCCGCCGCGAGTAGAGCGACGCGATCGGCGCCGCGAGAAACGTGAACACAGGCAGCGCCAGCATGAACAGCACCAGCGCGACCCCGTAGCGCGGCGCCGGCCCCGGGACGCCGAGCCCGGCATAGAACCAGGGCTCGCCGACCAGCCACCCCAACAGCGCGAGCAACGCGAGACTCCCCGCCGAGAACCACGCGGTGCGCTTGAGTACGTGCTTCAACTTGTAGTGGCCGAGCTCGTGGGCGAGCACCGCTTCGACTTCGTCGGCCTGCAACCGCGAGAGGAGCGTGTCGAAGAACACGATCCGGCGCGCTCTCCCGAAGCCCGTGAAGTACGCGTTGCCGTGGCTCGAGCGCTTCGATCCGTCCATGACGAACAGGCCCTTGGCGGCGTAGCCGCAGCGCGCGAGCAGCCGCTCGACGCGCTCGCGCACGCCGGCATCGGCAAGGGGCTCGAACTTGTTGAACAACGGAGCGATCAGCGTCGGGTAGAGCGCCAGCACCAGCAGCTGGAACGCGACCCAGGCGATCCATGCGTAGAGCCACCACAGACTGCCGGCCCGCGCCATCAGCCACAGCACCAGTGTGAGCAGCGGAATGCCGAGCGCGGCGCCGACCAGCGCGCCTTTGGCGATATCGGCGACCCAGAGCGCGAAGGTCATTCGGTTGAAGCCGAAGCGCTGTTCGACGACGAATGTGCGATACCAAGCAAGCGGCAGGGTGGCCGCGGCGCACGCCACGGCGACGACGACCACCAGGGCGACGTCTCGCCACAGCGGCGCGAGCGACGAAGCCCCCAGCCAGGCGGCGATCCACGCGACTCCGCCACCGAGGGTAAGCACGAAAAGGAGCGCAGCGTCGACCAGCGTATCGACGGTCGACAATCTCGTGCGGGCGATGGTGTAATCGGCGGCCTTGCGATGCGCGTCGGGAGTGATCCGGGCCGCGAAGTGCGCCGGCACGGCTTGGCGGTGCGCGCGCACGAAACGCACCTGCCGGTACGCAAGCCACAGTTGCAGCGCGACCGAGATGACGAAAAGCACGACGAAAGTCGCGGTGAACAACGTTGCGGCGGACATGCGCTGCGAAGGACGAAGCCGTATGCGAGAATACGTTCCATTTTACGCCAACCCGGGCCCTCGCTTAAGACCACCATGGCGCAGGACGCAAACCACCTGGTGTGGATCGACATGGAGATGACGGGCTTGAAACCCGAGAGCGACCGCATCCTCGAGGTTGCACTGGTTGTGACCGACAACGCGCTCGCCACAATCGCCGAGGCGCCGGTGATGGTCGTGCACCAGGACGACACGACGCTTGCGGCGATGGACTCGTGGAACCAGGCGACTCACACTCGCTCGGGGCTCGTCCTCCGGGTCAAGGCGTCGACCCACGATGAGGCGGCGGTCGAGGCGCAGATGCTCGCCTTCTTGAACGAGCACGTTCCTCCCAACGTCTCGCCGATGTGCGGGAGCTCCATCTGCCAGGATCGGCGCTTTCTCGCGCGCTGGATGCCCAGGCTCGAAGAACATTTTCATTATCGAAACCTGGACGTGTCCTCGCTCAAGGAGCTGTGCCGGCGATGGCAACCGGAAGTGGCCAAGGGCTGGGTCAAGCAGGGCAAGCACGAAGCGCTCGCCGACATCTACGAATCGATCGAGGAGCTCAAGTATTACCGCGAGCACTTCATCAGGCCCTAAATCGATCGGCATGAACTTCTGCAGCCAGTGCGGCGCGGAGGCGATCGAGCTTCGCGTTCCCGAAGGCGACACGCTGCCACGCTACGTCTGCGGCGCGTGCGGAACGATCCATTACCGCAACCCGAAGATCGTCGTCGGCTGCCTGCCGGAGTGGGAGGGCAAGGTTCTGCTGTGCAAGCGGGCGATCATGCCCCGGCAGGGACTGTGGACGCTGCCGGCAGGGTTCCTGGAAAACGGAGAGACGCTGGCCGCGGGCGCCTTGCGCGAGACGCTGGAGGAGGCGAGGGCACACGTCGAGATCGACCAGTTGTACACGGTGATCAGCCTTCCGCAGATCAGTCAGGTGTACATCATGTTTCGGGCTCGGCTTGCTTCGCTGGACTTCGGGCCGGGTGCGGAGAGCCTGGACGTGCGGCTGTTCGAGGAGGACGACGTGCCGTGGGGCGAGCTTGCGTTTCGCACCATCACGCGCACGCTGCGCAACTACTTCCTCGATCGCAAGCTCGGCGCGTTTCCCACGCGCGTGAGCATGATCGAACGGCGAGCAGTGCGCGACCCCGCACTCCTCGGCGCCGGCTGAAAACGCCGCGGGCAGAGGGTTTCCGGTACGCTTGCACGCGCGTTTCGGGCGGTTGCTTTACCGGCATAGATCGAATGACTGTGCCGCAGATTCTGCCGGCGCCTGGAGGATGACATGCTCGACCATCGCATTCGCACGGCGGTCGCCTTGATCTATCCGGCGCCGGCCGTCGACCTGATCGGCCTCGTCGGCATCGCCGCTGTGCTCGGCCGGCAGTGGTCCGGGCGTGGCACGCGCGCCCGGGCGGGAAGCTCGCAATGAGCAGGGCCGAAGCGCTGTTCGAGCGTTACGGGGAATATCACCGCAACCCGACCAACAAGGCGATCCACTGGGCGTGCGTGCCGCTCATCGTGTGGAGCCTGCTGGGCATGCTGTGGGCGGCCTCGCCTTTCGCCGTCTACGCGGCCATCTTGTTGGCGATGGCGTTCTACGTGTGGTTGCCGCTTTCCATTGCAGTGGGGATGCTGCTGATGCTGGTGGTGATGGCTTATTTGTTGACGCTGCTGGGACCGCAGGTGCTGGTGGTATCGGTCGGCGTGTTCGTCGTCGCCTGGATCGGCCAGTTCATCGGCCACGCGGTCGAAGGTCGCCGCCCGGCCTTCTTCGAGGACATCCGGTCGCTGCTGGTCGGCCCGGCCTGGGTACTCGCCGAGATGTATCGAAGGCTGGGTATCGCCTACTAGCGGGGATCAGCTCTCGCTCTGCAGCCAGCGGCCGATCACTCGCTCCATCCCGCGTCCACGGGGGGCGAAGCCGCAGGCCTCGTAGAAGTCGTGCTGATCGTCGGTGAACAGGTAGACGTGCTGGCCGGCGAGCGCGTCGCACAGCAGATCGAGCATCCGGCGGCCGATGCCGCGACGGCGATACGCCGAGTGCGTCCACATGTCGACAACGTAGGCGTTGCAGACGCCGTCCGACAACGCGCGTGCAGTGCCGATGCAGCGGCCGCCGTCGCTGGCGTAGGCACAGCGAAAGCTCGCGCGGAACGAACGCTCCATCTGGTCCGCGGTCCGCCCGTTGTCGAAATGGTCGGCGGCAAGCTCGGCCTTGAGCGCGCCCCAATCGATGCCATCGCTGGAAGTCGAGTAGACGATCGCCATCAGAAGGGCAGCGCCCGGCCCGGCATTGATTCGCTGAAGACGCGCCTGAACTCGGCCTGAATGCGCTTCAATGCCGACTCGTCGTCGGCTTCGAAGCGCAGCACGATCACCGGCGTGGTGTTGGACGCCCGCGCGAGCCCGAATCCGTCGGGGTACTCGACGCGCAGCCCGTCGATGCGGATCACCTCGGCAGCCCCGGGAAAGCTCGCCGTTGCCGCGAGCTTTTCGACGAGCGCGTGTGGCGAGGCATCGGGGCAGGGGACGTTCAACTCCGGCGTGCTCACGCTGTCTGGCAACTCGGTGAGAACAGAGGACGGGTCGGCGTGACGCGACAGGATTTCCAGAAGCCGCGCCCCGGCGTAGAGCCCGTCGTCGAAGCCGTACCAGCGTTCACCGAAGAAAGTGTGGCCGCTCATCTCTCCGGCGAGCGCTGCCCCGGTCTCCTTCATCTTCGCCTTGATCAGCGAATGCCCCGTCTTCCATAGCAGGGGCGTCCCGCCGTGACGCACGATCCAGGGCTTGAGATTGCGCGTCGACTTGACGTCGTAGATCACCGTCGCCCCCGGACAGCGCGAGAGCACGTCGGCCGCGAACAGCAGGAGCTGTCGGTCGGGATAGATGATCGCTCCACTGCGGGTCACTACGCCCAATCGGTCGCCGTCTCCGTCGAAGGCGAAGCCCAGCTCGTTGTCACTCGTCTCCAGACAGCGAATCAAATCGCGCAGGTTCTTCGGCTGCGAAGGATCGGGGTGGTGGTTGGGGAAGTGGCCGTCGACATCGCAGAACAGTTCCGTCACCGTGCAGCCCAGGCGCCGGTAGAGCGCCGGCGCGTACGCTCCCGCCACGCCATTGCCGCAATCCACCGCGATCTTGAGCGGCCGGGCGAGCTTGACGTCGCCGGCGATGCGCTCGATGTAGGAGGAACTCACGTCCATCGCGCGAGCCTTGCCCGCGCCCTTGCGCAGCGTTCCCACTTCGATGCGGGTCTTGAGCGCCTGTATCTCTTCGCCGGCCAGCGTTCCGCCGGCGATGACCATCTTGAGCCCGTTGTAGTCCGGCGGATTATGGCTGCCGGTCACCATGGCGCAGCACTGCGTGCCCAGGTGCTGCGCGGCGAAGTACGACATCGGCGTGGTCACCATCCCGATGTCGATGACATTGGCGCCGCTCGAGCGGATGCCTTCGGAGAGAGCTGCGCAGAGCTCCGGGCCCGAAAGCCGCCCGTCGCGGCCGACGACCATGGTGTCGCGGTGGTGCTCCTGGGCGAGCGTGCCCAGCGCCCGTCCGACCGCGCGCACGACGGGCGCGGTCAGCGTCTTGCCGACGATGCCGCGTATGTCGTAAGCCTTGAAGATCTCGACGGGGAGCGCGCCGCCTTGCACGATGAGGTCTCTGAGTCGATCGAAGAAAAATGGGACTCGGGGGACGCGGCAGCGGTCGTTCGCCGCTCAGCGCGGCGGCGCAATGCCGCCGACGCTGCAGAAGAATGATACCAGCCGCGCGGGCAGCCAATCCAAGCGCCCGGGGAACGGCGCCGCTGGAAAGCCGCCGTGGCCTCCGTCATCCGGCTGCTCGAGCAAGACTCCGGGTCCGACGTCGCGTGGCCCGGGCAAGGCGCTCGCTGGAATGAACGGATCGTTCCTGGCGTTGAGCACCAGCGTCGGCAACCCGATGTACTTCAGCCACGGCTTGCTGCTGGCGCGGGACCAGTAGTCTTCGGCGCCAGCGAAGCCGTGCAGGGGTGCGGTTACCGTTTCGTCGAATGCGTACATCGTTCCGACGCGACGAATCGATTGCTCATCGAGTCTTCGCGGAAAGCGCCGCGCGATCGCTGCCGCCTTGGGTAAGAGCGTGCTCAAGAAGTGGCGCGAGTAGATGCGGTTCAATCCCTGGTCTATGGCGAAGCCGGAGACGGTCAGGTCCAGCGGCGTCGAGATCGCGGCGGCCGCGGTCAGCATCGCCGGGGCCCGCAGCGCTTCGCGTCCTATCCAGTTGAGAAGCGCGCTGCCGCCCAGGGAAACGCCAGCAGCAAACAATGGCGCGTCGGGGACGAGTGTGCGGATCGTCGAGAGCATCCAGCCGACCTCGGAGTAGTCCCCCGAGTGGTAGGCGCGCGGAAGGCGATTCGGCTCGCCGCTGCAGCCGCGAAAATGCGGCACGACGCCGCGCCATCTCATGCCCCGCACCTGCCGCATGAGTGCTCGCGCGTAGTGCGACGACGAATTGCCCTCGAGTCCGTGGAAGAGCACGACGAGCGGCGTGCCGGGTGCCGCCGTCGTCTCCAGCCAGTCGAAGTCGACGAAGTCGTCGTCGGGCGTGTCAACTCGCTCGCGCCTGTAGCGAACTTCCGGCCGTGGCAGGAGCGAGGCGTAGATCGTCTGGGCGTGCCCGCCGGGCAGCCAGCTCGGACGCCGGTACGCGCCGTTTGCCGCGCTCATCGACGCAATGCCTCCTCGAGCCGGTCGACGATCGTGCGCAGAACCTTCACTCGTGCAAAGTTCTTGTCTTCGGCCTCGACCAGCGTCCATGGCGCGATCTCGGTGCTGGTGCGATCGACCATGTCGCTGACCGCGACCTCGTAGTCGTTCCACTTCTTCCGATTGCGCCAGTCTTCGGGAGTGATCTTGAAGCGCTTGAACGACGTGCGCTGCCTCGCCCGAAAGCGCTTGAGCTGCTCACCCTTGCTGATCTGCAGCCAGAACTTGACGACGATCACCCCCCCGTGGCTCAAATGCTCCTCGAACTGGTTGATCTCGTCGTAGGCCCTCATCCAATCGCCGGTCGCGCAGAAACCTTCGACGCGCTCGACCAGAACCCGCCCGTACCACGAGCGGTCGAAGATCGCGATGCCGCCGCGCCGCGGGACCTGCCGCCAGAAGCGCCAAAGATACGGATGCGCCTGCTCCTCGTCGGTCGGAGCCGCGATCGGGACGGTAATGTACTGGCGGGCGTCGAGCGCCCCGGTGACGCGTCGTATCGCACCGCCCTTGCCCGCTGCGTCCACCCCCTCGAACGCCATGACCAGCGAGTGCTTGGCGAAGCGTTTGTGGCGCGTCAGCTTGGCGAGCCTTCCCTGATATTTTTCGAGCTCGCGATCATAGACGCCTTTCGAAAGCTTCTGCGAGAGATCGAGCTCGCGGATCAGCCTGACGTTGTCGATCACCGACGGCGCGAGTGGCGTCCTCGCACGGCGGAGAGGAGCGCCGCGTGCGCCGAGCACCCCGCGCAGCGATTCAAGCAGGATCTTGCCGACTGCGAGGTTGCGATAGCGGTCGTCGCTGCCCTCGACGACGTACCACGGAGCCTCGCCGGTCGAGGTCTCGCGCAGCAGATGCTCCCAAAGGTCGTGCGCCCTCGTGTAGATGCGATAGGCCTTCCAGTCGTCCCGGGTGACTCGCCACGAGGTTCTCGGATCGCGATCGAGTTTCTTGAGCCGCTTCTTCTGCTCCGCCTTCGACAGGTGAATCCAGAACTTGAGCAGGACCGATCCCTCGTCGCTGAGCATCCGCTCGCTTTGCCGAATCGCCGCCATGTTCGAGTGCAGCCGGCCTTCGTCGATGGCGCCGTGGATGAACGCCTGCATCATTTCGTTGTACCAGGCGTTCATGAAAATGCCGATCTTGCCCTTCGGTGGCAGCGCCTGCCAGTAGCGCCATGCCGGCGGGCGCTCGGCTTCCTCCGGCGTGAGCGCCCCGAAGGCGACGACGCGGATGTGGCGCGGATCCATCCATTCGGTGAGCTTGTTCGCGGTCTCGCCGCGGCCGCCGCCCTCGACACCCGAGATCACGATCAGCACCGGGCCGCGGCCCGACTGCGCGAGGTCGTACTGGGCGTTGAGCAGCGCCTCGCGCAGCTTGGGCTCCTCCCGCGCGTAAGCCTCCTTCGAAACCCGATGTCCGATCTCTGCCGACTCGAGCATGGCGCTGTCTCCTAATTCCAGAACGGCTTGAGCTTGCCCAGCGCGCGCCGTGCCTTCGCCGCACGCCCGAGCTCGCTCATAGTTGAGGCGGCGATCCAGCCACGCACGACGCCGACCGCTTCGGCGATGTCGCGGCCGGGGGCGTCGTGCGGAGCGAGCTTCCCGAGCAGACGCCCCGCGGTCGCCAGGTCATTGAGCTTCCCCAGTGCATCCTGCAGTTTCGCCAGCGCGTCGATGTAGTCCGAAGCCCGCGACTTGGAATACAACGGAGCGAAGAATTCGGCGGCGTACCGCAGCTTCTTCGCCGCGATGCGCGCGCGATGTCGTTGCGCCGGCGGGGCGTGTCGCAGTCCCCGTACCCGCTTGGCGAGGCGCTTGTCGCAGCGGTCGAGCTCTGCGTTCGCCAGCGCCCGCGCCGGAGCGGTAGCTCCAACCGCAGCAGAGTTCTCGATCTCCGCGAAGAGCATGCCCAAGGTGAGGAGCAGTCGCGTCAGGCGCGAAGAGCGTGCCGCTTCACGTATCGCCGCACGCTGGGCGACGCGCAGGCGAGTTGCGCGGGCCTTGAGCCGTCCCAGCGCACGCCTCAGCGCGGTCGTCTCCAGCTGCGGCGTGATGGACGCGAGGGTCTCGGCGACGAAGACGTCCCAGTCGCGCGCAGCACCGGTCGTCGTTCCCAGCCACGAGAGTTCCTCGGCGAGCGGCTCGATGCGTTCCGCTGGTGCGACCGTCGTCGCGATCTTGAATAGCGAACGCAGGCGGCGCACGCCTACGCGAAGCTGGTGCACGAACTCGGCATCGACGCCCGCGGCGACCGCTTCGGCATTGCCGCCGATCTGCCGCAGGCAATCGACGCCGACCGCCGCCACCGCCGCAGCCGCCGTGGCGTCGTGAGCCAAGGCCACCCGCTTGGCGCGCACAGGCTGTAGCGGAAACGCTCCCGACAGCGCGTAGCCGCGCTCGGCCTTGCTCGCATGGGCGATGGCGAGCGGGAGGTCCGCAGCGAGCCGCAACCCGAGCTCGGTCAGCCGCCGCACGTCGCCGTCGACGAGCTCCAACTCGATCTCGCAGATCGGGGCGCGCCGGGCCCCGGCGATGATCGAGCCCTGGTCCAGGCACATGGTCGCGCGGGTGCCGTCCGCGAACGCGAGCGAGCGGGAGGTGCGCATCACGTCGGTGGTGAAGAGCGGCTCCAGGCGCTTTGCGGCCTTTGCAAACGCATCCTGCCACGGCGTCATCGCCAGCTTGGCCAAGTCGAGACGGGGGCGCGGGAGCCTCCACTCGAATTCCGCGCGCTCGTGGAGGCCTGCGACGGCGCTGCCAGGTCCCTTCACGGTCTGCAGCCATCGCCGTCCATCGCGGCGCAGCCGAAGCGCGACGCCGGCACGGTGCAGAGCGCGCGATGAGGTGTCGTAGTAGCGGCTCACGAGCCTTGCCCGCCGCGCTCGCCCGCGAGCGAGCGCCGCCACCGCGGGGTGCCGCGAGAGCAACGCCAGGGTCGCAGGGTCCGTGGCGAGCTTGAGCTCGATCTCGCGAGGCATGCGATTGACGTGCGGCGCCTAGTGGCGGGTGTGCTTTGCTGCCAGAGCGGCGCGCTTGACGTAGGTCTCGCGGGCAAGCGCGATGTCGTCGAGAAAATGCGAGAGCTCGGAAAGAAGCAGCGCCTGGGGGCCATCGACGAGGGCCTTGTCCGGATCCGGATGGAAGTCGATGAGCACCATGTTGGCGCCGGCGACGACGCCCTGGGCCGCCACGTGAAACAGATCGAGAATGCCGTCGGACGCGACAGACCGGCTCCCCACCGAGTGCGACGGGTCGATGCACACCGGCATTCGCGTCAGCCGTTTCACTACAGGGACATGCGAGAAGTCGACGAAGTTCCGGTGCGGATCGCCCATGTTGGTCTTCATCCCGCGCAGGCAGAACACGACCTTGCGGTTGCCCTCGGAGGCGAGATACTCGGCCGCGTTGAGCGACTCGTCCAGCGTGATGCCGAAGCCACGCTTGATGAGCACTGGAAACTCCTGCTGTCGTCCGACTTGCTTCAGAAGCTCGAAGTTCTGGGTGTTGCGCGTGCCGATCTGCAGCATGACGCCGGTGGGGCTGCCTGTTGTCTTGAGCGCGGCGCGGATCTCGTCGACCTGCGACTCGTGGGTGACTTCCATGGCGATGACGCGAATGCCGTACTTGCCCGCGAGCTCGAACACGTACGGCAGGCATTTCGCACCGAAGCCCTGGAAAGCGTAAGGATTGGTGCGCGGCTTGTAGGCACCCATTCGCGTGCAGGTCTGGCCGTGCTCCTTGAGCGCGCGCATCATGGCGTCGGCGGACTCCGGCGAATCGACCGCGCACAGTCCGGCGAAGATGTTGAGCGTATCCTGCCCGAAGCGGACCCCGTTGTAATCGAACGACGACGGCCGGTCGTCGCCATGTTTGTGGCGGCCCAGGACACGATAGGCCTCGGACACGCGCACGACCTTTTCCACGCAGGGCAGGACCTGCATTTGCTCGACGGTCAACGAGCCCGTGTTGCCGATCAGGTAGATCTCGGTCAGCGTCACCTCGGCACCTACCTCCCGGTGCACCCGGTAGCTGATCCCGGCGAGCCGGCCGAGCTGGCCGATGAGCATCTTGTAGTCGGCCCCTTCGGGGTTGGTATTGGGCTCCAGGACGAGGATCATGGGTGGGCCTTGCGCAAGCGTTTTCCTAGCAAATTCATAACTTTGGCCTATTCTACCCCGAATGCGGGGAAATCGATGCTGCACCGCATTAGCAAAATATGCGACACCCTCCGGCGCGCCCGCCACGATTTCGTTGCCTCGGGGCTCGGCCCTGCCGTAGACTCGTTGCCAATTCCCTTTGCTACCCCCAAACCCGCCCGGAGATAACGATGAAAAAGCTGCTGGTCTTAAGCGTGCTGAGCGTCTTCGCCTGCGTGGCCTATGCCGCCGACACCAAGGACACCACGACTGCTGCAACCGACACCGCCAAGACCAATCCGCAACAGGAAAAGATGAAGGCGTGTCAGGCTCAAGCCGGCGAGAAGAAGCTCGAAGGCAAGGCACGCCAGGACTATGTGAACAATTGCCTCAAGGCGAAACCCGCGGCGACCGCGGAAAAGCCCAAGAGCAAGATGGCGATGTGCAACGAGAAGACCAAGGGCATGTCGAAGCCCGACGCCGACAAGGCGCGCAGCGAGTGCATGAAAGCTTCATAGGCGAAAAAGTTGCCGACCCCGGTCGGGTGACCTCCTGTCCACCCGGCCGAACTGACAAGGCGGCTCCGGAGCTCCTCCGGCAGCCGCCTTGTTTTATCCAGCCCCCCTCGAATCACCATCCGTCTGCATCGGCCGTGCGTCTGATGCGCAGAAGCATCGCCTCGGCGTTAATGGCGATGTGGCAAGGACGATTTCGTCAATGCCGCATTCGACCCATCAACCTTGAGGAGATGACCATGAAGACGATTCATGCACTAGCCTTCGCAACGCTCATCGGGTTCGCCGTTCCTGTCGCGCATGCGGACGACGCTGTCACCGCCAAGCCACAGCCGGCGCGGACTGCCGCTACGCCGGTCGCGCAGCCGACTCCGGTGAAACTCTCGCAACAGGAAAAGATGAAGCTTTGCGCCAAGGAGGCGACGGGCAAGAAAGGCGCCGAGCGCAAGACGTTCATGAAGAGCTGTTTGTCGAAAAAGGCGTGAGCTGCCGGTGCGCTACGTACCAGGGAAGCCCCTCTCCCCGCGGAGAGGGGCTTCTCTTACGAGACGCTCACCCCGAGCAGATGTCCCACGCCGAAGGTGACCGCCGCGGCGAGGCTGCCCAGCAGCAGCATGCGCGCGCCCGAAGCGAGGGCGCCGCGGCCGGTGAAAAGTGACAGCGTCGACCCGACGGCGAAAAGGGCGAGCGCACTCAGAGCTCCGGCGATGCTCAGAGCGTGCGCGCCGCCCCCGAGCAGGTATGGAAGCAGAGGAATCGCTGCCCCCAGCGCGAAGGAGAGCAATGACGAAATCGCCGCGCCCCACGGCGAGCCGAGCTCGTCGGGATTGAGCCCCAGCTCCTCTCGGGCGAGCGTGTCCAGGGCGTGCTCCGGGTCGGAGACGAGCTGCTTCGCAAGGCGGTTCGCCTCTCTGGTCGGAAGTCCCTTGGCGGCGTAGATGATCGCCAGCTCTTGAGCCTCCGCCTCCGGGTATTCCTTGAGCTCAGCGCGTTCGAGGCCGATCTGATATTCGAAGAGTTCGCGTTGCGAGCGCACCGAAACGAACTCGCCGGCCGCCATCGCGAAAGCGCCGGCAACGAGGCCAGCCACACCCGTGAGCAGCACCACGGAGGCCTCCGGATTTGCTCCCGCCACGCCGAAGATCAGGCTCGCGTTCGATACCAGTCCGTCGTTGATGCCGAACACCGCGGCGCGCAGATTGCCACCGCCGCCCAGGCCACGGTGCCGTCTCTCGATGCCGCCCGGCACCGGGGCGACATGGCCGCCGGGCTCGCGCCGGCTGTACACAGCCATGCCGCGCACCTTCATGGCCGAAAGCACGCCGCGCAACCGCCGCGGTCCCAACACCCCGACCATGTGCGCGACCAGACGCGTACGCGGATCGGGCAGGTACGGAGGAGGCGCCGGCTTGCCGCTGGCGGTGAGCTGGGCGCGCCAGATGGCCGCCTGCGCTTCCGCTTCGCCAGCGAGACGCGTGAACAACTCCGCGTTCCGAGTTCCGGCTTCGGCCCTGGCGCACGCCCGGTACAGGTACGCCGAGCGCTGCTCTTCGGTCCAGCTTTCCAGAGGATTGCTCATGGTCGTCCACACCCGTGGCGCACTGGGTTCATTGTGGAACACCTACGATTGCGTCGATGCGCGCGAGCACATCCTGGGTGAGTCGAGGCGCTACGTCGAGCGCTTTCATGTTCTCGACGACCTGGCTCGCCCGGCTCGCACCGGTGATCACGCTGCTCACGTGCGGATTCCTGAGGCACCAGGCCAGAGCGAGCTGCGCGAGCGTGCATCCCAGGTCGCCGGCGATGGGGGCGAGCTGCCGCACCTTGGCGATCTTCGCCGGATCGACGAGGCGCTCGGCGAGCCATTCGTAGCCCTTGAGCGTCGCACGCGTGCCGGCGGGAACGCCGTCGTTGTATTTTCCAGTGAGCAGTCCCGAGGCGAGCGGACTCCACACCGTCGTGCCGAGCCCGATGTCGCGATACAGCCGCGCGTACTCGCGTTCGACCCGGTCGCGGTGCAGCAGGTTGTACTGCGGCTGCTCCATCACCGGTTTCGCCAGATGATGTCTGTCGGCGATTTGCCACGCCGCCATGACCTCGGCGGCGCTCCACTCCGAAGTTCCCCAATAGTGCGCCCGTCCGGCGCGGATGATGTCGTGCATGGCCCATACGGTTTCCTCGATCGGCGTCTCCGGATCGGCTCGATGGCAAAAGACGAGATCCACGTAGTCGAGCTGCAGCCGCTTCAGCGAGCCATCGATCGCCTGCATGAGGTACTTGCGATTGAGCGTGCTCTTTTCGTTGGGACCTTCGTGCAGCCCCCAGAAGAACTTGGTCGACACGATGTAGGACGAGCGGCGCCAGCCCATCTTGCGCAGCACGTTGCCCATGATCGTTTCGGAAGCGCCTCTGGCGTAGACCTCGGCGTTGTCGAAGAAATTGACGCCCGCATCATGGGCGGCCGCCATGCACTCGGCGGCGGCTTCGTCCTGCAGCTGATTGCCGTAGGTTACCCACGAGCCGAAGGACAACTCGCTCAACTTGAGACCGGAACTGCCCAGCCGGCGGTACTGCATCGAAATCCCAGGATGATGGTTCCTCTGAGCTAGAAATCGTTCAGAGGCTTGTGGTCGCGCCGCGAATGCGGAACTCGGGACGCATTCTACCGCATCGCAACGGGCCTTCCGGCGATTCCCGGCGTACAATCGCGCGCTTTGCGCCCCGGTGCTGAGTCCTCCGACACATCATGCCTGCCAGGAAAAAACCTCTGAGCATTGAAAACCTTTGGGCGATCAAGCGCATTGGCTCGCCGACGTCGTCTCCAGACGGAAGCATGGCATGCGCGGCGGTGACGATCTACGACATGGAAAAGAACGAGGGCCGCACCGAGCTCTGGCTGTTCCCGGCGGATGGCGGGCGCGCGCGACGCCTCACCGCCGGCGACAAGGACAGCGAGCCGGCATGGTCGCCCGATGGCAAATGGATCGCCTTCACAGCCAAACGCAAGGACGACGAGGAGGCGCAGATTTACCTCATCGCACCCGATGGAGGCGAAGCGCGAAGGCTCACTTCGCTTTCCACCGGCGCTCTGGCGCTGCGCTGGTTCCCGGACTCGAAACGGATCGCCTTTGTCTCGTGGGTATGGCCGGATCTCGACGGCGACAAAGCCCAAGCCAAGCGCAAGCGCGAGCGCAAGGAGAACAAGGTCAAGGTCCACCTCTCCGAGCGCAGCGAGTACCGCTTCTGGGATCATTGGCTTACCGATGGGCGTCAACCGCACGTCCTCGCCGCCGACGTCGCCACCGGGCGCTGCCGGGATCTGCTCGCCCGCACGGGCGTTGCGCTGCAGCCTTGGGAGCCCTCGTCCGAGCACTACGACATCTCGCCCGACGGCCTCGAGCTTGCGCTCACCGCCGATCTCGCTCCCGAGCCGCGGATGATGAACGAGACGGACATCGTCACGGTCAACCTAACCAATGGTCGCCACCGCGTCCTGACTGCCGACAGCGGCTTTTCCGACGAGCATCCGCGTTATTCGCCCGATGGGGCGCACCTCGCCTGGCACTCGTACAACGTCAAGCGCGCGTTCAACGACCAGGGACATCTCAGGCTGCACAGACGCCGTGGCGCGACCACGCGCAGGCTAGCGCCTCGCCTCGATCGCGCGACGACGCGCCTCGCCTGGGCAGCCGACGGCGCCTCGCTGTTCATGCTCATCGAAGACCGGGGCCGTCAGGGCTTGTATCGCGCCGGACTCGACGACGCGCTGCCTTCCCGTGTCGCAGCCGGCGGCACGATCGCCGGCTACGCCCTCTCCCGCGATGGCAAGCGCATCGTGTTCGAGCGCTCCACGATGTCGCATCCGCCGGCGCTGTTCTCGATCGGGGCCGATGGGCGGGACGAGCGGCCTCTGCATTCGCCGAACCAGCCCCTGCTCTCGCGCGCCGCCATGGGCGCGACGCGCGAGTTCACGGTCAAGGGATGGGCAGGAGACCCCGTTCAGATCTGGGTCGTCTATCCGCCGAACTTCGACCCCAAAAAGAAATGGCCGCTTCTGCACTCGATCCACGGCGGGCCGCACTCGGCGCACAGCGACGGCTGGCATTTCCGCTGGAATGCCCAGGTCTTCGCCGCCCACGGCTACGTCGTCGTCGGCGTCAACTACCACGGGTCGTCGGGATTCGGCCAGCGCTGGCTGGAGACGATCACGCGCGACTACGGCAAGCGCGAGTTCGCCGATGTCGACGCGGCCACCGACTTCATGCTTCGCCGGGGCTACATCGATCGCCAACGTCTAGTCGCCAGCGGCGGAAGCTACGGCGGTTACATGGTCGCCTACATGAACGGACACACCGACCGCTACCGCACCTACGTCTGTCACGCCGGGTGCTACGACTGGGTGAGCATGATGGCGACCGATGGCTACCTCTTTTTCGCCAAGGAGCTGGGCGCCTTCCACTGGGACAATCCGGCGCTGGTCATGAAGCAGTCGCCGCATCACTATGCGAAGCGTTTCAAGACTCCGACGCTGGTAATTCACGGGGAACTCGACTATCGCGTCCCGGCGACCCAGGCGTTGCAGTACTACAACACGCTACGGACACGCAAAGTCCCGGCCAGGCTGGTGTACTTTCCGGACGAGAACCACTGGATACTCAAGCCGCAGAATTCCCGCCTGTGGTATCACGAGTTCTTCGGCTGGGTGAAGCGCTACGCGCCGCCCGGGCCTGCCCGGCGCCGCTCGAAAGCCTCCTGACAGCGGATGCACCGCTGTGCAGTGGGTTGCGCGTTGAGCCGCGGCCAGCCGATTGGCTCGCCACAGCTCGAACAGGTGCCGTAGCTGCCGTCGGCAACCCGGCCGAGCGCGGCCTCGACCTCCCCCAGTTCCGCGATGTCCCGCGTCACCATGGCGAGGTCCGTGTCGGCAAGGATGTCGGCCAGCACCCAGTCCTCAGCAGCAGCAAGCTCGTCGGCGAACCCGGAGATCCTCGGATCATCGCTGTTGGCGAGCTGCTTCTGCACCTCGGTTCGCAGTTCCTCCCGCCGGGCAGCGAGCCGTCGACTCAGGGTGTCGTGCTCCCGCTCGCTCAGCGGTTCCATTGCTTTTGTCACCTCGTTTGGCCTTTCCAGGTTTCACCCGGATAAAGGATCGCATGCTTTTGCGGGTCGGGGGGCTTGAATCCCGGCCAGGGCGCACAAAAATTCAGCCTTGCAGGGCAGACTCTCGCAGCGACGCAGGGGCTGTCCGATCCAGAAACGACACGAAAGGAGATTCATTATGGCATCGCTGATTCCCTACGACCCGTTTGCGGATACCGGCATTGACGAGCTGTTCCGCGGCTTCTTCCGGCCCGTCCGCTTCGAGGGGCGCGGCGCCCCGGTCAGCATCAAGATGGACGTGACTGAGGACGATAAGTCTTTCACCGTTCACGCCGAGATTCCAGGCGTCAGCAAGGACGACATCCACGTTACGATCGAAGGCAACCAGGTGACGTTGGGCGCCGAAGTCAAGCGCGAAAAAGAAATCAAGGACGGGGAGCGCGTGCTGCGCAGCGAGCGCTACTATGGCAGCCAGCACCGCAGCTTCACGCTGCCTACCGAAGTCGACGAGGCGGCCAGCGAAGCCAAGTACGACAACGGTGTCCTCGAACTCAAGCTGGCGAAGAAGACCGCGCGCTCAGGCAAGCGACTGACCATCGCGTAACGATTGAGAGAACCCCGCCCTCGCTAGCGCACGCGCTTGGCGGGGTACTCCTCTTCGATATTGTCGCGGAAGAAGCTCCACGGCGAAGACGCGCCCGCGAAGCGGCGCCATGTCTCCGGCGTGACGCCGCTGTACTCGAAGACTCCTCCCGTGAGCTCGACCACCAGCCGGCCGTTCTTGTCGTCGTATCCCGCGGCGCGCAGGTTGCCGCCGGACAGGCGCTTCATCTCCATCGCTGCATTCCTCAGCAGGCCGGCATCGGTTGGCGCAGCGCTGCCCGCATCAAGACTTCTTCCGCCGCTTCCTGTGCGGGCGCTTCTTGCCGTAGCTGCCGTTGAAGATCTTTCCTCGGCGCGTGCGAACATCGCCTTTGCCCATCGAGCCTCTCCGATTGACTGCCGTATCAAGCACCAATTATATCGCCGCGCCGATCGTGGCACACGATGGCGCCATGCGGCGGGTGCGCACGAGTACGCCTCTCAAGACTTCAGCCCCGAATAGGGCTGGCAGTCCTCCAGCTTGGTCGCCGTGCCGAACTCGATGAGCGTTAGGTCCTCGCCCTTGCCCCGCAGCTCGGTGTTGCCGTTGCTGTAGCGGACGCCGGAAGCGGTGGGGATCTGCTGGAGAGTGACTCTCTCTCCGGCTGCGGTGAGCATGCGCGCCTCGTGCAGGTCGGCGTCGAAACGGATCACCAGCCGCTGCCCGGCGAGCTTGCACGCGAAAGTGTTCCTCGCGGCCTCCTCCTCATCCCTGGTCGCCTTGTGCTCGCAGGCGGCTACGCACGCTGCGAGCAGCATGGCCAGCGGCAGGAGGCGACGCGTAGGCTGGGTGCTCATCAGTGCACGAGCTCGCACAGCCGTGCCGATCGCTCGCGCCCGCCGGTCTGCGGCGTCGTGACGAACGCGCACAGATCGAAGCGCTGGCTCGCAAGCGCCGCGGCTGCCCGCGCCAGATCGGCATCGTCCAGCATGGGCTTACGTGACAGGATGCGCCCATAGCGCAGCGAGGGATGGCCGACCACCATCCAGCGGTAGTCGGGATCGAAGGCGATGACGATGGACTGCCGACCGAAGGGGTACCACCAGATGCCGAGAAAATGCACCGAAGTGATCTTGAGTACCGCCGGCTGCTCGGGGTCGAGCGGACGGTGACGAGACTCGCCCTCCTGGACGGTGCCGTCCGCACGGATACAGTGGTTGTTCGAGGCGATCGCGCCGTTCTCCGCGTCGCTGTATTCCAAACGCGTATCGCGAGCGCAGACGCTCTGCAGGTAACCCGGGATCGCGGCGATCTCGTACCAGGCGCCGAGGTAGTTCTTCAGTTCGAATCCCGCGGCCGGCACCAGCGCCGCGGCGGAACCCGCCCAGGCGAACAGGAGCACCATCCACGGCAGGCAACGATTCATCGGCGATCCGGAGCTCTTCGGGAGCGCGTACCTCTTTGCCGGCATTTTGACAGAGAAGGGGCCGCATTGCACTCATCGCAGCCGATGACGCAGGCGCTGCAGGCGAACAGCTCAAGACCCGCGCGGCCATAACCGAGCCGGCGATCCTCAGCAATCGACGACGTTGACCGCCAGGCCGCCCAGCGAAGTCTCCTTGTACTTTGCCATCATGTCGCGGCCGGTCTCGTACATGGTCTTGATGACGGCGTCGAGTGTCACGCGATGCGTCCCGTCGCCGCGCAGCGCAAGCGACGCCGCATTGATGGCCTTCACCGCGCCCATGGCGTTGCGCTCGATGCAGGGGATCTGGACCAGTCCCGCCACCGGATCGCAACTCATCCCGAGGTGATGCTCGATGCCGATCTCGGCAGCATTCTCGATCTGCGCGTTGCTGCCTCCGAGCGCGGCAGCGAGCCCCCCTGCGGCCATTGCGCAGGCGACCCCGACCTCTCCCTGGCAGCCGACCTCCGCTCCAGAGAGCGACGCGTTCCTCTTGCACAGGCCGCCGATTGCCGCAGCAGTGAGCAAAAAAGCGACGATGCCGTCCTCGTTGGCCTCGTCGTAGAACTCCCGGTAGTAGCGGATTACGGCCGGGATGATCCCCGCCGCGCCGTTGGTGGGAGCCGTCACCACGCGCGATCCGGCGGCGTTTTCCTCGTTGACCGCGATCGCGTAGACGCTCACCCAATCGATAGCCTCGGTGGGGCTTCTCGCGTTTTGCTCCCGGCGCGCGATGAGAGCATCGCGCAAACCCTTCGCGCGCCTTCTGACGTTGAGTCCGCCGGGCAGAACGCCTTCGTGGCGCATGCCGCGCTCGATGCTATCGTTCATCACCGTCCAACGGTCGAGGAGCCCGCCCCTGACCTGATCCGGGCTGCGCAGGGCGAGCTCGTTGATGCGCATCATCTCCGGAATCCGCTTGTGCGCTTCCTCGCCATGGCGCAGGAGTTCCTCGCCGCTTGTGAAGGGGTAGGGGACGCGCAGTCGCGGCGCGCCATTGCCAAGCTGCTGGGATTCCGCCTCGTCGACGACGAAACCACCGCCGACCGAGTAGTAGACCTTGCGCGCCAGAATTGCGCCATCGCCGTCGAAGGCCGTGAAGCGCATTCCGTTGCTGTGGAACGACAGCGTCTTGTCGATACGAAAGCGCAGGTGGTCGGCTTCGCGAAAGGAAATCGCCCTCCGGCCGGCCAAGGCCAGCATCAGCTGCTCGCGGATCTGTTGCACCTTGGCGGCGACCTGGTCGGGGTCGACCCGCTCCGGCGTTTCCCCCGAGAGGCCGAGCAGGACGGCGCGATCGGTCCCGTGGCCGCGCCCGGTGAGTGCGAGCGAGCCGTACAGGTCGACGACGACGCGAGCAACGCTGTCGAGCTTGTTATTGGCTGATAATTCGTGCACGAAGCGATTGGCCGCGCGCATGGGCCCGACAGTGTGCGAACTCGACGGCCCGAGGCCGATCTTGAATAGATCGAAGGCGCTTACGAACATTGCTTCGGACCTGTCCCGGGCGACTCGCGCCGACGGTGCGGGCTAGATGCTAGACTCGCGCATTGTAACCCCGGAGCGGCAATGAAATTGGGCTACGCGAGGTGTGTCCGGCGCGCAGCAACTGCAGCGCTGATGACCGGCCTTGTGGTTGCGTGGCCGGTGCCTGCAGAGGATGCCGGCTGGCGCGCCTACCAACGCGGCGACTACCAGGCCGCGCGCACCTACTACCAGGACGCGGCTCGCGGCGGTGACCGCCTTGCACAGTACAACCTGGCGATGATGTTGCTGCGTGGCGAGGGCGGCGCGGAAAACCTTGAAGCCGCCGCGGGTTGGTTGCGCAAGTCGGCCGAAGCCGGCATGGCGCAGGCGCAGTACAACCTCGGCCTGATCTACGAGAACGGCATCGGCGTTGCGCGCAACTTGACCGAGGCGACCGCATGGTGGGGGAAGGCCGCAGAACAAGGGCACTCGCAGGCGCAGGTCGAGCTTGCCACCCAATACTTCCTGGGTCGCGGTGCGCCGAAGGACTGGAAGCTCGCGGCAAAATGGTACGAGGCCGCCGCGGAGAACGGCGATCCGGGAGCGCAATACATCATCGCGAGCTTCTATGAGCATGGTGACGGCGTCACCCAGGATCTCAAGAAGGCCTTGGACTGGTACGCGCGTGCGGCGCGCCAGGGCGACATCGGAGCTGCGGTTCAGGCGCAGGACGTGGCGAGGCGCCTCGCCGAGAGCAAACAGCACTAATGCCGTTCCAGCGGGTCGTGCCGCAGCGGCGAGGGGCTACGCCCGCGCGACGCTTTGCCCTCTACCGGGTTCGAAGGCTGTCGGTACTAGCGCGACGCTTCGCGGCTGGCGACGACGGGCGCCGCCAGGCCGCCCGCGATGGTCCGCGATGTCGAGGCGTGGGCGAAGCGCATCGAATCGGGATACGAGAGCACCTCGGGCAGCTCGCCGGTGGCGAGCCTGCGCTGCGCGGCCTGCCACCACTCGGCGTTGAGAAGATCGGAGTGCGCCGCTAGAAAATCGGCGCGCACCCCCGGATCGGTCAAGAGAAATGTCGCGAACTCCTCCGGGAAGACGTCGTTGGTGGCGACCGGATACCACACGTCTTCGGACATGTCGTCGTAGCCCGCCGGCGGCGGAGGGATTCTGCGGAAGTTGCACAGCGTCAAGTACTCGATCTCGTCGTAATCATAGAAGACGATGCGGCCGAACCGGGTGACGCCGAAGTTCTTGAACAGAAGGTCGCCCGCGAATATGTTGACCGCGGCGAGCTGCTTCAGCGCGTCGCCGTAGTCGCGCAGGGTTCGCTCGCGCTGCGCCGGCGTTGCGGTCTCCAGGAAGATGTTGAGCGGCGTCATCCGACGCTCGATATACAGATGCTTGACGATGATCATCTCGCCGTCGTGTTCGATCAGCGACGGCGCGAGCGCCGTTAGCTCGTCGAGCAGGTCCGGCGTGAAGCGCCTGCGCGGAAATGCGACGTCGGAGTACTCCAGGGTGTCGGCCATGCGTCCGACCCGGTCATGGTGCTTCACCAGGTAGTACTTTTCCTTGACCTTTTCCCGGGTCGTATCCTTCGACGGCGCGATCTTGTCGCGGATGACCTTGAACACGTAAGGGTACGAGGGCAAGGTGAACACGGCCATCACCAGGCCCTTGATGCCGGGGGCGATGATGAAGTCGTCGGTCGAGTGCCTCAGGTGATGCAGGAAGTCGCGAAAGAAGAGCGTCTTGCCCTGCTTCTGCAGTCCGACCATGGTGTACAGCTCGGCCTCGGTGCGCAGGGAGACGATGTCGCGCAGGAACGCCACATACGCGGATGGCACTTCCATGTCCACCAGGAAATATGCCCGGTTTGCGGAGAACAGCAACGCGATCTGCTCGGGATCCACGAGCAGGGCGTCGACGTAGAGCTTGCCATCGGCGTCATGCTTGATGGGGACGACGAAGGGGTGCACCTGGAAGCCGTTGATGATGCGCCCGACGACGTACGCGGTGCGGTTGCGGAAGAACAGGCTGGAGAGCACCTGGATCTGGTGGTTCGCCTCCAGCCGGAACGGCCGCGGAAAGCGGTGCCGGAATGCAGCGAGAATGTTCGCCAGGTCGCGCCGGAAATCGGCAAAGCCGCGTTCGAGCTGGAAGTCGAGCACGATGTCGATCAGCGCGTGACGCAACCCGTGCTGGCGCGGGTAGTACGAGCGATACGACGGCGGGTCAGCGTCGATGTGCTCGGTCGACACCGCCGGACGCACGAAGAGGCATCGGTTGTGGAAATAGATGCGGTGCAGGATCTTGCACGATACCGAGTTGAAGAACGTCTCCGCGCATTCCGGCTGCTTGTGATCGATCAGCAGTGCGATGTAGTGGCGCTTTACGTCCTGCCAGCGGGCATCGTCGATCTGGTCGCAGCCGAACTCGCGTTCCAGTCGAGACACGGTCTCCGCGACCCGCCGATCGTAGAAGTCGATGCGATCTTCCGAGGTGTGCGCGATGGCGAGCCAATTCCCGGCTTCGAAATGTCGCTTGGCCGTGCGCGCGCAATCGCGGAACAGCGCGTAATGCCGATTGAAGCCGTCGAGGGTCGCCTGAGCGATCGCCTGCGGGCTCGCAGTGTTCGTCATCTTGCTCGACGCGGACGTGCGTGACCCCTGAAGGAGCCGGCTGACTGTCGCGGAAATTTAACGGGGCGCAGAGACTAGTTCTTGGCGGCGTCGTTGTACGCCTTGATTTGATCGGTGAGCTTGTTGTATTCGTTTACGGCGTTGTTGCCCGCTGTCATTGCGGCGTCCGCCAGCGCCTTCGCGCCGTCGATGTACTTCTTGATGCACTCGCCGTAAGTCTTGTAGGTGTCGTTGAACTTTCTCATCGTACTCTGCGTCGCATTGGCCCCCGGAAGGTCCGGCTTGACGCAGTTGTGTGCAGGCACGGCCGGCATCACGACCGGTGCGGGCTCCTGGGCGCTGGCGGAGATCGCACTCGCGGCGAGAGCGACTGCGAGCAGCGTGCGGACGTTCATGTTCGGACCTCGTGGGCAACGACGAAACGCGCATATTCTATGCTGCCGGCCGCAGGCAGGGAAGCGCGGCCGAC
>DASPTZ010000117.1:0-6258 GCA_035623155.1 Casimicrobiaceae bacterium | reverse complement strand
GGCTACTTGAGGATCGCCGTGGAGAACATGGCGCACGCGATCAAGCACATCTCGGTGGAGCGTGGCTACGACGTCACCGAATACACGCTGTGCTGCTTCGGCGGCGCCGGCGGCCAGCACGCCTGCGCGGTGGCCGACGCGCTCGGCATCACGCGCGTGTTCATCCATCCGCTCGCCGGAGTGCTCTCGGCGTACGGCATGGGACTCGCCGACGTGCGCGCGCTGCGGCAGAGGGCGGTCGAGGCCCGGATGTCGGCACAAACGCTCAGAGAATGCCAGACGACCTTTGGCGAGCTGGCCGCAATAGCGCGCGGCGAAGTCGAAGGCCAGGGCATCGCTGCCGGGCGAATCTCGCTCAAATACGCGCTGCAGCTCAAGTACGACGGCACCGACACGACGCTGGAGATACCCGTCGACAGCGAGTTCGTTCCGGGCGAGAGCGTCGGCGCCTGGCTCGTGGCCGAGTTCGAGCGGCGGTATCAGACCCATTACGGATTCCTGATGCCCGGCAGGGCGCTGGTGATCGAGGCCGTCACCGCGGAGGCCATTGGTGCGGCCGTGACGGTCGGGGAAGCGGCACAGGCATTCGCGGCGCGCGGCGGCGCGCTCAAGCCGGCGAAGGTCAATCGCGTGTTCACCGGCGGCGCGTGGCAAGAGGCGCCGGTGTACGCGCGCGACGACCTGCGGCCGGGCGATCGCATCGCAGGTCCGGCGGTGATTGCGGAGAGGAACGCGACAACGGTGATCGACCCCGGCTGGGCGGCGACGCTGAGCCCTCGCGATCATCTCATCCTCGAGCGCGCCGTTCCGCTCGAGCGCGGACACGCCATCGGAACGACTGCCGATCCCGTGCTGCTCGAAGTCTTCAACAACCTGTTCATGGCAATCGCCGAGCAGATGGGGGTTACGCTCGCCAACACGGCGTACTCGGTCAATATCAAGGAGCGGCTCGACTTCTCCTGCGCGCTGTTCGACGCGGAAGGCAACTTGATCGCCAACGCGCCGCACATGCCGGTGCACCTGGGGTCGATGGGCGAGAGCGTGAAGACGATCATCGAGCGCCGCTCGGCGACCATGCAGCCTGGCGACGCGTTCGTGCTCAACGCGCCGTACAACGGCGGGACTCACCTTCCCGACGTGACGGTGATCACTCCCGTTTTTCTGGACGAAGGCGTCGGAAAGGAACCCCTCTCCCCCGGGGAGAGGGGCGGGGGTGAGGGAAGGCCTGCGGAAGTGGCGCACAACAGACCTTTGCCAGAGGATCTGGTTGCCCGCGCACGCTCACTGCGGCAAGGACAAACTGATGCGGAGGCATTACTGTGGTCTCTGCTTCGCAATGGTGCCCTTGCGGGAAAAAAATTTCGCGGCCAGCATCCCCTCCTCATCGACGGCAAGCAATACGTCGCCGACTTCTATTGTCACGAACGGGGACTAGTGATCGAGCTCGATGGCGGCCAACATGTTGATCAGGCGAGCTACGACGAAGGTCGAACACGAGCGCTTGGATCGCGAGGTATTCGCGTCATTCGGTTTTGGGACAACGAAGTGTTGCAGCAGACTGAGGATGTGCTCGAAGCGATTTGGCGGGCACTTGTCGAGCTTCCCTCACCCCCGACCCCTCTCCCCGAGGGAGAGGGGAGCAGGGCACGGAGGGCCACGCGCCCCGAGTTCTTCGTCGCCTCCCGCGGCCATCATGCGGACATCGGCGGCATCACTCCCGGCTCGATGCCACCAGCCTCGACTCACGTCGACGAGGAAGGCGTTCTGCTCGACAACGTGCAGCTGGTCGGGCGCGGGCGTTTCCTGAACGACGAGTTGCGAGCGATCCTCACCTCGGGGCGCTACCCGTGCCGCAACGTCGAGCAGAACCTCGCCGATCTGCGCGCGCAGGTCGCGGCCTGCGCGCGGGGGATCGAGGAGCTCAAGAAGATGGTGGCGCACTTCGGCCTGCCGGTCGTGCGAGCCTACATGAAGCACGTGCAGGACAACGCCGAGGAGGCGGTGCGACGCGTGCTCGACGTGCTCAAGGACGGCCATTTCGAGTACGAAATGGACAGCGGCGCCAGGATCGCGGTGAGGATCGCCATCGACAAGCCGCGCCGCGAGGCGACGATCGACTTCAGCGGCACCAGCCCGCAGCAGCCGACCAACTTCAACGCGCCCTCGGCGGTGTGCAAGGCGGCCGTGCTCTACGTGTTTCGAACGCTGGTCGACGACGAGATTCCGATGAACGCGGGGTGCTTGAAGCCGCTCAAGATCGTCATTCCCGAGGGATCGATGCTGTCACCGCGTTATCCGGCCGCGGTCGTCGCGGGCAACGTGGAGACATCGCAGTCGATCACCGACACGCTCTACGGCGCGCTCGGCGTGCTCGCCGCGTCGCAGGGCACCATGAACAACTTCACCTTCGGCAACGATGTCTACCAGTACTACGAGACCGTTTCCGGCGGCTCGGGTGCCGGCCCCGGCTTCGACGGGGCGAGCGTAGTGCAGTCGCACATGACCAATTCCCGGCTCACCGACCCCGAGGTGCTCGAGTGGCGCTTCCCGGTGCGGCTGGAGTCCTACAGGATCCGCCACGGCAGCGGCGGTGCCGGGCGCCATCGCGGGGGCGACGGCGGCGAGCGCCGCGTGCGCTTCCTCGAAGCCATGACCGCAGTGATGCTCGCCAACCACCGGCGCATCGCGCCCTTCGGCGTCGCCGGCGGTCAGCCGGGCGCGGTGGGGCGCAACTGGGTCGAGCGCGTCGATGGCAGCCGCGAGGAATACGGCGCGACCTGCCAGGTCGAGATGCAGCCGGGCGATGTTTTCGTCATCCAGACGCCTGGCGGGGGCGGTTACGGAACGCCTGAGATTCTCCCGGCGAAATCGGTCGCATAGCGACCTTTGGCACCCACGCGCAAGCCAGCGCATAATTCGGCGATCCCGAGTTCGGAGGCAATCATGACCAAGTCGATTTATGACTTTGCGGTCAAGGACATCCACGGCAAGGAACAGAAGCTCGACCGCTACAAGGGCAAGGTGATGCTGATCGTCAACGTGGCGAGCAAGTGCGGATTCACACCCCAGTACAAGGGCCTCGAAGCGCTCTATGACAAGATGCACGACCGCGGTCTCGAGGTGCTGGGCTTCCCCTGCAACCAGTTCGGCGCGCAGGAACCGGGCACCGAAGAGCAAATCGAATCGTTCTGCGAGTTGAACTACGGCGTGACGTTCCCTCTCTACGCCAAGATCGACGTCAACGGCGACAAGGCTGCTCCGCTCTACAAGTACCTCAAGAAGCAGAAGCCCGGACTGCTCGGCTCCGAGGCGATCAAGTGGAATTTCACCAAGTTCCTCATCGATCGCAAGGGCAAGGTCGTAGAGCGCTACGCGCCCAATGTCGAGCCGAAGGCGATCGTTCCGGACATCGAGAAGCTCCTCTAGCGGGACCGCTGGGTGAAGCGATTCGCTCTCGCCGCGGCGGCTGTCACGATGCTGGCGCATCCGCCGTCAGTCCCGGCGGCCGACCTCAGCAAGACGCTGCACATCGGATTCATCAGCGCCGAGACAGGTTTTGATCCCCAGGCGCTGAGCGATCTGTATTCCGCGGCAGTGTCGCGGGTGATCTTCGACCCCCTTTATCGCTACGACTACCTGGCGCGGCCGTTCAAGATCATTCCCAACACGGCTGCGGCACTCCCGGAAATATCCGCCGACGGGAAGACGTGGACGATCAGGGTCAAGCCGGGAATCTACTTTTCCGACGATCCGGCGTTCAAGGGCAAGAAGCGCGAGCTCGTCGCGGCCGATTACGTCTACTCGTGGAAGCGCTTGATCGATCCCAAGGTCCGCGCGCCCAACATCGAGATAGTCCACGATCGCTTCGCCGGCGATCTGGAGTTCACGAAGGCGGCCGCCTCGGGCATCAACATCTACGATCTCGAGTTCGAGGGCATCCGAGCCGTCGACCGCTACACCATCCAGCTCAAGCTAAAGTATCCCGACTACGACCTGCTCGACGACCTGACCAGCAACACCATGTCTGCGGTGGCGCGCGAGGTCGTCGAGAAGTACGGCGACGAAGCGCATCGCGTGATGGCGAACCCGGTCGGCACCGGTCCGTACTTGCTCAAGGAATGGCGCCGCGCGCAGAAGATCACGCTCGAGGCGAGCCCGAATTTTCGCGAGCTGTACTTCCCCGACAGCAGCGACCCCGCCGACAGGGAGATTCTGGCGGCGATGAAAGGCAAGCGCATTCCCGCAATCGGACGCGTCGAGATCAGCATCCTCGAAGAGTCGAATCCGCGGCTGCTCGCCTTCGTCAAGGGCGAGCTGGACATTTCCAACCCGGTGCCGCCAGACCTGATCAAGAACGTGCTCGACGACGACAACAGGCTCAAGCCGGAACTTGCGCACAAAGGCATAACGCTGGCTCGAGGCATCCAGCCGGCGATCACCTTCGCGTATTTCAACATGGAGGATCCCGTCGTCGGAGGCTATACCAGGGAGCGAATTGCGCTGCGACGGGCGATCAGCATGTGCTACAACGTCGAGGACGAGATCAAGATCGTCCGCCAGGGTCAGGGGATCCCCGCAACGCAGATCATCCCGCCCAACATGATCGGGCATGACCCGACCTTCGTCGGGCGGGCCAAGTTCGACGTCGCGACAGCGAACGCGCTTCTCGACCGCTTTGGCTACGTCGACAGGAACGGCGACGGCTGGCGCGACCTGCCCGACGGCAAGCCCCTTGTCCTGAAGATCGGCGCGAGTCCTTCCGCCTTCGACCGGCAGCTCGAGGAGCTATGGAAGAAGAGCCTCGACTCGATCAAGATTCGCGTCGAATTCGTCAAACAGAAATTCCCGGACCTGTTGAAACAAGCCCGCGCCGGACAGCTGCAGATGTGGCAGCTGGGCAATACTGCTGCGTCACCCGAAGGCTTCGGCATGATGGGCTTGCTGTACGGTCCGAACGCGGGGTTGTCGAACCTGTCCCGCTTCAACCTGCCGGAGTTCAACGATGCCTACGACAAGGGCAAGCGCCTGCCGAACGGTCCCGAGCGCAACAAGCTGCTGAGGAAGATGTCGGAGCTCGTGAGCATCTATGCTCCCTGGCACCTGCTTGCGTATCGCTACGAGAACAACCTGGTGCAGCCGTGGCTGCTCGGATACAAGCACAACCCCTTCAACGCCAACCCCTGGCTGTACTGGGACATCGACCTCGCGAAGCAGAAAGCCGCGTCGCAGCGCTAGGCACGACTGAGAGGATCGTGGCGTGCCTGCAACACACGGCGGCGTGAGTTGCGCCTGCAGGCAATGGGTTTCATTGCACGCCCTGGTCGCATTCGAGTACACTTTAGAGCATCCTCCTACCAACCAAAGGAATGAGTCCACCATGACCAGAACGCCGACGACATCCGTCACCGCGACGACCATCGCGGCGCGCGCGTTCGCATGGGACATTCCCATCGGCGCGTATCCTTCCGGCGTGGATGCCGGTATGGCGCTGTTGTTGGCCTAGCTGCCCGTGCGGTTTCCGCCGGGCGCGGCGGGAACCGAAATACGGGCGAAGCAGTCTCTCATCCTCTCCCGAATCTCGCTTCCCGCCGGTGTCGGAAGACCGGCGGCCGTGCGCATTCCGTCGCGGCCGGAGGAAGAACTATGAGACTGAGCGATCGACTGAGAACCCTGGCGCGGCGGACCTTCCGCGGCCTCTGGCTCTCCCGGGATTTCCGGCGAGTCTGGGCATCGCTCACCCTGACGTCGTTTGGGGCGCAGATCACCAACCTTGCCTTGCCGTTGACGGCTGCGCTGTTGCTGAATGCGACGCCGATGCAGATGGGGATCCTGGTTGCGCTCGAGACGCTCCCGTTCGCACTGGTGAGCCTGCACGCGGGTGTCCTACTCGATCGCGTGCGAAAACTCCCGGTCGCGATCGCGCTCGACATCTGGCGCGGCGTGGCGCTGATGGCGATCCCCGTCGCGGCGTGGTTCGACGTGCTGTCGATCGAGATCCTGTTCGTCGTCGGCTTCCTGTGCGGGGTCACCAACGTGGTCGGCGGCGCCGCGTATCAGGTGCTCCTGGCGTAGATGGCGGGACGCAAGCGCCAGGTCGAAGTGAATGCCAAGGTCTCGCTAGGGGAACAGTCGGCCTCGCTGATCGGTCCCGGCATTGCTGGAGCGTTAATCCATGCACTTACTGCGCCGTTCGCGATCGCGATCGATGCGCTGACGTTCTTCGCCTCCGCACTGATGCTGCGGCGGCTCGAGGCCAAG